>JAHFCF010000022.1 GCA_023249645.1 Elusimicrobiota bacterium
CTTGCAGGTCCGTGACCGACCGGCTCGCGGCCAGGGGGGCCGTGATGTCCGCTTGCGTCACGGCGCGCACCCGGACCCGCTCGCTGATCTGATCGAGAGCGCGGATGTTGTCGCGCAGGCGGGCCGCTTTCTCGTATTCCAGGCTTCGGGAGGCTTGGCGCATCTCCCTTTCGAACTGTTTTCGCAGGGCCGCGTGGCGGCCGGAGAAGAAAAGAACGGCGTTGTGAACGATGCGGCGGTAGTCTTTGCGGCTGATGTGATCCGCGCACGGGGCCGGACAATCTTTCGTGTGGTAGTAGAGGCAGGAGTGCAGGATGCGGGGAGCCAGGGGCTTGTCCCTGCTGAAATCCCAGTGGCAGGGGCGCAGGGGGAAGAACTTCTGCCTCCAGAGATGGTCGAGCAGGCCCTTGATGGGCGCGACCTCGGGATAGGGGCCGAAATAGAGGCTTCCATCCTTGACCCGGCGCCGGGTCAGGAAGATGCGCGGGAAATCTTCCTGGACCGTGATCCTGACATAGGGGTAGGACTTGTCGTCCTTCCACATCGCGTTGAAGAAGGGCTGGCGCTCGCGGATGAGTCGGCGCTCCAGGAGCAGGGCCTCCCGCTCCGAGGCGCAGGGGAGGTAATCGATCGTTCGGACCAGCGGGGCGAGCAGGGAGTTTTTTAAGTCGTTTTTTTTGGGATTGAAATATTGAGCGACCCGCCGCGCGAGGTCCTTGGCCTTGCCGATGTAGAGGATCGAGCCGCCAGCGTCGCGCATGAGATAGACGCCGCAGGCGTGAGGGACGTGGCGTCGGTCAGGGCCCAAGGGCATACCGTCATTTTACGACATTGGGACGCTCCGGCGTTTGACGCTTGACCGCTCGAATTGGTTTAATTGTCCTATGGCAGCCACGAAGAAACCCACGCGCCACCGCTCGGCGCTCAAAGCCGCTCGACAGGCCGTGAGAAGGCACCGGCACAACCTCGTCATCAAGAAGGGCATGCGTCTGGCGGCTCGCGCCGCCGGCGACGCGGCCGTCGCCAAAGACGGAAAAACGTCTGAGTTGCTGGCGAAGGCCTCCGCCGCTTTTGACAAGGCCGCCCGACGCGGGGTCATCCACTGGAAGACCGCCGCCCGCCGCAAGTCCCGTCTCGCTCTGCGCGTGGCGGCTCGGCTCGCCGCTACGCCGGCTCAGCCGGCCTGACCGGTCTTTCCCCGGGAGCAAAGGCGGATCACGAGGCGTTCGATCTCTTGTGAGGCGGACAGCCAACTCTTTGATTTTAGAGAAATCTCCGTCTCCAGACAGGCCTTCAGATCCCGGCAGAGGCGCTTCTCATCGATGAGCTTGAGCGTCCCCAAGTAGTCCTTATCCCACCAGCGGTTGAGCCGCAGGGCAGAAAAGACCGCATCCTCGGAGCTTCTCTCGCGGAGCATGCGCTTGGCGCGCAGCTGTTTTTGGATCGCGCCTTGGATCTGGAAGAGGGCTTTGAAGGCCTGGTCGTTGGGCTTGTCTTGCTCGAAGAGGCGTTTGAGCTGGGCCAAGGAGTCCTTGAGCTGGCGGGCTTGGATGAGGCGGGAGAGGGCGAAGGGGTCCGCATCCTTGCTCCAGCCGAGGCAGGAGGCGACATGGGTCAGGGTCACCTCAGGCGACGGACCGGTGAAGAGGAGGACTTTCTCGAGTTCCGAGCGCAGGATGCTCCAGTCCGTGCCGGCTTCGGACACGAGGGCCTCGGCCGCTTGTGGGGAGAGCCTCCGGCCCGCTTTTTTCGCCTCCGCCTGAAGGCGCGCGAGAGCCTCGCCTTCTTTCAGGGCGGGAAAAACGCACACGGCTCCGGCATGAGAGGCGGCCTTGACCAGGGCGTTGGTGGGATCGGGTTTTCGTTCCTCTGAGAAGAGGAGCAGCGTGGTGGACGGGGAGGGATGCTTGGAATATTCGGCGAAGGCGGTCCTGGCCTCGGCCGTCAGCTTGCCGCGGGCCAGGACGAGGCGCCTGTCGGCGAACACGGGCAAGGTCGAACATTCCGCCAGGATGGCCGCGGTCTGGCCGCCGATGTCGCCGGAGAATTCGGCGAGATTGAAGCTGTCGCAGCGGAGAGCGGCCTTGAGTTGGACGGCTGCCTCGGCCTGGCCGGCCCCATCCTCGCCGATGAAGTAGTAGACGGGGCGGAAATTCCCGGCTTTCCATTCCTTGAGAAGATCCGCGTGGCGCAGTTCCATCAATAGGGGTGGGGGTTGACGGGCGTGACGGGGACTTCCGGTTTGGACGCGGGTTCGGTCGAGGGAGCGCTTCCTTCGATGAGGCGTCGCGAAGTGCCCATGACCGTGCCGAAGCCGTCGATGACGCGCGTGACGATGCTGTGCGCCAGGGAGGTCCAAATGAGCTCGCGGGCCTGCTCCTCGGTCATGCCCCCCGCCAGGGTCGGCGCGGTATAGGTCTGGATGCCCTCGATGTTCTTCTCGACCCAGAGGGCCTGTCCGGCTTTGGTCTGGTCCACGAACGACACGTCGATGACGATCCGGAGTTTGTAGGTCGTGGGCGTGAGGGTGGCGTCGAACTGTACGGGGATGTTGAGGTAGCGCGTGATGGTGATCCACACCACGCCGTCGGCCTGGTTCTCCGGAACGAGCGGGTAGCGGCCGTCGCTGAGGAACGAATCGCGCACGTCCAAGAGCAGCTTGTCTTCCATGCCGAACTGGTTGGTCTTGTTGACGACGGGATGCAGGGCGATCCTCTTGATGTTCTGCGGCAGGATCTGCGGGGCCGGGTTGTAGCGGAGACCCTGTTCGGAGGCCGAACATCCCAAGAGGACCGCGACGAGCAGAAGGGGAAGATGTTTTTTCATGGATTATCTCGCGATGATGTTGACCAGGCGTTTGGGCACGACGATGGTCTTGACCACGGTCTTTCCCTGCAGAGCGGCCGAGATCTTCTCCTGGGCGAGGGCGGCCTGAGCCACGGCCGCTTCGGCCGCGTCCGCGGCGGTGATGAAGGTCCCGCGGAGCTTGCCGTTGATCTGGATCGCGTATTCGATCGCTTGGTCGCGGAGATGCTTCTCCTCGTAGGCGGGCCAGGCCTCTCGGGCGAGGCACTGCGGGTGCCCCAGACGCTCCCAGAGTTCTTCGGTCATGTGCGGGGCCAAGGGGTGCAGGAGTCGGATGAGGGTCTGCACATCCTCTCGCGCTGCAGACTTCTGGATCTCATTGGCATAGATCATCAGGGCCGAGATCGCGGTGTTGAAGTTGAAGGTCTCGATGTCCGAACCGACCTTCTTGATGGTGCGGTGGCGCAGGGCGACGAGACCGGGACCGTCAGCGAGCGTTTCTTCACAAAGCTGCCAGACCTTGCGCAAAAAGCGCGAGACGCCTTCGATGGAGCGCATGTCCCAGGGCTTGGAGGCCTCGAAGGGGCCCATGAACATCTCGTAGAGCCGAAATGCGTCCGCCCCGTATTCCTTGAGGATGGCGTCCGGGTTGACCACGTTCTTCTTGGACTTGGACATCTTCTCGACCTGGACTTCGAGCGCGGCCCCGGTCTCGATGAGAGTCGCCTTGCCTGTCTCAGGGAAGGCGATCTTGTCGTAGGGGTGGTAGACGCCGCTGGCGTCGCGGTAGGAATAGCTCAGGATCATGCCCTGATGGCGCAGCTTCTGGAAGGGCTCCTCCGTCGAGACGAAACCGAGATCGAAGAGGACCTTGTGCCAGAAGCGCGCGTAGAGCAGGTGCAGGACGGCGTGCTCGGCTCCGCCCACGTAACAGTCCACAGGCATCCAAGCTTTCGCCTGGTCTTCAGACCAGGCAAACTCCATGTTTTTAGGGTCCGTATACCTTAAATAATACCAGCACGAGCCGGCCCACTGGGGCATGGTGTTGGTCTCGCGCTTGGCAGGGCCCTGGCAAGCGGGGCATTGGGTGTTGACCCAGTCCGGGATGGCGGCCAAGGGCGACTCGCCCGTCCCTGTCGGTTTGTAGTCCGCAACCTGAGGCAACAGGACTGGGAGGTCTTTTTCCGGCACGGGGACCTTGCCGCATTTAGGGCAATGGATGATGGGGATGGGCTCTCCCCAGTAGCGTTGGCGCGAGAAGATCCAGTCGCGCAATTTGTAGTGGACCATGCCGCGGCCCTGTTTCTTATCCGCCAAATAAGTAATGGCTTTTTGAACAGCTTGCGGTGTGGGCAGGCCGTCCCAGGAGGGGGAATTGATGGAAATGCCGTCTTCGCAGAAAGCTTTATCTTGGGGGATCTCTCCAGTGATGGGTTTAAGGACTTGGATGAGGGGCAGACCGAATTTCTTGGCGAACTCCCAGTCCCTCTGGTCATGGGCAGGCACGGCCATGATGGCGCCCGTGCCGTAGCCGGAGAGGACGTAGTCGGCGATCCAGATGGGGATCTTCTTGTCGTTGAGGGGATTGAGTGCGAAAGCGCCGGTGAAGACTCCGGTCTTTTCCTTCTGCAGTTCCGTGCGTTCCAGGTCTGATTTAGATCGGGCCGCTTGGATGTAAGCTTGCACGACGGCTTTCTGCGTCGGCGTGGTCAGTTTCTGGACCAGTGCATGCTCGGGCGCCAAAACCATGTAGGTCGCGCCGTAAAGCGTGTCGGGCCTGGTCGTGAAAACGATCAATTCATCGCCGGCTTCGGTCTTGAACTTGACCTCGGCTCCTTCGGAGCGGCCGATCCAGTGGCTCTGCATGAGGAGGGTGGACTGGGGCCAATCGAGGCCGGCCAGGTCCTTCTCCAAACGGTCCGCGTAGGCGGTGATCTTCAAGACCCATTGGCGGATATTGCGCCGCTCCACCGTCGTGCCGCAGCGCTCGCAGTCGCCGCCGAAGACCTCCTCGTTGGCCAAGCCGGTCTTGCAGGAGGGGCAGAAATTGATGGGGGCCGTGTCCTCGTAGGCCAGGCCCTTCTTGAAGAGCTGCAGGAAGATCCACTGGGTCCAGCGGTAGTAGGCGGGGTCCGTGGTGTCGATCTCGCGGTCCCAGTCGTAGGAGAAGCCCAGGGATTTTATCTGCCTTTTGAAATTGGCGATGTTCTTCTGCGTGACCACCGAGGGGTGCGTGCCGGTCTGAAGCGCGAAGTTCTCGGCCGGCAGGCCGAAGGCGTCCCAGCCCATGGGGTGCAGCACGTCGAAGCCCTTCAAACGCTTGTAGCGGCAGAGGATGTCGGTGGCTGTGTAGCCCTCGGGATGGCCGACGTGGAGGCCGTCGGCGGAGGGGTAGGGGAACATGTCGAGGCAGTAGAACTTCTTGCCCGGCCGGGGTTTCTCCGGGGTCTTGAAGACGCCCTCTTTTTCCCAGCGGGCCTGCCACTTGGCCTCGATCTCGGCCCAGGGAATCTCTAACTTCACGGACCGATTATATCAATTGCGGTTGGGTCCGACGTTGCCGCGATCCGGTTTTTAGTTAAAAAATACGTATTACTACAGTTTCATCTTTTTTAAGGTTCGTCCGACACGCGGGGGATTAATTAGTGCCGGGAGGAAATAAAAGATCATTGTTATAAGGCCCACTACCATTCTTCAATGCTTCATGAATGGTGTCTTTGGGAGATTTGAAGCCTGTGAAAGCAGCGATGCATAGGACTACCCCGGCAACAATTGCAGCGATGGGGCCGAGCGTGAATAACCCTATGCCGGCACCTACCATCCCCCAGAACATCGACACGCCAAGGCGTCCCTCGGTGACTGGAGTATAATGTTCGGCAGGTTGATTGGCCATTTCTCTTTTGTCTTGGCGCGGCGAAGGAGGCGCTGTATTGTCTTCCGCTACAGGCAGAGATGCCAGGGACAGATTGGGAGTGGCGGCATTCTTTTGCGTGCCTAGATCTCCGTCAACGGGAGAGGAGGCTTTCATGGCAGCCCGGCTATTGTCATATGTCGTGTCCAGGCCGATTCTCCCGGAGGCTGCTTGTTGTAGAACGCCCTTCGTGTCTGAATTGTTTTCGACGGGAGCGGCCCATCCCATGACAGGCGCCAGGCACAACATCAAGGCAAAAAATTTCATATAAATCCTCCTAGATTTGAAGCTCTCATCAAATAGATTATAGCTGTCCCCCAAGTCCCCCAACAGGGCCTTTGGACCCACCATAGGCCAGTCTTTGGTCCTAGTATGGACTTGGGCCCTCAAGCCCCCCCTGTATAGGTCTTTCGGCCCAGGCGCCTTCAGGCCATTTCTGGCGCAGGTCTGCATCGCGGGAATCCGACAGGCAACTGGAGTTTGCTATTTATATGATATTTAGTAAACTCTACTTAGCTATTGTGGAATAGGAGGAACGCCCTCATGCTGGATAAAGTATTTGCCATACACCACAGTACTGTTAAAAACACCCCGTGCGCGTTCAGGCGCTATCTTTACGCTCATGTAGACTGGAAAGCCGATGCCATTTGTTTTACCGGAGCTCGCGGCGTGGGCAAGACGACCATGCTCTTGCAGTATTATCACGAAAATTACGGCGACGTGGAGAAATGTCTGTATATCTCGGCTGATAATATGGAGGCAACGGCCACGGGGTTGTTCAATATCGCTTCCGAGTATTTTAATTTCGGCGGGCAGGCGCTGATTATCGACGAAATCCACAAATACCCGAACTGGCAGGTTGAACTTAAAAATATCGTGGATACTTTCAGGGGCAAGAAGCTCCTAGTGTCCGGCAGCTCCTCGTTGAATTTGCAGCAAGGCAAAGCCGACCTTTCGCGTCGTTTTGTCTATTACGATCTCAGGGGACTTTCTTTCCGTGAATATTTAGTCTTGAAGGAGGGCAAGGCATTCCCCGTGCTCAAGCTTGAGGACATCTTGCATGGCCATGTGAAGCATGCGCAGAAAATATCCGGGCAGCTGACTGTTTTGAGGGATTTTAGGAATTATCTCAGCTGCGGGTATTATCCGTTTTTCGTCGAAAGCGAGGCTGCCTATCCGCAAAAGGTCCTCAACATAATCGAAAAGGTGCTTTATGAGGATGTTGCGGTCATTGGCAACGTGAAGCCTGTGAATATCGTGGCCATGAAAAAAATCCTATGGCTTATCGCGGGAGCATCCGTGTTCGCGCCGAATATCGATAAGCTGAGCAGGGAGCTCGGCATCTCTAAAGAATATGTATACCACTACCTTGAATATCTTGAGAGGGCCGGGATCATCGTCGCGGTTTCTTCCGAGGGAAGAGGCTATAAGATGCTGAGAAAGCCGGCCAAGCTGTTCCTGGAGAATACCAACCTTCTGGCGGCGATCAATGGCTCATTGAGGCTGGACAGCGAACAGGGTGCGGTGCGAGAAACATTTTTCATGAATCAGGTGGCGGGGAGTGAGCGAGTAACAGCCGCATCCCGGGGGGATTTTATGGTCAACGCTAAATTCGCGTTCGAAATCGGCGGAAAAAATAAAACCGCGGAGCAGCTGCACGGCATAAAAAATGCATATCTGGTTTTGGATAAAGTTGAAATAGGCGCCGGCAATAAAATCCCGCTCTATCTTTTCGGGTTCCTCTATTAACCTGAATTCTTCGGTTGACCACTCTTCAGCGGCGGAGGTGGCCAAATAATTCTATTCTTAGTTTTTCGTTTTCAAACAAATGCCGCCCATTTCTTGAATTCCAATTATTTTATAAATACTTTTTTTCAAATACCGCCAGCGCTGGCGGTAAAACAAAAATTATGATTATAAAATAACAACTTTTCAACAACACCCCGGCAACTTGGGAACTTTTTCGTCGTTCATTCAACGGAAGAATTCAGGTTAGGACATCTTCTGGCGGAGGGCGCTTTGGGAATCTATTCAGGCGCCTTCGGGCCATTTCTGGCGCAGATCTGCGTCTGAGAAGCCGAAATGATGGGCCAGCTCGTGGCGCAGGGTGGTGCGGATCTGGCGGGCCAAGTCTTGTGATGTGTTGCACAAGGCTTCGATGTTCCTTTGATAGAGTACGATGCGCGCGGGCGGGTGCGAGCCGGAATAGGGGCTGGTCATGTCGGCGCGCGACAGGCCACGGTAGAGGCCCAAGAGGGTTTTTGAGCCCTTCCATCTCCCGGCCTCTAGGCCTGGAACAGAGCGGACCGAGATCTCCAGGTCCACGATAAGATTGAGGAATCGCTTGGGAATTTCTTTGAGGGCTTTTTCGGCCAGGTGCTCGAATTCGCGGCGGGCGACCTTCACAGGTTTTGTTGTCGGAGGAGCCGCCGCAGGAGCCGTGCATGGCGCCAGAGCTCCCGCAGCGGCGAGAGCTTGGAGTATCCGCGCTGCCGCACACTCAGCAGGGCCGAGACCTCGGTCACGGATTTTCCCGAAGATAAAAAGAGCGCCGCGATCTCGGCGTTGATCTCAAAGCCGTCGCTCTGCAGGGGGATGGAGCGCAAGGCGGAGGCCCGGTAGAGCCGGAAGATCGGCGTGTAGGATGTCAGGCGGCAGCCGCAGACCATCCGGTAGAGGAAATTGGCGAGAAGGCTGGGCCAGCGGCGGATCCGGGAGATCTTCCGCAACCCCCAGATGTTCAAGAAAGGCGAGCCGACCACCATGTCCGCGTTGGTGGCGCGCTGCGCTTCAAGGAGGGCCGCGATCTGCGAGGGGGCAAAGGTCAGGTCAGCGTCCAGGGTCGCGATCCACTCGCCCGAGGCTGCGGAAAATCCCGTGCGCAGGGCCGCGCCCAGGCCTTGGTTGCGTTCGTGAGCGATGACTTTGAATCCCTGCCGTTCTTGGGCTATGGTCTGAAGGGCAGTGGACGTATCGTCCGTCGATCCGTCGTCCACCGCCACCACTTCGTGGCTGACCCCCAAGGCGTCGAGGGCCGGGAAAAGTTTCTGCGCAAAGAGAGCGAGATTGCCTGACTCGTTGAAGCAGGGGATGATGACCGACAGGAACACGGTTTAGACCGAGGCCCGGAAGTAGTCGATGGTGCGCTGAAGGCCTTGCTCGAGGGAGACCTCTGGTCTCCAGCCGAGCTTCTGGCGCGCCAGGCGGATGTCCGGCCGGCGCACCTGCGGGTCGTCCTTGGGAAGGGGCTTGCGCACGAGGCGGGATCTCGAGCCTGTGAGCTTGATGATGATCTGGGCGATTTGTTTTATGGTGAGCTCTCTGGGATTTCCGATGTTGACCGGGCCGTTGATGTCGGATTCCAGGAGCCCGGCGATGCCGCGGATCAGGTCTGAGACATAGCAGAGGCTGCGCGTCTGCGAGCCGTCGCCGTAGACCGTGAGAGGCCGGCCTTTGAGTGCCTGGGTGATGAAATTGGGGACCGCCCGTCCGTCCTTGAGGCGCATGCGCGGGCCGTAGGTGTTGAAGATGCGCACGATGCGCACGGGCATGCGGTGGAAGCGGTGATAGGCCATGGTCATGGCCTCGGCGAAGCGCTTGGCCTCGTCGTAGACCCCTCGGGGGCCGATGGGGTTGACGTTGCCCCAGTAGGTCTCGGGCTGCGGGTTGACCTCGGGATCGCCGTAGACCTCGGAGGTCGAGGCCAGCATGAAGACGGCCTTCTTGTCCTTGGCCAGGCCCAGGGCCTTGTGCGTTCCCAAAGCGCCGACCTTGAGCGTCGGGATGGGGAAATGCGCGTAGTCGATCGGGCTGGCCGGGCTGGCGAAATGCAGGACCGCGTCCAATCGGCCGGGCACATGGAGGAAGTTGGTCACGTCCGCCTTGATGAAGGAGAAGTCCGGGTTGGAGAAAAGCGGAGCGATGTTCTCCATGCGGCCTGTCAGGAGGTTGTCGATGACGATGACCTTGTGGCCTTGGCCGAGGAAGTGCTCGGCGAGATGACTGCCTAAAAATCCCGCCCCGCCCGTGATCAGGACTCGCATCAGGGCCGCCCCACGCTGCAGTAGGTGAAGCCGGCCGCGCGCACGGCCGCGGGGTCGTAGAGGTTCCTGCCGTCGAGCAGAAGGGGCACGCGCATGAGCTTGCGCACGCGCGGAAGGTCCAGGGTCTTGAATTCGGGCCACTCCGTCAAGAGCGCCACGGCGTCGGCGCCTTTGACGCAGTCATAGGCATTCTTGCAGAAGGTCACGTGCTTCAAGGACGGGATGGCCTTGGCGTTCGCCATGGCGACCGGGTCATAGGCCCGCAGGCGTACCCCGCGCTCCTGGAGCATGCGCGCGATGTCCACGCTGGGCGCAAAGCGCATGTCGTCCGTGTTGGACTTGAAGGCCAGTCCCAGGAGAGCCACGGTCTTGCCGGAGAGGTTCCAGAGATTCTCCTCGACCTTGTGCAGGACCCAGGCCTTGGCGGATTCGTTGATGTCCTTGACCGCCTTCAAGAGTTGGAAGTCGTAGCCCTTCTTCTTGCTGATCCAGTAGAAGGCCTCGAGATCCTTGGGAAAACAGAAGCCGCCGAAGCCCACGCCCGGCCGCAGGAAGAGCTTGCCGATGCGGGGGTCGAGGCCCATTCCCTGGGCGACCTGGACGACGTCCGCGCCCGCCTTCTCGCAGACGGCGGCCACGGCGTTGATGTAAGAGATCTTGACGGCCAAGAAGGAGTTGGAGGCGTGCTTGATGATCTCGGCGCTCTTGACGTCGGTCACCAGGACCGGGGCCTTGATGCCGGCGTAGACCTGGCGCATGACGGCTTCGGCGCGCGGCGAGGTCACTCCGAAGACGATGCGGTCGGGCTTGAGGAAGTCCGAGACCGCGGTGCCCTCGGCGAGGAATTCTGGGTTGGAGACCACATCATAGGCCACACCCCGCTTATTGAAGCGGTCCATTGTCTTGGAGACCCACTCGCCGGTCTCGACTGGGACGGTCGATTTGTCCACGAGGACCGTGTATTCGCGCATGTCCTTGGCCACGGCCTCGGCCACGGCCTCCACGGCCGAGAGGTCGGCGGAGCCGTCCGGATGCGGCGGCGTGCCCACGGCGATGAACACGACCTGGGCCCGGCGCCCCTTGAAATGCAGACCCTCGGTGATGGAGCCGGCGAAATGCAGGCGGCCTGCCTTGATGTTGCGCAGGAAAAGCTTGTCCAGGCCGGGCTCATAGATCGGGATCTTCTTGGCCTTCAGGAACTTGAGCTTTTTCGGATCGGAGTCGACGCACACGACATGATGGCCGAGCTCGGAGAGGCAGGTGCCGGTCACCAGGCCGACATAGCCGGCGCCCACGACGCAGATGTTGAAATTTTTCATAGGGGGAAATGATTTTAGCTAATGGCGGGGCAGTTTTGCCAGGTTGGCGCGGGCGACCTCGGACTTGGGGTCCAGGGCGAGGGCCTGGCGGAAGAGCCGCTCCGCTTGCCGATACTGCTTCAAGTTGGCGTAGGTGATGCCCAACAGGTTGTGGGCCTCCGAGTTCTTGGAATCGAGCGAGAGGGATCTGCGGGCATAATCTCGGGCCGTTTTCTCATCACCCAGCATGAGATGCCCGATGCCCAGGAAGTACAGAGCCTCGGAATCCTTGTCCTTGAGTTCTTCCAGGATGCGGATGCCCTTGGAGGAGAACAGGCTGCGGGCCGCGGGCAGGTCGACTGCGGCGTGCAGGTAGGCCATGCCCGTGGCGCGGGGCATGGAGGGCGCTTTGGAAAACAGCGTCCTTTCATAGCAGGCGTCGGCCGAGCGCCAGTCGCCGCGCTCCACATAGAAATCTCCCAGCGCCCGGTCTCCCAGGGCCTCGGAGTTGAGGACGGGCGCCAAGAAGTAATCCTCATCGAAGCCGCGGGCCTGCTCAGGGTGCGTCTGCAGGAGGAAGGGATAGGAGGGCTGCTGCGGCGGCGCGGCCTTGGGCCGGATCTCGCAGACCAGGCCTTGGGAGAGCACGCTGAAGGCCTGCGTCCAGGCGCCGAGCAGAGGCAGAGACGGCGCGGCCAGGAACACGCGTTCCCCTTTCTTGAAGCGGCCGTTGATCATGCCGGCCAGCCAGGCCTCATAGGAGCTCCAGGAGGGCGGGGCAGCCGGGATGTGGACGACGTTCACGTCCGCGCGATAGTGCGCGACATCGCGCAGGTAGACCAGCGAGAAGATCTCGGTGTCGCCGCGCAGCAACAGCGAGGCTCCTTGCGGCAGGCTGCGCAGGAGGTTTTTTCCATAGTCCTCCACGATGAAGCAGCCGCGCCTGGACTGTTTCTGGGTGACGCAAGCGAATTGGAGGGCCAGACCGCAGGTCGTGAGAACGAGAACGCTTCTTAGAAGCCATGGCCGTTCTCTGAGTTTTTCTAAAGCAGCCAGAAATCCCGCTCCGACAAGGACGGCGAAGACGACCAGGGGCATGACCCAGAATTTGTGGATCAATTCCACGGAGAGCTCATCAGGAGGCATCCGGCAGAGGAGAGTGAAAAAGGGACCGCTCAGGAGCCAGGCCAGGAGGATGGCCGCTCCCAGAGCGGCCCTTCGCCGGCACAGATGCGCCGCGCCCAGCAGCCCGAGGAGCAGCCCGATGGGGGAGAAGTTCCTCGCGGTCTCCAGGGCAAAGTTCTTCATCCAGCCGAGAGCCCAGGCGGCCGTGACTTCCGCCTTCGTCGTGATGAGGCCTTGGGCCAGGGAGAAGGTGCCGAAATCCTCACGGAAAAGGACTTTCTTCAGGGTCAGCCAGGATTGGAGGGAAAGGTCATGGTGCACCAGGACCCAGACGATGGGATAGATGGAGAATCCGAGGCAGAAAAGAGCCAGCAAGCGGCTGAAGACCCTGGGGGTGAGCAGAGGCCAGGCGACGAGGAAGAGGGTCGGCGCCAGGAAGATCAGGGTGTGATGGTTGCCCAGGCCCAGGCCCATGAGGAAGGCCGCCCAGAAGGCGTCTTTTTTTTCTTGGCGCAAGCAGAGCCGGGTCGAGAGCCAGAGCAGGATGAGGATGATGAGCGCGTGCAGCGAGAAGACCTCGGCGGCGACCGCGTAGCGATAGAGCAGCGGCGCGGTCAAGAGCCCCACAGCCGCAAGGGCCGCGGCCAGGGACTGCTCGGGCGCCGGCGGCGCGGAGTCGGGACGCCGGATCTCCAGGAGGATATGCCAGAGCATGACAGCGGCGCAGGCGAAGAGGAATCCTGCGAACAGATTGAGCCGGTAGGGGATGTTCCCGACCGGGAGCATGCAGAATAACCGGGCGGCCACGAGATAAAGAGGGTAGCCCGGCGAATGCAGAAGCTCGAAGCGAGGCACGTCCATGGGCATCTCGGCGCTGTCGCAGGGGCCCAGGGACGGGTAGAGGCCGCAGACGGCCAGGACCAGGGCGCTGATGAAGATGAGGGCAGGCACCAGGATCTCCAGCCGAGCGGGCGCGGTGGGGACTGGGGCGATGACTCGCGGTTTTTTCATGGGCCGTGGCTTCGATTATATTTATAGTAAAATAGGCGTGAAGATGCTTGCCAAACTCGAGAATCATTCCGCGCGCATCGGGATCGTGGGCCTGGGCTATGTCGGCCTTCCCTTGGCCATGGAATTCTGCCGCAAGGGCTTCCGTGTGACTGGATTCGAGGTCAACCCGGCGCGCGCGCGCGATCTGTCCCGAGGCCGGTCCTATGTGGAGGACGTGCCTTCTCGGGAGCTCAGCCGTTGGATCCGGAAGGGTCGATTCGCCGCTTTCTCCGGTTTCGACGAGATCTCCCGTCAGGATGTCCTCATCGTCTGCGTGCAGACCCCCTTGCGCAAGACCAAGGAGCCGGATCTTTCCAACGTCATCGCCGCTGTCCGGCAGATCGCCGGGCGTCTCAAGCGCGGCCAGTTGGTGGTCTTGGAGAGCACCACCTATCCCGGGGTGACTGACGAGGTCATCCTTCCCATCTTGGAGGGATCGGGCCTGAGATTGGGCAAGGATTTCTTCCTGGCTTTCTCCCCGGAGCGGGTGGACCCGGGCAACCCGACCTGGACCATCGCCAACACGCCCAAGGTGGTGGGAGGTTCGGATGAGGCCTCCCTGCGGCGGGCGCGGGCCCTCTACTCCTGCATCGTCAACCGAGTCGTCCCCGTTTCGAGCACGCGGGTGGCTGAGACGGTCAAGCTTTTGGAGAACACCTTCCGTTCCGTCAACATCGCCTTGGCCAACGAGATGGCCCAGCTCTGCCATCCCCTGGGTCTCGATGTCTGGGAGATCATCGAGGCGGCGTCCACCAAGCCTTTCGGGTTCATGCCCTTCAGGCCGGGGCCGGGCATCGGGGGCCACTGCATCCCCAAGGACCCTCGCCTTCTGAGTTGGAAGGCAAAAACCCTGCACTTGAAGCCGCGATTCATCGAACTGGCCTCTACCGTCAACAGCGCCATGCCGCACTACGCGGCCCGGCGCATCGCCGAGGCTTTGAAGACCCAGCGCCGCTCTTTGCGGAGAAGCCGCATCCTGGTCTTGGGCGTCGCTTACAAGCCCGGCGTGGCGGATTGCCGGGAATCCCCGTCCGTCGACGTGATGGCCCTTCTGGTCCGCGCCGGGGCGCGCGTCAGTTTCCATGATCCTTTTGTCGCGTCCGTGGAAATCAATGGTCGACACCTTGACTGTACACCTTTGACGGGACACGCTCTTAAAGGTGCGGACTGCGTCGCCATCCTGACCGCCCATCACGCCCTCGACTACGCGCGGGTCGTGCGCCTCTCCCGCCTCGTCTTCGATGCGCGTCATGCGACGCGGGGACTGTCTTCCTCTAAGATCGTCCGACTCTGATGGGGCCCATGGCATCCGAGCAGTTCGACCGGCTGGCCGTGAAGGTCCTGCAAGGCCTGGCCCAGGGCGTGGGGCAGGCGGGGCTTTACAGGGCCAGCCATCCGGCGGTGTTGGCCGCTCTGCGCGCGATCGGGGGACTGCTGGCGGAAGTCCTGGCCCAGGCGGGCGGCGAGGTCTCTTTTTCCCTGGATCAGGACAAATGGCTGGCCAATGGAAGGCTGATCGCCGAGGATGGAAAGATCCCGCGCATTTTCACATCATTTTTTTCACGCCTCCAGCTTTCCAGCATCACATTCAAGACCGGAGTGACCCCGGTGGATCTGGCGGCCTTCTGTGAGCTGGCGGCTTTGCGGCCTGAGGCAGTCGCCTCCTGGAATCCCCAAGATTTCCTCAAGTCGCGCGGCATCACACACATCGGCCTCAACGAGGCGGTCTATGTCCGGGTCAATGGCGAGGCGCCTGCGCCCGGGTCGGACGTTTCCGTTCCCGATGATCTGAGCTTTCAAGGGCAGACCATCGACAAGGCCATCGAGGCCTTGGTGAGCCGGGCGGTGCCTGAAGCGGGTCTGCGTGCCGCAGTCATCGCGCGCGTCAAGGAACTCGTGCAAGAAGATCTTCGCCGGCGCGTGGAAGAGGCCACTCGGACCATCGAGCACGAGAAGACCATCCTTCGCGGCGAGCAGGTCCGCACGAAGGCGGTGGTTGAAAATATAGCGGACGGCGTCGTGGTCGTCGACGGGCAGGGGCGCATCCTGATGATGAACCCCGCGGCGGAGAGGATCTACGGCAAGACTCTTGCCCAGGCTGCAGGTCAGCCCTTGAGTGCTCAAACCGGAGAAGGACGCATGGTCACTTTGGCCGGAGAAGTCAGCCCGGCGGCCGGCTTGCCCGCCGTCGACGTTCAAGCCGCGGCGGACATCCGTCGCACTTTGCGCGCGGCCGGGGCGGTGGTCCAGAACGAGGCGGGAAAGGTCGTGGGCATGGTCTCGACTCTCTCGGATGAGGCCAAATATAAGGAAATGCAGAGGATGCAGGAGGATTTCGTGGCCCATGTCACCCATGAGCTCAGAGCCCCGCTCTCCTCCATCCGCGCGGCCCTGGAGATCCTGGAAGGTCAATCCGGCGTCCGTCTTGATGCGGATGGGTCGAAGATGGTGGGCACGGCGATCAGGAATTCCGATCGCCTGGCGGACATGATCAACAGCATCCTGGATTTTTCCAAGCTCGAGTCAGGCCAGATGACGGTGGCGCCCAAGCCGACCGATCCGGAGGGGCTCGCCCGCGAGGCGGCAGAGAGCCTTCGGCCTTGGGCCTCCAAGAAGGGGATTGAGATAGTGCTTTTGATCTCCCCAGGCCAGCCGCTGGTCCTGGCGGATGGCAAAAGAACCATCCAGGTGCTCATCAATATCATCTCCAATGCGGTCAAGTTCACGCCGTCCGAAGGACGCATCACCGTGGCCCTGGCGCCATGCTCCGACAGTACGGGAAAGTTCGTGCGTTTCTCAGTGACCGACACGGGGCCGGGCATCGCCAAGGCCGACCAAAAGAAGATCTTCGACAAGTTCGTCCAGATCGCGACGGGCGAGCGTCAGCCCTTGGGCACTGGTCTGGGGCTATCGATCGCCAAGGCCTTGGCGCATCTGCAGGGCGGCAAGCTTTGGGTGGAAAGCGACCTGGGCCAAGGGGCGGCTTTTTTCTTCACCTTGCCCGTCTTTGCCGCGCCGCGCCGCGAGGCGGAAACGGTATCCGCGCCGAGGCCTTGGCTGGACAAGATCCTCGGACGTTAAGGCGCTGAGAGCGTCTGGCGCGCAAACACGAAGGCGGCGACGCGCGAGGCTCCAGCCCGATGCAGGGCGCGGCCGCACTCCTCCAGAGAGCTCCCCGAAGTGCAGATGTCATCGATGATGAGGAGTCTTAAGCCTTTGACCTGAGGCTTGGCCACGAAGGCCCCGGAGAGGTTCTGGCGGCGGGCCTCTTGGTCCAGATCCCACTGCGGCTTCGTGGCCTTGGGGCGTTCCAGGAGATTTTTCATGGGCAAGCCGGTCGCTCGGCTGAGTTCGCGGGCCAGTATCTCCGCTTGATTGTAGCCGCGCTCGCGCAGGCGCCTGGGGTGAAGGGGAACCGGGACTAGGGCGTCGCAGCCGGAGAGCTCGCCGAAGCGCGCGAAATGCCCGGCCATCCAGCGGCCGGCGGCCTGGGCCGCGTCTTGGCGGCCGCGGTATTTGAAGCCGTGCGCCAGGGCTGGGACGGGGCCCTTATAAAGGAAGGCGGCGCGGATCGTGCGGCAGGCGCAGGGATGGCCTGAGCAGGCGGGGCAAAGGATCTTGCCGTTCAAGAGCGGTTCGGCGCAGCGCAGGCAGAAGGGCGGCTCGGCTGGGACGAGTTTTGAGAGGCAAGCGGGGCAGAGGGGCTCTCGCCAATCAGACGCCAAGTCTTCACGGCAATGGCAGCAGGTCTGGGGCAGGAGCCAATGCAAGGCCGTCGCTTTGAGCTGGGACAGGAGGGCCATACACTCTATACGATCGAGGCCCTGAAAAGTTCCAGTGTTTTAGGCAGGATTCTTTCGGCGGCGCAGAAGTCCCCGGGCGCGCGCGGAAAAGATGGCCGCTAAGAAGGGCTTGCAGTAGCACTCGGCCCCCGACTTGAGGAGCTCTTGGATCTCTTCGGCTTTGAGCTGGTCGTTGACGATGAGGATGCCGGCCGAGCGGGTCAGAAGATGCGTCTTGAGGGTCCCGAGGGCTTCATGGCATTGGCAGGCGTTGAGTCGGGCCAGGACCGCCAGGTCTTGCCTGGCCGTGTCCGAACTGCGCGCTTCCACGGCAGACAGAGCCGCGGCCAAGGAGGATTGTGCGCAGATGCGGCAGCCGTATTTGGCGAGCTCCATGACGCAGCGCGAGGCCAGTTCCTGGTCCGGGGATATGATGAGCGCGTTCACCCGGTCAGTCTACAAAAATATGGTAGCATGCATCGCAATGTCCTCCATTTTGATCATCGAAGACGACGAGGAGCTGGCTCCGCTCATCGGCCAGGCCCTCAAGGAAGGAGGCCACTCCTCTCAGGTCGCTCTGGACGGGGTCCAGGCCATGGCCCTGGTCCGGCAGATGCATCCTGCCCTCATCATCCTGGATTTTCTGTTCCCTGCCGGAGGCGGCGCCGCCTTCCATCAGCGTTTGCGGCTCTCCCAACACACGCGCGATATCCCGGTGCTCATCCTCAGTTCGGTTGCGGAGGAGAAGGTCCTCAAGAGCGTGGACATGGACGGGCGCACCTACTACCTGGCCAAACCCTACAAGAAAGACGAACTCCTGGCTATGGTCGGCCAAATATTGGGGTCAGGTCTTGACTTTTGACTGAGTTGGTCGGGCTCTTGTTTGTAAAAAAAGATTTAAATTCATAAACAAATCAGGGTTAACATTTTTTCCTTTAATTGCCTCTCAGTCAAAAGTCAAGACCTGACCCCAATAGACTGACCCCAATAGACCATTAGAACTGGAAGGTCATCGTGGTGCCGAACTGGTAGGAGAGGAAGTCCTCCTGCTTGAGGTAGCGATTCCATAGGCGCGAGGCGGCGCCGTTCATGGTCATGCGCAGGTTCTTGGCGATCTCATAGTCGCCGCTGGTGGTGAGGCTGAAGAGGTCGGAGTTGTCTGCCTGGGTCACGGGGGAGCGGCGGTCGGCCCAGGAGAGGGTCGTGGTCCAGATGATGCGGTTGGAGAAGAGGATCGCCTTCTTGGCGCCCGGCAGCATCAGCCCGCGCGGCAGCGCCACGTCCGTGCGCACCAGGAGGCTGGGCGTGAGGATGGTGATGTTCTGCGTCTGGACCCCCGTGCCGAGAGTGGTTTCGTCATGGGTGTAGTCGATCTTGGGGGTGAGATAGAATTTGCGGATGCTGAAATTGGTCTGGGCCGTGGCATCCTGGTGCTGCGTGTCCTGGGTGTTGGCGTCGACGAGGAGGTCTCGGGTCTTGCTGGTGCGGAAATTGTAGCTCAAGAGGCTGTCGAAGCGCTTGAGGATGATCGAGCGCAGGTCCGAGCCGACGTTGAGGTCGGTGATGATCGAGGCGCCGACGTTCTCCGTCCTGTGCGCGGAGAGGCGCAGGTTGGTCTGGGTGTTGTTTAGCCAGCGTTCCATGGCCACGAGCTTCTCGATCTGCCCGAGGGTGGCGACCAGATCCGGCAGGGTGGTGGCGATCGTCTTGGAGAGCGTCCCGGTCGTGTTCGAGCGCTGGACGCTGTAGACGAAATTGTTGGAGAGCGAGAGGGTCTTCAGGGCGACCAGTCGGCCTTTGAGGTTGAAGGCTTCCAGGGGCGACCAGCGCTGCGTGGAGTTGACGGTGTCGCGCAGGGTCTGGTTGGCCAGCTGGGCCGCGGCATTGGAGGGCTTCAGCGGGGTGCGCACCCAGAAACTGGCGGCCGCGTTGTAGCCGCGCTCGACCTGGTTGTAGACGTCGCCGTCCTGGATCTGATAGCCGGAGACGATGTTCAGGGAATGCAGGAGTCTGGCGTGCGGGAAGATCTCGCCCACGGTGAGCGGCAGGTTGATCGAGCCGTTGGCGGAACGGTTGACCGTCTTGATCTCTCCGGGATTGAAGACGTAGGTGGAAGTGTTGACGACGTAGGTGGAGACCGTGAGGATGGAGTTCTCGATGGTGTCGATCTGGTAGTTGACCTGGGGGTTGAGCCAGCTCAGCAGCCGGAAGTTCGAGGTGAATCCCATGCTTTGATTGAGGGATTTGGGATAGCTGAACTTGAGCTCCGTCGGCCCAGTGTCGTCGTCGGTGCGCTCCGACACCTTGGCGAGGCTGTAATGCGGATTGAAAGAGGAGCCCTGCCAGGGGGCGAAGGTGAGCTTGATCCCGAAGGTCTGGCTGAGATCGTTGCTGTTGATGTTTCCTGGGATCTGGCGCGCCTCCAGGGAGCTGAACTCGACGCTCGTGGTCGCGTAGCTGTAGTTCAAGTCCAGGGTCTTGGGGATATAGCCGCGGTTGAGGGGGATGCCGTACTGCAGCGTCCCGTTGTAGGCGACGGCGTCGTCGGTGCGGGTGAGCAGGGAGTATTCCGTGCGGTTGCGCGTGGACGAGAGCGACAGCCGCGGCCAGGCGCCCAGCGCGAAATTGCCCTGGGCCGAGCCGTTCCAGTTGGTGACCTTGCCGGCCGCCAGCGCGTTGACCAGGTTGGAGAGGTTCCCGGTCAGGGCCGTGTTGGGAGTGTCCGTGATGGTCCGCTTGAGGTTGAAGCTCATCGGGAAATAGGAGAGGCGCTTGATGTTGAGGTAGACCGAGTCGAGCCGGTTGTCCTGGTTGGAGACCACCGAGGTCGGGGTCTGGAAGTTGCGGTCCACCGAGCGCTCCTTGAAGCCGAAGGTGCCCCAGTCCTTGAGGTCGAAATCCGCCGCCGCCGAATAGGCGTTGCCCACGCGCACGACCGGCTGGCCGAGGTAGATCTCGTCGAGCCAGAGCCGGCCCTTGGTGTTGGCGGGGCCCGCGGTCTTGTACACCCCGGCGACGATCTCGCCGACCTGCTGCAGCGAGGGGGCCCCCGAGCTCAAGACCACCACGCCGGGCTGGGTGGCGCTCCAGGAGTCCATCACGCCGTTGTTGGACGAGCTGAACTGGTTGATGGAGATCTTCTGCCAGGTGGTGCCGGAGAGGGGGACCTGGACTTCCCAGAAGTTCGCGTCATTGCCCAAGCGCAGGAAGAACTTATGGTCGGTCGTGTTGATGTTGGACGGGTCGGCGTTGGCGTAGAGCAGAAAATTCAGCTGCTTGTGCTGGCTGACGTCGATGGCTGTGGTGAATACCCTCTTGGTGAAGACCGTCGTGGTCGAGCCGGCGACCGAGCTCAGGGTCATGCTGGAAAAATCGATCTGGAGCGACTGTTCCGAGATGTTCTGCGAACCGGACTGCTTCTGCAGGGAGGCGACGCTGCCGTAAAGGTCGTTGAAGACCGATTGGGCGTCGCCGCTTCCGTTGTAGATGGGGATGTAGGTCGGGTTGTCCACGGAGTTGACCGGGGTGGCGGAGACGCTCTCGGAGATGAGCTGGGTCTGGCCCGTGGCCGGATCGCCGGCCGCCCCCTTCTGCCAGGTGGTCCCGATCACGCTGATGTGGGCGAATTTGATGACCCCGGAGGTCTTCGTGGCGCTGCCTCCGGCGGACTTCACCGAGATGCGGATGTCCTTGATGGCCTGCCAATTGGCGATGTTGGCGGTGGAGATGTTGAGGGGGATGTAGAAGGTCTGCCAGCCGGCGTTGGACCCCGAGGCGCCCGAGCCGAAGTCAATGGCCGTGTGGGTTCCGGAGTTGAGGCTGAAGAGCTGGTCGCTGCTCGACGAAGTGCACAGGCTGCCCGACCCTCCGGCGCAGAGGTAGCCGAAATTGCCTCCGAAGCCGTCATCTTGATCGAGCCGGTTGTTCTTGTTGATGTCCACCGAGTCGAGGACGCCGTTGTTGGCGCCGTAGCGGGCGCTGTGGGCGCAGCCGGGGGGCTGGTAGAGAAAGCCGATGTCGGCTCCGGGATGGAGGATCCCGTCGCCGGCCGTGTCCTCGGTACGCAGAGTTCCCGAGCCGTCCGCGTTCTCGTCGATGCCTCCGAGACGGAAGTTGAGGAGGTTGCTGGAATCGTCGCCCAGCATGACTACCTCCAGGACCGACTTCTGGGAGAGGTCCACGCCCGCGACCGAGAAGGGGAAGACGATGGAGGCTTCCTTCGTGGTGCAGGCGGCGGCGTCCGGCGCCGAGAAGTCGTAGGTCAAGTCCAGGACCGGCTGCGTGGCGTTGGAGGCGGCCGCGGAGCGCGGGTTGATTGCGATGGTGTTGATGTTCTCGTTCGACCAGCCGAGGATGGAGGGGTCGACCGGCACCCCTCCCGGGTTCGAGGCGATCTGCCAGAGGGGAGTGTTCGCGGGAGTGACGGCGGCCGGGGTCTCTTGGTTGATGCCCTCCATGTTGTCGACGATGGCGAAATCGTTGAGGTTGGGGTTCTGGCGGCTCTGGGCGAACTCGCCGGCGAAGCTGGCCTTGAGCTTGGGGAGCAGCTGGATGTCCTTGAGCTTGAGGTCGAAATCGTAGACCAACAGGCTGCTGGCCAGTTCCGTGACGCTGGGCGTGATCTGGGACTTGACCCCCGCCTGGTAGAGTAAGGTCGAGCCCAAGGAGATGTTCTTGGTGAAATCGTAGGACACGCGGCCGCCCAAGAGCGACACGTCGCTCACCCCTCCGAGGGGGGAGACCTCATAGCTGATGTCGACCTTGGAGTTCGTCCCGACGCGGTCGGGGTTGAAGAAGGTGATGAAGCCGGACTGGTAATCGATGAAGTAGTCCACGTTGCGGTTGAGCTTGACGTTGTCGACGAGCACGATCTCCGACTGCGCCACGATGGCGGGGTCGAGGAAGAAGGTGCGCAGGCGGTAGTAGAACTCCACGTGGAGAAGGCGCTTGGAGATCGGCGTGGGGGAGTAGATGTCCGGGTCCTGCGTGGAGGAGTCGCCCACGACGGCGAAGGGCTGGAGCAGGCGGAAGATGCCGTTCTCGAAGTCCACGTTGATCGTGTCCGGATATTTCTGGACGGGGTTGAGCGTGGATCCGATCTCCTGGCGCTGCGCGTTGAAGACCTTGAGCACGAAATTTCCCTGGCCGTTGTCGCGCACGATCTGCGGCTGGCCGAGGTTGTAGACCGTCTTGAGCTCCCGCTTGTAGCCGAGCTCCAGGCTGCACGTGTCGCAACTCGCCAGATCGGGACGCAGGGCGACGTCCGAGGGGGCCTTGATGAGCTTGCGCAGCCCGGTGCCTCCGCTGGCCGAGGTGCTGGTCTGCACCGACAGCGCGCGCCCGGAGGCGTCGAGGTAGTCCACGGCCACGGCCCATTGCGGCTGGACCGGGGTGCGGAAGGTCAAGATCGCGTTGATGTAGTCGATGGTGTAGTCCGTCCCCGGAGAGAGGCGCGTCCACTTGTCCGAGGAGAGGGTCGCGACCGCCTGTCCGAGGTCATCGACCGTGAAGGAGGACTGATTGACGTTGGGCGAGCCGACGTTCATCTGGGAGAGCCAGATCTGCTCCGAGCCCGAGCGGATCGGCAGCCGCGCCACGACCGTGCCGAAGGCGAGATCGTAGTACTGATGCCGGACGTAGGAGGTATCCAGCAGGTCGTTGGAGACGAACTGGGTGTTGCCGATGAACTCCCTGAATTTGGTGGTGCCCTTGGTGCGGCTGCCGATGACGCTGGCCTTCAGGCCTCTGTACTTGACGTCCGCGCGGATGCCGAAGAGCTGCTTGTTGTAGGAGACGAATTCCGTAGGCGGCAGCGAGAGGTCGATGTCTCCGAAGGAGACGTTCTGGATCGGTTCGTTGGGGTTGCCCTGATAGACGATGGAGATGTCCTGCTGATTGTCGGTGCGGGTGTCGTCATAGTCGATGTTGATGGAGATCTTGGGCCCCACCTTTCCCTGCATGCGCAGCTGGAGCTGCTGCTGGATGTCGAAGAGGTTGGTGCTGGTCGGGCGGCCGGTCGCGCTCTGATCGTAGAGATATCTCTTCTCGGAGAATTGGACGCCGATGATTTTGCGGCCCGTGACGGAGAGGCTCATCTGTTGGGAGGGCATCTCGAGCTCTGGGGGGGGAGGCCTCAGGTTCGAGCTTGTCGAGACCGCCACGGCCTCGCGTTCGACCAGGCCGACGGGAAGGCCTTCGACCGGGGCGCGGCCTTCTTCCAGGGCGGTGCGTGCCTGGACGAAGCGCTCCTGGCTGTAGGCGAAGGGCTTGAGGATCTTGACGAAATCGAGAAATTCGCGGCTCGGTGCGGTGGACGGGACCTGCGGCGCAGCCGCAGGCAAAGCCGCAGGCTCCCAGATGCGATGGGCGTCTGGGCGGTCCAGGAGGAGGAAGGAGCCCTTGGCCGGGATGACGGCGGGGAGCGGCTCGGCCTCGGCGGGGACCGCCGGCGCGGCGGCGGGGGCGGCCTGGGGTTGCTGCGCGAAGTCGGGATCCCAGGGCGCGCTGAAGGGGGAGGTGGAGACGGGCTTCTCCGGTTTTTGCGGCCAGAGAAGGACGTTCTGCTCAGCCTGAGGGGAGGCGTCCTGGCTTCGCGCCTCGCGCACCGGCGCGAGAGTTAAAAGAAGGGCGCAGAGCCCGTAGAGGCGCAAAAGATGAAGTTGACGCAAGATGTTGTCCGGGTTCCGCGATGCCGCGTATGCGCGCCGGCGCGTGAACTCTCGCACCGCGCGCGCACGCGTCCTGAGTATAACAGCGTGATATTACAGTGTCAAGACGAAGATGAGCGTCTCGCGAGAATGACCCGGTAGGCGGCTGTGTATCCGGCGATCATGGCGGGGAGGCTGAAATCCTTTAAAACGCGCTCGCGAGCGGCCGAGCCCAGGCGACGGCGCAGACCGGCGTCCTCGACAAGACGGGCGATGCTTTGCGCCAGGGCAGCGGCGTCTGCCGGAGGGACGAGGAGACCGTCCTGCCCCGAGGTCACGACCTCCGCGACGCCGTCGACCTGCGAAGCCACAACGGCCAGGCCGCAGGCCATGGCCTCCAAGAGAGCGTTGGGCAGGCCTTCCCACAGGGAGGGCAAGGTGAAGATGTCGAAAGACGCGAGGCAACGGACAGGATCCCTGCTTTCGCCTGTAAGTTCCACGGATCTTCCCAGGCCGAGGCGGCGGATCTGCGCCTGGAGCCGGCCGCGAGCGGGGCCTTCGCCGACGATGACGCAGCGCAGCCGCGGGATGTGCCGCAGTGCGGCCATGGCCTTGAGGAGGACGCCCTGGTTCTTCTGGGCGTCCAGGCGGCCGATGGTGCCGACGACGATCGAGTCTGGATCCGGCTTGCGGGAAGAGGGGGAGAACAGGGATGTGTCGATGCCGTTGTGGATGACGCTCACCCGGCTGGGAGCATAGCCGAGCTTTTGGACCAGAAAATTGCGCGAGGCTCGGGATTCGGAGATGAGTAGATCATCGGCCCCCTTCAGCAGCCTGTCCGCCATCCGGGTCGGCCATGAGCGGGTGCGGTAATTGACGCGCGGCGAGCTGATGAGGACGAAGGGAAGGCCGGAGGTCTTCTTGACGAGCCGGCAGAGCTCGATGGCCTGGTACATGAAGGCATGCACGATGTCCGGTCTCTCCTCGCGGATGATCCGGGCCAGGGTTTTTGCCTGGGAATATCCTGGCATGCGGCGGATATCGAGGCTTTGGACCTTGAAGCCGCTCTCCGAGAGGCGTTGGGCATAGAAGCCCAATGGCTTGAGGCTGACGATGCCCGCGATGGAGAATTCCCTCTGGTCCAGGCTCGCGGCCAAGGTCGATAGGGTCTTCTCCGCGCCGCCGAGGGTGGTGGAGGTGGAGACGAAAAGGATCCTAGGCAAAGAACTCCTTCACGGCTCGGCACACCGCATCCACTTCCGACTCTTCGAGTTCCGGGAACATGGGCAAGGCCAGGGCGGTCCTTGACGCCTCGTCGGTGTGGGGAAGGGAGAGCCCCTTTCCGAGTCCTTCGTAGACCGGTTGGCGGTGGACGGGGATGGGATAGTAGACGCCGTTGCCGATGCCCTGCTTGCTCAGATGTTGGGCAAGCAGGTCGCGCTTCTCGCAGCGGATGACGAAGAGGTGGAAGGTGTGCTTGGTCCCAGCCGTTCCCAGCTCCGGCAGGCGCAGGGGGAGCCCCTGCAGATCCTGGATGTAGCGCTGGGCGATCCGGCGGCGGCTGGCCGTCCATTGCGCTAGATGGGTCAGCTTGACCCTCAGGACCGCCGCCTGGATCTCATCCAATCGGCTGGTATACCCGATGCGGACATGTTGATAGGCGGGTCCTCCAGTGACCCGGCCGCAGTTGCCAAGCTCACGGATGATCTCGGCGAGATCCGGGTCCTGGGTGGTCACGGCGCCCGCGTCTCCGGCGGCCCCTAAGTTCTTGGAGGGATAGAAGCTGAAAGCGCCGGCGTTGCCGATCGTGCCGACCGCGCGGCCCTTGAAGGCGCTCAGGTGCGCCTGCGCGCAGTCCTCGATGATCTTGAGTCCCTTCTCTTTGGCCAGAGCGGTCAGGCCGTCCATGTCCGCGGGGAACCCGAAGATGTGGACGGGCAGAAGGGCCTTGGTCCGAGGGGTCACGGCCTTGGCCGCCGAGACCGGGTCCAGGTTCATGGAGATGGGGTCGATGTCCGCGAACACGGGCGTGGCGCCCAGCGACGAGATGGCCGTGGCCGTGGCGATGAAGGTGAAGGAGGGCAGGATGACCTCGTCCTTCGGGCCCACGCCCAGGGCCTGTAGGGCGATGCGCAGGGCGTTGGTGCCGTCGGAGACTCCGATGGCCTCTCGCGCCTGCAGGGCCGCGGCGAACTCGGCTTCGAATTGCCGCACCTCGGGGCCCAGGATGAAGACGCCTGAATCCATGACTTTTTGAACGGCCCGGTTCAGGGATTCCCCGAGGCGCTCCTTCTGCTTGGCGAGGCTCAACAGCGGGATCTTCATGGTCGCGGTCGTCAATAGGCCCCCTTGGCCGACAGCATGGCCGGTACGGTTTTGAGGATGATTTCCAGGTCCATTCCCAGCGACCAGTGTTCGATATAGAACAGATCTAGGGCGAAGCGCTGGTCGCCGGCGACATCCGAGCGTCCGGAGATCTGCCAAAGGCCCGTGATGCCCGGCAGGGCGTTGAGCCTTTTCTTGGCCGTTTCGCCGAAGAGTCTCATGAGATTCTCCATCTCCCCCGTGGTCAGGGCGAGCGGCCGTGGTCCCACCACGCTCATCTCGCCGTTGAAGACGTTGATGAACTGCGGGAATTCGTCGAGAGAAAAGCGACGCAGCCATCGCCCGACGCGCGTGACGCGCGGGTCGTTCTTGGCTTTGAAGAACGCTCCGCCGTGGATGTTCTGATCCTTGACGGAGGCGATCTTCGACTCGGCGTCCGCGGACATGGTTCGGAACTTGCAGGCCTCGAACACGCGGCCCTTGAAGCCGAGGCGCTTCTGCCGGTAGAGCGCGGGTCCCGGCGAGTCGAGTTTGATGAGCAGGGCCGCCAGCGCGCACAGGGGGCCGGCCAGGATCAGGACCAGGAGGCAGAAGACGAGGTCGAAAGCCCGTTTGGCCGCGAAATTGAGCCGGGTCATGGAGCCGTGCTGGATGCGATAGGCGGGCAGGCCGAGGGCCTGGTCCATCTGGACCTCGCCTAGGCGCAGTTCCAGGAGGTCCGGAAGCATCTTGAACGCCGCTCCATGGGACTCGCAGAGCTCCGCCGCCTCCAGGATTCGTTCGTGGGGCAGCGAGGACTTGAAGAGGATCATCTCGTAGAAGGGATTCTGGGCCAGCAGACGCTCCAATTCCGATGCGGGAGGAAGGTCGTCCAGGGCGTGGATCTCGGCCTCGGGATGGCGCCGGCGGATGCGGTCCTGGACCACCCGAGCCACGGCGCCTCCGCCGACGAGGAGCACCGGCCGTGCGGCCTCATGGCGCGCGATCCAGGCGTCCAGCCAGAGCACGAGGGCTTGGCTCAAGGAGACCAGGACTACTGAGATGGGCAGGGCCAAGAGCAGCATCATCCGTGAATATTCAAGACGGGAATAGATGTAGGTCGCCGCCAAGGCGGCCACGGTGCCCAGAAAACAGCCCTTGACGATCTTGAGGAAGCGGTCGGCCGCGCTCATCCAAGGGCTGTCGTAGAGCCGCGCGGAATACCAGAAAAGGAGGATCCACAGGGGCACGACGATCCAGAGCATGCTGGCGTAGACTCCCCACTCGGGCAGCGTGCCGGTGATGGGGAAGGCGGCCACCCAACGGTCCCAATGAAAGCGTCCGAGATAGGCCAGACCGTAGGAGGCGACCACGGCGGCCGCGTCCAGGGCGAGATGCAGCCCTGTCCGTGCGGCATTCCGCAGCCAAGCGGGGATGGACATCGGCCCGATTATATCAATTTTGCCGCGGCCGCCTCGGCGCACAGCCAGGAGAAGAGGAAAAGCGTGGTGAGTTGTTCGTTTTGGAAGGCGTTTTCCGTGAGATTCATGGCGAAAAAAGCCACGGTGGCTCCCAAGGCCCACAGGGCCCAGGCATCGGGATTCTGGCGGACCCGCTGCCAGGCCCTCACGAGCAGCGCGGTGATGAGCGCCAGCAGCGCGGTGAGCCCGAGCAGGCCGCGCTCGGCCATTTGGTGCAGGTAGAGGTTGTGCGCCGATCCCCAGGTCCTCTCCCCCTCGACCAGGACGGAGACATAGCCGGTAAAGGCCGTGCGGTAGTTGGAAGGGCCCACTCCCAGCCAGGGATGGTCCTTGAACATGCGCCAGGCCGCGTCCCAGAGGATGAATCGGTCGAGTTGCGGGTTGGTCCCGACCGCGGCGCTTCCCTGGCTGATGGACAGGATCAGGGAGGCGTCATGGCGCAGGAGGTCTTGCGCCACCCAGCCCAGGACAGCGGCCAAGATTCCCCATTTCACCCACCGGCGCCAGGAGGGATGCAGCCAGGCCATGGCTGCGAGTCCGGCGGCGAGTCCGAGCAAGGCGCCGCGGGTCTTGCTGAAGATGAGCGCGGTGGTGACCAAGAGGATGAAGATGCCAGCCATCCGTCGAGTCGGGCCGGGTCGGCTTTGGGAGAGGAAGGCGAGGCCGCCCAAGAGTCCCAAGGCCATCATCTCCCCGTAAGTGACGGGATGGACGAAGGCGTGCGCCCGCATCCAGGACACGTTCCAGGCCAGGGCCAATTGGACGATGCCATAGATGGCCACGAAGGAGAATCCCAGCGCCAGGGCCGCGGGCAGCCGGCGCATGGCCGAGAGGCGCAGAGCCGGCAGCAGGATGCAGAAGACCCAGAGCTTGTGGATGTCCTTGGGCAGGTGATGGAGGCTGATGGCGGGAGAGATCCCTGTCAGGGAAGTGAGCAGAGAGACGGCGCAGTAAAGTCCCAGGCACGCGCCGGCCGGACCCCAGGCCTTGCGCCACTCGGGGCGCGGCCCGGAGATCGAGACAGCGATCAGCGCGGCCGTGACCAGGCCCAGCGCCATGTTGGTTGCGGCGATCGAGATGGGGAGGACGAGGGCGAGGAGGAAGAGGCTGCTTTCCAGGGCGAGGAGCACGGCTTAGAGCCCGCGGCTGCGCAGATCGTGGATCTGGATCATGCCCACGGCGCGGCCCCGTCCGTCCACTACGGGCAGGACATTGAAGGGGTGCGCGCGCAGCTCCATGATCTCGACCGCCCGGGAGGCGAGGGCCTCGGGCCTGATCGTCGTGGGCTTGGGATTCATGATCTGAGCGATCGAGAGATCTTGGAGATTCTTTCCCCTCTCCAGGGCTTCGCGGATGTCGTAGTCCGTGACCAGGCCCTTCAAGCGGCCTTGGCGGTCCACGATGGAGACGGCGCCGGCGTGCTGGCGGGTGATCTCGACGAGCATGCGGCCGACCGGGACGTTCTCGCGCACGATGGGATTGTTCTTGCCCGAACGCATGACATCGTCCACGGTCAAGGTCAGGCGCTTGCCCAGCTGGCCGGCCGGGTGGTTGCGGGCGAACTGGGCGGACTTGAAGCTGCGCAGGCCCATGAGTGCTACGGCCAGGGCGTCTCCCACGGCCAAAGCGGCCGTGGTGCTGCAGGTGGGGGTGAGATTCAGGGGGCAGGCTTCCTGGGTGACGGGCGTGATCAGGACCGCGCGGGCGGATCGAGCCAGGGTGGAGCGAGGGTCCGCGGTGATGGCGATGATGGGCACGCGCAGGGCTTTGAGGCGCGGAAAAAGATGGTTGAGCTCGTCGGATTCGCCGGACTTTCCGATGGCAAGCACGAGGTCCTGCTTCTGGACCAGCCCGAGGCTCCCATGCGAGGCCTCCGCGGCGTCCAAGGGCACGGCCGGGGTCCCGGTGGAGGCCAAGGTCGCGGCGATCTTCTGGGCGATGAGGCTGGATTTTCCCATGCCGGTCACGATGACCTTGCCTTGGCAGCGGGCGATGAGGCGCACGGCCTGGGCGTAGGAAGGCCCTACCGATGAGCGCAGGCGCGAGAGGGTCGCCGCTTCCAGGCCGATGACCCGCCGGATCTCTCCGGTGACGTTGAGACGTCTTTTTTTATCCATGAGTTCCTTTATTATACAGAATTGCTATCCTCTGTTTCTGTGAGAAAAAACCGAGCCGTCTTCCTAGGATTCGCGGCTTTGAGCCTGGGCGTTTGTTTTGCGCCGCGGAGCCTGGCGTGGGAGGCCAAGCCGGCCTTCTATGCTCAGGACGACCAGCTGCGCTCATTGAAGCTGGATCCGCCGCCTGCCGTCGGTTCAGAGACGGACAGGCAGGACATGGCGGCGATCAAGGATTGGCAGGTCAAGCGTACGGCTCATCAGTGCGCCCGCGCCGCCGCCGAGGCGGGGCACACGGGCTACGATGCCTTCTTCGGCGCCATCAGCCCCTTTGTCCAGCCCATGCCCTCGGAGGTTGCTCAGTTCTTCCGGCACGTTCAGGACGACACTTACCTGTCTGTCGGTTTCCTTAAGACTAAATATGACCGGCCGCGTCCCTTTGCCCAAGACAGCTCCGTGCATCCCTGCATCCCGGCTCCCAATGAGAAAGGCTATTCCTACCCCAGCGGACATGCGGCCGTGGCCCGGGTCTTTGCCTTGGTCCTCTCCGACCTGGCGCCCGAGAGGCGCGCCGAATTCCTCGCCCGCGCCGATGAGGTCGCCTTGGACCGGGTCATCGGCGGGGTCCATCATCCCACGGACGTCGAGGCCGCCAAACAGCTGGGCAATGAGATCTACGCCGAATTCCTTAAAAACCAGACCTTCCATGCCGACCTGGAGATGGCGCGGCGCTTCCTGAAGCGCTGAGGTGCTGTCAAAGTGGTGGGCAGTATAGGATTTGAACCTATGACCCCTGTCGTGTGAGGACAGTGCTCTACCGCTGAGCTAACTGCCCGGCAGGGTATATTCTACAACAGTTTTCCAGGCATCTCCCAATCTCGCATCGGATGGGCAAACGTCCGCAGAAAGGCTACAATCAAAATCATCGACACGCTCCATCCGGCGAGATGTTTCCCATGGATCCGACGCCAATGCGGTACCCGAAAGTCGCGCTGATCAATCCGGGCAAGGCGATGCGGCTGGCCCAGATCGCGCCCCTATCGCTGGGCTCGCTTGCCGCCTACCTCGAAAAGCACGGCATCAACGTCAGGATCTTCGATGAACCGGTGGGCGAGGACATCGAGTCGGGGCTGCTCGCCTTCGCTCCGGATCTGGTGGGGATCACGGTGCTGACTCCCCAGGCGTCGCGCGCTTATGAGATCGCTCGGTTCTGCCGCGAACGCGGCTGGAAGACCGTGCTGGGCGGCCCGCATGCCTCGGTGATGCCCGAAGAGGCGCTGGAACACGCCGACCACGTGGTCGTCGGCGAAGGGGAGCAGGCGCTGCTGGATCTGGCGATGCACGGCCGCGAGGAGCGGATCGTCCCCCAGGGATTCGTCCGCTCGCTCGATGATCTCCCCCGACCGGCCTTTCATTTGATGCAGACGGAATTCTATGCGCACACGCGCCAACGCCATCCCTTCGGTCTCTCCTTTTATTTCGCGCCGCGGAGCGCGCGGCTGGGTTATTTGAACACGAGCCGCGGCTGTCCGGAGCAATGCACCTTCTGCCACAACACGTGGAACCGGCTGCCGATGCGCTACCATTCGCCCGAGCGGGTGATCGACGACATCCAGTATCTGATACGCGCCCATCGCATCGACGCGCTGGTCTTCGTCGACGATGATTTTTTCAGGAACCGCAAGCGCGCCACAGAGATCTGCCAGCTGCTGCTGGACAAGGACATCAAGCTCCTGTGGGCCTGCAACGCCCGGGCGGATGAACTCTCCCCTGAATTGCTGCGCCTGGCCAGACAGGCCGGCTGCCGTCAATTGTGTCTCGGCCTGGAAAGCGGCTCTCAGCGCACGCTGGATGTCTTGGCCAAGCGCATGACGGTCGAGCAGAACGCCGCGGCCGTCGCCTTGTGCCATTCCGCCGGCCTGCTGTCCGCGGCGAACTTCATCATCGGCTGTCCCGATGAGCGCCTCGAAGACATCCGCCTCACCGAGAGGTTCATCAAGGAGAACGACCTCGATTGCATCGGCGTCAGCTACTGCACTCCCTTCCCAGGCACGCAGTTGTGGAAAGACTGCGTGGCGCGCGGACTCTTGAGGCCTCCGTGGCGCTGGGACGATTACCTGCTCGACCAGGTGTCCGTGCAGGTGAGCCCCTATCTGACCATCCCTCAGCTGATCGCGATCCGCGCCCGTCTCCTTCGCTCCTTCGTCCTCAAGCCCAAGGTCTTTGCCGCCTTCTTGGGACGATCGATCCGCGAGCCCCGGCTGGCGCTGGCCAAGGCTCGAGCCGTCCTGCTGCCGCGCGCTCTCTAGCGGCAGATGTTCTACAATACACGGGAATGCAGAGAATGGGGGGGATGATGAGAAATCCATGGCTGGCTTTCGTCGGTTTGATGTTCATGGCGTCTTGGGGGGCGGCCGCTTCTTTTGACGGCGGCATAGACCCGACTTTCGGCTCGTCCGGCTACTCGGGCGGGTCGGGCTATGTGGAAGCGAGGACCGAGAGCGGCTTCTACATCAGGCCGCGGGCGAACGTCTTTAAAACAGATCAATCCTCCGGGACCTATAAGGCGTTCTACGGGCGCATCGGCTACGATGCCGCGCTCTTCTCCATCGGGCTTGAGGGCGGCGCCACGCCGAAGCTCAACGGCTACAGCAATGCCTCGGCCAGCGCGGATGTGACCTTCACCCTGAAGTCCGGAGGCAAAGGCACGGGGCGCTTGGCCGGTCCCAACGCGCGCGGCGAGGTCGGCAAGTGGGGGGAGGGATTGACCCGGGTGGACGTGGGAGGCGCGGTGGGCTATATCGCGCACCGTGAGGACGGAGCAGGGTCGGTTCCCAGGCTCATCCTCGGCCAGACCGATCTCTCGGGTTTCGCGGGCGTCAAGTTTTTCGGGCTGCGCGCCAGCGGGCAGGTCACCAAGAGCCTCTACGACAAGACGATCCCGACTACGGCCTTTGCCCAGCCGAACACGGAACTCGTCGGGGTGCGAAACCTCATCTCCGGGTTTCCGGATTACAGCGCGAACGCGCGCTTGGAGGGCAGCAAGCTGATCTTCTTCTCACCCTTCATCTCCTACACCCACACCCGCTTCAAGCTGAGCCAGGCCAGCTCCAAGGCTCTGCAATTCGGCGTCGGCCTCGACCTGGTCATGCTCAACGTCCGGGCCGCCTACCAGCTGTATGACCCGGGCGGCGGAGCGCCCAAGCGCAACTACGCGACCGTGGGCGCGTCGCTCAACTTCTAGGGTTCAGGGCGCGATCTGAGTCAGCGGCGTGACATTGGCCAGGTTGTTGCCGATGGGCATGGTGAAGCTGGACTGCCCGTTGGACTGGCTGATCTGAGTCGATAGTTTGCCAGGGAAATTGTTTCCCTTGGAAAGGCTGTAGGAGGCGCGGGCCGTTACGGCCGCCCATTTCTGATTGTTGCCGCCGTTGCAGTCCCAGAGTTCGAGCTCTCCCCACGGCAGGATGCTGCGATCCTTGATGTCCAGGCATTTGCCCTTGACGCCCTTGATCTCGCCTTTGTTGGTGCGCGTCCATTTTTGGGCGGCGCCTCCGTTGCAATCCCAGATCTGGATCTTGTCGCCATTGTTTCCCTTGCCGCCGGTGGCGTCGACGCACTTGCCGTAGACCCGGATCTCGCCCTTGGGCGTCAGGGTGAACTGCATGTTGGCGTCGGAGCCGCAGAACCAGGTGATCAGGCGCGTCCCATTGTCCCTTTTGGCTCCAGACACGTTGAGGCAGAGGGGGGTGTTGCCGCTGACGATCTGTACCGCCGCGCTGTCGGCGCGGGCCCATCGAGCCGGTCCCGCCAAAAGGCCCATGACGAAAAGCAGCATCATCGCCCGGCGTGTCATTGTTTGCATGTTTTTCTCCCTGGAGCTTGGAATTCTAATGAAGACAGGAGGCTTTGTCAATGAGTGGGGACCAGATCCAGGCCCAAGTCCAAGGCCGGCGCGCTGTGCGTGATCTGGCCGACTGAGATGCGATCGACGCCGAGTCTGGCCAGGGAGCGCACGGTCTTGAGATCCACGCCGCCGGAGATCTCGATCTTTGTCTTCGGTGAGTCATGCCGGATCAGGCGGATGGCCTGGCGCAGCCTGGGTCGCGGCATGTTGTCGAGAAGGATGATGTCGGCTGAAAGCTTTAGGGCGCGTTGGACCTGGTCGAGTCGGTCGGCTTCGATGATCAGGGGTAGTCGCGGATAGAGGCGTCTTAATTTCTCTACAGCGCGGTCGAAGTTTCGAGCTGCCGACCAATGGTTGTCCTTGACCATGACGGCGTCGTAGAGGCCCAGGCGATGGTTCATCCCGCCGCCGCAGCGCACGGCGTATTTTTCCAGTTCGCGCCAGCCGGGCAGGGTCTTGCGCGTGTCATAGATCTTGGCCTTGGTCTTGCGGATGGCGGCGACGAACAAGGCTGTGCGCGTGGCCACGCCGGAAAGGCGCTGGAGGAAGTTGAGGGCCGTGCGCTCGGCGGTGAGGATCCCGCGGCGGCCGGAGATCTTGAGGACTGTCTGGCCTGCTTTGACCTCTCCGCCGTCCGGCACGATGATCGAGACGCGGCAGGTCTTGTCGCAGGCCCTGAAAATCGCCTTGGCGATTTTCAGGCCGCAGATGACGCCGGCTTTGCGCGCGACGACACGCGCGCTGATGTGCGCGCGTGTCGGGACGAAGATCTTGGTGGTGAGGTCTCCTCGTCGGCCCAGATCCTCGCGCAGGGCCTCGCGGATGAGGGCGTTGGCGTTCATGAGGGCTTTCTGTAAAATATGATAGCATTCCTCCGCGATGAGAAAAGACGGGCGCATATCCAAGCCGCAGTACTACCTTAATATAGCCCAGGAAGTGGCCAACCGGAGCACGTGCCTGCGCCGCCGCTACGGCGCGGTCATCGTCAACAACGACCAGATCGTCTCGACGGGCTATGCCGGGGCGCCGCGCATGACTTTGAACTGTACGGAGATCGGCTCCTGCATCCGCCAGGATCTGGGGGTGGCGCCGGGGGAGCATTACGAGTGGTGCCGGGCGGTCCACGCGGAGCAGAACGCGGTCATCCATGCCGCGCGTTTCGACATGATCGGCTCGACCTTGTATCTGGCGGGGGTCTCTTCAGACACGGGTGAGTTGGTCAAGGGAGCCGAGCCCTGCCGCATCTGCAAGCGCATGATCATCAACGCGGGCATCGAGCGGGTCGTCGTCTTGACGGCGCCTGGCCGCGGCAAGATCCTCCAGGTCCGTGACTGGGTCAAGAGCAACATGGGTGATTTCAAGCGGGTCAAGGGCAAGCTCGTGCCGGTCATGCCCAAGGGCTATTAGTTCACCTCGTCCAATAGCGATATGGCCTGGAATCTGCTTGCGGCATGGCTGCTGGGGATCGGCGGTTGCGACATCCTTGCCTGGCTGGGATCTTACTACGACGGCCCGTTCAGGCTCGTCGCAGGGCTCTGGATGCTCATCACCGGCCTATGGGTGTGGAGGAAATGGTATCCCAGAGACATCGCGGTATTTTCCCTGGCTGGCTGGCGGGTGGGGCTGATCGTCTTGGTCGTCGTTTTGATGCATCCCATGATCGGAGGGCTTCAGGGTTTTCACGCTGAATGCAGCCGCTTGTCTCCTGTATACTTCGCCTGGTGTGTCGTTGTGATAGGGTTTGCCGAAGAATTATGGTGGCGTGGGATATGGTTTGAAATGTTCAAAGGCAAGCCGATCATCTGCATCGTGGCGGGCAGTCTGGCGTTCACCGCATACCATTTCCCGTTTCAGGGCTTCGAGCTCATGATCGGCTCAGGACTGGCGATCAGGATATTCTTCTTGGGACTGCTTTTTGCCTCAGCCCGTTACCGAGGGACATCCATCGGGGTCCTCGCTCTGGCGCACGGACTTATTGATTGGCTTCAGGGCGCGATAGAATTTCAGAAATACACAGGCCCCGTGCCTTTTGCGGTTTGCTGTGCGATCCTTACGGCGATCGTTATTCGGGGACACCATGCCTGATTGGCCTCGTCTCATATCCTGAGACTAACCTTGATTTTAAATTGTCACAATCAAGGTTAATATGCTAACATTGATTTAGTAGCGGCGCAGTCAAGGTTATTTTCTATGAGAAGAGATGAGTTGACCAGTCGGCTCAGACGCCCTTACGACGCCAAGACCGGCTTCGGCGTCGCCAAGGTCGATGTCTCCGGCTATGAGAACATATGGTTCGTCGTTCCACCGCCACCGCCCCGCGAGCTGCCAAAAGACCTGCCGCTCAATGCGCTGGCGAGAGCCAACGCCACGCTCGCTCGCCTGCCGACTTTCGGCGAGATGACCCCGATCGACAAGCTCATCAACTATTTCTTCGTTCGTCGAGAGGCGGTGGAATCCTCCCGGATGGAGGGCACCTGGTCGACCATTGACAGTGTGTTGACCCCCGGCGACGCGTACGACACCGGCCACGCCCGGACCGAGAACCAGTCGGTCAGAGGCTACGCCCACGCGCTCGAAAGGCAATTCAACGGCGCGTTCAAGGATAAGGAGAGGATTTTCACTGAAAGATTGATCCGTGAAATCCACAAGGACATAGTTTCCAAGGATCCGCGCTTCCGGGGAATCCCGGGGGCGTTTCGCAAGCCGGGCGGGCCGGGGGACGTCGTCTTGATCGGCGGCTCTTCCCGCAAGGAAGAGTCCACCTACAATCCGGCGCCGCCCCGGTTTGTGAAGGCCTCCCTGACTGGAGTGCTCGACTGGCTGAGCGACGAGGATCTAGCACAGAAGGGCGATGCCGGGGTCGCGGGTTTCACCTTGGCCGTTCGGCTGGCCGTCGGCCACGCGCACTTCGAGGCCGTTCATCCTTTCTCCGACGGCAATGGCAGGGTGGGTCGCGCCTTGTGGCCTCTGCAGATGATCTGCGCGGGCCGGATGCCGCTCTATTTGTCGGGTTATGTGGAAGATCGGAAAGCGGCGTATGGCCGGGCGTTGCAGGAGGCCCAGAAAAAACTGAGCTACGCGCCCATCATTGAGTTCATTTGCGAGGCGATCGTCCAAAGCGACGCCGAGGCCAAGATCACGAGGGCGGCCATCGAAGCGCTGCCGAAGCGCTGGAAAGACCGCGCGAGGTTTAGAGCCAACTCCGCCTCCCAGCGCGCGTTGGACGTCCTTCTGAGAAAGCCCCTGATCACCACGACCCTCCTGCTGGAGGAGTTGAAGGTCTCAAGGCAGGCGGCCACCCTCGCCGTCAACCAGCTGGTGGAGCGGCGGGTCGTCCGCAAGCGTGGGCAGGCGGGCCGTACTCATATCTACGCGGCCGAGGAGCTTATCGCCGTTCTATCTCGGAGATTCGGCTCCGACGTCGCTCAGGCGCTTGAAGCCGGGCGACAGGCTCTGATCTGCCGAGCGTCGGCATAATTCCGGGGACGCCATACTTAATTCGCCTCGTCTCATGCAATCACCGGGTATTTAATTTTGACCATAAATAGATATGGCTATATTGCCATATCCATGCTATACTATTCTTGGACATGCTGAGTTTTGAGTGGGACGATAGAAAGGATCGGGAGAACCAGTCAAAGCACGGGGTGTCCTTCACAATCGCGCAATGCGTATTTTTTGATCCCAAGCGTATTATCGCCGAGGATGTGGAGCATAGCGAGGGAGAAAGGCGGTTTTATTGCTTTGGACGAACAGGGGATGGAATCCTGACCGTTCGCTTTACGCATCGAAAGGACCGGATCCGGATCTTCGGGGCTGGATATTGGAGAAAAGGGAAGGTTATTTATGAAAAAGCAAATAAAGTACACGGATGAGCCGCTCGGCAAGCTGCGCCTGGTCAAGGATTTCTTGCCGCCTCCGGAGGAGCTCGCTTTCAGGGGCGAGGGCGTTAAAGTAACGATGACGCTGAGCAAATCGAGCGTGGAGTTTTTTAAGAAGGCGGCGGACAAATACCACGCTCCGTATCAGCAGATGATCCGGAAACTAATTGATGCTTACACTATTCGTTATCTTATGCCCTGACACAGGCATTAAGCAGAAGGCCCGGCAGATTTTCTGGGAGCGAATCTGATGAGAAAGGAATACGACTTCTCGAAGTCAACAAGGAATCCGTACGCGAAAGCGCTGAAGGCGGGGAAGAGGATCAGCCTGAGTTTGAGTGAAAAAGCCATTGAGCGGTCTGCGCGTCTCGGGGAGTGCCGTTCCGCGTCGCGAGAGGAGTTCGAGCGGATCGCCAAAGCTATCGCCAAACGCAAGAAGTAATTCCGGGGACACCATACCGAATTAGCCTTTCCTGAGATTGTGGCCGCAGTGCGGCCACAATTGGCCTAAATATTAAAAAGTACTTTAATTTCAATTATAATTTTTTAAGTTACAGTATCTCTTCCGGGCTCAATATCTGAGTAGATTGTGTCCGCAGCGCGGACACAATCGGACCTATTTTCTACGGCATGCCCCAGCCAGCGGATTGTCGCGACAGTGTCGCGACAATTGACCTAGCTCCACTGATTGTCCGAATTTCCTGGGAACTTTTTCGCCACTCGATCGTATGGTTAGTAAGGCTTGCCGGCTGGGTTGTTTATGGCAGGCGCTGAAGGGGCGAAAACAATGACTCATTCTTTAAAGCCGTCCGTTGCTAATCTGCTCGGAGACATCCGCGCGCTGATCGAATCCGCTCGCGGGAAAGTGGCGCAGGTCGTGAATGCCGGGCTGGTGACGCTCTATTGGAACATCGGAGACCGTATCCGGCGAGAAATCCTGGGAGACAAGCGCGCCAAATACGGGGAAAAGATCGTGCAGGCGCTCTCAGAACGATTGACTCTGGAGTATGGGGAAGGGTTTAGAAGTCCAAATCTATTCCGCATGCTTAAATTCGCGGAAGTTTTTCCCGATCCCAAGATTGTTGCCGCACTGCGGCAGCAATTGACCTGGACCCATCTCAAAACCATCATTCCTATCAAAGACCCTCTCAAACGGGACTTCTATGCCGAGATGTGCCGCATCGAAGGCTGGAGCACTCGCGCGCTTGAGAAAAAGATCGCCGGCATGCTTTTCGAGCGCACGGCCTTCTCCAAGCAGCCGGAGAAGCTCGCCGTCCTTGAGCTCAAGAAGCTCCGCGAGGACGACAAGCTCTCCGCCGACCTGGTCTTCCGGGATCCCTACTTCCTCGATTTCCTCAATCTGAAAGGCGCTTACCAGGAAAAGGACGTGGAAGCCGCCATACTCCGGGAGATGGAGGCGTTCATCCTGGAGTTGGGAGGCGG
>JAHFCF010000005.1 GCA_023249645.1 Elusimicrobiota bacterium
ATTGCCCGTGAGCTCCTCTAAAAAGAGGATGCACTCCGCGGCCGTGGTGGCCAAAGAATAGATGCGGACTTCCTTTTCGGCCGACCCGCCGGTATTCTTCGGCCGTTCTTTGTCGCTTTTAGCCATACGCGTAAGCGGAAAGTCTAGCAAATTTCTGCGAATTTTGGGGTCAGGTCTTGATTTGTGACTGACTCAGTCAAAAGTCAATGCCTGACCCCAGCCAGCTTTTTTTGCAAACGGTTCCAGTTTTCTGCGGTAAGTCTCAAACGCAGGCGCAGCCTTCCCCCCTCGGCGGTCTGGCTGAGGACTTGGGCGCAGGCGCGGATCTGGGCCATGTGTGCGAAAGCTTTGGTTGCCGGCAGATCGAGCTCGCGCAAAAGCCAGCGTTTGGAAATCGTGCCTTCGAGGATTTTTAATGCTTGCGCAATCCCTTCTCCGGTGGATGCGGAGACGAAGAGAGCGCCGGGGTAGCGGCCTTCGAGGTCGAGCCGCCCGCGCTGGTCCAGGAGGTCGGCCTTATTGAAGAGGAGCACGCGGGGGATGTCTTGGGCACCGAGTTCTCGAAGGATAGAATCCACCGCGGCCTGCTGCTCGGCGATCTCCGGCGATGAGGCGTCCGCGACGATGACGAGGCAGTCGGCCAAGACTGCCTCCTCCAGGGTCGCGCGGAAGGCCGCGATGAGCGTGGTGGGCAGACGGCGGATGAAGCCGACGGTGTCCGTGACAACGGCCCAGGAACCTTCGGGCAGGCGCACGCGTCGGGCGGTCGGGTCGAGGGTGGCGAAGAGCTTGTCGTCCGCGTAGACGGAGTCCTTGCCGGTCAGGGCGTTCAAGAGCGTTGATTTGCCCACATTGGTGTAGCCGATGAGGGCCACCTGGGGGACTGGGACCGAGAGCCGTTGTTCGCGGCGCAGGTGCCGGCCGGCGCGCACGCGCTCGAGCTCCCGGCGCAGATGCAAGATCCGGGACTGGATGTGACGCCTCTCGTATTCGAGCTTGCGCTCGCCCGGGCCGCGCGTGCCGATGCCGCCGACCTGCTGCGAGAATCCCCGCCAGGCGCCGGTCAGGCGCGGCAGCATGTAGGAGAGCTGGGCCAGCTCGACCTGCAGGCGGCCCTCGCTGGTCCGCGCGCGCTGGGCGAAGATGTCGAGGATGAGCCGCGTGCGGTCGATGATCTTGGCCGGGATGGCGGCCTCCAGGGATTTTTGCTGGGCGGGCGAGATCTCGCGGTCGAAGACGACGGTGCCCGCCTGGCGCGCTCGCACGGCCGCGGCGATCTCCGAGATCTTGCCCGAACCGATGAGCGTGCCGGGATGCCAGCGGGGCAGCGTCTGCGAGAGGCTGTGCACGATCAGGCCTCCCGCGGTCTCGACGAGCCGATGGAGCTCGGCGAGGCTTGAGGCCATGAGACGGGCTTCGGACTTCAGACCGACGCCGACGAGAAGGGTGCGTTCGGGAGGCACTTAGTAGAGGAGGACGTCGGGGATCTGCCTCTGCAGCAGAGGCCGCCAGCGGCGCGCGGTCTGGGCCATGAGGAACTCCATGGGCGCGTGATCATCGCTCATGAGAGGGACCTGGGCCAGTTCTTCTGGGTCGGGGAGCAGCGGGGCCGCGAGCATGGTCTTTAAGTCGCGGGCCGCGGCGCTTCGCACTGCGGATGCCGCCTTTTGATCCGCGAGGCTTCCCTCCGAAGAGAAGATCACGACGTTGGCGATGCCCTCGTGAATGTCGTCTCCGATGAAGGCGCGGACCTCCGGGAAGACGGCCTGCAGGGTCTTGTAGGCCGCCAGCCACGGCTCGTTTCCTGGGGAGTGCACAAGACTCGCGATGTTGACGGCGAATATCCCCCCCGGCTTCAGGCGGGCTTTGATGGCGGTGAAGGCCTCGCGGGTGAAAAGGTGGTAGGGAGGCTCCTCGTTGGCGAAGGCGTCGAGAACGACGATGTCATAGCGCTTTGGCGCGCGTTCCACGAAGGTCCGTCCATCCTCGATGAAGACCTGTCCGCGAGGAGCGTAACCGAAATATTTTTTAGCCACGGCCACGATGTCCGGGTCGATCTCGATGGAATCCACGACCAGGCCGTAGGATTTTTCCCATTCGGTGGACAAGAGCCCGGCGCCCAGGCCGATGACCAGCGCGTTCTTTGACTGCGGCCGCAAGAGCGGAGCCAATTCCAGAGAGTGGGCGTATTGCGAGCCATTCTTGAGATCGGGAAGCAGCGCGAAGGATTGGTTCGTGCCGTTCATGAGCAGATAGCGTTTGTCGCCCGTCTCGAGGACCTTGATCTGGCCATAGGAGGATTCCTTGTTGACCAGGACATTCGTTTTTGGGATGGGACGCGGCCAGAAGCCGAAAAGGATCGCGGCCGCCGCGACCGCCAGCTGCGGCAGAGGGATCTTGATCTGTGAGAGCCAGGAGCCCAGAGCGGACAAGAGCAAGAGGAGGATGGCCATGCCGTAGAAGACCTGCAGGGTGGAGAGGTGAGGGATGAGCACGAAGCCGGCCAAAACCGCGCCCAACACGCTGCCCAAGGTGGAGACGGCGTAGACATGGCCGGATCGGCGGCCGACCGTGTCGAGGCCGAGCGTGGTCAGGCGGATGGCCAGCGGCCCGAGCATGCTCAGAAAGACCAGGGCCGGAGCAAAGAGGATGACGGCGCTCGCCAAGGTTCCGAGTTCGACGCCCAGACCGGTCGTCACGCGCAGGACCGGTGAGCGCATCACGGGCGCCAAGGCGACGCAGGCCGCGGCCAAAGACAAAAGGCGCGCGAAAAGCGTCAAGCTCGGCCCCCGATCCGCGACCGAGCCTCCCCACTGGTAGCCGGCGGCCAGGGCCACCAGCGTCACGGTGATAAGGGCCGACCAGCAGTAGATGGAGGAGCCGTAGAAGGGGCTGATCACGCGGGTGCCGACGATCTCCAGGATGAGGACGATGGCGCCTGTTGTGAACATGCTCGCCATGAGATAGCGGTTCTGGACGGTCGTCAGGGCTTTAGGAGGCGATGGAAGCATGGAGGTTGAGAGAGGAAGAGATTTGTCGCAGCATGTCCTCTGTCTTGGCGCCGGAGATGGGGGTGGTTTGGATCTGATGTCTGAACCAAGTCCTTTGCCTTTTGGCGTAGGCGTGGGTGGCTTGGATCATCTTCAGGAGTCCTTCTTCCAAGGATGATTCCCCCCTCACGCAAGCTACGGCCTCGGGATAGCCGAGGCTTTGAAAGCCGGGTTCACGGCCCGTGAAGTCGTTGAGCAGTGTCCGTACTTCCTGGAGCATGGCGGGCCACATGATTTCGGCGCGAGAGCGGATGCGCTGGCGGAGTTCTTCGGAGGGCCAGTCGATCATGAAGGCGGAAGCCGCGGGGAGTTTTTCCGCGGGCGCTTCTTTCCAGAGCTCCGTGATGGGGCGGCCCGTGAGCTCGATGACCTCCAGGGCCCTCACGAGGCGCTGAATGTTGTTGGATGGGATCCTGGCGGCCGCCTCCGGATCGAGCTGACCCAAGCGCTCATGCAGACGGCTGCGGCCCAGCGTCGCTGCTTCGTCTTCGAGCCGGCGGCGCAGGGCTTCGGAGCGCTGCGGCAGATCGCAGAGGCCTTCTGTCAAGGCGCGGATGTAGAGCCCCGTGCCTCCGACAACGAGCGCGGTCTTGCCGCGGCTCTCGATATCCCTGACCGCCGTGCGCGCGGCGGCGGCATAGCGTCCGGCGTCGAAGCGTTCGGAGATGCCGGCGCAGTCGATGAGGTGGATGGGGATCTTCCCGGGGGCGGGCTTGGCCGTGCCTGCCGAGAGTTCGCGGTAGATCTGCCGCGAGTCCGCTGAGACGATCTCGCCGGAGAGTTCTTGGGCCAAGGCCAGGGCGAGTTCGGTCTTGCCCGAGGCGGTGGGGCCGACGATGAGGATCATGCGGCAGCTATTTCTTCGGCCAGAAGGGGCCTTTCTGGGGCTTGGCGCAGGGGACGTGGAAGGAGCAGGTCTTGACGCAGACTTCCGGCAGCTTGAGCCCGATGCGGGCCTCGCAGTCGCCGTGGTCCTCGGCCATGGCGTTGATGTGCTCCTGGTGCTTCTTGCTGATCTGGATGAAGGCGATGCCGACGTTGAAGGTCGGGCCCTTCTCATGCACGCGCACGACCTTGCCCTTGATGGGCACGCGTTCCAAGCCGGGGATGTTGAGGACCATGTCGAGCTGTCGCGCGTGGGGCGGTTCGACGAACATCAAGAGCGACATGCCGCCGGCGGAAAGGTTGGTGAGGATGGCGGGCTGCGCGGGGCCTTTATCTCCCGGGAGCTCGACGGTGATGGGCTCGATCATGCCCTCGACCACCGGGAGGCGGGCGTGTTGGCGTCTTTCGACAACCGGCTTTTCTTTAGGGCTCATGATGAGATTTCTCCTGACAGCGTGCGGCGCGACACTTCTGCGACTTGAAGCCGCAAAAGACTTCCCGGCGCGACGGCCTGCTTCCACCGCGCCTTGAACCCGGTCCGGGTCCGGCCGAAGTCCGGCGTTTCAGCCAGGACCTCGACCTCGCTCCCGATCTGGGAGTGCAGGGCGGCCTGGGCGAGCTTGGAGACGAGGGCATTGACCGCGCCCAGCCGGTCTTCTTTGACCTGGACCGGCACGTCGTCTTTAAGCCGCGCGGACGGCGTGCCTTCCCGGGCGGAATACTTGAAGCAGAAGGCCGCCGCGGGCTTGAGCTCTTCCAGGAGCGTCAGACTCTGCGCGAAGTCTTCCTCCGTCTCCGAGGGGAATCCTACTATAATGTCCGTGGAAAGCACAACGCCCGGCACGGCCTGCCGCAGGCGCTGGATCATCTCCAGGAAATCCCGCCGCGTATGGCCGCGCTTCATGAGCGCCAAAACGCGGTCGTTGCCGGATTGGACCGGGATATGGATGGCGGGGCAGATGTGCTCCCCATCTCTGATGGCGGTGAAGGTCTTCTCGTCCATCAGCGCGGGATGCGGGCTCATGAAGCGCAAACGAGCCAGGCCTTCGATGCAGTCCGCTCGGCGCAGAAGGTCCGCGAAGGTCTTCCCTGATTCTCGGTAGGCGTTGACCCTCTGGCCCAGGAGCGTGATCTCTTTGGCGCCCGCGGCGATCTTGTCGCGCATCTCTGAGAGGATATCCTCCAGGGGGCGGCACGCTTCAGGACCGCGGACCGAGGGGACGATGCAGTAGGAACAGGCGCAGTCGCAGCCGCGCATGATGGTGACGCAGGCGCAGATCTTGTTTTTCACAGGGGCGGTCTTTGGCTGGGGTTGGAATCTCTTTCCCAAAAGTTCCGCCACGATCTGAGGCGTTCTGGCGGCCTCTCTGGCGCCGACGACCAGATCGACATGGGGGAAGCGCTGGGTCAAACGAGGACCCAGGCGTTCGGCAACACAGCCGGTCACGACGAGCATGCGGCGCGGGTCGGCGTCTTTCCAGGTGCGTAGCCGGCCGATCATCGAGATGGCCCGGTGTTCGGCGTGAGCGCGGACCGTGCAGGTGGTCAGCACGACCGCATCCGCTTCGCTGACGTCGTCGGTCTTCTGCCAACCGGCGTTCTCCAGAGCTTGAAGAGTCTCGGCGCCGTCCGCCGCGGACATCTGGCAGCCCAGTGTGATGGTATGGACGCGCATTGAATTTATTATACCACGCCCGCGCGCGAGGAGAATCTACTTCTGCGGGGTGTCGAGATCGGTCCAGAGGATCTTCGGCAGATCCGTCTCCAAGTCGAAATCATCCACCTGTACGAAGACGCTGCGCCGCGCCAGCAGCGTCGGCGCGTCGGCGAGCAGCGGATGGTCGGCGGCGATGAGAAGCAGGCCGCCCGGCAGGGCGAAGGCCCCCGTGTGGGCGAAGACCCCTTGGAGGTTTTTCACGATCCGGGGCAGGCTTTGGTCGGGATAGGGCGCGGGCAGGCGCACGGCGGCCAGGCCGTCCGGCGCCAGATGGCGCTTGATCTCTTGGAAGCGTCTCTTCGTGACCAGCGCCGACGGTTGCGGCGCGTCCACCGGGAAGGGGACTTCCAGGATGATGACATCATAAGGTTGGGCCGAATGCAGATGAGGGCTCAAATCCTGGTTCACGAATCGCAGCTTCGCCTCTAAAGGTACGTCGGTCGGAGGCCAGGCCTTCTCCGCCAAGGCGGCCAGTATTTTTTTCGCTTGAGGATGCGCGTCGAGCGCCGTGACTTCCAGGCCGTGGGACAGCGCCGAGGCGATGGCGGCGGGATGGCGGACGTCGACCAAAAGCACTCGCCGGGCTGAGCCGTGCATCAAGATCGGCAGGTGAGCTTCGCACTTGGCCTCTGTGGGCCCATTGGCGCACGCCAGGCCATCGCGCAAGAGCACGGTGGCGCCGGAAGAGAATTGGTAAGCGCCCAGGCATTCGTTGCCGTCGTCGACGAGCGCCAAGAACTTGCCGCCGGGCCAGGTGGCGTTCAAGCGGTTGAGCCAGACGTCATGGAAGAGATCTTGAGAAAGCCATGCCAGAAGACAGCCCGCGGCCAGCCCCAAGAGGGCGGCCTTGGAAAGGATGGGATAATCTCTGAGTCGCTTCCTTGCCCAGAGGAGTCCTCCAGCGGCCAGCGCGAGTTGAAAGGCCGCGGCCGCGCTCGGCGCCTGGAGCCGTCCGATGAGCAGCCACGCGGTCCAGGGACCGGCCAGGGCGAGGAGGGTCCCCCCCCAGCTCTGGGCGCGGCTCGACGGGGTCCATGGAAGCGGCAGAATCCAGAGGCTGAAGGCGATGAAAGAAGGAACCAGGATGGGGAAGATGTCCTTCGGTAAGATCATGGGTGCGAGCAGCCTTTCGGCGGAACCGGCATTGATGCCGATGAGCCTGAGCCAAGCCACGCCGAGCAGACCGCCCAATCCCGAGGCAAAGGCCCAGAGACCAGGCGGCAGCTCGGCTTCATCCACGGTGCGGCGCAGAGAAGAGCCGATGATGAGTCCCGCGCCGACGGCGGCCGCGGCGCCGCACAGGGCGTAGAAGGAGTGGCCCCAGAGCAGTTCCAGGCAGCGCACCCAGGCCACGGTCGACGCTCCGGCTAAGGCGAGTATCCAGGCCGCAGGACGTTTCGAACTCGAAGAGAGAATGGCCAGGGCCACGCTCGCTAAAGATGCGGCAATGAAGGTTGTGCCCGGTGTCATAAAGCGTCTACTGAACAGTAATCATAGAAAATATGACTCGGGGCGTAAAAACTTCAGTAGACTTTTTTTGAGTTATCCACCGACTCGCCGCGCGGCGAGTTGAGCACGCTAGGTGACTGTGTCCGGACACAGTAGTCCCCAACTTGGTGCGCACCAAGTTGGCCTCCCGACTCTGTGCGCGAAGAGTTTGTGTATAACTTTCCGATAGATATTTTTTGAGATGATGTGACGGGGATTGTCGATGCGAGGATATATTTTCGTATCATGAAAACGATATAATGGACGCGATGTTTGGATTATTGATCTCGTTGTTTTTGACATTCCCTGTCCACGCGCAGGAAGATCAGCCTGCCGTCGTAGAGCCGGCCGCATCCCAAGACACGCCGGTGGTCAAGCCTGCGGTCAAGCCGGTAAAAAAGAAGAGGCGGGTGTCCCGTCGCCTGCCGAAAAAGAAGAAAGCCGTTATTGCCCCGACAAAGCCTGTTCAAAATAAGGAAGTGATCGTGAAGGCGCCGCCTTCTCCCCCGCCTCCCAACCCTTTTGCGCCTGTGCCGCCCACGCCGTTTGAGCCCTCGAATCCCTGAGGCGGCGGCTCAGTCAAAAGTCAAGACCTGACCCCATCAGATCTCTTCGACGGCTGATGCGGGGACCCAGCCCTTGACGCCTTCCTTGAGGACGCCGATCTCGAGCCAGGCGCCGTTCTCCGATAGGATCTGCACGCGCCGGCCTTCCGGGGCCGTGAAGCTGACGTTGAAATTCTCCCCCGGTCCTGAGCGCGCTTCCACGGAAGCCATGACGATGACTCCTCGATGCGGCGGCGTCACGCCTCGCATCGCCAGCCACCAAAGGCCGATGAATATCCAGAGAGCGCCGGCCATCATGGCCCCTCCCAGAAGCTTTTCGCGCCACGAGGCGCGCCGCAGGCAGAGCCCGGCGAGGATCAGCGTCAGCCAGCAGGCCAGCCACTGCAGGCCGGCCAGCTCGCGCTCGCTCAAGAGATGGAAAGCCAGAAAGACCAGGGGCGGCATGCCGGAGGGCGAGAGTTCCTCGCCCGCGCGGCGCAGGGAGAAATCCAGGTTCTGGCGGATGTCCGAGTCGCGCGGATCGAGGTCGAAGGCCCTCTGATAGGAGGCGACGGCCTTGCCCACCTGCCCAGCCTTGAACAGCGCGTTGCCCCGATCGTAATGAAGCGCCGCGCTGCTCGGATCCGCGGCCGAGGCCTGGCCGTACCAGGCGGCCGCGGATCTGTGATCTCCCAGGTCGTAGAGCCTCTGGCCTTCGGAGAGGGCCGTCTGCGCCGGGACGCTCCCTGCGTAGCAGGCGCAGGCAGCCAACGACACGGCGAGGAGGAGCGTGTTCATGATGGAAGCTCCTTGTCGAGGGTTTTGAGAAGCTTTTCTATGTCGCCTTTGAGCGCGGGCAGGGCGGCGTTCAAGTCCGTGCTGGGCGCAAAGCGTCTGGAATCAAGTTCTTCCCACAAGGCCCGCACCTGCGCCAGCGTGGCCTCAGGCAGGCCGCGCATCCGCAGAAGGTCCAGGGCGCGCCGCAGCGTCAGGCTGGGCGCCGGCTCGTCGAGCTTGTCGGCCAGATATCCCGCCAAGGCTTCGGTCTCCCGGCCGGCCGACGAGAGACGGCGGCGGGCCGCTTTCAAGGCGCCTCGGCTGCGGGCGCCCTTCGGGTCCGAGGCGATCTTTTCTCGATAGAGACTCGATGCCAGGCACCAGGCGAAGAACAGGAAGGGCAGGGCATGCAGAGGACCGGCTGAGGTCCACGACCGAAGCAGCCGGGTCCCTGCGGAAGCCGTCGGCCTGACCTTGAGATAAGCGATGTCTTCGTTGACGCGGCTGATGCCCTTGGCCGTCGGCGCGCTCGGCGCGATGTAGCCCACGGCGGGCGCTGCGTTCGCGTCGCCCGGCGCGACCGAGACGCTCAGGGGCTTGGTCTGCAGGCGCACGAACCGGCGCTGATCCGGGTCGAAGTAGGAGAGCGTGATCGGCGGGATCGTCAGTTCCCCGGAGACGCGCGCAACCAGGACCGTGCGCGTCACGCGCGAGCCTTGGACCAGGTCGCCCCTCTTCTCTTCGTTGACCGAGGCGACGGGATCGAAGACCCTCCAAGAGGGCATCTGCGGCAGGTCGGGATTGCCGAGAGACTTCAGATTCCCGCTGCCCTGCAGGGTCATGGTGAGGTTGACGGCATCCCCCACCTTGGCGCGGGTCTTGTCCAAGGAGGTGGAGAGGGAGAGGCGGCCCACCGCGCCGTTGAAATCCGGTGGCCTGCCGGCCGACGGGATGGGGTCGACCTGCAGGGTCAAGGGTTGGGTGTTGAGAGTCTTGGCCTTGGACGTCGTGAGTCCTTGCGCAAAGAACTTGTCGAAGAAGTCCGAGGCGAAGGGGTCGGCGCTGACATCCTGCTGGACTTGGCAATGCACCGTGGCCGGTCCGATGGAGAGCTTTCCCGCCTGCAAAGGGAAGAGCGCCATCTTGATCTCGGTCACGTAGTAGGTCCGCCCCTTGATGACTTCGTTGTAGTGGCGCAGCGGCGGAAGGTCCTCGCTCAGGAATCCCTCCAGCTTGGGCGGATTGTACTCGGGATTGCCCATGAGGCTGATCGCCGTGTGGAACTTGAAGGACAAGGTCACCTGCTCGTTGACCCAGGCCCGGCGGCGATCGAGTTCCGTGGTGACGAAGATGTCGGGTCCGGACGCCGCGTTGGGTCTCGGAGCCGGCCGAGCCTGAGGAGCCGGCTGCGGGGCGGCCGTCGGCTGATTGACGGACTTCGCCACGGATATCTCGATGGGGTCGGTCTTGGCGGTCGCGCCTGACGCCGAGACGGTGATCGGTCCGATGACGCCCTTGCCGACCATGCGAGGGATGAGCACGAAGGTGTGCGTCACGGAGCTTGAAACCTGGCCGTTGATGAAGGAGATGCTTTGGTTGCGTCCGGAGGAGTACATGCTGAAGTCGCGCAGAGGCGGCATCTGCGGATCGGGGAGCGAGGCTGCCTGACCGGTCACGGTGACAGCCAGGACCACCTGGTCGTCCAAGGCGACCTGGGTCTTGTCCACCGCGGCTGTGACCGAGAGCTGTTGCGCCGCGGCCAGGACCGGGGTCAGGAAAAACGCCAGGGCCAAGGAGATCGTCCTCACCAATCCTCCTCGGGCGGCGTTTGTTTCTGCTTCGGAGACATCTGCTGGATCCTCTTGCGGGCGGCCTTCTCCTTCTCTCCCACCGCACGCATGATGCGTTGAGCGTCGTCCTTATCCATGCGGTCCTGAGGCCGGTTCTTGTCCCCCCCGCCTGGGGGTTTCTGGTCCTCCGGCTTCTTCTTGGGATTATCGCTTTTTTTGGGAGGAGGATTCTTGAGCAGGCGCAAAGCCACGGCGAGGTTGTGCCTGGCATCCGGGTCCTGGGGGTTGAGGATGATGGCGCGGCGGTACGCCGAGATGGCGCCGGGATAATCTTGTCTGCGGATCAGGGTGTCTCCGAGATTGTAAGAAGCGGCCGAGCGCAGGGCGCTGGGAAGCTTCGGGTCCTCGGCCAAGCGTTGGAACCTCCCGCCGGCCTCGTCATAATCCTCCAAGCGGTAGAGGGCATCTCCGGAGTTGAAATCAGGCCTCGTGTCTCCGGGCTTGCGGGCCTGGCTGTAGGCTTCCAAGGCGGCTTGGTACTGATCCTTGCCGTAGAGCCGGTTGCCTGCGCGCAGCTGGGCTTCCGTGCCGGCGGCCCGGGCGTTGGGAGCCCCGGCCATGAGAGTCAAAAGGAGAAGGATCTTTTTCGTGGCGTTCTTGAGAGGGATGAGAAGCTCGATTAGCAAGAGGAGGAAGGCCAGGAAGAGCGGATAGAGGAACCTGTTCTTGTATTGGTTGGAGGAGCCCATGAGGCCCTGGGATTTCTCGAGGCCGGAGATCTGGCGCGCGATCTCGGAGACTTCGTCTTCCGAGGGACTGGAGCGCCAGTAAGCGCCGCCGGTCGCGGCCGCCATGTCGATGAGGGTCTTCTCGCCCAGGCGGCTGATCACGGTCTGGCCCTGGCGGTCCTTCTTGTAGCCGGTCAGGGCGTTGCTCCCTTCCTCCTTCAGCGGCAGGGGATTGCCTTCCGGCGTGCCGATGCCGATGGCGTAGATCTTGACGCCGGCCAAAGCGGCCTCAGCCGCCGCTCCCAGAGGATCGGTGTGGTGATCTTCGCCGTCGGTCAAAAGCACCAGGACCTTGCCGCCGGGCGCCTGTCCCAAGCTCTCGAGGCCCAGGCGTACGGCGGAGCCGATGGCGGTACCGGGCTGCGGGATGGAGCCGACGCCGATGGAGGCGAGGATCTGCTTGGCCGCGTCCACATCCTGGGTGAGCGGGCACATCACCGCGGCGTTTCCGGCAAAGGCGATGACTCCCACCCGCTCGCCCTTCAAGGCGTCCAGGAGCAGCGCGAGTTCCCTCTTGGCTTTTTCCATGCGGCTGGGTTCGACGTCCGCCGCTGTCATGGAAAGAGAGGTGTCCACCAGGACGAATATCTGGCGCGCTTCGGAGCGCGTGGTCAGGAGCTCCACACCCCACTGCGGTCCGGCCAGGGCGATGACGAGCAGCGCCAGGGCCGCGAGCTGCAGCGCGGCTTTCCATCGCCTTCTTTGCTGCGTCTCCTGGGGGATCAGCCGGTCGATGGTCGCGGGCGCGCCGAAGAGAGCCGTCAGGCCCTTTCTTCTGGCCGCGGCCCAGGCGTGAAGGAGCGCGGCCCCGCCGAGTACGGGAAGAAGCCAGAGGAGAGTCCAAGGATTCCTAAACATTTTTGTGCTTCCTGGTCTTCCATGAACTGTGTCCGGACATAGTATCCTGCATATTCACTGTGGTCAACCACAGTTGCCCGGAAAAAGCGTTAACCATTTAGGGCCACCTCAAGAGAAGTCCTTCGGCGATCCCTGTTTCGGCGAGAAGGATCAGGAGAGCGGCAAAAACCGGTCCCTCATAGAGGTCCGCTTGGGAGAAGATCTCCGGCCGCTTGATCGCGGATTTTTCCAGACGGTCGATCTCCGCGTAGATGGCGCGCAGCTCCTTCAAGTTCGTCGCGCGCCAATATTTGCCGCCGGTGAGGCGCGCGACCTCCAAGAGCGTGTCCTCGTCGAGGTCCTCCTCCACGCGCACCATGACCCGTCCGAAGCGCGGGTCATCCACGGGCATGACGCTTTCCCCCCGCTTGGCCGTGCCGATGGCGTAGATCTTGACGCCCAGGGCCGCCGCGGTCTTGGCGGCCGTGCCCGCGTCCAAGCCTACGTTGCCTCGCCCGTCGGTCAAGAGGATGATGATCTTCGTCTTGGCGGGGCTGTTCTTGAGATGGTTCAGGGCCGAGATGATGCCCTCGCCCAGGGCCGTGCCGTCAGCGCCGGTCATGCCCGGGTTCAGGGCCTGGATGCGCTGTGCCAGCGCATCCGTGTCCACGGTGAGCGGGCAGGCGAGTTCCGGGCCTCCGCCGAAGACCACGAGCCCGAGGCGGTCCTCCACGCGCCCGCGAGCGAAGCGAGCGGCGGTATCCTTGGCCGCGTCCAAGCGGTTGAAGGGATCGAAATCGAGCGCGTTCATGGACAGCGAGGTATCCACGGCCATCATGATGTCGATGCCGCGGCCTGAGGCGCCGAGGAGCCGATTGACCTTCTGCGGCCGGGCAAGGCCGATGCCCAGGAGCAGCAGCGCCATGAGGCGCAGGGCCAGGGGCAGCCAGCGGGCCAGCAGTGAGCGTCCAGACTCGCCCGCGTTCCATGAGCTGAGCGCGGGAAAGGGAAGGGTCGGCCGTCGGCCTGGTTCCTGGCGCTTGACGACCCACCAGGCAGCGGCCAGCGCCGGGAGTATGGCGAGGAGCATGAAGGGATGACCGAACCTCATGGCTTTGCCTCGGCGGCGAGATTGTGCGGAGTCGTTTCATGCACGAAGGAGCTGGCTTCGGCGAGGTCCGCGTCCTTCCACGGATCTTCGGTCAAAAGCCTGGCGAATTTGACCAGGTCGGCTTTGTCGAAAAGCTTCTTGAAAGCGGAGATCTGATGGCTGTCGAGTTCCCGGCGCCGCAAGCGCCGGAAGATCTCGTTGGATGTCTCCCGCGTAGCTGAAAAACCGTAGCGCCGCTCCAGATAGCGGCGCAGGATGTCGGTCAGTGCCAGATAGAATTCCTTGCGACGGCCCTGCTCCCAGAAGCCCGAGGCTTTGAGGCGCGCGAGCTCCTCCTCGGCGATGACTTCGGGCGGTCGGCGATCCAGGGCGAGTCCTGGGCCGGTGGGAAGTTCTGCGCGCTTCATCGTGCGCCGCTTGTTCCCATACCAGATCCCTAGGAGGATGGCGGCCAGCAGAAGCCACGGCCAAAGCAGGGGCCTGGCGCGGGCCGGCGGCTTGATGTCCTTGACGTCTTGGGATTGGGCGGCTTGCGCAGGAGGTGCGACTTCCAGGTCAACGACCGATGAGAGTGTTCTCGTCGATCCTGCCGAGATGAATTTCCAAAAAAGAGGGAAGCTTTTCTTCCCGAGATCGAGCGGGAGCAGCGAGAGACGGAAGGTCTTCGGAGAGGCGCCGGGGAGCTCTTGGACGGCGGTGAGGGCGAAGGTTTCAGTCGTCGAGCGCTCCAGATCGAGGGCGAGGGTCTCTCCCTGAGAAAGGGCCGCCGAGACTTGGATCTCCACGGGCTCTCCGAGTTTGGCCGAAGCGGGAGCGTCGATCTTGATGGAAGGCCCAACGGGTCCTGCGAAACAAGAGAAGGAAACGGCGAAGAGAAAGGAAACAACGGTCATCTTCGCAGCCTCTTGGCTCGCGCCCGGAAGAATCGGATGAGGGGATCGAGGTAGGGACGGTCCGTGCTGATGCGGATGAAGTCCAAACCGGAGCGCTCGAAGAAGTCTTCCAGTTTTCTTAAGCGTTCTTCCTCAGAAAGCCGATGGCGCTGCAAAAGAGCTGTGGAGGAGGCGTCGATCAGGAGCCGCCGGCCGGATTCCGGATCCTCGAGATCCAGGCAGGCGTTCGCGGACGGAAGGAGGGCTTCTCTCGGATCCGCGATGATGATGGGCACCACATCGTGCTTGAGGGAAGCCAGGCGCAGGGTCTTCTCGAATCCTTGGTCGCGGAAATCCGACACCACAAAGAGGATGCAGCGGCGCTTGAGCACCTGGACGATGGTCTTGAGGCTCTCGGCGATGGCCGTGCCGCGGTGTTCGGGCTCGAAGGCCAGGATCTCCCGGATGATGTGCAGGACATGGCGGCGCCCCTTCTTGGGCGGGATATGCGCCTCCACTCGGTCGGTGAAGATGAAGAGGCCGGCCTTATCCTGGTTCTGCAGGGCCGAGAGGGCCAGGACCGCGCCCAGTTCGGCCGCGATCTCTTTTTTGAGGCGCTCGCCGCTGCCGAAGGACTGGGAGGCGGAGAGGTCGCAGGCGATGGCGACCGTGAGCTCGCGCTCCTCCGAGTAGCGGCGCACATGGGGCCGCCCGGTCCGGGCCGTGACGTTCCAGTCGATGGAGCGGACGTCGTCGCCCGGCGCGTATTCGCGCACTTCGGCGAACTCCATGCCGCGGCCCTTGAACACGCTCAAGTATTCGCCGGCCAGGGTCTCGGTCACGAGTCGTCCCGTGACGATCTCGATGCGCCTTACCTGGGCGAGAAGCGGGGTCAGGTCTTGACTTTTGACTGAAGCCACCCCCTCAGGGGACTTCGACGCCGGCGAAGAGCGTCTCGATGATGTTCTCGGAGGAGACGTTCTCCGCCTCGGCCTCGTAGCTCACCAGGATGCGGTGGCGCAGGACGTCGGCCCCGATGGACTTGATGTCCTCGGGAGTCACGTAGCCGCGGCCGTTGAGGAAGGCGAAGGCCTTGGCGGCCTGGGCCAGATAGATGCTGGCCCGGGGGCTGGCCCCGTAGCTGATGAGGTTCTTGAGCTTGGAGAGCTTGTGTCCCTCCGGATCTCGCGTCGCGAAGACCAGGTCCATGATGTAGCCCTTGATCTTTTCGTCGAGATAGATCTCGGAGACGATCTGGCGCGCGCGCAGGATCTGCGCGGGCTTGGCGACGGCGGAGGCTTGCGGGATCTGGGAGGAGGTCATGCGCTCGAGGATGGTCTTCTCCTCGGCCTTGGAGGGATAGCTGACGCGGATCTTGAGCATGAAGCGGTCGATCTGGGCTTCGGGCAGGGGATAGGTCCCCTCCGATTCGATGGGGTTCTGCGTGGCCAGCACCAGGAAGGGCGTGGGCAGGGGATAGGTGCGGTTGCCGATGGTGATCTGGCGCTCCTGCATGGCTTCCAAGAGCGCGCTCTGAACCTTGGCCGGCGCCCGATTGATCTCGTCGGCCAGGATGATGTTGGAGAAGAGAGGTCCCTGGTGAGCGGTGAAGGTCGAGTCCTTGGGGTTGAAGACCATGGTTCCGGTCAGGTCCGCGGGCAGAAGGTCCGGCGTGAACTGGATGCGGGAGAAGCCGCACTCCACACAGCGCGCCACGGTCTTGATGGTCAGGGTCTTGGCCAGGCCGGGCACTCCCTCCAGGAGGATGTGGCCGTCGGCCAGAAGGCCGGTCAGGATGCGCTCGACCACGTCGTCCTGGCCGACGATGACGCGGGCGATCTCGCGCTTGAGTTCGGCCACGAAGAGGCTTTCCTCGGCGACCTTGCGGTTGATTTCCTTGATGCCGGGTTCCATGGGTGAGATCCTCCTCGGGGATGGCGTCCGCTAGCGGTTCTTGGCGGCCTGTTCGGCCTGGAGGCGGAGCTCTTCCTGGTGCTTCCTTTCCTCTTCGATGACGGCGGCTTTCCTGTCCTGCAGGGCATTGAGGGTCCTGAGAGCCTGCAGACGGACGCGTTCGTCCTGATCCTTGAGTGAATTCGTGATGGCGGAGGCGACGGAGTAGTCGCCGATGGTCTGCAGGGCCTGCAGAGCTGCCAGCCGGATGTCTGGTTCCGGATCCTTGGCCGCCAGGATCAGGTGCTCGGCGATGCGCGCGTCCGCGGGCTGTTGGGCGCCGCGCTGGGCCAGCAGCGCGATGACCTTCGCGCGCAGGGCCAGGTCCTGGTCCTTATGGAGCTTCTCGAACAGAAGGTCCAGGGCCATCGGGACCTTCATCTTGTCCAAGAACACGATGGCTTCCCAGCGCACGGCAGGGTCCTGGTCATGGGCGGACTTGATGACCTTGGCCTGCTCGGCTTCGCTGATGACGGGGGCCGGCTCGAGCAAGATGGCCGGGGTGGGGATGGGAGTCGGGACGACCACGGGCTTGGGCTTGAATTGCTGCCAGGCGAAGAATCCAGCCACAGCCAGAACGACGGCCATCACGGCGTATCTCATCGGGTGGGGACCTCCAGGCTTTCCAACAGGGCCCTGGCCTTGGGCACGTTCTCGACCGCGATGAAGATGCGCGAGACCTCGCCGGCGCCGGCAGCTCCGGCGGCTGAGGAGCCGTACACCGTGGTGATGTTGATCTTCCCATCGGCCAAGGCTTTGGCGATGCGGGAAAACCCACCGGGTTTGTTGTTCACTTCCACGGCCAGGACATTCGTCTCCACGCTGGAGAATCCACCGGAGGAGAGGATGGCGGAGACTTCGGCGTCCGGCGACACGGCCAGGCGCACCACCCCGGAGTCGTCGCGGACTTCCGAGGCGACGCCCAGGATGTTGACCTCTTTTTCCGTCAAAAGACGCAGCAGGCCGCTCAAGGCGCCCGGCCGGTTGGGCATGAAGATGCTGAACTGCTTGAGGATATCGACTTTCACGCGAACGCTCCTGATGCGGGATTCAGTTGAAGACAGGGTATTGTAGCGCCTTATTCAGGGCGTTGGCAACCTTGGCCAGGAAGGGACGCTCAAAGGGGCCGCCGATTTCCAGAAGGCGGCCATCTCCGGTCAGGTAGTAGAGCGCGCGATCATCCGTTTTCTGGAGGGGCGTGGAGATCGTCCACTTGACGATGACCTGCATGCCGGCGACCGGGTTCTCGACGGAGCCGGCGTTGAGCAGGCCCTTGTCGGGGATCTCGACGGAGAGCTGGAAGTCGTAGCCCCAACCGATCTCGACATGCACGGGCTGCACGGTGACCGCGGTCAGATATCTGCCCTGATTGTTGTAGCTGCCGTTGTATGAGCGCAGGACTTGGTAGCGCACGGCGACGACTTCCCGTCCGAGCTTGTTTTTTGCCGAGAATCCGTAGACGGGGCCCTGGGGCGGGGTCCAGCCTTGCAGTCGGTTCCACTGGGTGACCCCGTCCGGGGTGGCCGTGGCGTAGAGGGTCTTGATGTCGTCGGTCGGCTTGTTCTCTTTGATGATGTTCCAGATCTTGGCGCCGAGGTTGACGATCTCGCCGATCATGACGACGGGGTTGACGCTTTCCTTGGGTTGTGCGTCCTGCGCGGGTTTGGGTGCGGTGAAAGTTTTTTCTGGATCGCAGTTCTTGGTTCCCTGCGGATCGCAGTTCTCGGCGCGGATCGTGCCGGGAGCGAATGTGTAAAGTTCGGGATGGGTCTGGGCGGCTTGCCGCATCTCTGAAGTGAATTCAGCGGCGGAGAGGAGACCGGGTGCGAGGAACAGCAGGGCGATGATGACTGCTCGGCGTGCAATCATGGGATGCCTCCGTTGGTTGATTGGGATCTGTGGGAAGTTTAACGCCGCTATCCGATCGGGGGAGGGCCAAAGGACCTAGATCGATATAGGTCTAAAGACCTACTTGCTTTTCTGTTGCTGGAGAGTCTATACTTAATCACGATGCCAGAGATTTCCCCCCTTCAGAATGCTCCCCAGGAGCTTGTCTGCGCCAAGTTCGGCGACCGCTTCGTCGCTTATGCCCTGGACACGATCCCTTTCGTCGCCGGCTTCATCGCCACGCTCTTCATCGTCATGGTCCGGCTTCAGGCCCTACCGCCGGTGCCGCGCTCGGTCGAGCGGCTCGGCGCTTGGTGGCTCGGGCTCATGCTTCTGTATCAATTCGCGGGCAACCTCTGCGGCGCCAGCATCGGCAAGAGGCTCATGGGACTCAAGGTCGTGCGTCAGGACGGCACCTCCTTGGGATTTTTTCGCAGCTTCGTACGCACCCTCGGATGGGTCCTGAGCACGCCCTTTTTTAATTTCGGATTCCTCATCGCGCTCTTCCATCCGCAGACGCGCACCCTGCACGACATCCTCTCCGGCGCTGTCGTCATCGAAGCGAGACCCAAGAGCCGGTCGGAGACCTTCGTCTTGGCCGTCGCCGGACTCATCACGGCCGCGGGGCTCTTCTTCGGACAGATCTATTGGAACATGACCCGATCTTTGCCCTCGGATCTCTTGGCCATCCAGAAGGCGCAGGAGGGGCTCGTCATCCTTGCGCGCATCGAGGAGGCTTACCAGGTCCAGAACGGGTCCTACACGAAGTCGTTGAACGATCTGGCCGAAGCCAGCGGCAACGTGGAGGAATTCAAGAGATCCATGCTGGAGATCTTCGACCCCTATCTCTTCCGCGTCGAGGCCGGCACGAGGCGCTATCGGATCTCAGCCGCGGCTAAGGACCGTCATAAGACCCGAGTCTCCATCGAAGGGCCCCTTCCTTAATATTCCAACAGAGCCCAGGGGCCGAACACCTGCACCGAGCGGGCGGCGTTGGGCGAATGCAGGCTCAAGAGGTAGGCCACGTCGCGGCGGCGGCACGCCACGAACACGGTCTTGCCGGGCAAGGGCAGGGCCCGGATAGCTTCCTCGCCGCCGAAGCGTTCTTGGAGGATCCGTTCATCCCTGGCGGCGTACTCGAGTTCCCCCCGCCAGTTGAGCAGTTTGTCTACGCGCCGGCCGGTATAGAAGGGCAGACCATGGAGATAGATCCCATAGCCGTAAACCAGGTCGCCGGGTTTTTGGCGGCTTCGGACAGTCTCGGCCAGTTCGCGGCAGGAAAGATCGCTCATCGCATTGTTGAGTCCGCCTAAAAACAATCCCCCCGTGATCAGTCCAGCCAGCGCGCCCGTGAGCAGGGGCTTGAAATCCAGGCTTTGGCAGAGCATGGCCGTTCCCAGAGATGCCAACATGGCCGCAGCGAGAGCGATCAGCCATGGGGAATGGGGCACGTCGGCCGGGATGAAGCGCGCGGCCGGATAAGCCGCGGCTGCGGCCAGGAGGAGAAGGATCCCCAGGATGGCGCTGATGCGCTTGAGCCACTTCGGCGCTGGTTCCTGCAAGGCGTGCGCGCCTAGGATGCAGAGGTGCGGGAACACGGGCAGGATATAGCTGATGAGTTTGGATTGGGAAGTGGAGAAGAAGGCCGTGACCAGCGCGGCCCAGGCGGCCAAGGCCAGGCCTCGGCGGTCCGAAAAAGAGCGGATGATCCCGCCCAAGATGGATGCAGCCCAGGGCAGAAGTCCCGCGGGCAGGACGAGCAGGAAGAAATACCAGGGATTGGAGCGGTTGAATTTCTGGGTCAGGAACCTCTGGACATGATGCTCGTAGAAGAAGAAGCGCAGGAATCCCGGATGGCGATGTTCCATGAGGAGAAACCACGGCGCGGCGATGATGAGGAAGAGCAGCGGACCGGCCGGGCGCAGAAGAGCTAAGAAGCGGCTGCGGCTTTCCTTGAGGATGAGCCAGAGGGCTCCGGCCCAAAGGATCGGGAAGACGATGCCGATGAGTCCCTTGCTTAAAAAGGCCAGACCCGCGAAGGCCCAGGCGGCCGGCGCGGCCCAGGCCGCATCCTCAGGCTTGAGCACGGCCCTCAAGAGCAGGCCCGAGCACCACAAAAGCCAGACGGTCAGGCCGAGATCCGGCGTGATGTAGTGGGATAGGAAAAAATACAGGCCGGATGTCCCCAGCATGAGAGCCGCTGTTTTGCCGGTCTTGTCATCATAGAGCCAAGCTCCCAGCCAGGCCGTGCCCAAGAGTCCCAGCACGGCCAACAGGGCCATCGGCAAGCGGGCCGCGGCCTCGCTCACGCCAAAGACCTTGCAGGAAGAGGCGCTCAGCCAATACCAGAGGGGCGGTTTCTCCACGTAATCGAGCTCATTGAGATGGGGAGTGGCCCACTGGCCGGAAGCGACCATCTCGCGCGGGATCTCCGAGTAGCGCGCGTCATCCACCTCGACGAGAGGATGCCCGAGGCTCCAGAAAGGCGCCGTGGCGGCGAGCGCGAGGAGAAGCCAGAATCCGCGGCTCATCGTTCGCGGTAGCTGCGCGACGCTTTGGCCGGCAGGTTGAAGCTGATGGAGAAGCGGTGCACTTGGCCCAGAACGCCCATGGGGGTGAAGGCGTAGTCGAAGGAAAAATCCGAGATGGAGAGCCCGACCCCCAGGTTCATGCCGTTCAAGGGCCCCAGATCGCTTAGGTTGAGGGTGGTGTAGCCCGCGCGCAGCATGGCCTTGACCGCCTCCTGGATCTCCAGGGTGTATTCGCATCCCGCGGCGCCGTAAGGGGCATTGTTGATGGGCAGGTCGACGTCGGCGGATAAGATCAGGTTGGAGAGGGGGTGCAGCGCGCCCCCGAACTTGACGCGTAGGGGCAGGGTGTCTCGGGTGCTGCCGAACTTCTGGCCCACGCCCATGTTCTGAACCACGGCTCCCAGGTCGTAGCCGAGGCTGTTGGTATAAAAGCGGGCCTGCAAGCCGATGTCGCCGCCGTAGCCGTCGGCATGCGCCAGCAGATCCGAGTGGATCCAGCGGCCTGTCGCGCCCAGGGCGACGTCCATGTCGCTGTCCGAGAGGTCGTAGACGGACTGTCCCCACCCGAGTTCCGCCACGTAGTTTCGGGGATGGAAGGTGCCCATGTCGTTGGCCGAGATGTCGGTGTGCGTGATCGCGCCCAGGTCTTGGTAGCGCAGGCCGGCGGCGAGCACCGAGGTGCTGTTGACGCGCTGGGCGTAGGAGAGCGACTGGTAGCTGACGTCGGCCACGTAGTTGCTGTACATGGCGCCCGCAGACAACCGTGGGACTTTGGCCAGGCCTGCGGGATTCCAATAGATGGAATAGGCATCGTCCGCGACCGCGGTGTAGGCGCCGGCCATGGCGATGCCGCGCGCGCCGATGTCCAAGAGGAGGAACTCGGAGCCGGCGGTCCCGATGGCCGCGCTGGAGAAGTCGGAGGTGGCCAGCGCCGGCGCGGCGAAGAGCGCGGCCGCCAGGGCCAGGGCCAGGGAACGTCTGAGGATGTCGATCTTCATCGGATGATGGCCAGTTTGAGGATCTTCTTGCCGTTGCCTTCAATGACCACGAAATACACGCCGCTGGCGACCGGCCGCCCCCCGCGGCCGACGCCTTTCCAGGTCACGATCCCCGAGGCGCTGGCCGTCTGGTCGAGGAGCATCTCGCCTAAGAGCGTGAAGATCCTCACGCGCGCGCTCGTCGGGATCTGGTCGATGGTGACGTAGCCGTCGGTGGCCGTGTAGAAGGGATTGGGATAGATCCGGGCCGTGTCCGGGCTGGCGGCCGCCGTGATGCTCGCGACCTGGTAGATGGAGAGGTGGTTGAGCTGGACCGTGAGGGTGCGGCCGACAGTGTCGACCGTGGTGGGCACCGGCACGCATTGTCCCCCCACAGGGTCGTAGCGCATCATCACCAGGTGAGAGGTGTCCGCGATGCCGTCAGCGACGGGATCATAGGCCAGGGTGAAGAAGAGCGGGTTGACCGGCTGCAGGGAGGGGCTCGGCGTCACCGAGAAGGCCATATGCGAGTTGCCGTTGCTGCAGGGGGAGGCCGTCGTGGCGGGGTAGGTGGAGACGGTCAGGGTGGTATCCGAGGGGAAGGAGCCGGCGGTGGCGCGCAGGGTCACCGCACGGGTGTTGGGCGCCAGGCCGATGGTCCCGCTGATGGAGGAATCCTTGAGGGAGGAGGCCAAGAGCGCCAGAGAGCCGAGGGCGCCGCCGCCATTGAAGGTGATGGTGGTCTGGGAATTGGAGTAAGCGGTGGGCAGACCCAAGGGATTCTGCGCCTGCACCTGGATGGTGTAGGTCGTGGAGGTCAGCAGGCCCGTGATGGTGGTCGTGGTTGAGGAGAAGCCTTGAGAGAAGAAGACGGCCGTGGCGATGTATTGATCGAAGGTGGAGGTCGTGTAGGTGACCTGATAGGTGGCCGAGGAGGTGTTCCCATTGGCGTCCCAGGCCACGCTGATGCTCGACGGGGTCGTGCCGGTGATCCTCAGATTGGCCGGCGTCTGAGCCTGGGTCCAGGTGCTGATCAAGACCGGCCAGACGGTCGTCGTGGTCAAGGAGATGCCGTCGCCGTTGTAGGACTGCACGCCGATCGTGTAGACCTGCGCCGGCGAGAGGCCCCCGAAGCTGAAGGATTGCGTTCCCAGGCCTTGCGAGGTCATGGTCGAGAGGGTGAAGGTGCTGATCGTGATGTCCGTGCCTGTGGTCAGCCGCAGTTTGTAGAGGGTGCCGGCGGGGTTGCTGCCCGGGGGAGTGCTGGAATTCGCCCCGGACCAGGAGATCGTGATCGAGCCGGTGCTGGTGACGGGGTTGACATGGGCGTCGACGGGGAGGTTGGCCCAGGTGTAGACGGTCGTGGGGGTCGAGAGGGTTCCTTCGCCTCCACTCGTCACGGCGCTGACCTGCAGGGAGCGCAGGGAATTGACGCCGAGGCCGGAATCCTCGAAAGTGCACGCCGTTGCGCATGCCGGCACGGTCGCGAAGTGCGCGCCCGGGCTGGTCGTGTAGTAGACGTTGTAAGTGACGCCCGCGCCGGCGCTCGTCCATTGCCACCGGATGCTGGCCGTGGAATCGGCGACTCCTTGCACATTCGTGACCGAGGCCCTGGTCCAGGCTGAGACCGTGGCGGTGAAGACGGAAAAAGAGCCGGCCAGATTGGCGGCGCGCACGCGGAAGTAATAGGTGGTGCTCTGGTCCAGGGGCGTGACGGTCACGGTCGTGGTCGTGATGCCGACAGCCGTCGGGTAGGGCGTGGAGACGAAAGCCGAGAAATCCGCGCTCGTGGCATAGCTGATCTCGTAGAGGGTGCCTTGCCCGTTGCTGTTGGAACTCCAAGCGAGCTGGACGCTGTTGAAGGTGATCGTCCCGACCGCCGGGGCCGCTGGTGCATTGGGCAGCGTGTAGTAGGTGGCTGAGACGGCCAGCGAGGTGGGCGCGGCGTCTCCCGTGATCGAGTAGGGCAGCACCTCGATCTGATGGGTGGCGCTGGGCGTGAGCCCGGTGAAGGTATAGCTGGTGGAAGGCGCGGTCGCCACCCAGACCCCGGAGGTGGCCTGATAGATGTTGTAGCCGTTGGAATCCGTCCCTGTCGCGCTCCAGGTGTAGGTGATAGAATTGGTGCTGATGGCCGTCGCGGCGGGAGACGTCGCGCCGCTGGCCGGCTTGGGCGGCCCGGATTGGACCAGGAGGGCTTGGGAGAGCTGGGCGTTGGCGCCCACGCGGACCTGATACCAGCCGAAGGGGATCGTGGATTGCGCCAGCGCGACCGTGATGGAGGAGTCGATGGTGGACCAAAGGCCATTGGGGTAGGTCACATTGTTCGTGTAGATCTGCGTGGTCAGATCCACAAGGAAGCCGGAATCCCCCATGGCCTGCAGGATGAGGCGCGGATGATGGTGGTCGGAATTCGCGCTGGCCGAGCCCCCCCCCGAAGCCTCGGTCACGCCCTTGAAATTGCTCCCCGTGACCGTCATCTGCGTGCTGAAGATCGTGGGGGTGACGGCCGTCATGCTGGCCACGCGCAGCGTGGGCGACCCCCCCACGCTATAGGCATCGGGCGTTTCAGCGTAGAAATCGGACTGGATGGTGCTGGCGGCGCCGGAGCCGCCGTAGCCGCCGATGAGATAGACGCTGTTGTTGGAGGCCAAGGTCATGGTGTGGTAGGCCATGGGCGCGGCCAGGGTGGCGAAGGACGCCGGTGAGCTCCAGGCGCCGGCCGCGACGTCGTAGATCTCAGCCGAGGAGAGCGGGCTGCCCAGCTCCGAGACGGCCTGGACGCCGCCGGCGACCAGGACCTGGCCGTTGGGCAGGAGCGTTGCCGTGTGATTGTACCGGGCGGTCCCTAGAGGGCTGGCCGTGCTCCAGGCATTGGCGGCCGGATCATAAAGGTAAGCCGCATTTGTTTCCCAGGACCCATCGTTTCCACCGGCCACGAGCACCCGGCCGTCAGGCAAAAGCGTTGCCGTGTGGGAGAAGAGGCTGCGGCCCGCGTTCAGCGGAGGGCTGGCGACCGTGCTCCAGGATCCGTTGCTGTAGATCTCAGCGATCCTGCTGGTGATGCCTTGGCCGCCCACGACCAGGACCTGCCCGTTGGACAGGAGCGTGGCCGTGTGCAAGGTTCGTGCGACGTTCATGGCGGCCGTATAGCCCCAGGAGGCGGAGGTGGAGTAGTATATCTCGACGGTGGTCGTGGAGGGCTGAGTGACCGAGGCGTAGCCCCCGGCGGCCATGACATTGCCGTCCGTCATGAGAACGGCCGTGTGCTGGCTGCGGTTGGATTTCATGGGAGAGGTGGGGATCCAGAGCCCCGTGTCGGGGTAATAGATCTCCGCGCTGCTGATCGAGACGGTCTGCCCGCCGAGAGTGGTGTAGCCGCCGGCCGCGAGGACCCGGCCGTTGGGCAGGAGCGTGGCCGTGTGGAGGTCGCGCGTGGAAGCCATGGAACCTGTAGGGGCCACGGCGTTGGCGACCGGGTCGAAGAGCTCAGCGGAGGAGAAGGGCGTGGCGCCGCCGTTGGTGCCGCCGGCGACGAGGAGCTTGCCGCTGGGCAGAAGCGTCGTCGTGTGGTTATACCGGCTGGTGCTGAGGCTGGCAGCGCCCGAGGCCCAGGCATTAAGGAAGGGATAGGATGTCTCGACTTGGAAGGAAACGCCGACGGGGCTGCCGGGAGAGGTCTGTCCTCCGATGAATCGGATGCTGCCGGAGGGGGCCAGGGTAGCTGTGTGGTTGAAGCGCGGGGTGGACAGGTGGACGGAATACTGCCAGGCGTTGGTGTTGGGATGATACTCCTCCTCATCGGCGAAGCCCATGCTGCGGATGACGACCGTGGCGATGTCCGCCGAGAACTGCTTGTTGGTCAGGTCCACGCTGTCCACCATATAGGTGAAGTTGCCTGCCAGCGAGGAGAAGGGATAGTCGGTCACGGTTTCGGTCCCATCAAAAGCGGGGCTGGGGTTTACGGAGGGAGTGCTCACCGTGACGATCCCTGCGATATTGTCGAAATGGACATCATTTAAAATGACGTAACCGATGCCGTTGTTGTCCATTTGCACGGTTCGGGCATGGCTGGAATCCGTGTCGAATGTCAGCGACCGGCCGCTCGTGATGGAGAAGCTCAGTCGGGGATCTCCGTTGGAAAATCTAGTGGCGATGCTGCCGCCCGTCAGATAGAGGATCCCGCTGGACACATGGGCGCCCAAGAACTCCGGGGGCAGGCCCGAGACCGTCACAGTGCCTGCATAAAGGTCGCCGTCGCTGATGCTCGTTTGATCGTTCACGACGAAGGCGGGAGAGCTTCCCTGGGGAAAGGGGGTCGTATAAGTGATCTGACTGACATTGGCGCCGGACTTGAGGACTGAGCCATCCGCCATGCTCACGTCCTGATGGGGGGCGAGGGTCATGGTTCCTTGTCCATTGGCCACTTGAACGGCGAACTGTTTCTGGATGATGCCGCAGGTGCCGTTGAGGCACTGCACGGGGACTCCCGCCAGGCTGGCATGCAGCCCCGAACGGCTGGAGCTGTCTCCGGGAGTGAACCACGCCTGTCCGTTGGTGAAGGAGACGGAGGGCGAGGAGAAGAAGATGTCTCCATCATAGATCATCCCGCTGGCAGCGACGCTGAGCGGGAAATTAAGATTCATGTAGAGAGTGCTTCCTGTCGTGAGGGCCGGGCTGCCGTAGTTTATTTGGCCGACCGTGGCGCTGGAGAGCGGGAGGTCGATGCCAACGGCCGGATTGGTGGTCCCGCTGACCCGTGAGTCTTCCAGAGTCGAGGAATTCTGCGTCAGCTTGATCTTAAGGTTCTGAATGTAAGAAGTCGTCATGTTGCCCAGGCCGCCCATGATCTTGACCGAGCCGTCGGCGTCCAGGGTGGCGGTGTGATTGTCGCGGCGCACGAACATGGGCGCTTGGTCGATGGTGCCCGCGCCGCTGGGATCGTAGATCTCCGCGGATTCCAGGTAGCCGAGCCGGGCCCCGGCGATATCGAGGCGGCCGTCATAGCCTCCGGCGATGAAGATCTTGCCGTTGGCCAGAAGCGTGGCCGTGTGGTAGGCGCGGGCCTGGTTCATCGGGCGGGCGGAGAGCAGCGAGTTGTTGGAGGGATAGTAGAACTCCGTGGAATCCCAGTAGGTGGTCCCGTCGGTCCCCCCCGCGAGGAATACCCGGCCGTCCGGCAGGAGCGTGGCCGTGTGGAAGGCTCGGTGCTGCGTCATGGCCACGGCGGCGGCCCAGGAGTTGGCGGAGGGATCATAGAGCTCGCAATCGGCCCGGACAGCGCCTCCCGTGCCGTGGCCGCCGCAGGCCAGCACTTTTCCGCCGTTGGTCGCGTCTGAGAGGGTGGTGGCGGTATGGTTCATGCGGGGGTTCGCCAGGGGGGCTTTGGTGTGCCAGGTGTTGCTGGCCGGATCGTATTCCTCGGTGATGCCGATCGCGCTGCTCCCGTTGTATCCCCCCATCACGAAGACTTGTGCTGAGCTTTGCCCTTGAGTCACCAGGGTCGCTGTGTGTGAGGACCGCGCCGTGGGGAGGCTGGCGACTTGGGTGACCCCTCCCGTGGATTTGACCAGGAAGACGTCTGGGCTGGGAGAGCCGTTGACGATCCCGCCCACGACCAGGATGTCGCCGTTGGGCAGCAGTGTGGAGGTGTGGGCGTATCTGGGCAGCGTGGAGGCCAGGACGGGCGTGGATATGCCCGCCAGGACGATCAAGCCCGCGATGAACCGAAGTTTCATTCGTGCCATAAAAGCCGGAAGGACATGCTCCCGGCAGTGCGACTCAATGAATGGTATCAGCGCGATGTTACAAAATCAATAACAAGCTGGGGCTGGCCGGTTACGGCACAGCCAGCACCGAGGCGCCCCTTTCCACCCTGGGATTCTCAGGATCCACGGCCTTCTTTCCATCCACGACGAACCAATAGCGGTAGGAGTTGGACGGCAAGAGATGCAAGGTCAGGCTCCACGTGCCGTTGCCGTTATAGGTCATTTCCTTGCGGCCGCCGCTGCGCACGAGGAATGCGCCCACCAGATGCACGCTCTTGGCTCGCGGGGCTCTGAGCTTGAACTCCACGGCCGCGGCATGGGCCTTCCCCGCGGAGGCGCCTGTTCGGGCTGCAGCCTTAGGCGCCGGCTTGGACGCCGGTTTCGCGGGGGCTGGCGGCGGGACCGGCTTGACGGCTGCGGGCGCTGCCATCGGCGGCGCCGGCTCGGCAGGCGGAGTCCCGGGCGCCGGCTTGTGGCGGAGGACTTGCGGCATGGCCGCCGCGGGCGGGGCTTGCAAATGCTGATAGAGCTTGGCTGCCAAGGCTCCGCCGAACACGATGACGAGGGCGGCGTCAGCTACCAGCAGGGCGGCCCAGAGTTTAGGGCGACCGGGCGTCAGGCCATCGTGGGGCCAGGGAGCTTCGCCGCCAGAGGACGCGGGGTTCGGGATGGTTTCATCGGTGAAAAGCGGTTCCGCATCCTTCTTGAGTCCGAAGAGGTCGACCATGGACAGATTCTAGCGTCTGTGCGGCAGGCGTGTCAACAAAACTTATCCAGGATCCTTGGCCAGAGGCCTTGCGCCTTCAAAAGGGCTTCGGCCGCTTCGCGCACCGCGCCGTCGCCTCCGGCGCGGCGCGTGATCCAGTGGGCCGCGGCCTTGACCTCGGGCCGGGCATTGGGGACGGCCACGGCCACCCCCACGGCGCGCAGGACCGGCAGGTCCTGGAGGTCATCGCCGATGTAAAGGACCTGGGACGGAGAAACGCCCGCCTGGCGGCAGATCCGGGCCAGGACGTTCTTCTTGTCCAGGCGGTGCTGATAGATGAAGCTCATCTTCAGGATCTTCATGCGCTCGGCCACGCCCTGGGATATGCGGCCGGAGATGATCCCGGTCTTCAATCCCATCTGCGCCAGCCAAGCCAGGGCGATCGCGTCCTGGGAACCGATGCCTTTGAGTTCCACCAGCGAGCCTGACGTGTCCACGAAATGAAAGAGCCGCCCATCGCTCAAGACGCCGTCCACGTCCATGAGCACGACTCGCACGCGCTTGAGGCGTGCCTGAAGGGTCTGAGAGTTCAACGGGGGCATGGCGAGAGCTCCTCGCAGGCATTGGCCAGGGCTCGGAGGGACTCCGCGGTGCGCGAGCCGAGGTCCAGGCGCAGGATCCGACGCTTGCCCGCGAGCATCGCCGCATAGTCGCCCTTCGCTTGGGCGCGGTGGAGGACGCCGAAGCTGAAATCCTTTTGGGGGATCGGGAGGGGCGCGCCGTCGGTTTCGACCAATTCCAGGAACAGTCCATTGTTCCCCCCTCCTTTATAGAGTTGGCCGGTGGAGTGGAGGTAGCGGGGGCCGTACTGAACTGTGACGGCGGCTTTGAAGAGCTGGCGCAGGCGCTTTTGCAGGCTTTCCAGGGCGATCGTCGCCTCTTCGAAGGGATGCACATAAGCCAGGATCGCGCAGTAGTCTCCAGCCTTGAGTCTCCCCAGGTGGGCCGTGAGGACGCGGCTCAAGGGGAGGTCCAGGCCTTTGTCCGCCCCCAGTTTTTTGAGAAGGTCCTTGTCGGCGAAGGCGGCCAGACCTCCCGCGCGCAGGTCCGCCGTCTCTTTGGGGAGAGTCCCCCCTTGGAGGCTGCCCAGGAGCTGCTGGGTCTGAGTCTTGGCGCTCTGGACGTCCGGCTGATCGAAGGGGTCGACCTGGAGGAAAAAGCCCGCGGCCGCGGTCGCCATCTCCCAAAGGAAGAACTGAGCCCCCAGTTCATGGCGGTCGACGAGCGTCAGGCGTAGGACCGGATGCCCCGCCTGTTCCAGGGCGGACAGCCTGTTCTCGGCGTCTCGATCCTGCGGACCTTTGAGGCTGATGCGCACGAAGAGCCTGTCCTGGCCGTATGAGGAAGGATCGCCCAGGGATTCTCCGTGGACCGGGAGGATCCCGCGGCCTTCCTTGCCCGTGGATTCGGCGACGAGCTGCTCGATCCACAGCCCCAGGGCCTCGAGCTCGGGCGCGACGCTGAGCGTGAGCTTGTCCTTGCCTTGGCGAGCGTGCAGGCCCAGAGCGGCGCCGAGGCGCAGGGCCGGGTTCTGGGCCGGCGGGACCTCGGCCGCGCAGGCTCGAGCGCAGGCGCGCGCGGGGTTGAGGAGTTTTTGCAGATCGACACCCATGACCGCGGCCGGGACCAGGCCGAAGAGCGAGAGAGCGGAAAAGCGTCCCCCCACGTCCGGGGGGTTGAGGAAGACCTTGCGAAAACGGCGCTGGACGGCCAGCTTGGCCAGGGAACTGCCGGGATCCGTGATGGCCGCGAACTGCCGGCCGGCCTTATCGCCGGCGCGTTGGGAGACTTTTTCGAAGAAATACTCCATGAGGCAGTGGGGCTCGATCGTCGAGCCGGACTTGCTGGAGACGAAGAAAAGCGTGCGCTCCAGACGCAGGCGGCTTTCCAAGGTCCGTAGGGCCGCGGGATTGGTGGAATCGAGGACCTCCAGGACCGGGTGTCCGGGGATCTTTCCGAAGACTTGGCGCAAGACCTCGCAGGCCAGGCTGGAGCCGCCCATGCCCAGGACGACCGCATGTTCGAATCCTTCCTTCCTTATTTCCTCGGCAAAGCCGCGCACGGGGCCCAGGGAGACGGCCATGGAGTCCGGCAGGGTGAGCCAGCCGAGGCTTTTGCGGATGATGGCTTGATGGGCGGGTTCCGTCTTCCAGAGAGAGGCGTCCTGGCTCCACAGCCTGGATGCGAAGCGGACCCGCGTCAGTTTCTTCAAGGCATCCTCGACTTCGTCTTCAGAAGCCAGGACCGCTTCTTTTTTCTCCGTCAAAGTCCGAAGGACCGCCGTGTAGGATTTTTGAAAGGCTTCCAAGCCCGCAGCTTCCAGGTGAGCGGCTGTTTCTTCCGGGTCGATGCCCAGGGCCTGGAGCCTTTCCCACACCAAGCCGGCCCCGGCCGCGTCTTCTTCGAGGCTGGGGCGGGTGAGGCCATGGTCGGCGAAGGCGCGAAGCGTGGCCGGCGGCATGGTATTGACCGTGTCCGGTCCGATGAGTTCCTCGACGTAGAGGGTGTCCTTGGTGGCAGGGTTCTTGACTCCGGTGGAGGCCCACAGCAAGCGCTGTGTCTTGGCCCCCTTCCGCTTCAAGGCAGAGAATCTGTCGCTCGAAAAAGCCTTCTTATAGATCCCATAAGCCAACTTGGCATTGGCCACGGCTGCCTGGCCGAGAAGATCGGCGTGGTTTGTCTGCAGGGACTTGAGTTTCTGGTCCACGGCCGTGTCCACCCGGCTGACAAAGAAGCTGGCGACTGACGCAAGCGAGGCGAGGTCTTTTCCGCGGCTGGCCCGCAGTTCCAGACCTTTGAGATAGGCTTCTACGACATCGCCGTAGCGCTGCCGGGAGAAGAGCAGAGTGATATTGACCGGCACGCCGTCTGCGAGCGTCTGGGTGACGGCCTCCAGGCACGCCGCTGTGCCGGGGATCTTGATCATGACATTGGGCCGTCCCGCGAGATGGAAGAGGCGCAGGGCCTCGGCGTGGCTGGCCTTGGCGTTCTGGGCGAGTTCCGGGGGCAGCTCGATGCTCACGAACCCGTCGCGTCCGGCGCTGGTTTTGTAGACGCCTTGCAGGATGTCGGCCGCAGCCCGGATGTCTTCGATGGCGATGGCCTCGAAGAGGTCCTGCACTTCGCCATGGCGAGGGGCCAGGGTGCGAACGGTCTCGTCGTAGTCGTGGGAGGAGGATAGGGCGTTGGCGAAGATGGTGGGGTTTGAGGTCAGTCCCGTGACTCCATCCTCGGCGACCAGGCGGGAGAGCTCTCCGGATTCCAGCAGGCCGCGGCTCAAATCGTCGTACCAGACGCTGACGCCGAAGCGAGCGAGTTCTTTGAGGGGATGGCCGCTCATGGCCGTTGGGCGCGGCCTTCCTTTTCCAGGGCCAGGACCTTGTCGCGGCGGCGCACGTGGCGTTCGGCTTGGGAGAAACGCGCGGCGACAAAGGCGCGCACCACTTCCGCGGCGAGCTCGGACCCGATGATCCGGCCGCCCAGGCAGAGGAAATTGGCGTCGTCGTCCTCCACGCCCTGACGGGCGGAGAAGGTGTCGTGGCACAGGGCCGCGCGGATGCCGGCGATCTTGTTGGCCGCGATGCAGGCGCCCACACCGCTGCCGCAGACCATGATGCCGCGCTCGGCTTGGCCGCTCAAGACGGCTTGGGCGGCCTTGCGGGTGTAGTCCGGATAGTCCACGGGTTGAGGCGCGTCGACGCCGACGTTGACGACCTCGTGGCCTTCGCGCGTCAGGAACTTCTGCAGGAAGGCCTTGAGCTCGAAGCCGCCGTGGTCCGCGCCGAGGGCTATGCGCATGATGGGAGATTCTAGCGCCTTGCGTGGTTGCGGTCAATGCGATTTTAGATTTCAGATCGAATTGTGGGAATTTTTTTAAGGTAACTGTTGCCGGCAACAGTTACCTTAAAAAGTGTTGAAGCAATCCGGATGCTTCTAGCTCTCAGCTTGCAATCGGAACTCGGCTTGTGGAAGCTGACGGTGAAGGAGTCGGAGAACGGTCCTTCGGAAGGCGATATCTTGGAAAAGTCCCCCCCAGCATGATACGGGAATGTGAGAATTTCCTCCGGCTTCGCTGGCCAGATCCGCCAGATGGCGCGCCGCCTCGTTGCGGATGCGGCGGGCGCGGGGATCTGTGCGGGCCAGACGAAGGACCTGGGGAGCGAGTTGAGCGACGGCTCTGACCGGATCTTTGGCATGCGCCAGGCCCAGGGGATCGAGGTGGAGTTTTCGCCGCAGGACCGGGTCCTTGAGCGCGGACTTGCCGATCCAGAATCCGGAGCCTTCATCGCCCAGAAGCGGTCCCCATCCCCCGCTGCGATGCCATCGCCCGCGTCGGTCTCTGGCCAGGGCGATGGAGCCCGTGCTGGCCACGATCAGAAGGCCGGGTCCAGAACCGAAGATCAGGGTATGAGCCAGCTCGGCGTCGGAGAGGGCTTGGATCTTTTTCGCCCAACCGCGCCAAAGGCGTCTGGCCTCGGCTCTGTCGGCAACGCTCCAGAGTCCTGTCGCGCCGACCCTCAAGCGATCTAGTCGGGAGAATTGAAGGCGTCGGTGCAACTGCGGCCAGGCTTTCGCGAGCTGGCGCCAGGGGACGGCGGGGAATCGGACGTGCCGCTGTACGCGGCCCGCCTCATCGCAGAGGGAGGCTCTCAGCCAGGTGCGTCCCAGGTCAATGTCGAGGTTCACTGGAGGTCGTCAATTCCATGAGGCTGTTTTGGAGTTCCTGTGACCAGGCGATCGCGCTTTCGCGGTCTTCCGGCGCCAGGGCGGGATTCATCATCTCATGGATGATGTCTTGGACCATGCGGCTCCGGGCTTCGAGGGAATCATCGAGCCGGACATGGATGACCGGATCTTGACGGGGAAGGGCTGGCTCGAGACGGACCTCGAAGACGCCGATGGGCACGATCTTCTTGCGCGGCGCTGGCAAGACCGCGTGATCGGTGATGTCGCTCGGCCAGGGCACGCGGTAATCCTTGCCTTCGATGGAGACCGTGAGCGCGGCATGGGGCGATCCGAAGATGCCGCGCGTCGGGCCCAGGCGGTAGTTTCCCGGCTCGATCTGATATAGGAGATTTTTCTTCGGCAGGATCTCGAGCCGGTAGATCTCTCCGCTGGAGCCGGGCATCGATTCCAGGTCGAGGGCCAGCCGGCCGGATTGCGTCTCGCCCGAGGGTGCGATGAACCGGCCGCTCACAAGGACGGCGGCCATGCCCCGGTCGGGGGCGCCGCGCAGCTGAGGGGCCGTGCCGGAGCAGCCGGCGGCCAGGAGCGCTGCCGCGGACACGATTGCTGGCGCGATTTTCATGGGCCGAGGAGGATTATACAAGATTGAAGAATGTTTAATCTGGCAACAGGAATAAGGTAGAGTCTTTGTCGACAAACGCCTATGCCCGAGGGAAAATATGCCGGCCAGGAACTGAGGAAATACCTGCGCCTGGAGACGTTCTTTGACGTCTGGTATTCCGTGGTGGGCCGGCCGGAGGAAACGCGCAAAGCCTGCTGCGTGGACCTCACGCGCGAAGGCTGCAAGCTGGTGAGTCATGATTCGCTGCCGATGGGTCTGGAAGTGGAATTGAAGATGAAGATCCCCAGCGACCCGGTCCCCATCTTCGCGACGGGCCAGGTCGTCTGGACTTCGCAGCAGAGCGCCGATCTGTTCGCCGCGGGACTCAGGATCGTCCAGATCCAGCCGCTGGACCGCTTCAAGCTCCTGGATTACGTCTGCGAAGAATGGCTGAAGATGAAGCGCGAGAAAAAAGGGTAGTTGGGCGATGGCACCCCGCTACCGATATGTATTCCTAGATGAAGGGGGCAATCTCGATTTCTCCCCCAGTGGGACAAAATATTTTACCCTGACAACCGTCACCACTTCTCGTCCCTTCGCGCTTTATGGCCCGCTATCGGCTCTCCGCTACGATCTGATTGAGTTGGGCCTGGATATTGAATATTTTCATGCCGCGGAAGATCGGCAGGCGGTCCGGGATAAAGTCTTTGCTGAAATCCAGAAGCATCTCGCAGACCTGCGCATTGACTCGCTGATCGTGGAAAAGAGCAAGACGGGTCCAGCGTTGCAGGCGATGGACCAATTTTATCCCCGGATGCTGGGTTATCTGCTGCGCCATCTATTCGGCGGTGATGCGGTGAAGAACTACGACGAAGTGGTGGTCATGACAGACTCATTGCCATTCACCAGCAAGCGTCGTGTGGTTGAGAAAGCGGTCAAGACAGAGCTTGGCAGGATGCTGCCTTCTCACATTCGTTATCGACTTCTGCATCATTCGTCAAAAGCCTGCCTCTACCTGCAGGTCGCCGATTACTGCAACTGGGCAATATACCGGAAGTGGGAGGGCGGAGACCGGCGCAGCTTGGATTTGATTTCCCCCGCCGTCAAAAGCCAATACGATATCTTCCAGACGGGCACAATTCGCTACTATAAAAAGTGACCGCCCCGACTACCCCTTGCGGGGAGAGCCCCATGGGCTCTTGTCGTCGGGGCGGAACCTTTAACTACTCATAGGGTAACATCCGCGGCACACTTTGTCAAGACCCAGATTTTTTCTGGTTTTTCACACTCTTTCCTTAACAGCGAAACATCCCCAGTTTTTGTCAGCTCTTTTTTCATTGTGGCATTCTCTCTCTATCCTGAACCCCAACGAAACAATAAGTCTTCTGAATGAGTCCGAATCGGGGGTAATATCGTAGTGTCCTTCATTAGCCTTGCCGCCATGGTCAAGGTCAGTCCATAGCAAAAGGCGGCATCCCTTTGCCGCATAAGATGAAATTAGCGAAAGCACAAATGGCCAGTGCGGTGTATGATCAAGCATGTTCCTGCAAAAAATTGCGCCATCAACCATTCCGAAAAGTTCGGGCACTGGCTGCTCTGCTTGTTGTCCATGGCAGATCAATTCGCTAAATACCGACCTCCCTAAATTTTTTATCTGCCACTCGTGAATTGGCAAATATAACGGCTCAATTATATGCCTTTGAAGCGAGACGTCCCACCCGGCGATAGGACTCATCACGCAGGGGCCGATGTCCAGCGTTGTTTTATTGCGTATATGGTCAACAAAAGATTGCCACTGCTCTTTTGAGTTATCAAAAAACTCCTGCAAAATAAGGTCACTGACATACCCTTGAGAGACACGCTGCCTGCCGGCCATGAGATCGCTATACAGTTTCAAGAAATGTTCTTGCTGCATAAACTCAATAGCATGGTTCAATTCATATTCCTGAGACACATTCCAAGTTTTTCCATTTCTCACTGCCCTTACCTTGATCGCAATCCTGTTTTTCAATCTGGATGCTATTGGAATCAAATTGTTCAACTTCATTTTCGATCCTCCCGTTAAAGAATCCTCAGCGGATATCTTCTTCGTCTGGGAAGGATTGCCGGTGGGAAAGAATCAGCGGCAACCACCCCAGCTACAAGCATAACCAGGAATTGATTGCCGCCTTTCTCCATGCCGAAGCATGGATATCAGCGGCTTCAACCCAGTTGCTTGTATGCCCCCTCTGCGTGAGGTGAGCTTACCGCGCTCTTACGCGCGGTCCTGGTGAAGCCAGAACGTCAGAGTGATTTTATTTCTGTTTCATTGCCTCCGGGTGCGGTTGCCCGCGTCTGTTGACAAGTCTAGCAAAATCCAACCGCACTTCATCCTAACCTGCTTGTACTTATTCGGCCGTGGTCCCATGCGATCCAGTGTGGTAGGCCGAAGCTTCCAATATCAGAGGCCATTTTCTGGCCTTCTGATCTCATTTTTACGGCACCAGGTGGGATATTTCCCGTCTCAAAACAAGCGGGCGCCCTACGCCTTCGGCGTAGGACAGCCCACCAGCACTCCGAAAAACCTGGAGCGGGCGAAGGGAATCGAACCCTCGTCTAGAGCTTGGGAAGCTCCCATTCTACCATTGAACCACGCCCGCGATGATCGTATTCTAGTGCATCCCGGCCAGGCCGTCAACCCTTCCTGATGAGCTCGAGGAATTCCTTCCTCGTGCGCGCATCCTTTTGAAAACAGCCGAACATGGCGCTGGTCACCGTGGGCGACAAGAGGCTCCTGACCCCGCGCATCTCCATGCACAGATGCCGCGCCTCCATGACCACGGCCACGCCCTTCGGGGCGAGCTTGGCGTCGAGGGCCTCCGCGATCTGCGTGGTGAGCCTTTCCTGAACCTGGAGCCGTCGCGAGAAGACCTCCACGATCTTCGGGATCTTGGAGAGCCCGATGATCCGGCGGTCGGGGATGTAGCCGACATGGGCTTTGCCGAAGAAGGGCAGCAGGTGGTGCTCGCAGAGGCTGTAGAAGGTGATGTCCTTGACCAGGACCATCTCGTTGCAGGGCTCCTCGAAGATGGCGCCGTTGATGGTCGAGTCCACATCCTCGCGATAGCCCGCGGTGAGATCCCTCAGGGATTTGGCCACCCGCTGAGGGGTCTTGAGCAAACCATGCCGGGAGGGATCCTCGCCCAGTTCGCGCAGGATCTGGTGTATGGAGGAGGCGATGGGATCTTTTCTGTGCCGGTTCATGGGACTTATTATAGGAAAGAAGCGCTCAGGCGCCAAGCCGGGCTTTGAGGCCGCGCACGAATTCGACGGCTTGCGTCTTCGTTTTCACGCGGGAACAGGCCTGCGCCTCGCGGAGTTTCTCGAGGACTTGGCCCACCAACGGTCCCGGCGGCAGGTCCAGGATCCTCATCACCGCGTGGCCGTCGAGGAGCTTTTCCGGCGCGACCAGGCTCTGGGCCTCGAAGCGCCGGCGCAGGAGCTGGTTGATGACTTGCAGATGGTGCAGGGTCTTGCGCGCCTCGACGGGCCGCGCCTTGGCCGAGGCCTCCGAGTCCGGATCGGCCGACGCCCAGCCGAGCAGGCGTTCCAGCTGGCGCTGGGGCATGTAGCTGGCGTGGTCGGCCCAGCAGACCAGGAGCAAGGCCTCGGCCTCGGGGCCCAGGTCCCGGAAGAAGCGGTAGGTCGCCTTGTCCGTGACCGGACCGCCGGCGGCGAGATTGCCGGGCCTTAAGTGTTGGGCGATGACGGTCGAGACCGTGCGCACGGTCTCGTTGGGAAAGCGCAGAGCCTTGAGGATGGCCGTGGCGCGCTCCGCGCCGCGGAGCTCATGCTTGAAGAAGCGCAGGCGGCCGCCGACGCGGCGGGCGGTCTCCGGTTTGGAGACGTCGTGCAGAAGCGCGGCGAGCATGAGCGTGGCCCGCCAAGGGTTCCCGGATCGGAGGTGCTCTCCCAGGGCTTGGCGCAGGGGTGCGGCGGATCGCGGGAAGGCTGGGCTGAGATGGTCCAGCAGGAAATCAAGCCGGTCGACCACGTCGAGGGTGTGTGTGAGCACTCCTCCCCGGCCGTAGTAGACCAGGGCGCACTGCCGGGCAGCTTCCAGGTCGTCGAAGAGGACGGTCAGCACCCCTGTCTCTTCCATGAGGCGCACCCAGCGGCCGGCGCCGGGAAGGCAGAGCAGTCCGATGAGCTCAACCGCGATCCTTTCCGCCGCTGGTCGGCGCACCCGTGAGCGCAGGCGGTTGAGATGCTTGAGCGTTTGCGGTTCGATCGTCCAGCCGAGCTGCGCGGCGAGGCGGAAGGCGCGCAGGATGCGCAGGGGGTCCGCTTTGAGGATCTCTTCGTTTTCGCAGCGGAGGAGGTGCTGGGAGATATCCTCCGCTCCTCCGCGCGGATCGAGGAGGTCCTTGAGATGGATCGTGGCGGACATCTCCGGAGTTAGCGGCAGGGCCAGGGCATTGGCCGTGAAATCCCGGCGTCCGAGATCCTCCTCGATGGTCTTGCCTTGGAGTTCGCTGAAGTCCAGATGGCGGACGGTTGCGTTCTTGCCGGGGAGGATCAGCCGAAAGGTCCCGGCCTTGTCATCGAGGGTGACGCAGGTGGCCTTCCAGCGCTTGGCCAATTGCGCGGCGGCTTCTTTGGCCTGGGGAAGGGCCAAGTCCAGATCCAGGGAAGGGCGGTCGATGAGGGCATCGCGCAGGGCTCCGCCGACGAGCCAGCAGGCCCCGGGCCGGATCCGCGCGACTGTGCGCAGCAGAGCCGCCGCGGCCAAGGGCAATCGCGGAGTCTGCGTCACGTCGTTGGACGCCCGAGTTTTTCCAATTCCCGCTGCCGAAGGACGTTCTTGAGGACTTTTTGGAGCGTGTTCTTGGGGAGCAGGTCGACGACCTCGATGTCGCGCGGCCGCTTGTAGGCGTCAAGCTTCTGGCGGCAATGGCGCAACAGCTCGGCGCGGTCGGCCACGGCGTCGCGGCGCAGGACCACGAAGGCCTTGACCGTCTCATCGGCGGTGGAGTCCGGCACGCCGATGACCGCGGCCTCGGCGACGGCTGGATGATCGAGCAGCACGGTCTCCACTTGGGCCGAGAAGACCTTGAGTCCCTTGACGATGATCATGTCTTTCTTGCGGTCCTTGATGGAAAGATATCCTTCTTTGTCGAGACAGCCCAGGTCGCCGGTCTTGAACCAGCCGTCGGCGGTGAAGGCCTGGAGAGTCTCCTCGGGGCGGTGAAAATAGCCCTGCATGACGCAATCGCCTTGGACGCAGACCTCGCCGACTTCTCCCGCGGGCAGCTGCCGGCCCCCTTCATCGATGATCTGGACCCGGACTCCGGAGAGGGGCGTTCCGGTGGTTCCGGGCTTGCGATGCTGGGCGGGGTTCAAGGTCACGATCGGCGAGGTCTCCGTGAGTCCATAGCCCTCGAAGATGGGGACGCCGAAGATGGATTCGAATTGTTTCAGGACCGGGAGCGGCAGGGGCCCCGCTCCGGAAGTGGCGAAGCGGACCTTGCGGAAGAACCACCAGCGCAGGAGGACCCGGTTGAGGCCGGTCGCTTCCTTAGCCAGGAGAGCGAAGATCTGCGGGATGGCGGTCATGACCGTCACGCCGCGGTGCGCCATGAGCTTGAGCCAGAGCCTGGCCGGGGTGATCGATGGGGCCATCGCGATGGTGGCGCCGGCGCGCATGGGGGTGATCACGTTGGCGGTCCAGGCGAAGGTGTGGAAGGTGGGCAGGATGCACAGGGAGACGTCGCTTTGGTGCAGTTGGGAGCGCGTGACCGCGGATGTGGCGTTGGTGATCAGATTGCGGTGGCTGAGCATCACGCCTTTGGGGATGCCGGTCGTGCCGGAGGTGTAGAGCACGGCGGCCGTGTCGTTCTCCTCGGCGTGATGGTGCGGCAGGTGATGCGCGCTGGTCATGAGCAGGTCCGTGAAGGGCCTCTCCGCGGGGATGTGGGGGTGGTGGCCGTGGCCATGTCCGGCCAGGTCGCTGATCCAGACGCGCTTCAAGGTGGGCACGCGCGCCGCGGCGGCGCGCAGGCCGGGCAGGAATTCGTTCTGTGTCACGGCGGCCACGGCCCGGCAGTCGTTGAGCATGAAAGCCAGATCGTGGGGTTTCTGGATCATGAAGTTGATGGGCACGATGAGCGCGCCCAGGCGCGCGGCGGCAAAATAGGACGTGACGAAGGGGACGCCGTTGCGGTGGATGAGGGCGACGCAGTCTCCCCGGCGTACCCCGGCGGCGTGCAGGCCCGCCGCCATCCGGATGACGAGCAGGCGCAGATCGTCGTAATTGAGGCTGGTTTCCAGGGTGATGATCGCCGGATGTTTGGGCCGCCGCCGGGCGGCGGCATCGATGAGATCGTTGAGCGTGCGGATGTTCTTTTCTTGGAGCATTCGTGGCGGGGACGCGCTCGAAGCTTTAAATGGCCGTGGTGATGAGGCTTTCCGTGGAAAGCACGCCCGGGATGGCCCGGATGTCTCGCACGATGACGTTGGAGAGCGTGGCGATGTCCTGGGTCTCGATGTCCAGGACCAGGTCCCATCGGCCGAAGACGGCGGTGACGTGGGAGACTCCCGTCGTTTTTCGGATGTCCGACAGGGTTTTGGTTTCCTTGCCTGCCATGAGTCGGACCAGCACGAGACCTGTCACCATGATTTTTTCTCCTTTTTCGCAGTATATCAAATTATTATCATTCCTTGAGATGGAACGCTCGTGGCGGCTTTTTTTATCTCTGGCGGTCTTCTATGCCCTTCTCTTCTTGGGGGTCTGGGGTTGGCTGCGGGTGACGCGTTCCGTGCGCCTTTATCCAGGCCGGGCCGCGTATGGCCACGATGAGTTCGTCGACATCATCCTCAAGACCAGGGACCCGGCTCTCCGGAGCGATTGGAACTCTCAGCCTCCTAGCGTGGTCGTGACGCGCCAGGGCCTGCCCGTGCCCACGATCGCCGGCCTGCGCCGGGTGCGTCTGGTCCCCTCGCCAGGAGGGGCGTGGGTCGGCCGCTGGCCCTGTCCCTGGAACGCCCCGGCCGGTGAATATCGGCTGGAATTGTCCGGCGCCGCTGCTTTGGGAGATCGCCTCCAGACGCGGTCTTTTCGCATCGCCTATCGCCGGCCCCGCCCACTGCCAAAAGCTTGGACCGTCCTGACCTTGGAAAGCGACATGCCTTGGTCCGCCCTGCGGGTCCAGGCGCCGGATGGGACGACCAAGGATTGGCATGGGCTTCTGGATTGGGTCGAGTACGTGGGCGCCGACGCCTTCTGGGTCCTGGCCGGCCGCACGCCCGGCGAGAAGCCCGGCGAGGTCTGGCTGAGCTACAACTTCCATCTTCTGCCCGAGATGGCCAAGGAATGCCGTCGCCGCCAGATCAAGTTCGGGGCCTACGTCCAGTGCTATCTGACCATGTCCGGCAGGGATCACGTGCCGGGCTATGAATACGCTCTCGACGTCAAAGACAGCCGCACGGTCGAGACCCGCGCGATCTCCTTGCGCGAGGAGAAGCGGGTGCGGGATGTCGCTGAGCTCTTGAAGCGTCTGCGGGACATCCCGGGGGTCGACTATCTCGGCTTGGACTACATCCGCAACGCCCTGGGCGGGGTGGAACTCGTCGACGACTTCTACGCGGACATGGCAGGCGTCATCTCCCCCCCTCCCGAGTTCTCCCATCTCAATCGGGAGGAGCGCATGGTCTATTTCGCGCGCAAGAAGGCGATGCGCAAGGACATGGCCTTCATCGACGCCTGGCAGTGGTGGCGGGCGCACCGCGTGTGCGCGGTTTTAAGACAGCTGAAATCCGAGATCGGCGAGTCCAAGCCTTTGTGGGCGTTCATGCTGACGTGGGATAAGGGCTGGCACCACGGCCAGGACCCGGTGATGTTCAACGACGCGGGCGTGGATGCCGATGCCCTCATGCTCTATGAGGCCGACTCCGCCCAGTACAAGGCGCTTCTCTCCGACTGGAGCGGTTATGTTCATCGTGGCGACGCCCAGCTCGTCGTGGGCGACGTGGTGGATTGGCCTCTGCACCAGCGCGACCCCGACGGTCCCAAGGAGTTCTACCGCCGCACCATGCTGGCGGCCTCCGGCATCTACGGCGACGGCCCGGCCCGCGGGATCTTCATCCACGATCTGGGCCGCGCGCTCTGGGGCCGCCTGGGTCCATGGACGACGCGGGACTGGATGGATGCGGCGCGCGCCGCCGTCAGGAATTTCAAGGAGAAGAATCCGTGAGGAGATCCGGCCGGATTGTTCTCGCGATGATGCTGTTCGCTTTCCTGGCGAAAGCCTCCCCCGCTTTGGGGCGCGTCTCTCTGCGATTCCCATCGGGAGCGAGGATCATGGCCGAGGTGGCGGACACTCCGGATCTGCGGGAGACAGGGCTGATGTTCCGCCAAAGTCTTCCCAAAAACTACGGCATGCTTTTTGTCTTTCCGGATGAGCAGGACCGGCGCTTTTGGATGAAGAACACCTGGGTCAGCCTCGACATCGTGTTTATCGGCGCGGACAAGACAGTGCGGCGCATCCACGAGCGCGTGAAGGCCTCGACGTCACAGACGACCGACGCAGAGATCGCCAGGGTCGGCGGGCCGGGCCAATTCGTGCTGGAACTTCCTGCCGGCAGCGCCAAGCGCTATCGATTAAAGGAAGGGCGCAGGCTCGATTTTCTGGTGGACATTCCGAAGTTTTGAGCCAGTTTTTTCTGTAAAAAAGTTGCCACCCCTCTTTTAAATTAAGATTATTTTATAAGCACTTTTTTAAGATTACCGCCAGCGCTGGCGGTAAAATAAAAATAATGATTATAAAATAATAACTTTTCGACAACCCCCCGTCATCTTGGGAACTTTTTTAAGGGTCGATCGTATGTATATCATGGAAATGGAACTCGCGCAACTTTCGGATGAAGCATTGTTTGGCAAGGTGGAGGCGTTGGCCGAGACTGAACGCTTCAGTCTGGTCGATCAACTCATCTACTTGGGGGAACTCGACCAACGCGGTGCCTGCCAGAAGAAAGGCTATTCCTCTGTATTCGCCTATCTCACCCGACGGCTGGGCTATTCAGAAGGTGATGCTGTCAGACGCGTGCGGAGCGCCAGGGTGGCCCGCCAATACCCATCGATCCTGCGCATGCTCGCCACAGGAGATCTGCATATGGTCAGTGTGGCCATGCTCGAACCAGTACTCACTTCCGAGAACCATAAGCAGCTGTTGCATCAGGCATCCCGTAAGAGCACGCGGGAGGTGGAGCGTCTTGTTGCGGAGCTTTCTCCCGCGACGGTGGAGCCGCGCGATCGGATGAGAGCGCTTCCTCCGCCGACCAATGCTCCTGTGGCGAGCCCTCCCAATATGCCGCTCTTGGAAGGTCCCTTGCCTGGTCTTGAACTCGTCTTGCCGGCCAGTCCTGTCTTTGCGGCAGTCCCGATGGAGAAGCGTGTGGCGTTCTCCTTCACTGCCAACGCGCAGGTGCAAAGCTGGTTCGAGCAGGCGCGCGACCTGCTCCGGCATCGGTTCCCCAGGGGCCGCATGGAAGAGGTGTTCGGCGAGGCCCTCAGGCGCTTGGTGACGCAAGAGTTTTTCGCAAAACCCAGTCGGCGCAAGAAGAAGGAGTCGGCCTCACCTTGCGGACGACATATTCCAAAGTGGGTGCAGGACGAGGTCTGGCAGCGAGACGCGGGCCGATGCTCCTACGCGGGTCCGGATGGTATCCGTTGCGGCGCGACAACTTGGCTTGAATACGACCACATCATTCCGTGGGCTCTAGGCGGAAGATCGAACGACCCGTCGAACATCCGGCTCCTATGCCGCGCGCATAACAAGTCGGAAGCGCAACGCTTGGGCGTGTGGAAGGAGGCGCGCTTCAAAAGTTCAGGGAAGCTTCCCAGCAGTGGTGGAAGCGGATAGTTGGACCAAACGCTGGCCAGCTTCCGTGAACGCAGACTTAAGGCGCTGGCGCCAGAGGGCGTAGGACTTCATCATATAGGCTGCGGGAGCGAAATGGTGTCTGGCTTCTCGCCGGAGCACCCTGGTTTTTGCGTCTCTGATGCCGCCCGACCAGAAGGCGACTGCATTGCCCAGCTTTTTTTCGAGTCGAGCGCGCTCGGTTCTCGGCAAAAGAGCGCGCCGTCTGAGTTCTGCGTATATGGGCCGCAGATGTCGTTGGGCCACATACTGGATGGCGTAGTAAACAGGGCTCATCGCGGCTTCTATGGAAGGGTAGCTCAGGTACACGTCCGAGGAGACGACATGCTTCTTAAATTCCATCACATTCGGTTTCAGATGACGGGCGTGTCTCAGGGTGCGCTGGGACAATTCTTCGCCTGGGATGTCGAGTCCAAGGCTCTGTTTGTAGGCAGGATCAGCTTGCATCTTCTCCAGGGCGTGCAGGCACTGGAACAAACAGGCCTCGAGCTCTGTGAGTTGGCAGCCTAACAAATCCTGTATCCCCAGTGTTCGAGCCCAAACATGCTGCATGCGGTGGGTGGTTTCGTGGACCCACAGGGGCGCCATCGGCTGGACCAATTGACGGAAAACATCCTTGTCGGTCCAGAGGTCCTTGGGCTGGAATCCTCGGACTTTGAGGAATTGGACGATGAATCGGACATTGAAATCTATGGCGTCTGTCCAGGCCGAGTACGAGCCCAGCCAGTGCTTGCTGATCTGGCTCGTGATGGAAAACCCGAGGGGATGGCCGCTGTTGTAGAAATCGTGCACTTTGTTGCCCGCGAGGGTGCCTGGGAGTTCCCGGGCAAAGGCCTCCGTGAGGCGCTTCTCAAGCCTGAGGCTCTGCGGACCGGTCAGTTCTTCGTGAGGAAGGTCCGGCCTGAGTGCGATGAGATCGCCGTCGCGTATGCCCATGCCATCGAAGAGTGTGCCCAGGCTGGCCAGCATCTGGTCGAGGTCTTGGGCAGTGCGGGCTTCTCGCGCCAGCGCCGCCCATTTTGGATCGTCTGCGGTTTTGAGTCGTGCCTCGGCCCGGGTGAGCGTGCGGACGGCGGTCCTGGCTTTTTGCATCTGATCGTCGATCTCATATCTCTCGCTGGCATGGAGCGTGGCCCAGATGCGCTTTTTGAGGTCCTCCATCCGTTGGAGTTCTTCCCGCGATTTCGGCACGGCGGATTGGAATTCATTCAGCGCGCCGTTCGCCCACTGGCGGAGATTGATCTGCCGATTTTCTACGTCTAACTTATCCCACATCTCTGGCGTGATCTGATGTTCTTTTTCAAGCCATTCCTGGGTTCCTTTGGGCAATGTCGACCAGTCCCAACGGACAAAGGCGATGCGCTGCTTAAGAGCGGGAGATCTTTGGGTCAGAGCATCTAAAGTGCGCCAGGATTGCTCATGACGCTTGAGCAGCGCCAGCCGCAGGTCGTCTGGGTCTTGATAGGTTTGCAGCATGTCCTGCAGGTCCTTGAGGAGCAGGGCGTGGGAGAGAACCTCGCCGGCGATGGCCGGCTTGTTCTCGATGAACCAGGCTTGGGCCCCCGGATCTTCCAGCAATTGGGAAGCTGAGAATGTGTCGTTGTTGTGCAAGATGTCCCATTGATAACGCAGGGCGGTTTGCGGCAGAAGGGGTGCGACGGGCGCTTGCGAGACGACGACATGCGCTACATCGGCCGCGACTGAAAGAGATGGCGTGAGGGAAAGAACGGCGGCCAGCAGAAGCGCTGAGACAGCTTTGAGGCGGCGTGTGGGGGTCTTCATGGTTTTGGAACAGCCACAGGCTGGTGGGAGAGCTGAGTCAGACGCCGCGTCACTTGGGCGATCGTTGACTTGAGGCGCTGGCGCCAGAGGGCGTAGGATGCCGGATCGCGGTCGCGACTGGCTGCTTGCCGGAGCGCTCTGGTTTTGGCGTTGCCGATGCCGCCCTCCTTCCATAGGTCGACGTCATTAGACAGGCGTTTTTCCAGCCTGGCACGTTGGGCGTTCGGCAGGAAAGATCGCCATCTTAGCTCCGAGGCGATTTTCCTCCGAGAATCATAGATCCCTAAACCCCAGCCCGGCTCAGATCCAGAGCTTATGGCGGATTCCAAAGAAGATGTCTGCAGATAGGCAGCGAGAGTGCGCTTTTTGAATTGTATCGCGTTCGACAACAGAGCGCGTGCGTCTCCGAGGTATCGTTTGGAAGAGAGGTCGCTATCGGCATTTTTTTCCAAAATCTGCTTGAAGGAGGGATCGGAGAGCATCTTTTCCAGGACATAGAGGCTATGCCAAAGAAAGGCCTCCATCTCGATCGATTGATTGCCATCCTCGGGAATTTCGAGTTTTTGCGCCCAGACATGCTGCATGCGATGGATGCTTTCGTGGATGAAGGTGGGGGCCAGCACCTGGACTAATTGATGAAAAACGTTCTTGTCCGAGAAAAGTTGCCTTGGAGTCAGGTTGTTGGCCTGGAGGAATTTGGCCATGTAATAGCTATTGAACCGCATGAGGTCTCGCCAAAAGGCGTAATCACCCAAAAAAGGCTCTTTGTGCTCGCGGATCACAAACTGGAGTGGATGACTGCGGTAGAAAGCCGCCACTTGGTCCCCCACGAGAGTTCCTCGGACTTCCTTGAGAAGAGCCTTCTTCAGGCGTTTCTCGAGTCGGCGTTTCTGCGGGCTGGTGAATTTTTCTTGAGCCAGCGCAGGCCTCGCCGCTGAGAGCTTCGCATCGCTGATGCCCATTCCGTCGAAGAGCTTGCCCAGGCTGGACAACATGCGGTCCAGGTTCTTGGCATGGCGAGCCTCGTGCGCCAGCGAATTCCATTGCGGATTCTCCTCGGATTTGAGTCGGGACTCGGCTCGGGCGAGCGCGTGGACGGCTGTCTGGGCTTTTATCAGCTTTTCGCGGACACGATATCTTTCGTTACTGTCGAGGGTGCCCCAGATGCGCTTTTTCAGATCTTCCATCCGTCGGAGATCCTCCTTCGATCGGGGCGAGATGGAGTGAAATTCATTGAATGCGTTCGTGGCCAACCAGCGGAGCACCTCCTGCCTGCTTTTTACGCCTAAATCCCCCCATATCTCCTGAGGCATCTGGTTTTCTTTTTCAAGCCATTCTTGGACTTCTTGAGGCAGGGTTGACCAGTCCGAACGGGCCACGGTGATGCGCTGCTTGAGAGAGGGCGAATGTGCGATGAGAGCATCCAGGACTTGCGGAGATTCATTGGCATCGCGCAGAGTCAGGGCTGATCGGAGGTCGTCCGTGTCTTCATGGGTGGTCAGGACCTCCTGGAGATCCTTGATGCGCAAGGCTTGGGTGAATATTTTTTCGGCGGACTCTGGTTTGTTTTGCAAAAACCAGGCTTGGGCTCCGGAATCTTGCAGGAATCGAGAAGCCGCGGCGAGGTCTGTGTTGTGAAGGATATCCAATTGATATCGCAGCGCGGTTTGCGGCAGAACGGGCGCGACGGGCGCTTGAGAGCCGACGACATGCGACGCATTGATCGCGGCTTCAATGGATGGTGTGACGGACAAAAGGACGATCCCAAGCAAAGCCGGGACAAAGGAAATGAATCCTCTACGAGACTTCATAATCATTAGTGTAGAGGGAAGCGGGAAAAGATGGCTGGGCCTTTGGGGTACTTCGGGGCCGGCAAAGGGCCTAGGTTTTTCTGGGCCCGAAGGCCTAGGCGTTGGGCGTCAGATTATCTACACTATGGACCATGTCCGAGCCGAAGGAATGGTTCAGCGGGCCGGTCGATGGCGTGGTCTTCGCGGTCATCATGGTCATGGCCGCGTTCCTCGGCCGTGAGAATCCGGACTTCATCTATCCCGAGATCCTCGTCAGTTTTCTGGCGCTCTTGGTCTTCAACTTCATCAACTTCTCGATTTTGCCGCGCTACGTGACGGATCAGCGGCGCGTGGCTTTGGCCGTGGGCCTCAACATCGTCTTCCTCATTTTCGTCCTCCATTTTTCAGGAGGCAGCGAATCCTATTTCTGGGTGCTCTATCTGCTGCCCCTCTTCAACGCCTGCCTGGCTTTCGATCGCCGCGGGGTCCTGGCCACGGCCGGCGCCATCGTGCTGATCTTGCTCTCCTTCCACGCCCGGGCCTTCGCCCACCGCATCTGGGTCGATGCGCTGGCGGCGCTCATCAAGGTGGCGACCATCTCGGCGTCCGCTTTCGTGGTCATGGGTGTTGCCGGCCGCGAGCGCGAGGCGCGCCGGCGGTTGGCCGAGGAGGAGCGGCGCATCGAGCGCGAGCGCCTGCAGACGCGCGAGAAGATCCAACGCATGGATCGTCTCGCCACCCTCGGCACGCTCACGGCCGCGGTCGCCCACGAGCTCAACTCCCCCCTGATGACGATTTTGGGCTACGCGGAGATGATCCTGCAGAAATCCTACCCCCCCTCCGAGACGGAGCGCGTCTTCAACCGCATCGAGCAGGGCGCGCGCCGCTGCCGGCAGATCATCCAGGACATGCTCTCCTTCTCGCGCCAGAAGATCGATCGACGCAAGCCCTGCGACGTCCATGCGCTGCTGCGCGAGTGCGTGGAGCTCAAGGAGCACGACTGGGTCCTCGATCGCATCCGGGTGGAGTGGGACTTGGCCGCGGATATGCCGCCCATCATCCTCGCTGGTTCGGAATTCCAGCAGGTGATCTTCAATCTCCTGGCCAACGCCCATCACGCCATCCGCGCGGCCGCCAGGCCTACGGGTCGCATCCGGCTGCGGACTCGTCAGGAGAAGGGCGAACTTTTCGTGGCCGTGGAGGATGACGGTCCCGGCATTCCCCCCGAGATCGCGGGCAGGATCTGGGAGCCCTTCTTCACCACGAAGCCGGAGGGCGAGGGCACGGGGTTGGGACTGGCCATCTGTCGGCGAATCGTCGAGGGTCAGGGAGGGACATTGACGTTTGAGTCCTCGCCCTTGGGAGGAGCGGCTTTTCTCATCCGCCTGCCCATATCGCAGGCCGTGCGCCGGCCGACTGGCCGCATCCTGGTGGCTGACGGTGATCCCGCCGTTCGCGTACTGATGACCCGGTTCATGGCCCGCTATGGCTCGCCCGTGGTGTGCTTCGAGTCCTTCGAAGAGATCCTCGCCGCGCTGCGCCGCGAACCCACGAGGCTCCTGATCTGCGATCTGGGCCTGTCGGGCATGGGCGTGTTCGATTTCTTCCGGCAGATGGAAGCCGAAGGCTTTCTGGAAGCGGTGCCGATCGTTCTGGCGAGCGCCTCTTCACCGAACGCTCCGATGCGGGCCTTCATCCAGGAGCGCCGGTTGATCTACCTGGCCAAGCCTTTCGACATGGCTGTTCTGGAAAAAAAGGTCTCGGAGTTGATCGCATGAAAAAGCTTTCCCTCATCGGCTGCACTGGTTCCATCGGGACCCAGACCCTGGATGTGGTCCGTCAGTTCCCGGAGAAATTCCAGGTGGTGGGCTTGGCCTCGCTCAACGAGGTTGATGTGATGGTCAAGCAGATCGCCGAGTTCCATCCGGCGGCCGTGGGACTGGCGGATGAGAAGGCCGCGGAGAAGCTGCGATCCCTGATCCCTGCGACGGTCCAGGTGTTCGGCGGGCCGGAGGCGGCGTCTCGCATCGCCACTTTATCCGAGGCGGACACGGTGGTCACGGCCGTGGTCGGGGCTGTGGGCATCGGCCCAACGCTCGAGGCCATCCGCTGTGGGAAAAGCGTTGCCTTGGCCAACAAGGAGACCTTGGTGGCCGCTGGAGCGCTTGTCATGCCGGCGGTGCGCAAGGCCAAAGTCAGCCTGATGCCGATAGACTCCGAGCACTCGGCGCTTTTCCAATGCCTCAACGGCGAGAAGCGCTCCGAGCTCCGCCGTCTCATCCTGACCTGTTCAGGCGGTCCGTTCCGCGGCAAGGCTCTCCAGGATCTGTCCTCCATCTCCGTGGAGCAGGCCTTGGGCCATCCGACCTGGAGCATGGGCGCCAAGATCACCATCGATTCGGCGACCCTCATGAACAAGGGGCTCGAGGTCATCGAGGCCATGTGGCTCTACGACGTTCCCATCGACCAAGTCGACGTGGTCGTGCACCCGCAGAGCATCATCCATTCCATGGTGGAGTTCGTGGACGGCAGCGTCATGGCCCAGCTGGGCTGCCACGACATGCGCCTGCCCATCCAGTACGCCCTGGGCTTTCCGGAGCGGCTGCCCAGCGAACGCCTGCGTCTGGATTTCGAGAAGACCGCTCAGCTGACTTTCGAGAAGCCGGATAAGAAAACCTTCCGTTGTCTGGCCTTGGCCTACGACGCGGCCCGCGCGGGAGGGACGATGCCCGCGGTGATGAACGCGGCCAACGAGGTCGCGGTCGGGGCCTTCCTTAAGAAGAAGGCTTCCTTCCTGGACATCCCTCGGACGACCGAAAAGGTGATGGGGCTCTGCGGCGTCGCGCCCATCTCGGATTTGGCGGCCGTGCTCGCCGCGGATCGCGAGGCACGAGCCAAGGCCGGCGAACTTCTTCACCTCTAAAATAAAGACTACTTGACTTGTCAAGGTCCTGGGCCTTGACAAACCGGAGAATCCCGCTATACTTTTCTTGGAATCGATACTTTTTGGGGAGGTCGTTCCCATGAGAAAAACTATCATCGCCATGGTTTTGATGGCTGTTCCTTCGTTGATTTTTTCTGATGAGGCTCTTCCCAACCCTGAGTGCCGCAGGCCTGGTTTATATTCAGTAAGTTGTGATCAGCCTCAAGTTCAGGGCGTTCTGGTTGATTCGGAGTTTGATATATCTGTTAACCTCGGCGAAGGTTTTAAATTTATAGTTAAGGATCAGTCTGGATCCGAAAATTCCAAGAAAGCTGCCGGCACTGGCGCCTATAAATTGTCTTGCAATGCCGTGGCCTGGATTGACCGAGATGGGCGCCTTCATAAGTATGAGGTTGGGGGTGAGGATAGAGCTCTTGGTCATGTGAGCAATCAAGACAATTACACAATGAATAACCAAACGGGAATCGTGATTTGGCATCCCGACGATGCTTCGAACAGTTTGCACAAAGACAATGTCTCGCTTTCGCATAATGCGCCATTTTATAAGATAGCCGAACAAACCGGCGATGTGGTCTGGGAGGAACAGGACAATAAAATTTATATTTATTCGGCCGCACAGCAACGATCAATCCCCTTGGGCCAGACGAATATACTAGGATCAAACGCATTTACGATCTCACCCGCAGGTTGTGTCTGCTACAAGGATTCGCATAACAAGCCGACATACTATCCCCCCAACGCTGCCTCGGATGACAATTGCCGTTGGGAGTAGTCTGACCGTTAGGCGTCGAACCGGTAGCCGAAGCCGCGCACGGCCACGATCTTGTCAGCGGCAGCCCCGATCTTGTCTTTCAGGTGCGACAGGGTGACGTCGATGACCTTGGTGGACAAGTCCAGCCCCTGCTCGTAGCCCCAGACGTGCTGGAGCAGGAAATCGCGGGTCAGCACCCGGTTGCGGCGCAGCATCAAGAACCACAGCAGATCGAACTCTTTGGCGCTCAGGGGTATTTCTTGGCGCTTCAGGAACGCCTTGCGCGAGGAGGCCTCGAGCCTGAGCTCGCCCGCTTCCTGGCCGGCGGGCTCCTCCAGGGTCCCCGCGCGGCGCAGCAGGGCATCGACGCGGGCCGCGAGTTCCTCGGTGTTGAAAGGTTTGGCGATGTAGTCGTCCGCGCCCGTGCGCAGTCCGGCCACTTTGTCATCGATGCTGTCGCGGGCGGTGAGGATGAGGACGGGGAGCTTGGCCGAGCGTTCTTCCCGGCGCAGCCCCTGGAGGAGGTCGAGGCCCTCGCCGTCGGGGAGCGTGCGGTCGAGGATCAGCAGATCCGGCAGGGCGCGCGCGAGGATCTTGCGGGCCTCGGCCAGGGAGGCGGCGGCCTGGGTCCCGCAGCCCTCGTTGCGGAGCACGTCGCCGATGAGTTCCGCGGTGACCGGCTGGTCCTCGACGATGAGGATCTGCGCTTTCATGACGCGTGATTATACAACATTCGTTCCTTGACAGAAAACGGAGCAATCCGATAAGATTCACTCATGGCGACCTTATGGGCGGACGGCTGGTTCTATATCTCGGCGCTGGGCTTCTGCGCGAGTCTGACCCTTTTCTTCTACCTGCTCGGTCTCTATCGCCATGCCGTCGAGAGCTCGGATGAGTCCTTCGTCTTGGCGGCGGACGAGCCGACGCCGACTCCTCAGCCCGCGGACACCCTTCAAGTGCCCGGGGTGACTCCCATCCTCGCGCCGGCGGCGGAAAAGAAGGAGACCATGGCGACGCTTCCCCTTCCGGCGGCGGTCCCGGAGGGTGTCTCTTTACAGGATATCCAGCAGGATATTAAATCGGAGACAGAGCATTTCGACCGGGAGATCTTCGAGCTGCGGGACATGGTCGCCCGGCAGGCCGCGCAAGGGGAGATCATCCTCAAGCGGCTCATGGATCTTTCCGAGTCCGTCAAGGCCAGCGCTGCTGCGCCGGTGCGCGTCGAGCCTGCGGTCCGGGAGGCCGCCGCGTTCGTGCCGATCCAGAGGGCGCCTCTTCCCGAGCCGGCGCCGGTCGAGAAAGTGCCTGTACCGGCCCCCATGCCAGCCTCCATGCCGGTCGAGCTGCATCTTGAATCCGTGGCGCCCCAAAGCGCGCCGTCTCCCCAGGCAGTTCCCCCGGCGGCGGCTCAGGAACCGGCGGCAGAGCCCAGGCGCAAGGGGCCAGTCTGGCCGGTCTAGGCTCCCCGGTCACCCGTGCAGGCCCTAGCGCTCCCCCTCATCCTTCTGGTCGTCGCAACGGCTCAGGCCGGTTCCGTGTTCCCGGATTCTCCTTTCTCCAGCCGCGCCGCCGGTACGACGGGCGCCGCCTTCCTCAAGCTGGCCCGCCCGGCGAGGAGCGAGGCTTTGGGCGGCGCGTTCGCGGCCGACAGCGAGGGCGCCGACGCGCTCTTGACCAACCCGGCCGGATTGACGAGCCTGCAGTCAGGCGCGCCGTCGGACCTGAGCTTCGCTTATAACAACCTGCTCGAGTCTTCCTACCTCGGTTATGGCTCTTACGGCCGTTCCCTGGGACGCTTCGGGACCGTAGCCGCTGGCGTGATCTATTTTTCCCAGGCCCCGCTGACGGGATACAACGCGCGGGGCGATGCGTCCGGCAGTTTTCAGCCCTATGACGTGGCCCTGTCCATGGCCTACGCCCGCCAGTTCGAGGGTTTCGCCGTGGGAGCCGCGGCCAAGATGATCCGCTCCTCCATTGACGATGTTTCCGGGATGAGCGCGGCGCTCGATGTCGGCGTGCAGGCCAAGGATGTCAGCCGCGTGGGAGAGGGTGCTGTCGACGCGGGCGCGAGTTTCTCCAATCTCGGCCCCCCCCTCAAGGTGGGAGGCGTTGCGGCTCCCCTGCCCTTCGCCTTGACCGGCGGATTCCTTTGGCACGCGACGCCTGCTTTCAACGCGATGCTCGATGTGAACCTGCCCTCGGACAATGATCCCTATGTGTCGTTCGGTCTGCAAGCCCAGCTGTGGTCCGATCGCGAGAAGCGGGCGCTCTGCCTGCGCGTCGGCTACAACCAGAGCCATGGCCGCGACATCGACGGTTTGACCGGCCTGACGGCCGGGGCCGGATTCGACCTGGTGGGCTTTCGTCTCGACTACGCCTGGGACCCCTATGGCGACCTGGGCATGCAGAACCGCGTCACCTTGGCCTTCCGGTTTTAGGTGCCAGGCAGTCACTAATGACACTTTTCATGGCTGAGTGGATGCGGCCGTTGGTGGCCAGGGTCTGACGGCCGAAATCATCCACGCGACGCCAGACCCGGCTGGAAAAATCCGTGACCTTCCCCCCCGCTTCGGTGACGAGCAAACAACCGGCGGCCACGTCCCAGGGGCAGAGATTGAATTCCCAATAGCCGTCGGCGCGGCCTGCCGCGATCCAGGCCAGATCGAGGGCGGCTGAGCCGCTGCGGCGCACGTCGTGAGAGCGGATCATGAAGGAGCGGTAGAACTCGGTGTAGAAGCGGGATTTCTCAGAGCGGTCGTAGGGAAAGCCTGTGATGAGCAGGGATTCGGAGAGGCGGTTCACTCTCGACACATGGATGGGTTTTCCATTGAGCTTGGCCCCGCGGTTTTTTTCAGCGAGAAAACATTCCTGGCGGAACGGATCAAAAACTCCGGCCAGTATGGGTTTGTTTCGATGCAAGAGCGCGATGGAGATGCAGGCGACCGGATAGCCGTGGGCAAAATTCGTCGTGCCATCCAAGGGGTCGATGACCCAGAGATAGGGAGAGCCCGTGTCTTTGCGCTCCTTTTCTTCAGCTCTATAATCGTGGCCGGGGAATCTGCGGCGGATGAGGCCGAGGATGGCTTCCTGGCTTTCCAGGTCCGCCTGGGTCAGCAGGTCGGCTTTCCCCTTATAGCGGATGCTGACCGAGCCGAACCGGCGCATAAGGATCCGCCCGGCTTTGTCCAAGGCTTCTTCAAGGACGGCTGTGGGGTCAGGCTTCACGGGATTGATTCCGAGCCCATCGGATGATTGCTTTGGCCAGAGCGGTCATCGTCGCTTGAGGAGCTTCGATGTCCGGCCTCAGTCCTCGCCGTCTGAGCGCCGCCGTGGTCGAGGGCCCCAGCGAGGCGATGGCGGTCTGGGCGAAGAAACGCCGGCGCGCGGGCGCTTGCAGGCACGCGAGGAAGTGGTCGACGGCAGAGCCGAAAGTGAACGCGATCAGATCGGCGGAGGGCTTGGCCGGGAGCGAGAAACGCTGCGGGACGATCCTGTAGACCGTCACCGCGTCCACGCGCGCGCCTCTGCGGCGCAGGGTCCGAGGGAGGATCTCGCGGCCCTTCTCAGCGCGCGGCAGCAGGATGCGCCATCCCTTCACATTTCCCATGAAGTTCGCCAAGGCTTCAGCATGAAAGGATCTGGGGATGCGCGCTCGCCAGCCTTTCCGGCGCAGGGCCCGGGCCGTCTCGGGACCGACGGCGAAGACTCGGGGCGGCGCCTTGAGCCGCAGTCTCAAGGCCCGCGCGCGGGAAAAAAAATATTCGACCGCGTTCTGGCTGGCGAAGATAATTGCGTCATAATCACCCAAGCGCTCCAGGGCTCTGTCGAGGGTGCATGATGCAATTGGCTCCACTCTGGCGATGGTAATTCTAATGATCCGGTTGCCCAGGGTTTTTAAATGGAATTCCAGTGAGTGGTGGCTTCCGTCCAGAGTGGGCAATAGGATAACAGGCTTAAAGCGGGGACATCCAATATCAGTAAGAGAATATTTGACCTGACTGTTGCCGGCAACAGTTGACCTGCGGAGCTCGCCTTTATGACGCTCGGCCTGCTTGCCTTCCGCTGGGCGCATCCGCTTAAATTGACGCTGCATTCTCGCGCATGATATAATATTTATCTTCCATGGCGCTGCCGTTTTTCCCGAAAAGAAGAAAAAACAGCCCGTCGGCTTCTCCGAATCCTTTGGAGAAGCTTTCCGACAGGCCTTCTGCGTTGGTTAAGCCGGATCTCGTGCGCATCTCCAGGATCTTGACCGAGGAGGACGTTCTCATCGCCCCGCCCGGCATCGGCAAGAAAGAACTCATCGAGCTTCTCGTCCGCAGGCTGTGCGATCGCCGCGGGTTCAAATCCCCCGAACTTCTTTTAGCCAAGGTCATCGAGAGGGAGCAGGGCATCAGCACGACGCTCGACACGGGCTTGAGCCTCCCCCATGCGCGCCTCGACGACATCGAGGACCTGGTGGCGGCCATGGCCGTGGTCCCGCAGGAGATCGCGGACGCCCAGGCCGGCGGCCTCGTCATCCGCCTGATGTTCCTTTTCTTTTCGTCGAGCCGGCCCGCGATGCTCCCCCGGCATCTTCAGCTTTTGCGTCGGATCGCTTCCCTTTTTGATCCTGGCTTGATCGGACGGGTGGGCGCCGCGCCGTCCCCGGCCGCGGCTTGGGAGATCATCCGGCAGACCGAGGGCTGAGGCCGTCCTCCGCGAGAGAATCCATGGCGATCCTGCGCATCTTCAAGCACGGCGAGTCGGTCTTGAAAAAAGTCTCTCGCCCCGTCGATTGCGGCGCCATCCGGGGCGAGTTGCCGAAGCTTCTCAAGGACATGTGGGCCACGATGGAATCGGTCCGAGGCGTGGGCTTGGCCGCGCCGCAGGTCGGGATCAATCTCCGGCTCTCCGTCGTGGACGTCCGGCCCGAGGGAAAATCCAAGCGCCTGGTCCTCATCAACCCGGAGATCCTCTCCCGCGAGGGAAGCGTTTTCGAAGAGGAGGGCTGCCTCTCTGTGCCGGGCCTCTACGCCAAGATCCAGCGCTTCGCGCGGGTGCGCCTGCGCGCGCTCGACGAGCACGGAGAGCCCTATGAGATGGATGGCGAGGGCCTTTTGGCGCGCGCCTTCCAGCATGAGGTCGATCACTTGGACGGCCGGCTCTTCATCGACCATCTGGCCTTCGCCGAGAGGCTCAAGCTCATGCCGCTGCTCAAGGACCTGCGGCGGACCTGGCAATGAGGACCGTCTTCTACGGCACGCCGGAGTTGGCCGTGCCCTTCCTGGAGCTTCTCTCGCGCAAGACCTCGGTCGTCGCCGTCGTGACTCAGCCCGACAAGCCGGCGGGCCGGTCTCTGGCGATCGCGCCCAGCCCCGTGAAGACGGCGGCAATCCGGCTCGGCTTGAGCGTTCTTTCACCGGAGAAGCCTGCCGACGCTCTCGCGCCGCTGGGCGTTCTCAAGCCCGACCTGGCCGTGGCGGTCGCTTATGGGAAGATCCTTCCGCGCGAGGTCCTTTCCCTGCCGACTTTGGGCAGCTGGAACATCCACTTCTCGCTCTTGCCTCTCTATCGCGGCGCGGCCCCGGTGCAATGGAGCTTGGCGCAGGGAGCGACCCAGAGCGGGGTCACGCTCTTCTGGATGGAACCCCAGCTCGATGCCGGCCCGATATTCCTTCAGCGTGAAACGGCTGTGTCCGAAGATGAGGATGCCGTCGGGCTTTTCGCCCGGCTGGGCCGGCTGGGACTGGGGGTCCTGGAGGAGGCTCTCGACGAGGCCGCGGCGGGCCGCGTGCGCCGCGAGCCGCAGAGAGGCGAACCGACCTTCGCTGCGCGCATCCGCCGGGAGGACGCGCGGCTTTCGTTGGAACGCTCCGCGCGTGAGAATCACAATCGGACGCGCGCCATGGTGGTGTGGCCCACGGCCTATCTCGAACTCAAGGGTCCGGCGCCCCGAGGCCTCAAGGTTCTGAAGACCCGGTTGGCCGTCGACGCGCAGGCCTCGGGCGAGGGGGTCGCCGGACGCATCCTGCGCATTGAACGCGGAGGCGGGATTTTGGTACAATGCCAAGACCGCAGCGCTCTTTGGCTTCTCACGGTTCAACCTGAGGGAAAAAAGCCGGTTGGCGCTGCGGATTTTCTCAACGGCCTGCGTCTCGGCGTTGGGGATCTTTTACCTCTGGCATGATTCTAAAAGGAGAAGTCCGAGCATGGGAAGCGGTCGGCGTCGGCCTGATTTTGGCCGCGATGGCGTTCGCCCTGCTTCAATGGGGGATCGAGGGAGTGGTGCATAACCGCCGCACTGAGACGCTGCCGGATCTCAAGGGCAGATCGCTGCCCGCGGCCCTGGATCTTTTGGCTTCCCTGAACATCGGCCTGCGCAAGGAAGGCTCTGAGTTCAACAGCGCGGTCCCCATGGCTTCGGTCCTGCGCCAGGACCCCCCCGCCGGGACCGTGGTGCGCGAAGGCAAGATCGTGCGCGTCGTGGTCAGCCAGGGCGGGGAGACGGTCCTCGTGCCCTCCATCGTCGGCTTGCCCCTGCGCAACGCCGAGATGCTCCTGCGCCAGAGCCGGCTCGCCCTGGGCGAGGTCAATGAGACCTATTCGTTGCGCTTTGAGAAGGGCGTCGTCCTCTCCCAGGAGCCCCAGGCCGAGGGAAGTGTGGAGCGCAACGCCTTGGTCAATGTCACGGTCTGCGGCGGGGCGCCTCCGGCCGGAGTCCTGCTCATGCCGGACCTCCTGCGCAAGAACGTGACGCAGGCCCAGTCGTGGGCCAGCGCCTCGGGGATCACCCTGGAGGTGAAGAAGGACAAGGCTTCGCCTTTCCCGGCCGGCACCATCCTCTCCCAGCAGCCGGCCGCCGATTCCTCGATCTCCGCCGGAGCCAGGGCCTCGGTGATCGTCAGCGTGAAGTCAGGCAATCCCGGAGACTCGGAGCCTGCGGCGCGCTATTTCCACTACGAGATCCCTCAGGGTTCCGGGGAAAGCCAGGTGCGCATCGTGGTCTCGGACAAATACGGGGAGCGCGAGCTCTTCAATGGCCTGCGCCGTCCCGGCTCCAAGCTCGATCTTCCGTTGCAGGAGACGGGCGGGGCTCATGCCAAGATCTTCCTCAACGGCATCCTGGTCGACGAGAGGGACCTGTGATCATGGCGCCCGCTCGCCGTGTCCAGATCGTCCCGTCGCTGCTTTCCGCGGACCTGGCGCGGTTGCCGGAGGCTCTGAAGCAAGTGCAGAGCGCCGGAGCTGCGGAAGTGACGGTGGACGTGATGGACGGCCATTTCGTGGCGAACCTCGCCTTCGGGCCGGATTTCGTCAGGACCGTCAAGCGCCTGGCTCCGGACCTGCGCGTGGACGCGCATCTCATGGTGACCAATCCCGAGACGACGGCTCCCTGGTTCATCGAGGCGGGAGCGGACTCGGTGACCTTCCACTGGGAGGCGGCGTCCGACGCCCGCGCCTTGGCGCGCCGTCTGCGGGCCCGGGGTGTCGCGGTCGGCGTCGCGATCAAGCCCGCCACGGCGGCGGAGGGGCTCCTGCCGCTTCTTGGCGAGGTGGATACGGCCTTGGTCATGACCGTGGAGCCGGGATTCGGCGGGGCCAGATTCTTGGAGGGCATGCTCCCCAAGATCGCGAGCCTGCGCCGGGCCTTGGATGAGCGCGGGCTCGCCTGCCGCTTGCAGGTGGACGGCGGAGTGAATGGGGATACCGCGGCCTTGGCCGCCAGCGCGGGAGCCGACAGTCTGGTGGCGGGAGCCGGTGTCTTTGGAAAGCCGGACGCGGCGGAGAACATCCGCGTTTTGCTTCAGATCGCGCAGGCCGCTTTTGACGGCCGAAACAAGCAGGAGGGAACATGTCTGTAGTCATCAGGTTGCAAAGGACGGGAAAGCCGAAACAGGCGCATTTCCGGCTCGTCGCCATCGAGAAGCGGCGGGGCTCGACGGGCAAGCCGCTCGAGGTGCTGGGCAATTACGATCCCACGGGCGAGACGGCGGTCAAGAAATTGGCCGTGCGCCGGGATCGCTACGAGGTATGGCTCAAGAACGGGGCCCTGCCCTCGCAGACGGTGGCCACCCTCGTGCGCGCCATCGATGGGAAGAAGCCATGAAGGCCCTGGCTGATTTCCTGGTCAAGCATCTGGCCGACCATCCGGAGAAGGCCGGCGTGCAGGATTCCGAGCAGAACGGCGTGGTGAGCCTGAAACTCGTCGTGGCTGACGAGGACAAGGGCAAGATCATCGGCAAGAAGGGCAAGGTGATCCGCGCCATCCGCGCCCTGGTCTCCTCTCTGGGCGAGAAGCAGGGGCAGCGGAGCGTGGTGGACATCGATTAGAGTGAAGATCGACATCATCACGCTTTTCCCGGACATGTTCGAGCCCGTTCTGGGTACCAGCATCGTCGGGCGCGCTCGCGAGCGGGGATTGCTGGACCTGCGATTGATCAACCCGCGCGATTTCACGACGGACAAGCATCGCACGGTGGACGATCGGCCCTTCGGCGGCGGGCCCGGCATGGTGCTCAAGGCTGCGCCTCTCTATGCCGCCATCGAAAGTGCGCGCCAGCCGGCCAGCCGCGTGGTCTGCCTTTCCCCCCAGGGGCGGCGCTTCGACGCCGCCGCGGCTCGACGATTGTCGCATGAGAAGCACCTGATCCTGATCTGCGGCCATTACGAGGGTATCGACGAGCGGGTCCTGCGCCATTGCGACGAGGAGATCTCCATCGGCGATTTCGTGCTCACGGGCGGGGAGCTGGCCGCCATGATGGTGACGGACGCCGTGACCCGGCTTTTGCCCGGGGTCCTTAAAAAACCGGAGGCCACGGCGCGTGAGTCGTTCGAAGGCGGTCTCCTGGAGCATCCCCAGTATACCCGGCCCCGGGTCTGGAAGGGGCGACACGTCCCGAAGGTCCTGTTGGGAGGCGATCATCAGCGCATCTCCCAATGGCAGAGCCGCGCCGCGCAACGCATCACGCGCAAGAAGCGCCCGGATTTGCAGTCAATTCAAGCATAGGAGAACATTATGACGGCAGCAGAACAGACGAAGAGGCAGATTCCGGATTTCTTCCCCGGCGATACCTTGAAGATCCACATCAAGGTCGTCGAGGGCGACAGCGAGCGCATCCAGGTCTTCGAGGGTGCTTGCTTGTCTCGGCGCGGCCACGGCAACGGCGAGAGCTTCACCGTGCGCAAGATCTCGTTCGGCGTGGGAGTGGAAAGGACCTTTCCGCTCTTCTCGCCGCACATCGACAAGATCGAGGTGGTCAGATCCGGCAAGGTCCGCCGGGCCAAGCTCTACTATCTGCGGGGCCTCACCGGCCGCGCCGCGCGTTTGAGCGAGGAGCAAGGTTCGCAGCCCTCTGAGAACGCCGGCCCGGCGGCGGCTCCTGCGCCTGAAGCCCCGAAGAACGTCGGCAAGTCCGAGGGGACGAAGGCTCCTGCGGTCAGCCGGCCCACGGCCGGCGTCGTGACGCCGACAAAATGAGCGAGCTCTTCGACGCGTCTTTGCGCGCGTCGAGGAACAAGCGCTGGCTCATCGGCGTCGATGAGGCGGGCCGGGGTCCCTGGGCCGGTCCCTTGATGGTCTCTGCCGTGCGCCTGGATGCTGCCGCGGCGCCCGAGCTCCGAGAGGTCCGCGATTCCAAGCTCCTCTCCCCCCACCGGCGGGAGATCCTCTTTGAAAAGATCCGCGTCCAGGCCGCGGCCGTGGCGGTCGCCTGGGCCGAGCCCCGGGAGATCGATCGTTCCAATATCCTTGCCGAGACCTTGAAGGCCATGCGTCGGGCGGCCCTGCGCGCTGCGGCCGGCATCCCCGCCGGCGAGTGTCTGGCCGTCGTGGACGGCAATCGCCGCATCCCGGACCTGGAACTGGAGCAGCTGACCGTCGTCGAGGGAGACCGCCTGTCTCAAGCCGTGGGCGCGGCGAGCATCGTGGCCAAGGTCATGCGCGACCGGTGGATGTCCTCCTTGGACCGCCGCTATCCGGGCTACGGCCTGGCCCGGCACAAGGGCTATGGCACGAGGGTTCACCGTGAGGCCTTGAAGAGCCTGGGGCCCTCGCCCACGCATCGGCGCAGCTACGAGCCGGTCAGCCAATTGAGTCTCTGGTGAGCAAGGTCAAGGGCGACGCGGCGGAAAGGCAGGCGGAGGAGTTCTTGAAGTCCCGCGGTTTTGCTATTGTAGAGCGCAACTTCCGCACGCGCATGGGAGAGATCGACTTGGTGGCCAAGGATGGTGAGACAGCGGTCTTTGTCGAGGTGCGTTCCCGCTCCTCGAGCGCTTTCGGCTCCCCGGAGGAAACGGTGACCGCCCCCAAGCGTCGGCGCCTGATCTTGACCGCGCAGGCCTGGGCCCAGAGCCGCGCCTGGGAAGGCCCCATGCGCTTCGACGTGGTCGCGATCACGCCAGCCGAGACGCTGCACATCCCGGATGCCTTCGACGCCGCGGGGGCCTGGTGAAGGTCGCCCTGGCCTCCTGGGAGATCGGCCGCGCGCACAGCGGCTTCGGCGTCAAGATCGGCGGGCTGGGTTCGGTGATGGAGGAGTTGCCGGCGGAACTCGTCAAGGCCGCGGCCCTTCAGGGACATCCCCTGGAGATCGAGCTCCTCTCTCCGTGTTTCGCGCATTACGACAGGTCGGCGCTCAAAAAGATCGCCCTGCCGCTGCCGGCAGTCATCGACGGCCAGGCCTTCGAGTTCGAGGCTTACGAGCATGTCTTCGACGAGGGCGTGAAGATCCGCAGCATCTATTTCTGGGACCCCTGGCAATTGGGCTGGACCGACGGACAGGATGTGTATCCCGAGGACGCCTGGATGGGCCTCAAGCTCTACGCCGCGGTCTCCCAGGCCATGGCCGGCTACATCCGGCAGGGCCATTTCGACACCGTGCATCTGCACGACTACCATGTGGGCCTGGTGCCCCTCTATCTGGGCGATGAGTTCCTCAAAGACGTGCCGGCCCACTTCACGATCCACAATGCCTCCTACCAGGGCATGGCTCCCTTGATCGGCGGGGGCTATGCGTGCGTGAGCCGTCTCAATCTCCCGGGCGAGAAGCTGTTCCACAAATACTTCGATTTCTTCGACACGATCAATCCCACCAAGGCGGCCCTGCTCAAGGTCCATGAGAACGGCGGCCGCGTCACCACGGTGAGCGGGGATCTGGAGGGCTCCTGGGGCTACGCGGCCGAGCTGCGCGAAAGCCGCGAGGCGCTCAAAGGGCGGGCCTGGATCCAGAAGGGTTCGGCGCCCGTCGACGTGTTCTTCCCCAATCTGGGCCTCGACCTCTTCGAGAAGATCCCCGTGGCGGGCATCACGAACGGGCTCTCGGCCAAGAACTGGCCGGATCGGATGCCGGAGCTCAAGGCCAAGAATCTGAGCGCGCTCCAAGCGGAGAGTCCCTCGCCGATTTTTTCCCAGCCGAGAGTCCTCAAAGAGATGCTGGCCAAGGACCACTATTTCGATGCCGGGCATCTGGAGATCAAACGCCAGCTCAAGCGCCTTCTCTATCTGGAGATTTTTAGGCGTGAGATGCGGGGGCCTGCCGTCCTTCTCTGCGCGGTGGGGCGCATGGCGGCTCAGAAAAACCTTGGTCTCATCGTCGCCAACATGGAAAGGGTCCTGATCCATGACCCGCGCGCGCACTTCGTGATACTGGCTTGCGCCCAGGACGAGGCCTCGCGTCGCCTGGAATCAGCTTTCTTTTCCTTGGCCGCCCAGCATCCGGACCGGGTCTTCTTCAGCAATGCCTTCAATCAGCCGCTCTCGCGCTTGATCCTGGCCGGCTCGGATTTCGTGCTCGTGCCCTCGCGCTTCGAGCCCTGCGGCTTGGTGGACTACGAGGCTTCTCTTCTCGGCACGCTACCCATCGCGCACGCCACGGGCGGGCTGGCCAAGACGCGGGACTTCGGCTATCTCTACGACTGGCTCGACATCGGCGACAACGCGGGCGAGTCGGCAGCTTTCTTCGGCGCGATGGAAAAGGCCCTGAAGGTCTTCCATGGCGATGAGGCCGGGCATCTGCGGCGCGTGCGCGCGGCGATGGCCATGGATGCTTCCTGGGAGAGGTCCGCGGCCCAGTATATCGAGCTTTACCGCTACGGGCTGCTGGTCAAGCGTTGGCGCCAGCGGCGCTCCGAGGCTGTCGAGGAATTCGTCGCTGAGCTGGGTCCGGACAAGGAACTTTTCCGCCGATTCCTGGCGCCGGGTCTTGAGGAGTACGGCGACCGGCTGGATTGGGAACTGAAGCAGGCCTTGGGGCGCGGGTACAACGATCTCTCATGAAAGTCGGCATAGGCTTAAGTCTCGATTCTGATCCCACCAAGGCAGCCGCCGAGGCGGTCGCTCAGGCCAAAGAAGCGGTCCCCCAGCCGGACCTCGCCCTGGTCTTCGGCTCGATCCAATACGACCAGGCCAAGCTTCACGCGGAACTCTGCCGGCATCTTCCCCCCAAGATCCTCATCGGCGGCTCCTCCTACGCCGAGATCACCAACGCGGGCGTGTCCAAGGGAAGCGTGGCCGTGCTGCTGGTCTCTCTTCCTGGAGCGAAGATCCGCTTTGCCCAGGCGCAGGAGTTCGATCCCCGGCAGGCCGGTACGGCCCTGGCCAAAGCTTTGGACTGGCGTCGCGACAAGGCTTCCGGATTCCCGACAGCGCTTCTTTTTGCTTTCACGGTCCTCTCTTCCGACGACAACAGGAATAACCTCATTCAGGGCTTGACGCAAGCCTTGGGTCGCGTGCCGGTGTTCGGGGGTCTGACCTGCGGCAACTACGACTTGGACTTCAATGACCCGACGATGTGGAACAACTTCCAGTATTGCTCGCAGTCTCTGACCCAGACCTCCTCGTGTCTGGCCCTCTTGGACCTGCCCAAGGAGGACTATCGGGTCAGCTTCGGTTTTGGCCATGGATGGAAGCCCATAGCGCCCGCAGTCGAGCTCACGCGTTGCAAAGGCCCCAAGGTCTATGAGGTCGGCGGGATGCCGATCTTCGATTATTATCGACAATTTTTAGGCGAGGCTGACTCGAACGATTTCTTCGGTCAGATGATCCAGCGCTTCGGGTTTTCTCTTCTTTTGGAAGAGGAGGGCGGCCGTTCGCGCGTGAAGCTGCCCATTCAATGCGATTTCAAGGAGGGCTGCATCCATTTCGCGCCGGCTGAGGATTTGCAGGGCCGCCGGGTCCAGCTTTTGCAGGTGAGCCGGTTGGGATTGCTTCAGGGCGCACGAGAGGCGGCCCAGAGCTGCAAGGCCGCTCTCGACGGTTGGGCCCCGGCCCTGGTCTTGGTAGTCAGTTGTTGCGTGCGCCACGGAATCCTGCACAGCCGTGTGGATGATGAGATCACGGCCATCCGAAAGGTGTTTGGCTCATCGGTGCCTGTTTTTGGATATTATTCAGGCGGTGAACTGGCTCCTGTGTTGAACCGCTATGCGGAGATCGTGGATGGCTCCAGCAGCCTTGCCGGCTCGTTCCACCACGCTTCCAGCGTCGGCATCCTCGCTTTGGGTTGCCGTAAGCCGGCGACGGCCGTGCGCATGCCTTCTGTGATGCTTTCGCAATCGAAGAAAGAGGATCCTGCATGGATCAAGCGCCTCTTGGCCAGGAGCGAGGAGATCCAAGATACGACAGAAAGCTTCCTTTCCAACTTAAGCCGCAAGTCCTATCTCGACGGAGAGCGCATCCGCAAGCAGAGCGAGGTCATCCATCGCTACACCCCGCACCAGGTCTGGGAGCGCGTAGGAGAAAGCGTGGCGCGCGGAGAATTCGAACTGCCGGACTCTGAGTTCAACGGCTGTTTCCTCTTCATGGACGTGAAGGGCTTCACCTCCTACAGCGAGGAGCACAAGCCCGGCGAGGTGGTCTCGGCTCTGAACAGCATCTTCAAGCCCGCGACCGAGACGATCTATTCCTGCGGCGGAGACGTGGACAAGTTCATCGGCGACTGCATCTTCGCGGTTTTCTCCACGCCTGACGAGGCGCTGACAGCCGGCCGCAAGCTCCTGGAGCTTTTTGAGAAGAAGGGCAGTCCTTTCATGATCCGCATCGGCATACACGCGGGCCGTGCCGTGCGCGCCAATGTCGGTTCCGCCGGCCGGCGTGAGTACACCTTCATCGGCGACGCGGTCAACACGGCCCAACGCCTTGAGTCGAACTGCACGCCGGGCAAGCTTCTGGTCTCTGAAGAGCTCTTCCGACAAGGAACGGTCAAGTTCCCCTCCCAGGAGCGCAAGGAGATCCAGGTGAAAGGCAGGAAGCAGCTGATCGCCGTCGTGGAGCTGGGGCTTTAGCTGCGAAGATCAGAGAGGGCCTTACCGCGTCGCAGCTTCCTGCCCCAGCAGCCTCATGAACGAAGTGAAGGTCCGCAGGGACGGTGTATTCGAGGACTTGAGCATCTTGTGGACATACTGCCGAGACACCTTGAGCGCTTTGGCGGCCCGCGTGCGGTTCAAGACGCGCAGGTGCGCGCGGTAGATCTCGATGACCGCCTCGTAGTCGCCCTCCTGCAAGGCCTCCAGGATCCCCTCCCGAATGAGTTTCGGATCCCTGAGGGTGATGGTGGGATCATGGACTCGTACCTTAGCGTTAGGAGCCAGCTTGCGGGGTGTCACGTCCCAATATTCTCCGGGCCTGTCCGATATCGTGATCCTGACCATTCTTGTCTCCTCCCAGCAGTATGATAGCGCAAGTGTAACCTATAGTTGACACTTTGTCAAGGGCCAACTAGCCCTATCTATATGCGATCGAGGGGCTAAAAAGTTCCCGACAAATAAGAAAAATCATATAGAGGCAAGATAGGAAGCATTTTGTTTTTTGTATGATGTCCGCGTCGTGAGTCGTTTGGATCTTGCCTCTTTTCAGAAGGCCTTGGCCAGCCTGGATCGGGCCATCGTCCGTGCTCAGGCCGCGCCGGAGGATGAGGAACTGCGTGACGCGGTGATCCAGCGGTTTGAATATACCTATGAGATCTCGTGGAAGATGCTCAAACGCCAAGTGGAACTGGAGCATCCTTCTCCCGCAGAGGTAGACTCCCTCTCGTTTGCTGATCTGCTGCGAGAGTCCGCGGAGCGGGGGCTCATCGACGATGTCGGACGGTGGCTTGATTTTCGGGAGCAGCGCAACATCGCATCGCACACCTGCGATCGGGGCAAGGCGGTTTGCGTCTATACGGGTGCTGTTCAGTTTGCGGCCGAGGCGCGGCGCCTGCTTGAGAAGATCGCAGGGCGCAACGCGTGATCGACCTTCCTCCAGAGCACCTGGTCCGAGTCCGCGAGATCCTGTCTCAACACGTGCCCGAATGCCGGGTCCTCGCGTTCGGTTCTCGGGTTTGTGGAGGCGTCAAGAAGCATTCCGATCTCGATCTCGCCATCGATTCCCCATCTCCCTTCCCTTCGCGCCGCTTTGCCTGTCTGAAGGAGGCATTTTCCGAATCACGACTGCCGATCAAAGTGGACGTCATTTTTCTGAACGAAGTGAGCGCAAAATTCCGCGCGATCATCCTGGAGAAATACGAGGTTGTCCAGCCCGGCCAGCCTGGCAGTTGAGCCTTATTTTTTCCACACAAATAGGCCTCGGATCAGCGGCCAGTTCACGTTCTTGAATGACTTTCCATTCATCTCGACATTGATGCCCTGGAAGACGATGTTCTGCCCGTGCCCTTGGTTGAGCGTGAGGGTGTCTTGAAGATGCATGTGGACATGCGGGGCGTCGCTGTTTCCTGAATTGCCGCACTTGCCTAGTTCCTGCCCGGCCGTGACGTGTTGGCCTGGCTTCACCTTCACGGATCCCTTCTGGAGGTGCGCGATGAAGATATATCTGTCTGACGCGGCTTTGATGACGACATGGTTGCCGGCGGGATTGTCCGCATCTTTGACGCCGAGGGGATTGTCGGGGAATCGGTCGACGATCGCTTGGACATCACCCTCCACGGGAGACAAGACCGGTTCTCCCCAGGAATAAAAGTCCTCGACGGTCGAGCCGGTGGATCGGGAAAGCTCGCGCTGGCTCGGACCTGCGACTTTTAGGAAGTCGATGCCATACCACTGGGCAGCCACGCTCATGTGCTGATTGACATTCAGGGTGTCGCCGCCTTGCATCACAAACCAGCGGCCTTGGAAAGGCAGATGGAATTCCTGAGCGTGGACATCGATGGCGGATGCGAGTAGCGCGAAAGCCAGGAGCGCTCGCATCGGCTAAAACGCCAGAAGCCCGACCCCGGCGCAGATCAGGAGCGTCCCGACGAGCTTGACCCAGGTGAACTTCTCCCCCAGGAAGATCATCGCGAGCGCGAAGGTCACCAGCGGGTAGGCGGAGGTCAGGGGGAGGATCGTGGAGGCTTCCCCCACGGACATGGCCTTGATGTAGCAGAAGACCCCCCCTAGGATCACGAGCAGGCTGGATGTGATGTAGACGAGCGGCCATTTCCCGGCCTGCGCAATGGCCGCTTTGGCCGGAAGCCATCCGACGGTGAATATCACCAAGGACAGAAGGGCGTTGATCCCCATGCGGGCCACGAAGACCTCGTTGGCTCCGAGCATTCGCAGGGCCATCTTATCCAGGATCGCGCTTCCTCCGAGGCAGAGAACAAACAAACCCAAAAAAAGTGCGGTAGCTAGAGTCATTGTTCCTCCTCAGTCAAAAGTCAAGACCTGACCCCACGCACAAAAGTCAAGACCTGACCCCACGCAGGCAGGCGTCCATGATGTGGGACGCGGAGAGGCCGTGGCGCTCGTAAAGCTCGGCGGCTTTTCCCGACTCGCCGAAGCTGCGCACGCCCAGGGCCACGACGGGTATCCCGAGACCGAGGCCGGCGGCCGCCTCGCTGATGGCGCTGCCGAGGCCTCCGATGACATTGTGGTCCTCCACGGTCACGAGTCGCTCGCTGTCTTTGGCGAAGTTCTCGATGGAGTCGGCGTCGAACGGGGCGAGGGTGGCGACATTGACTGCCCGGATGGAGAAGCCTTTGTCCAAGAGTCCCTTGGCTGCTGCCAAGGCCGGGCCGACGGTCCCTCCTGACGCAAAAATCGTGGCCTGGCAATGCTTGGGCTCAGGCTCCCAGATCACGTCCGGCTTGGATAGTTCAAAGCGGTAATCCGGCTTGTGGACCTCTTCGACTTTCTGGCGGGCCAATCGGAGATAGACCGGTCCTGGATGGCCCAGCATCCACTCGACGGCTTGGCGCGTTTCGATGGCATCCGCCGGCTGGAGGATCGTCAGCCCCGGCAGACTGCGCAAAGCGCCGATGTCCTCCAAGCCCATCTGGGAGGCGCCGTCCTCGCCGATGCCGAGTCCCGCGTGCGTGCCCACGAGCTTGACGTTGGCCCCATTGAGCATGACGGCCGCGCGGATGGTCTCCAGGCGTCCGGCCAAAAAGCAGGCGAAGCTCGCGCAGACCGGGATCTTGCCGGATAAGGCCAGGCCCGCGGCCGCCCCGATCATGTTGGATTCCGCGATGCCAAACTGCCAGTGCCTCTGCGGGTATTTCGCGGCAAAGGCGGCGGTCATGACCGAGTGGGAGAGGTCGGCGTCGAGAGCTGTGAGATTGGGGAATTTCTCCGCCAATTCGACGAGAGTTTCTCCGAAGGCTTCGCGGGTCGCCTTAGGCATTGAGGATGTCCTTGAGCGCGCGCTCGGTCTCTTCGCGGTTGGGCGCGCGGCCATGCCAGGCGATGTTGTTTTCCATAAAGGAGACGCCCTTGCCCTTGATCGTTTTGGCGAGGATCGCCTGGGGGCGGTCCAAGACTTTCTTGGCTGAGGACATGGCTGCCTCGATGGCCGCGAGATCGTGTCCGTCGATGGCGGTTGTCTCCCAGCCGAAGCTCTCGAATTTTTTCTGCAAAGGCTCCAAAGGCATGACCTCGGCCACCGGTCCATCGATCTGGCCGTTGTTGGCGTCCACGATGAGCGTCAGATTGTCGAGCTTGAATTTGGGGGCGGCCATGGCCGCTTCCCAGACCTGGCCTTCCTGAAGCTCCCCGTCTCCGGCAATGACCCAGACTCGGGAATCTTTGTGGTCCATCTTCGCCGCCAGGGCCATGCCCAAGCCGATGGAAAGCCCTTGGCCCAGGGAGCCGGTGGCGGCTTCGATGCCCGGCAGGCGCTTGCGGTCAGGATGGCCTTGCAAGGCAGAGCCCAGTTGGCGCAGGGTGGAGAGCCACTCTTTCGGGAAGTAGCCGTGGTGGGCCAAGACGGCGTAAAGAGCGGGGCAGGCGTGGCCTTTGGCGAGCACGACGCGATCTCGGTCAGGCCAGTCCGGCTTCTGCGGGTCGTGGCGCAGATGGTGGGCATAAAGGATCGCGAGGATGTCGATGACCGAGAGAGAGCCCCCGGGATGTCCCGAGCCGGCCACCGCGATGGAGCGGATGATGTCTGAGCGCAGTTCGCGGACCACTTCGTCGAGATTCGGCATGGGAGCGGATTTTATCTAAATGTGCTAGAATCGGCAACAGCAGAGGAGAGATGATGGAGATTAAGACCTACATCCGATCTGTCCGGCGCGCCGCTGATTTTGTCCGCAAGAAAGTCCCGGGCATCCAGCCCCAGGTCGCCATCATCCTCGGATCGGGTCTGGCCAAGGCGGTCCCCGCCTTGGAGAATTCCAAGGTCATCCCCTACTCCTCCATCCCCGGTTTTCCCCGCACGACGGTGGCGGGGCACGCGGGCAAGCTCATCTTGGGCCGCCTGCACGGGAAATCTGTGGCGGTCATGCAGGGCCGGTTCCATTATTACGAGGGCCACTCCATGGAGTCCATCGCCCTGCCCCTGCGCATGCTCGAATACTTGGGAGTGAAGACCGTTTTCTTGACCGCGGCCGTGGGTTCGCTGCGCACCCAGATCAAGCTCGGCCATTTCGTGGCCATCAAGGATCACCTCAATTTCATGGGCCGCAGTCCCCTGCGGGCCTTCCATGAGGAGGAATTCGGCGAGATGTTCCCGGATCTGAGCAATGCCTACGACGCCGACCTGCGCCGCCGCATCGTGGCAATCTGCCGCAGGCGCAAGCTCCCCGTCCATGAGGGCGTCTACCTGGCCCTCTGCGGGCCTTCCTATGAGACTCCGGCCGAGATCGTGGCCTTCCGCGGCTTGGGCGCCGACGTGGCGGGCATGTCCGTTGTCCCGGAAGTGATCCCGGCTAGGCAGATGGGCATCCGGGTGGCGGCCCTGACTTGGATCTCGAACATGACCAGCGGCATGAAGGGCGCGAGTCTCAACCACTCCGAGGTGCTGGCGCTCGGGGGCCGGGTCTCCGACGGATTGCGCGCCGTGCTCAACGATTTCATCAAGATCGTCTGATCGCCGGGAGGGTTCCATGAGGATGCTCGACCTCATCGCCAAGAAGCGCCTGGGCAAGATCCATACCGATGAGGAACTTCTTTTCATCGCCCAGGGCGCGGCCCAGGCGTCCCTCCCCGACTACCAGCTTTCCGCCTGGCTCATGGCCGTGTGCTGCCGGGGCATGAACGAGTCCGAGACCGCAGGGCTGACGCGCGCCATGGCCTCTTCCGGAGCGCGCTTGGACCTGGGAGCCTTGAAAGCCGCCAAGGTGGACAAGCACTCGACCGGCGGGGTGGGCGATGGGATCTCTTTAGCCTTGGCTCCGCTCATGGCCTCGGCGGGCCTGGTCGTTCCCATGATGTCAGGCCGGGGGCTGGGGCACACGGGCGGCACCCTGGACAAGCTCGAGGCCATGGCCGGCTTTCAGGTGCGCCTCGGCCTGGACGCGATCCGATCCCAGCTCCAGCGGGTCGGCGTGTGCATGTTCGGGCAGACCCAGGACCTGGCGCCGGCTGACCGCAAGCTCTATGCCCTGCGCGACGCGACTGCGACCGTCGAATCCGTCCCGCTGGTCGTGGCGAGCATCCTCTCCAAGAAATTCGCCGAAGACTTGGATGCCCTGATCCTGGACGTCAAGATCGGTTCGGGCGCCATCTTTAAGAATCCCAAAGAGGGCCGGGCCTTGGCTCAGGCCTTGGTCAATACCGCCAAAAAGCTCGGCTTGAAGGCCGTGGCGGTCCTGACGGGCATGGACCAGCCTTTGGGCCGCTATGTGGGCAATGCCCTGGAAGTGCGCCAGGCTGTCGAGATTCTCAGGGGAGATTTCACTTCCGCTGATTATGCGCAGTGCCTTCTGACCTTGGGCGGCTGGATGACTCATCTCGGAGGAAAGGCCAAGACGCCTCAGGAAGGCGCTCGCAAGCTCGAAGGCCTCATCCGTTCCGGGGCGGCCTTGGAATCCTTCAAGAAGATGGTCGCGGCCCAAGGGGCTGACCCGTATGTGGCTGATGATCTCAATCTCTTGCCGAAATCGCCGATGGTGCGCGAGATTGTGGCGCCGAAATCCGGTTATGTGTCGGGGCTCGACGCGCGCCGAGTGGGCGAGGCCGCGGTCGTTCTGGGCGCGGGCCGCGCGCGCATGGACGATGTCTTGGATTACGGGGCGGGCTTCGTCCTTGACAAGAAAGTCGGCGACGCGGTCAAGAAAGGCGATGGCGTGGCGCGCATCCACGGCAGCGACGCGGCCCGCATGGACGAGGCCGAGTCTCGATTCCTGGCGGCCTTGGCGATCTCGGCGAAGAAACCCAAACCCCTGTCCGTCATCTTGGAGGTAGTGCGATGAAATCAAAGCTCTTTGTCTGCGACCACCCGCTCATTCAGGAGAAGCTTGCGACCCTGCGCGACCGTCGCACCCAACCGGAAGAGTTCCGGCGGACCATGGGGCAGATCGCGTCCTTGCTGGCCGTCGAGGCTTTGCGCGGGGTCAGGACCAAGAAGACCACGGTGAAGACGCCCTTGGGGCCGTCGCCTGCCGTGGTCACGACCGAGCCCGTGGCCTTCGTGGCGATCCTGCGGGCGGGCCTGGGCATGATCCCGGGGCTTCAGCATCTTCTGCCGCAGGCGCACATCAGCCACATCGGGCTCTACCGCAACGAGGAGACCTTGAATCCCGTGCGCTATTACGTCCGCCTGCCCAAGAACATCCAGGACTGTTTCGTGGTCCTTTGCGACCCGATGCTGGCCACCGGCGGCTCGGCCATCGAGGCTTTGAACATCCTCAAGGCGGACAAGGCCAAGCACATCGTCATGCTCTGCCTCATCGCGGCCAAGGCGGGCGTGGACAGGGTCCATCGCGCGCATCCGGACGTTCCCATCTACGTGGCCGGGGTGGACGCGAAGCTCAACGACTCCGGATTCATCGTGCCGGGCCTGGGCGACGCGGGCGATAGGCTTTTTGCGACCTGAGCCGCTTCATCCTGATTGACTTTTATAAAGGTGACTGTGTCCGGACACAGTTGCTGGTTTTTCCCAACATGCTGTGGTTGACCACAGTATGTTGCTGAACAATTTTAATTTTAAAATGTTTGAGGCCACAGACTGTGACCTTAAAGAAATGTTTTAAAAATAAGCGCTATTTTCCAGCTTCAGCCGACCGGCACTTCTTCCAGGCGCACGATGCCGTTCTTGTCGAGAACGATGCGCATGCGGTCGTAGGTCACCTTCTCGCGTCCGGCCGCGTCATGGATGATGTACTTGATCACCATGTTGACGTGATAGACGCGGGCGCAGCGCAGGGCCTTGATGTCCTTGGTGGCGGGGTTGAGATAAAGGTAATCCGTCTCGGGGTCGTCGGCGCGCAGCGTGAACTCCCGGACGCTGAAGCGCATGATGTCGTTGAGGTCGTGCAGGCGCTCGTGGTGGCGCGCGATGCGGCGGGGGTAGAGGGCCACTTCTTTCTCATACTTGAAGACGCGCTCGGGCTTGCCCTCCTCGTCCATCGACGTGATGTTGTCGATGTTGCGTCGATGCGAGATGTCCGTGGGCACGGAGTCGCCGGTAATGAAGCTGAAGCCCTCCTTGAAGGAGCCGATGCGCGTGCCGTAGACCGGGTCGAGGATATCCACCTTGCGGTCGGCCAGCCAGCGCGTGATGCCCCGCGAGAAATAGAGCTTGAGCCAGTCCTTGATGCGGTCCTTGAAGATGTAGCTGACCACCACGATGGCGACGAAGGGCAGACTCTTGACCGTGTAGCGGCTCTGGGCGTAGATGGCGGCGGCGGTGGCAAACAGCATGGCGATGCCGGCCGCCAGGCCGAAGGAGAACTGCAGGAAGCCTTCCCATTCCGAGACCTGGATCTGCAGATGCAGGACGCTGGAGATGAATTTCTTAAGCACCGAGCGCCGATAGACGATGGTCTCGTTGCGTTTTCCGGCCTGGATGATCGACGGATAGCCCATGGCGCGGCGATGCGCGCTCTGATCGAGTACGAGAGCGACCAGCGCCTCGTCCAGCGCGGCGAGGGTCTTGCGCTGCGTGGCGCGCGCGCGCACCCCCTCGAGGAGTTCGGCGAGTTGGTCTTCCACGGTGAGGCTCAAGAATTCGTCCAGGAAGGAGAAGGCGTCGCGCAGGCGCGCCGGCATGACCGGCCGCGACATCTCCTGGCGCAGGCTGCGGATCCGCTCGACGAGCGTGCGGACGTCGCCCAGGAAGGCCCGACAGTTCTCGGCGGCCCCGGCCAGGCGCGCCTCGTGGCCTTCGCCCGAGGCGGCCAGCTCGGCGAGCATGTGCTTGACGTAATCGCGCAGAGCGCCGCGGGCCATGCATCCCAAGAGCTTGATCTCGTCGACCGTCTGGGCCTCCAGGCTCCGGTCTCGCTCGCCGGAGAGAAGCTGCGTGGTGTTGCGCATGATCCGCGAGATCGGCGAGGTCAGCACCCCGATGTCGAGGAGCTTGCCCAGATCCATCTGCGGCGTCTTGAAGCGGATGTACTTCTGGGTGCTGTTGTAAAAATCCTCTTTCGTGTAGGTCGCCGGGTTGATGTTGAGCGAGCGGGGCACGAAGAAATAGGTCTCGACGCGGTAGACCCCGCGCGACGCGTTCGGCAGCGAGAGGTCGAGCTTGATCTCGAAGCGGTGGCGGTCGTGGAAGCGGATCTTCGAGCCGAGGATGTCGTGCTGCTCTTCGCGCAGGAGGGTCATGGCGATGCCGCTTTGATTATATCAAAACGGCGCCGTCCTGCTTCGTTATCGGCCGGCCGTGAGCGTTGCTTTCGCGCTGTTCTGCGCGCGCCAGGCCAGGTATATCAGCCATTGATCGAGCATCATCGGGGGCCCCAGCCTAGGAACACTTGTGGGGCCAGACGCAGGTCTCGACGGGGAGCGCGGCCGCCTGGACGCACCGGTGGGGCCAGACGCAGGTTTCAACGGGGACGGAGGCGATCTGGCTGGACATGGGACTCAGGGCTGCCATCAGGATGATTTGGATCATTGGGATTCTCCTCTCTAATGAAGATATTGTACCTTGGCCGTGCGCTTTCTCCGATGAGGCGCATCAAGATCCGTTCTTGATCTGTCTCATTGAGTCCGGTCATTGATCGCGGTCAATAGGCTTGCTGAAACCCTGAAAAAGGGATGTATAATATCGGCGCAAGGAGATTTCCATGATCGATCTCGTGAAAAACCTGGCGGCGGCCACCCGCCGCACCAAGGCTTCCGTGATCCGCGAGCTTTTGAAGATCACCAACAAGCCGGAGATCATCTCGTTCGCCGGCGGCCTTCCGGCGCCCGCCACCTTCCCTGCCGGGTACCTAGCCGAGATGGCGGCGCATCTCCTGAGGGAGCACTCACGGGTCGCCCTGCAGTACGGCCCGACCGAGGGCCTCCCTGAGCTCAAGGAACAGATCATCAAGTTCTTACGCGAGGAAGAGGGCATCGAGGTCCAGCCGACGAACATCCTCATCACCACCGCTTCCCAGCAGGCCCTGGACCTCGTGGGCCGGACCTTCATCGATCCTCAGAACCCTGTGCTGGTGGAGCTGCCCAGCTACATCGGGGGGCTGCAGGTCTTCAGCTCTTATGGGGCCCAGCTCATCGGCGTCAGGGCGGACGATGACGGACTCTTGGTCGATGATCTGGAGGCGAAGCTCCAGAATCTGCGCCGCGAGGAGGAGCACTACAAGTTCGTCTACATCGTGCCGGACTTCCAGAATCCCAGCGGAGTCACCTTGACGGCTCAGAGGCGCCGGGACCTCATCCGGGTCTCGGAGCAGTACGATGTGCTTCTGGTGGAGGATTCCCCCTACCGGCAGATCCGGTTCGAGGGAGAGGCCCCCCGGATGCTTTACAAGCTCGACACGACGCACAACGTCGTCTCCCTGTTCACGTTCTCCAAGACCCTCGCCCCGGGATTGCGCCTGGGTTTCATTGTGGCGCACGAGCAGATCATCCAGAAGATGGCCATCCAGAAGCAGTCCTTGGATCTCTGTACCTCTTCCTTGAGCCAGCTTTTGGCCGCTGAGTTCCTGAAGTCGGGTCTTTTTAAAACCCACGTCCAGGAGATCAAGACCCTGTACAAGGGCAAGAAGGATGCCATGCTCCGGGCTTTGCAGCGCTACATGCCGGTCGAAGAGGGCGTGAGCTGGACCAAGCCGCAGGGCGGGCTTTTCCTATGGCTGCGCCTGCCCGCGGGAATGAACGCCGACGAACTGTTCCATGAAGCCCTCAAGCAGAACGTGGCCTACGTCATCGGCTCGGCGTTCCACTGCGACGGCTCGGGCCAGAACACCATGAGGCTCAATTTCTCCTATCCCAGCGAAGAGCAGATCGACGAGGGCATCAAGAGGCTGGCCAATGTCGTCAAGAGCCGTTTGAAGGCTCGGGCGTAGTCTAGCTGGTCAGGCCGGCCATGTTGCGCAGCTGCCCCTCATCGAGGAGTACGACGTCCTTGCCCTTCTTGGCCAGCAGGCCGCGCTCCTCGAAGTCCTTGAGCAGCCGGACCGTCGTCTCGATGGAGAGTCCGGCCAGCTCGGAGAGGTCGCGGCGCTTGAAGCCGGCCACGACGGAGTGGGTCTTGCCGGGCTTCTTCAGGCGCAACAGCACGTCGGCGAGCCTGGCCCGAGCGGACTTGAAGGCCACGTCGCGCGTCTTGTTGTCGGCCATGCGCACGTCGTGAGCCAGGGCGCGCAAGAGGGCTAGGGAGGCGTTGGGGTACTTCGTGAGGAAATGGGTGAAGGACTCCTCGTCGATCAGCGAGACGACGGAGGGTTCCATGGCCTCGGCCGAGGCCATGTAGGGGCCGGTGCGGTCCAGCAGCGTGATGTGGCCCAAGAGGTCTCCGGGCTGTTCGATGCGGGTGATGAGCTGCTGGCCCGAGCGGCTCGACTTGTAGACCTTGACCTTGCCGGTGCAGACGACGTAGACGCCCATGGGCGTGGTGCCCTCATGGAAGATGATCTCGCCGGCCTTGAAGGGGTTGGCCAGGCGCATCTCTCGCCAGGCTTTCTTGGATTCCTTGGTGCCCAACAGTTCGTAGAGGCAGTTCTTGCGGAAGGGACACCAATCGCAGTTGGGAGCTTCTCTTTTAGAGTACGCCATCAAGGATGACTAGACAGTTTCCGAGTCAATAAACAAAGGATACCAATTATGAGAAGAGCGAGGCAAATGTAGTAAAATCAACACCTTAGTGGTCAGCTTTAGTGGTGGCCGCCCCTGCCTTCGGCAGGGACTGCCCCGGTTGGTTAGCTTTAGTGGTGGCCGCCCCTGCCTTCGGCAGGGACTGCCCCGGTTGGTTAGCTTTAGTGGTGGCCGTAGCTCAGCTGGTTAGAGCGCTGCGCTGTGAACGCAGAGGTCGGGGGTTCAAGTCCCCTCGGTCACCCCAGTTTTTCAGCGTCTTGTCTCTGGGCGCAGATATCCTTGCCGGCGGCCAGCGTCTTGACCCAGGCCGAAGAGTCGGCGGCTGACGGCACGAATCCCAGTCGGCGGAGATACTCCACATGGCCCGGCGAGGGATTGCGCAACACGAACTCCCGAAAGCCATCCTTGATGAATCCGCGATAACTCGTGTTATAGAAGAAGCGCGCATTGGAGAGGTCGCGATACGGCGGGATCACATAATCCAGCAGTATCCGCGCTGTCGCATGGCATTCATTCTCGTAAATGAAAAGGCCGACGGGCATGAGGTTGCGGAGGATGAAGACGCAGCGGGGATTGCTGTGGGCGGTCAGCGAAAAATCGGGAAAGAATCCGCGGATGTCCGCGCCGTAGTGCTCCAGAAAAGTCGTCAGGAACGTCCTGTCCTGCGCGGGGACCTCCATCAAGCTGAACAGATCGCTCTTGGAGCGTAGCTCCCACAGATAGTAGGCATCGGTGAGCATGATGAAGGCGTTGACCGCCACGACCGGCCATGCCTTCACCAGCACTCCATAGACCATCAAGAGGATCGAGCCGGCAAGGTTGAGCCAACGCAGTCTCCAGATGTTGCTCATCATGAGAGAGATCGCCGTCAGGACCGAGGCGGCATAGCCGAAAAGCTCAATCATGGAAAGCGATCTTGTATCCGATCAGAGTCCCTGGCGGACCTGCGCCACGGCCTGCTGCATCGCGCTGAGCTGGGCGAGGGCCTGCTCGACGGTGCGGGTCTTGAGCCCGCAGTCCGGATCCACCCAGACCTGCTCCGGCTTGAGGACTTCGAGCGCCTTCTCGATGCGCTGGGCCTGGACGGCCGGCGAGTCCGTCCGGTGCGTGTGGACGTCGAAGACCCCGAACGAGATGTCCGGCCTAAACGGCGCCTTGGCGAAGAGCGTCAGCAGATCGAGCTCTGAATTGGACATCTCCAGGTCGAAATTCTGGACGGGCATCTGCAGCATGTCCGGGTAGATGAACTCGAAGGCGCCGTAGCAGACGTGGGTGATGAAGTAGGCTTGGAGGCCTTGCGTCACCGCCTGCATGGCTTCGATGGCCACCGGCAGCTCTTCGGGCCGCACCGAGAGGGCGGGTTCGTCCACCTGGATGATCTTGCAGCCGGCGGCGACGAGCGCTTCGACTTCCCGGCGCAGTTCCCGGGCGATGGCCAGCGCCGTGGCGCGGCGGTTGGGGTAGTGTTCGTTGAACGACCAGTCCATGATCGTGTACGGACCGGTGAGCATGCCCTTGACGGGTTTCTTCGTGAGGCTCTGCGCGTACTTCCACCAGTCCACCGTGATCGGGCCCGGCCAGCTCACGGCGTCCGTGATGACGGGCTTGTGGTAGTAGCGGTTGCCGTACGAGCGGACAAGCCCCCCTTCCGTGAATCCTTTAAAGTGCTCGGCGAAATAGGCGACCATGTCGCCGCGGTACTGCTCGCCGTCGACCAGGATGTCCAGGCCCAATTCCTCCTGCTTCTGGATCCAGAACGCCGTCGCCTCGCGGGCCTGGGCGTCGAGTTGCGCCTGGGTGATCTGCCCGCGCCGCGCCGCCGCGCGCGCCGCCACGAGCTTGGGCAATTTCGGGAGACTCCCGACGCTGGTCGTGGGCAAGAGCGGGAGCTTGAGGCCGAGGGCTTCGAGCTGTTGGCGGGACATGGCTATTGGTTCCCCTTCTGGTCGACCAAGAGGTCGCGCGCTTGGGCGAGGACCGCGAGCTTCTCGAAGGCGCGGCCGCGTGGAAGATATTCCAGCCCATTGGAGGCGGCGAGCATGGCGATGGGTCCGCGCGCCTTTTTGAGCAGGGACTCGGCTTGACGTGCCACATCCGTCGGCGTCTCGAGTCGGGTGTTGCGGGCGTCCACGATCCCGAGGCTGAGCGCGAGTTGGCTGCCTAACGATTGAATCGCGTCTTGGACCGCCCCTCCGTAGGTCAGGTCGAGCTGAAGTCCGTCGATGGGCAGATCCTGCAGCTTCGAGTAGAGCTTGGCCGCGTCGCCGAAGGTGATAGAGAGCCACAGCCGCAGGTTCCCTTTGCGCGCCGCGATCGCCTTGAGCGCTTCTCCGAGCTTGGAAAGCGCGGCGGGTTCCTTGAGCAGGAACGGCTCCTCGATCACGATCGCGTCCGCGCCCGCCTGGGCCAGCCGCGCGGCCTCCTCGGCCAGGATGGGGGTCAGCGCCTCCAAGAGCGCATCCGCGTTCTTGTAAGGCGCGCCCTTGATGAGGCTCAGGCGGCTGAGCGTCAACGGCCCCAGCAGGGATACGAGCACCGGGCGCTTGGCGGCCGCGCGCGCGAAGGCGACCTCGTCGGCGAGCAGCGGGCCGCTCTCTGAGATGGCGCTCGTGACGTGCGGCTGGCGGAAGTAGGTGTTCGTGTCGAAGTAACGCAAGAGGCCTTGAACGCTCACGCCTGGGAGCTGGCCCATGATGTGCGAGACGGCGTCGTGCCGGCGGACCTGGCCGTCCGAGACGGCGTCGAGTCCGGCTTTGATCTGCTCCGCGAGCGCCTCGCGCGCGACGTTGTCCTGCGCGTTCTTGAGCTCCAGCTCGCTGAGTTCGCCGCGCTGGCAGGACTCGATGGCGCGGCGCAGCTTCTGCTGGTCCAGCGAGTCGCCGATGCGCGGGTAACTGCCGCTATGAGCCGCTACGATGATCATGGAATGTCTCATTGTAGCACAAACTTGTTTCGTTGACGGTCGCAGGGGATGTTATCTATAGTGAAGCATCATGTCTAAGCCCATCCAAGGAACGCAGACGGAAAAGAACCTCATCACGGCCTTCGCCGGAGAATCCCAGGCCCGCAACCGCTACACCTACTTCGCGGGACAGGCCCGCAAGGAAGGCTACATGCAGATCGCCTGGGTCTTCGAGGAGACCGCTGATCATGAGAAGGTGCACGCCAAGCGCTTCTTCAGCCTCTTGGAAGGCGGCGAGGCCCAGGTCGCAGCCCTTTTCCCCGCGGGCAAGGTCGGCACGACCGCGGAGAACCTGAAGGCCGCGGCCGCCGGGGAAGCGTATGAGTGGGGTCACATGTACCCCGGCTTCGCCAAGACGGCGAGGGCCGAGGGATTCGAGGCGGCGGCCAAGATCTTTGAACTCATCTCCGGCGCTGAAAAATACCATGAGCTCCGCTATCGCGCGCTCCTGGCCAGCGTGGAGGGCGGATCTGTGTTCAAGAAGAAGGCTAAGGTGACCTGGCGCTGCCGCCACTGCGGCTACACGCACGAGGGCGAGGAAGCTCTTGCGGTCTGTCCCGCCTGCGCGCATCCTCAGTCCTACTTCGAGGTCATGGCGGAGAACTGGTAAGGTCGTCGATTCTTCTTTCCGGTCCATGACGGCCAAAGTATTAGCCTGGCTGATCTTCGGGCTCATCGGCATGGCCGCCTTCGGCTATGGCCGCAAGCAGGGCCGTCTGAAGGTCCTGGTGATCGCCGGCCTGCTGATGATCTACCCCTACTTCGTCGACGGAGCCTGGGCTCTGTGGCTGATCGGCTTGGGGCTGACCGCCGCTCTGTTTGTTTTCCCGGATTAGAATCATTCCAATGGCATTTTTTTGTATCCTTGAGGCATGGAAATACGGATTCTAAAAAAACCTATTCCCTTGTCCGAGGTTGTGACGTTGGCCAAGGAGCAGTTCGGCGATATGGTCAAGGTCGTGGTGGATGTGGAGAGACAAATCTTGGCCATTGGCGGTGATCTCCATTCCGATGAAGAGGCCGTGCTCTTGGAGGATGGCTCTCAACAGGAGTATTTGTGGGGCATCAATATTTATCCTGAGACAAAAGAAGAAGAACGGATCGAATTCGATTCAATGATCAATGTGCGACCCTCTCAGAATAATCGTTCACGAGACGTCGAAGATCTGGCGATCCGCGCGAAGATCTGCGGGGTCGTGAAAATCTGGATTCAGTCTTAATTTTCTTGAAGATCCAACATCTCGATCTGGCGGCAGGCGGGTGGAGCAGGTTTTCACTGATACAGCAACTGGGAAATGTGGGAAGCGAAGTGGGCCGCGCGTTGAAGTGGAGGGATAGAGACCCTAAGCTTTTTGACGGAGCCATGGTCAGGGCGCTTGAGCTCTTGGATCTCACGATTCATGATCCGCGCTGGAGGCATCGCTTGAAGGAGCTTACACGGACTCGGGAGATGCTTTGCGATGCCTGGCTTGGGGGCAAGGAGTACAACTCGGACTTGGAAGGTCTTAACCGCTACTTTTTCCATTTCGCTCTGGCTTGTGCCAAAGGAAGGTAGTTGATGATGAAAGTATCCGGTTCAGTTTATCTTTCTGCTGTCATGTGTTCCGGGCTTGTCTTAAGTGGCTGTCGTTCCTCAGGGCCGATGACTGTTTCCTCTTCCGCCGATTTCAACCGTTTGTCCGTCCTGGAGGACAAGGTCTGTTCGGGCATCAGCAACTCCTACCAATGCAGCCGGGCCATGGAAAAGACCCAGTTATCCGCGGTGAAAGGCGCTGTCTCGCGCGAGGGCGCCCGTCTCAGGATCAAGACCTCCACCGGCTCCGTCGTCGAATTGCGCGATTCCGGCGTCGAGGGCACGGACACTCAGCTGACCTATCAGTTCGCCGGCTTCATGCCCGCCATCAGACAGGATCTCGTGCATGTCCAGTATTTCGAGGGAGACGCCTATCTGCTGGTCGATCCAGTCACCGCCAGGCAGACCCGCTTGGACGCCATGCCCGTGTCCTCCCCGGACAAGACCAGGATTGCGACAGCCTCCATGGACTTGGAGGCCCAGTACAACGCCAACCGTGTCAGAGTGCTCAAAGCCATGGACGGCGATTGGCAGATGGAGTATTCTACCGAGCCAAAATCCTGGGGGCCCTCCCAGCCTCCGGTCTGGCTGGACAACAATACACTACGCCTGGTCCGCTGCCTCAAGCCCTGCTCCGGAGAGTCCCACCAGACCGTGCCGGCGCTTCTTCGTCGCACGCCCGAGGGGTGGGTCTTGACGGATGAGAAGCGCCCTTAGTCCTTAACGGCCGGGAACTTTTTCGCCCCTCGATCGTATGCTTATCAGGGGGTGATATCCATGTTCCGAGTTCCGATGGCGCTTGAGCGCCGGCAGTTTGACGCGCTGAGGCTCTGGTCGAGGCGGGAAGACAAGCCCATGGCCGAAGCCGTGCGGCTGGCGATCGACTGGTTCATCGTGCAGCAAGACAAAGCAGATCATCAGAAATCTGATGATGTCTGTATTTGACGAAAACTTGACATGCCCTGGACACACTATGTCTCAGAGGTGATGTTATGGAATGGAAACTCGCCCGGAACGATCCGCAGGAGGCCAAGGAGTATTTCGAGGGCAAGATGCGGTTCACCCTGGGTCCGATGGAGCTCCAGCATTACTGGGAGCAGGGCTCGCCCATGAGCATCGTGGACGTGCGCCGAGAGGAGGACTACGAGAAGGGGCATGTGCCCGGAGCGATCAGCCTTCCGGAAGAGCGCTGGCAGACTTTCGATGGCTTGAGCCGGGATAAACCCAATATTCTCTACTGCTACTCGGTCGTCTGTCATCTGGCCGCCAAGGCCGCCGCCTACTTCGCCAGCCGGGGATACTCGGTCTGCGAACTCGAGGGAGGCTTCGACAGCTGGAAGCAGTACAGCCTGCCCCTAGAGAAGGGCGTGCTGGCGCACCGTTAGGACTTGAGCAGTTCGCGATACAGGGCGTTCGTCTTGTCGATGGTGTTCGGAAGACTGAAATCCTCGATCATGCGTCGCCGCAGGGCTTGGGCCGCGGTTCTGGCTTGAGCCGGGTGGTCGAGGATTTCTTCTAGGCGTTGGGCGAGGGCGACGGCATCGCCCGGCTTGAAGAGGAATCTCTCCCCCCCCGGTCCCAGAAGCTCGCGATTTCCCGCCATGTCCGAGGCCGCGACGGGCACTGCCATGGCCAAGGACTCGCGCAGCGCGCCGGAGAGCCCCTCGCCCGCCACGGCGGCATTCACGCTGATGTCCAGACAGGAGAGCAGATCAGGGACATCGGTGCGAAATCCCAGCAGAGTGACGTGGTCTTGGAGTCCGAGGCGCTCCACTTCGCCCTTGAGCCAGGGGCCGTCCGTGTCCCGCCCGGCAAAGAGGAGGTGGAGGCTGCGGCCTTTTTTGAGCAGAAGAGCCGCGGCTTCGAGAAGCACGTTCTGCCCTTTCCAAGGCGAGGCATTGGCGATCTTTCCGATGAGGGGCTTGCCGTCCGGCAACTCGAGAGATTTCCTAAAAGCCGGATCCGCGGGCTTGGGAGAGAAGCGCTGGATGTCCACGCCGCTGTGGATCACGCTCACGCGTTCGGCTGACACTCCTGAGTGTACCAGAACGTCCTTGACCGCTCCGGCCACGGCCGCGATGCGGTCGATGAGGCGGCTGGAATACTTCCAGCGGCTGAAGGGATTCTTGCCCGGCGCAAACGAGACCCGGCGGCTGACCACCAGGACCGGCGCGGCCCCGCTCCACGACAGGAGCAGCTTAGCCAGCAGACACACGGCGTGCGCGCGGTTGTGGTGGGCATGGACGACGGAGATGTCTTCTTTCCGGATGAATCTGGCCAATCGCCAGGCGGAGAAGATGTCGTAGTCTTCCCGCAAAGCCACGGGGAAGGTGGGCAGGCCTCTCTGGCGGGCGTGCGCTTCAAGCCCGCTGCCCGGTCGGCAGGCGATGGTGACTTGCCAGCCTTTCTGAACGAGGCCTTCGCACAGGGCCAGGAGCTGGGCCGTGCCCCCGGTCCAGCCGTCGGCTTCCGAGACTTGGAGGGTCTTCAAGGCTTCTCGTCCGAGAGTTCCGTGGAGGTGATGACCAAGAAGGCATGGCCGGCCGTCTGCTTGGCTAAAGTCGAGAGGGTCGCGTCCAAGGCCGACGAGGGAGAGCGCGATGATTCCTCGCCGGTCTCCTCGAATTCGGAGAAGACCTCGCCGGACACACCGTAGGCCAACTGGACCCGGACGCTGCCCCGGGCCCAATACCAGATGAAATTCTCCGGGGGCACAGCCTCGGATTCGAGCTCGGCCGCAAGAGCGATGTCCGCGGGTTTGGGGCCTTTGGCCACGGCTTTGAAACCCGCTGAGGAGAGGGCGTCCATGATCCGGCTGGAGAGCCGGCGGGCATTCTCCCCCTTCGCTTCGACCGATACGGTGACTGTGGACACGGCATGGCGCGCTTGGGAGAGGATCTCGGCGGCCGAGGCCGGGGCCGGGATGCCCTGGCCTTGCGGATTCAGTACGCGCAGATCGCGGTTGACGCGGTCGCGCTGTTTGGAGAGCTTCAAGAGGCGCAAGGCGAGCTTGAGCCGGGAGAACTTGCCTTGCACCTTCGCCAGCTCCTGTGCAAGGTCCTGCCAGGAGCGGTCGATCTCGTCGAGCTTGTCCTTGAGGACCTTGAGGCTGTGCTCGCGGTTCAAGACGGCGAAGGCGTACCAGCTCTGCGGTCCTTCCCAATAGGAGACGACCTCAACGCCATCCAAGACCTTGTTGGTCGCTGTTTTGACTTCGTCGGAGACTTCCTGGGAGGAGTTCTCCAGGGTCTCTGTCATGGCTGAGCGGGTCGTGGCCGAAAGTGAGACGCCCAAGGCTTTGGCCACTTCGGCGCGGGCCTTGTCAGCGGCTTTCTCTTGGGAAGACCCTTCGCCTACGCCCGTGACATACGCGCTGCGCGGATACGCGGCGCTCTCGCCGGTGAGCCAGTCGGGCTTGTCCTGGCCGCAGAAAGCCGGCGAGGCCAGGAAGAGCGCGGTGCCGATAGAGAAAATGTATTTCATAAGTGAGTATAGATCATTACGGTTTGAGCAGTTTTAAAAGCGAGTCCGCCGCGCTTTTGGAGATCAAGCCCAGGGTTTTGCGGCCCTCGACCTTGGCCCAACGGCTTGGACCGTCTTCCTTGCCAAGGAGGATCTTTTCGCTCATGCCTTTGCCTGAGGCTGAGACGACGAAGGAGGGCTTGTTGAACCCGGTTTTCTTGTCCGGCGCATCAGCCGCGAAGCTGGTGAACCTCAAAGCGGAGACGGCCAGCACGAGCTCTGAGGCCTTATCCGCCGAGAGCCCGGGGGCCGCCCAGGAACCGCTCGATTTTGTCACGGAGAAGGCTCGCGGCTTCTCCATATGCAGAGCCTGGAGTTCGTCCAGGGAGAACGGCATGAGCGCGCGGCTGCGCCAGTCGTCAACCGGCCGGTTCAGGAGATAGGGCCGAAGGCCTTCCGCCAGGTATACGGTCGCTTCTCGGTCGCGCCGCCAATAGCAGGAGGATCCCAGGGCTGATTTTCCGAACCAGACATCCAGGATCGGCGCCGCGCTTTTTTTGGCATACACGCGCAGGCGCGCGGCATGGGCCTCGTCGAGCCCGTAGTCCGAGAAGCTCGCGGCGTCGCGCGAGACGGCCGAGCCGATGGAAAGCGAAAGCAGCGAGTCAGCGAACTCTTCTGCTGAGGAAGTTTCGGCTTCGTCCTGGATCGGGGATGAGAGGCGCCAGGAACCGGCATTTTCAAGGATAAGACTTTTTCCGCCCGAGACGATCTCGATCTTGGTCAGGTCCGCGGCTTTGACGCCAACCAGGGCTTGCAAGGCCTGCGGCGGCTTTTCCTTCCAGAAGAAGAATACTGCGGCCGCAACCAAGGCTAAGGTCACGATGACCGTGGCCATGAGGTGGCGACCTTGAGATGAAATTGCTCTGAAAATCATTGGAATTTTTTTGTTTTACTTTCCCCGGGGAAAGTAAAATTAAAAAAAGTATTATAAAATAAGCATTTTTTGTTAATCAGGTCGGCATCATTCTGCGTCATAGGTCTTGGCCAGAAACTGCCGGGCGGCGATCCGGCGCGAGCGGAGCCACAGGCCGGTGCCGGCCAAGGCCATGGGCAAGAAGAAGATGAGCGAGTACTTGACGAGAAGCACGATGGCGGCCGAGAGGGGGCGGATGGGCCGCCAGCCGGCGCTCTTGGATCTGATCGAGAGCAGGGTCTCATCCTGGAGGGACCATTCCAGGAGATTGAGGAGGAAGGCGGAGCTGGCCGGCTTGTCCGAGAATTGCGGCTGAGCCTGCTGGGCGGTGCCGACGATGATGACTCTTCCGGCGTGCGGCGCGGCCCCGGTCGCGGGCGTGAGCTGGGAGAAGTCCCCCTCCAAGACGCCGGCCAAGGAAAAGGGACCCTGGTCCTTGGTCGGGAGCGTGTCGAAGGCAGGGCCAGGCTGGACCATGGTCTGCGTGTAGAGCGCGCTGGATTTTGAGGAATCGACGAGAGAGGTGTAGGTCAGGCCTGAGTGACTCCCGGGAAGGACCCTGATGGGGTGCGCGAAGGGGAAGCTCACGGCCTGCAAGCCTCGGACAGCCGGATGGTCCTTGTTCGTGGCGGTCGCGATGGGGAGGAAGGGATAGTCCACGATGCTGATGGTGCTGAAGAATCCGCGGGTGGATTCCAGCTGGATCTTCTCCGCCTGGGCGTCGACCACAAAGGCGTCGGGGACCTCCACGCCCCATTGGCTCAGGAGGTCTTCCAGGCCCGTGGCCAGCGGGCGCGTCAGGAAATTCTGCAGATCGACGCTGCGGCGCGAAAGCAGCAGTCCCAGGGAATGGCCCTCGTCGACCCAGGCCTTGAGCCTCTCGATCTCGACCGGCTTGAAGGGAGCTCTCGGCCCCACGATCCAGAGCGCGTCCACCCCGGCCGCCACGGGCTTGTCCAGAGAGACGGCCTCGACGCTCATCTGCTCGCGCACATGCTCGAAGAACGGGCCCTGCGCCGGCGTCTCGCCGTGGCCGGCGACGAATCCGACGGTCATGAGGCGTTCGGAGCTCAGCTTCTTGATGCGGCGGGTCAGATCGTATTCGAGGTTCTCGAGTGCGGAGATGACGGGGATCGTCTCGGTCTTTCCTTTATAGAAGAAGACCGCGCCCATGAAGGATTGCTTGATCTCGAATTTGTCGCGGCCCATGACGCTCATCTGCAAGGGCGCGACCCCGGATTCCATGGCTTGCTGGCGGATCTTCTCCTGGTCCGGATCGAGGAACTCGACTTGGACCCTGCCTCGCCCCGCGCTCTTGTATTCAGCCAGGAGATCCTTCAAATATTGCCTGCCCAGGCCGTAGGGAGGCGGCAGGCGCGGCGTGTAGTAGACCTTGATGAGCAGGGTGTCTTTGAGGTCATGCAGGAGATCCTTGGTGCCCTTCGATATGGAATAGGCGTGATTGGCCGAGAAATCCACGCGCTCGAAGATGAAATAAGCCAGGAGATTGGCCGCGGCCAAGGCGCCCAAAAGCGCCGCCGCCCCGGTCCAGGAGAAGACGATGGCCCGTCTTTTGGCGCGCTGGTCCATCAGAATCGCCGCGCCCCCAGACGCTGGACCGCGAGATACAGGAAGGCGAAGATGAGGCTGGCAAAGTAGAGGAGGTCGCGCGAATCCAGCACGCCCTTGGCGAGGTTGTCGATGTGGGAGTCTATGCCGGCATAGTCGGCGAATGTCGCCAGAGAGCCGGGCAGCATCGGCGCGGCCTTGCCCAGGAGGAACAGGACGAAGCAGATGAGGAAGGCCGTGACGAAAGCCACGATCTGGTTCTTGCCTAAAGAGGAGGCGAATAGGCCGGCCGCGCCGAAGACGAGGCCCGTGCCTGCGAGCGCCAGGAGCGTGCCGAAGGTCTCGCCCCAGTCCAAGGCGCCGATAGGCTGGACGCAGAACGCGAGGATGAGGGCATAGAAAAGCATCCCGCCCACGCACAGCAGGTGGACGCCCGCGAACCCGAGGTATTTTCCCAGCACGATGTCCCAGTCTTCCAAGGGCAAGGTCGCGAGGTTCTCGAAAGAGCCGGACTTGAGTTCCTCGGCGATGAGGCCCATGGTCAGGGCCGGCGCGAGGAAGACCAGGAGCAGCGGCGCGAAGTCGGCCAGGGGCCTCAGGCTCGCCTGCTTGACGAAGAACAGCGGCGCGCAGAAGAAATACCCGGTGAGCAGATAGAAGGCGAAGAGAGCCACGTAGGCCGCGGGAGATTCGAAATACCCCCGCAGGCTCCTGGATGCCAGAGCCTGGACCGCGTGGGTCTGAAATATTCTAGGACGCATGGTTCTGGGTCAAGGCTTTGAAGATCTCTTCCAGGCTCAGTTTTTCCTGGCGCAGGCCGAGGATGGGCCAGCGCCTTTCCACCGCGATCTTGAAGACCTGTTCGCGCAGATCGATGTCCGCGGGAGATTCCAGGACGAAGCTGCCCGCGCCCTCCCGCCGGAGGAACAAGGCGCCTCGCAGGGCGCTCAGGGCTGTCTCGACCTCCTGCGCCGGGCCCTTGAGCTCGACATGCAGGCGGTTCTTGTCCGAGAGATTTCCGGCAAGCTGGGAGGGCGTGCCGTCGGCGACGATCTTGCCGGAATTGATGATGATGACGCGGTCGCAGGTCGCGGTCACTTCGCTTAAGATGTGGGTGGAGAGCAGCACCGTCTTCTCGGCGCGCAGCTCGCCGATGAGGTCGCGCACCTCCTGGACCTGGTTGGGGTCGAGGCCCGAGGTGGGCTCATCCAGGATGAGGATCTTTGGATCGTGGAGGATGGCCGCGGCCAGGCCGAGCCTCTGGCGGTATCCCTTGGAGAGCTCGCCCACCAGGCTGCCGACCTCGCGGCGCAGGCCGCAGGATCTGACCACGGACTTGACGCGCTCGGCGCGCCGGCGCTCGTCCGTGAGCCCGCGCAGGCGGCCCGTGAAGTGCAGATAGTCCGTGACCTCGAGATCCTCGATGAGGGGATTGTCCTCGGGCAGATAGCCCAGGCATCTGCGCGCGGCCAAGGGATCTTGGACGACATCGATGCCGGCAAGCTCGGCTCGGCCCTCGTCCGTTGGGAGATAGGCGGTCAACAGGCGCATGGTCGTGGTCTTTCCCGCGCCGTTGGGACCCAGGAAGCCCACGACCTGGCCTTGGGGGATGTCGAAGCAGACATGATCCACCGCCACGCGTTCGCCGAACCGCTTAGTCAGGTTTTGAGCCAATATCATGGTGTCAGGCTTTCTCGTATTTTCCGTATTTTAACAAAATTAGGTGTATAATAAATAAAAGAGGTATTTTCTATGAAAAAGCCTGCGATATGGGCTCTTATCCTTTTAATAAGTTTCATTAGTGACAGCCTGGCACTGGCAGGGCCAGTGGTGGAAGTCAAGCAGGGTGGAACCAATGTCAATGTGTCCGGCGTGCCTGTAGGCGCTCCGACGATCGATAACAACGGCCCGGCGGCTCCGGGCAATTCTCAGATGCCTGATATCGGCAGCAAGGAGATCGCTCCCGGACCGGCGTTCCAGCCGACAGGTCCTGCCGCCGCGGTCCGTCCAGTGAGCGCAGCCACGCCCGGCGCGCCAGCGGCTGCGGCGACTCCGGCGCCGGCAAAAGCAGCGCCAGCTATTCAGACGGCGCGCCCGTCTCCCAAGCCTTCTTTGACCCAAAGTGTCGCCATCGAGGTTGAAAAGAACAAGAAAGATCCTTATGCGGACTGGCGCCCATTCTTCGACAATCTCCTGAAGCCCCATGCCGGGACATCGGCTCAGGCGGATGTGCGGGGAAAGGCGATGGCAGCTCCGAAGGAGATCGAACATGCCGTCCGTTTGGCTGACGATTCCAGGGATCCGGCATTTTATCGCGATGCCATCGGGAAGGCGGAGAAAGCCTATCCGGAAGATTCTCGGCCTGGGGTGGCGCGCCAGATCAAAGATAAGATTTTGGAAGAGCATGCCATGAAGAGGGCTGAGCCGGAGCTGGTGGTCGATCTGAGCGATGCCTATCAGAAGGCCGCTGTCGGAGATGCGAAGGGGACGAGCCAGGCTGTCTCGAAAGTCAAGAAATGGCAGGAGCTCTTTGAGGGTTCCCAGTTCGATCCCCTCGTCTTCAATATCGGATGGATCGAAAATCATCTGGGCCTGATCCTCGAAGAAGGCAGGCGCACCCCCCTCTCCCAGCCAGAGGCTGCCAAGCTGTCCGTCTCCATCGAGCACTCGGGTCTGTCCTTGATCGTCCTTCCTCCGGTGATGAAGATCTCCCCGGCGGTGATCGCGCGCATGGCGGTCGCCGATGCGTCGGCGATCTCGCCCGGTCTGAGTCCGTGGAGCGTCTTCAGGACCCTGCGCGAGGCGGGCGTGTCCCGCACGGAGAGCGCTCAAGCCTCTCTGTCCTATTCCCGTGTGTGGATCGGGCAGGCGGTCCGGGGATCCCAAACGATGCTCCGAAATTCCTGGGCGCGGATCTGGCATGCGGTCAGGAACTTCGCTCTCCGGCTCGTCGGCCGCGGACATGTCGAAGATGTCAGCCGCGGTTTCAGCATCACGGCCCAGACAGCTCTCCTGGAAAAGGGCGAGGGCGAGTCGCTCCGGGAAGGCGTTGAGGCCCGGCGGTCGGCGAGTTCGGCGCCGGCTTGGTGGGCGGATCGCTTCGCGGCCATGACGGAATTCGAAGACAACGCCGCCCGGGTCAAGTCCCAGCTTTCGCGTCCCGCGCAGACGATCGAGCCTGCCCTCAAGCAGAGCGCTCAAGCCATGGCCGCTGCTTGGGGCCGGCTGACCGGAGACGGCATGACCCTGGCCTTCGTGACTGAGATGTTCCGGCGAGTCGAGGCTGATCCCCGTTTGGTCCAGAAGCTGGTCCTGGGGCCGGAATCCTTCTTGAGACCTTTGGTCGGGAACATGGAGCCCAGCGCGCGCGGCTTCATGCTGGGCCTTCCGGGCCGCGCGAGAGCCAATGTCCTTTTGTCTCGCAAGGACGGCCAACGCTTGGCCCTGGTCGATCTGGGCCGCCAATCCGGGTCCGGGCTGCGCGCTGTGGCAAAGGCTTTGCTCGACGCTCCCCAAGCGCCCGAGGGCTCCTTTGTGGTCATGGGCGATCAGATCGTGGCCCGTTGGACTAAGGACGGCCGGTCAGTCAAGATCTATGCGAATCTCGGCGATTCGGGCGCGGCTGTGCTCATCCTTGTGGAGGAGGCGCAGGACCTTCTCCGGGTCGCCGATAGGCTTTCACGCATCGGATTTTCAGTCACGAAGCGTGCGGGCCGCGATGAGCTCGCCGCTTCCTGGCCCAAGTCCTCGGGAGTCGAGCAGGCCTACAGCCAGGCTCTCCGGGCGCTCCAGTTCGGCGCTCCTTCGCCCGCCGATCAGACCGCCGCGGACTCCGGTGTCGCCCGACTCGCTGACGAGGTGAAGAATCACCGCAGCCAGGAGCTGGCTCGCATGCTCCGCTCGCGAATGCTCGAAGATCTGCATGTCGTCGGCAGGATCCGTGGCGTGGACGTTCTGGCCGGCAGTCTGAGAGGGGCCGGAGGCAGGAATGTCTCCATCCGCGTGCTCGCCGACTGGAGCGCGGCGCGAGCCGAGTCGGACGGGCAACCCCTCACAGTCGCCGATCTGCCTAAATAATGATCTCTGCGGCGGTTGTCTTTTTCTCAGCCCAGCTTTTCGCCGCTTCGGATGAGGCGCCTCTCCTTTTGCGAGGCGCGGTCGTCAGTTTCGGGACAGGCCGCTCGGTGACAGCTCCTCTGACCTACGATCCCAAGCGGGCGGCGCAGGGCGGCTTCATCTATGCGGACCAGAGCCTCTCTGATTCGGATGGCGAGCGTCTCAGCGAAGCGCTGGTCTTGTCCGCCGCCAACCGATGGAGCCCGGGCGCGTCCCAGGCCCGAGCGCGCCGCATCCCCGCCCTGGTCCTGGATCAGGCCCGGTGGGAGGGCCAGGCGCTCGTCGTGCCCATGCCGGTCTTTGGCACACCCATCCAGTCCTCGGCAGGGGTTGCCTACCAGATGGTCGAGAAAACTGTCATCCGCACGCTCCAGGAAAACGATGCCGTGACCGTGGACCCCGAGCGCGGGATACTGGTCCTTTATCCGGCTCCGGTCGCGCCGTCCGTCCTGGCCGCGGCCTCGGCCTTGCGCGCCTTTGACGGGTTGAAGGACGGCCAGGCGCTCGTCCCATGGGTCCAGGCCCATCAGGAGGATCATCGGGCGGGCATCTTCCTGGTCGCTGGCCTGGCTGAAAGGCTGGCCCTGGGAGAGGCCAAGCCCGAGGACTACAAGCGCCTCAAGCGCGAAGTGGAATCAGCGCTCACCAAGACGGAGAGAGGATCCTTGAGCACGGAGCTGGCGCGCGTCAAAAAAGAGGCTCAAGAGCATGGACTGGGCTTTCTCGAGGAAGCGCTCTCCATGGCCCAGGAAGCCGCCACACTCCAGGCTTATAGCCGCGTCGAGGCCCAGGCCCGTCAGCGATGGGAAGGTTTGAAAGCCTTGGGTGCGAGCAACAGCCGCATCGATGATGTTTGCAGACAGATCAAAGCCCTCAAGCATAAAGAGCTTGCGTCGACGGCGGGCGATGCTCTTCCTGAGGCCGCGGCCTTGGTCCAGGCAGAGGTTCCCCAGCGCGTCGTTCTTGGTTCGGATCTGTGGCAGCGCTATGTGCGCGAGAGCAAGATCCATGCGCGATTCGTCGAGCTCGAGGAGGACGCTTCCCTGGGTTTGCGGCGCAAGTCCCAGCGCTTGCAGACCCTCATCGCGGAGTCGCCGATCGATGCCCGATCGCCTTTGGGTCAGGACATCTTGAGTCTCCTGCCCCCCTCCGGAACTTATGAGGTTTCCGGAGCTTTTGAGTCTGTCGCCAAGGTTGCTCAGCCGGAGTTTTTGGGCAAGCTGCTGCAGGTCTGGATCTCCTTCTGGGATCCCGGGCCCTTGGGCGCATTCCGGCGGGCTGGAAAGTCGGAGCCGGACATCTCCGTGACCGTGATCGCCGAGGTGCTTGCGGACATCTCGGGAAAGGCCTTCAGCCGCGACCCGGTGAGCGGCCGAAGGGATATCGTGGTCACGGCTTCGAAGACTGGGCAGAGTCCGGATGAATACACTCTCGACCGCGCCAGCGGCCTTGAGATTTCCCCGGCGATCCTGGGTTCAGGCAAGCGAGCGCTTCAAGACAAGGACCTGGAGAGGCTCGCGAAGGCTTGCCGCTTTGTGGACGCACATTTTGGCCGCGGAATAGAGCTGGAGTTCGTTTTCGCCAAAGACAAGCTTTATCTTTTGGGCGTTCGACCCATTTCAGGGATCGAGGATGAGCCTGTCCGAGCACCGTCTGCGATCGAGATTCCTCAGCCTGAGGTGACGATCCCCGCGGTCAAGCCGGTGCGCTGAACCTTTTTAAGTTTAGGCATCGCGTGTGTCCGCGCCGGGTTCAGGCAGGATGGTTTCGCCCGCTGGTTTTAATCCCTTCCAAAATCCTTTGAGCTTGGTCTGCTCTTCGGCATTGAAAAAACCAGTGACGAGCAGCAGCGTCGGGAAGAGCGCCAGCATCCCTAGTCGGATAGGAAGATGCGCGAAGGGCACGATGGGCCTTCCCCAGAACCAGAAGACGAGGACCGTGACGGCCAAGCAGGCGGCGGCGTGGGCGAGGCGCTTGTATTCGTAAGGGATGGGATAGACCCGGCGGCCAAGAAGGAAAAGCAACCCTGCCATGGTCATGTACGCCGCCGGTGTCGCCAGGGCCGCGCCTTGTAGTCCCCACAGCGGGATCATGAGAAGATTGCCGACGATGACGACGGCAGCGCCAGCGGCCGTTGCCCAGGCCACGAGGTCCGTGCGCTTGGCCAGCGTGACGGGTGCCAGGAGATTGACGTAGATCCCGTTGAACACGTAGCCCAAAGTCACGATCGGCACGATGCCGAGCCCCGCCCAGTAGGCCGGATGGATGAGGGTCTTGCCGTGCAGCACTGGCAGGGCTGCGAGGTCCGGGATGAAGAGTGTGATGGCCAGAAAGATAAATGAGGCGACCGCGACGAAATAGGTCAGGATGCGGGCGAAGATCTCCCGCGCGCCCGGCAGGCCCGCGCGCTGGATGAGGAAGGGCCGCCAGGCCATGTCGAACATGTTGACCACCATCATCATGAAGATGCCCAGGCGATAGTTGGCCTGGAAGAGGCCGACCGCCGAGTCGTCGGCCAGGCGCTGCAGGATGGGGCGGTTGATGACCTGGACCATCATGGAGGCCAGCCCGGCTGGCACGAGCGGCAGGGCGAAACGCAGAAGATGCGGGAAGAGCGCGCGGTCGAAACGAGCCTTGAGCCTCAGCGCGAGGACCGGCGAGACCAGGACGAAGGTGGCGGCCGAGGTGATCAGACTTGACAGGAACACGCCGCGGATCCCCAGCGGGATGGCGACGAGGAAGACGTAGTTGAGCGCGACGTTGAGCACGATGTTGGCGACCTTGATGGCGGCGTAGGCCGCGGGTCTGTGCGTCAGGCGCAGTTCCGCGAAGGGGATGAGGCAGAGCGCATCCAAGGCCATGATCCAGGCCGAGTAGCGGATGATGTCGGAAAGCTCGACAGGCACCAGGGCCACGACCGAGAGCGGCTTGGCGAAGATGTGGATGAGGCCTGAGAAGACGAGCGCCGTCGTGAGCAGCGACCAGAACGGGGTCGAGAAGTCTCCCGTGTCCGGCCCTTCGGTCGTGGAGAAGCGCATGAAGGCGAAATCCATGCCGTAGCTGTAGAGCACGTTGCCCATGGCGATGTAGGTGAAGACTGTGGCCACCACGCCGTAGTCCGCGGGCAGAAGACAGTGGGTGTAGAGGGGCAGAAGCAGGAAATTGAGCAGGCGGCCCATCACGGTCGAGAGGCCGTAGACGAGCGTCTCGCGTCCCAGGCGTTTTAAATCGCTGAACATGGTGTCAGGCTTTCTCGTATTTTCCGTATTTGGGCATAATCTGTTATGATGGCTTCATTGTACAAAGAACTTTCCCTGCGCACCACGCGGCGCGCCGAGCTCATCGACGTCACGCGTCAGGCTCAAGCCTTCCTGGATGAGTGCCGCGCTGAGTCCGGAGTGCTCGTCCTCTTCGTCCCGCACACCACGGCCGGCATCACCATCAATGAGAACGCCGATCCCGATGTGGCGCGCGACATCGTCTCATTCATCTCGAAACTCGTGCCCAAGGATGCCGGCTTCGCCCATGGCGAGGGCAACTCGGATGCCCACATCAAGTCCTCCCTGTTTTCCCCCTCCTTGAGCGTCATCGTCGAGAACGGGCGGCTTGTGTTGGGAACTTGGCAGGGCCTCTATTTTTCCGAGTTCGACGGGCCCAGATCGCGCCAGCTGTGGCTTAAGTTCCAGCCCGATCCACGCTCAGCGGCGCGATAGGATCGGGCCGCGCCGGCGCCAATCCTTCGAAAGCCCCTGATCCCGGAGCAGATAATCGCTGTCGAGGTCCACGAAGTCGAAGGATCCCGCGCCCATAGCCAGGTGCACGCTGGGCATGAGGCCTTGCGAGGTCTCGGCCATGCAGCCGATCATGAGCCGCAGACCTGAGGCGCGCGCCACAGCGGCGATCTCCAGGGCGCGCAGAAGGCCGCTTTTGGCGACCTTGATGTTGATGACAGAGGCCGCGCCTTCCCGTGCGACGCGGACCGCGTCTTGGGGAGAGAAAACCATCTCGTCGGCCGCGACCGGGATGGGCGAGCGGCGAGTCAACGCCGCCATGCCTTTGAAATCGGTTTTTGGCAGAGGCTGTTCCAGGAGCTCGACTTGGATGCCTGACTTCAGGCAGGCTTCGATCAGGCGCAGGGATGAGGACACCGTGAGGCCCTGATTGCCGTCGAGTATGTAGGCGCGGCCGCGCGCCGCGGCATGCACGGTTTTTATCCTTGATAAATCTTCCGTGTAGGTCGTCCCGACCTTGATCTTGAAGAGGCGAAAGCCGTCCTGCGCGGCTTCGCCCGCGGCTTGGGAGGTCATGGCAGGATCGTCCCAGGCCGAGATCGTGACATCAGACTCGATTTCCGAGAGTTTCCCACCGAACCAGGAGGCCAGGCAGAGACCTTGCGAGCGGGTCCAGGCGTCGAGGAGAGCGCATTCAAAAGCCGAGACAGCCGGGCTTGCATCCGAGTGTTTTTTCCACGCTTCTTCGATGAGGGGTCGATGCGCGGCCGCGTCTTGGCCCATGGCCCAGCGGCCCATATCTCCCAAGACCTTTGCCAGGCGCTGGGGCTTCAAGTGCGCCAGGGCCAGGGAGGCCGAGGCCTCGCCGTAACCGACAGTGCCATCTCTCAGTGTCAGGGAGAAACCGACGTTGCAGGTCTCGGTTTTTCGGCCCAGGGCCGTGACAAAGGCGCGCTTGAGCGGCGTGCGGAAGACTCGTACTGAGAAGGAGCGCACAAGCGTCTGCACCATGCGTCCACTATAACAAAATCAATATTGAGATTTCGTATAATGCCTCCGCCATGGGATCATCAGCCCTTGAATTCCACATGACGCCGCGGCTGTTCCTCAAGGCCTCGGCGAGCATCTTCCTCGCCGTCGCCGGCATGTATTATTTGAGCGTTGGGAAAAGAAAGCAGAGCCTCAACACCATGCTCTTGGGCGGGGTGCTGCTCCTGCTGGCGCTTTTTGTCTTCTAGTCGGCGCTGCTTCGCCGCTTCTCGATTTCGCCCTGCATCTCCTTCTCCATGTCTTCCATCGCCGAGATCTCCTTATGGATGAGGTCCTGGGCATGGAAGGGTTTGAGCGGGGTCAGGATCTTCGGCGCTGACTGGACCGGCGCCGGCGTGGCGGGTTTGGGAGCGGGAGGCGCTTGGACCGCTGGCTCAATGGGTTTCGGCTCCGGGGCTGCGGCGACCGGAGCCGGCGCTGGCGGCGTCTCGATTGTGGGCGCGGGTGCCGGCTTGGCTGGCGCTGGTTCGACGCTGGCCGGCAGGGGCGGCTGAGCCTTCTCGGAGACGACTCCGGTTTCGCTGTAATGGACCTCCGGGCCGTTCTTGGCCAGCCAGCCCTTCACCACGTCCGACTTGATCGAGAAATTGACGCTGGTGATGGTGAGGCCGTCGGCGGCCTTGCGGGCCATGGACGTGTTGACGCCGATCATGGCTCCCTGGCTGTTGAGCAAGGGACCGCCGGAGTTGCCGCGGTTGATGCTGGCGTCGGTCTGGAAGACGTCCTTGCCGCTGACGCCGCCCAGGTCGGCGATGACCGTGCTGACCACTCCCTGCGTGAGGGTCCACAGGCCTCCCTGCTCGGGATGGCCGATGGCGACCACCGGATCGCCCGACTCCACCGTCGAGGCGTCTCCCAGTGGCACGGTCGTGAGGACCGAGGGCTTCTCTTCAAGCTCCAAGAGGGCCAGGTCGATGGCCCGGTCGTAGGACTTCACCTTGGCTCGGAGAGGATTGGTCATGTCCCGCTTGGGATCGCCGGTGACCTTGGCGGGCTTCAGATAGACATGGATGATCTCGTAGGGCTCTTGGGCGGGGGCGCGCAGGATCACATGGGCATTGGTCAGGATGTAGCCGGTGGAATCGATGATGCTCCCCGTGCCGATCTCCCCGCTCCCCTCGCGGTTGACGGCCATGATGAGCACGACGCCGGGACCGACTTTCTGGTAGATCTGGCGCGGCGAGATGTCCGCTCGGACAGGCACGGCGGCTGCGACGACGAGCGCGGCGATCACGGCGAAGAAACGGTTCATGGTTTGACCTCCCACGTCCTGAGGGGAGTCTAGCATAACGCTGTCCGGTTTTTGGAATCGATTTTTTTGGTATAATAGAAACTGTAGCGGGAGGCATTCATGGGAGAATTTTCTCCGATTCACTGGTTGATCGTTCTGGTCGTCGCGCTCTTGATCTTCGGGCCCAAGCGCATCCCCGAGATCGCCAAGTCCTTGGGCGAGGGCATCCGCGAGTTCAAGAAGTCCATGCGGGAAGGCCTGGCCGAGCCCGTGGCCGCCAAGACCGAGACCACGGCGACGCCGTCTTCGACTCCAGCCGCCAAGGCCTGACTTCCCCCCCCTGGGGAATGAGCGTGTCCCCGAGAGGAATCGAACCTCTATCGCCTGCTTAGAAGGCAGGAGCTCTATCCATTGAGCTACGGGGACAACGCGCTCATTATACAAGGATAATTCGGAGGTTGCCACAGATGAGAAATCTCCTGCCTTTGTCGGCGGCGCTCGCCGCTTTCCTTGGTGTCGGCCTCTTTGGTTGCGTCTCCGTGCCTACCGTTGACAGCTACGTCCGCAAGCATCGGGGAGAAGGCTCGCGCATGACCATCGCGAGCCCTCAAGACGATGTCCACCGCGCGGCTCTCGAAATGCTCGAATACGACAAGAAAGTCCACGAGCAAGCCAAAGCGCAGCTGCCCTCGAGCATCCCCGTGCCTCCGCGCGTGATCAGCGATGATGGGAATGTGCTGCGCATCACCTCCATGATGCAGGAAAGGTACTATCAGGATTTTGAACAGACCAGCATCTTCCTTGACCCGGGAGCGGATGGCGAACATACGGACGTGGAGGTCATCGCAGAATATTTCTTCGATGGCACCGTCTACACAAAAGAGCAATCCAATTCCAGCGAAAATTCGACGTTAGCGGCGATTGCCAGCATCGCGCAAAGTTACGCCAAGGTCCGCAAGGCGGCCGCGGATAAGCTCGCGGCTCAAGCCGCGGCTGAGACGGGGGAGCAGGCCGGCGACGAGCTGGCGCAAGCGGGAAAGACCCAAGAGGCTTTCGCCCGCTACATGGCCGCCGTTCCGGGCGCTCCCGCTGGCAGCGAGCTGGAGCAGAGGCTGCGCGAGAAGGTCATCCGCCATGTCCAGTCCCTCGGATCGCCGCCTCCGATCCCCGAGGAAGCGACGCGGCACGCGGTCCGAGGGAAGGCCTTCCTGGAGAAGGCCCAGGACGCGGGCGGATTGGCTTTGGCCGTGTCGGAATATCGGCAGGCGCTTGAACTTGCGCCCTGGTGGGCGACCGGCTACTTCAATCTCGGACTCATCCAGGAAAAAGCCGCGGATTACTCGGGCGCGATCCAGAGCCTCAAGCTCTATCTTCTCGCGGCGCCGCATTCCGCCGACGCGAAAGCGGTCCAGGAGAAGATCTACAAACTTGAGGTCTCCCAGGAGATGAATCATTGATGAAGACCATATCCATCCAAACCGCCCCCGGCATCAGTCTCTCCCTGCTGGCAGTGATTTTTTCCGCGATGCTGACCGGCTGCTCCACGACCGAATACGGCGGCGGCCCTACCGTGATCACCGACCAGGAAGTCGAAGCAGGCAGGGAGACGGCCCAGCGGCTCGTCGCGCGGGCGCAGACGGAATTGGCCGCCCAGGAAGCGAAGCTCGCGCAGAGCGACGATGCCGAGCATGCCGGCGTCGCGGCCGAGAAGGCGGGCCGGTTCGATGAAGCTTTCCAACAGGATCTCTCCGCTCTCCAAGCGCTCGGCGAGGATCCGGATCCCGCGGAGGACTATCGCCTCTGCGAGAGGATCATCAAGCTCGTCCCGCGTCTGTCTCGCACTCCCCCGATCCCCGAGGAGGTCAAGAGGCGTATGGCCTTTGGAAAAGTAGCCCTCAAGGAGGCGCAGAAGCCGCAAGACTTCGAGAAATCCGCGGCCGAGTTCGCCAAGGCCTCGCACTTGGCGCCGTGGCTTGCGGCGCCCTACTTCAATCTCGCCCTGGTCCAGGAGAAGGCGGGTCTCGTCGGTGGCGCGCTCAACCATTTCAAGCTCTATCTTCTCGCTTCTCCGAATGATCCCGATGCGGAGAAGGTCAGAGGTCATATCTATGAACTGGAATACAAGCAAGGCGGCACCGCGTCGGCGCCGCAAGGCTTGGCCGGGAACTGGGCCTATGGCTATGTCTTCAATGGAGAAAAGAAGAAATTGATCTATCGCATCGATGTCTCCGGCGATGACTTCACGCTCGTCCGCCCGGCCGCCCCCTATTCGTCGCAGGCCACGATGTACACGGGCACGCTCCAGGGCCGCCGCATCCGCGGGAAATACACGCAGGGCCAGGCTTTGAACTGCGGGGAGACCAGGCGCGATGTCATGAGAGCAGATTTTTATCTGGACAACATCGTCCACTGCACATTCCCGAACGATTTCGCCCTGCCGATGTCGGGGGAATTGAGCTCCGACGGCGATACGCTGAGGCTGAGTTATGAGACTGCCGTCACCACGGTGGCAGTTCACTCGAGGACCGACATCAATCTTCTCGCGGGCAACAGCAGCGAGACCGTCGTGACGATCGGATTGATGGAGGAGCTCAAGCTTGAGACGATCAAGCTGACCCGGGACGGTCCGGCACCGTCAGCGCTCGAGGGCATCATCCGCCGTCTTAAAGTCGACCAGTGAGAATGAAAGTCGGCAGATTCTGCCTCAGCCTGTTTTTCTGCCTTGCCGGCGGATCTTCCAGGATCGCTCACGCCTCCTGCGGATGCATGCCCAAAGACGGCGGCAATGCGGTTTACTATGAGTGCGGCGGGCCCGTGCCTGCCCGCTGCACGGGAAGCTCCGCAGCGACATCGTCGGGCGGCGGGGGCTACTCCGGCGGCTACGGAGCAGCGGCCGCGGGGAATGCCCTTGGGAATTTAAGCGAACAGGCTGGAGCCGCCTTGTGGAACGGGGTCTTCGGCAATCCTCAGCAGAAAGCCGACGAAGCGGCCGCGGAGGCGGAGCGTCAGCGCCAATTGGCGATCCAGCGCGAGAACGCGCGCGTGCTCAGGTGCCAGAAGGCGGCCGCGGACCAGAAAAAATTCGACGCGGACCAGTCCGAACTTTTAGGCCAGATGCGGGGCGCCGACTCTGGAGACGGACAACTCCAACTCAAGGATTTCGGCTCATCACGGCAACGCCCGGGGGCTGGACAGGACGTGTGCGCTTCCGGCAAACCGTCGCCTCCGTCGCAGACCGGCCATACGGGCGAATGCGGATGGGAGCTGGCGCAGGCCCGTTATGAAAGCCAGCAGCAGAAATGGGAGGCCCAGTGCGGGGAGGGCGTTGGAACTCCGACGGGGGCGACGGGTCTTGTGCTCAAGGACCTCGGCGATTCCCCAAGGATATGCGGCAACTGCTACGACGCCTACTCCAAGAACAGCGCCTCGTGCGACGCGGGCGCCGGCACCTTCGGATACAACGCCTGCCTCAATGACGCCTTCAAGGCATGGAAAAAGTGCCTGGGCCCCGCGGACGAGGCCGAGTGTCCGGGGGAGATGATTCCCCCGCGAGTCAAGACCTCCGCCAGCGCAGGCGCGCTGGATCTGGGCGATCTCAAGGATATCGCGCCTCCGCACACTCCCCCCTCTCCACCTCCGGCCGGATCCTCCGTGCTGTGGAAAGCCTTGGAGATGAAAGGCGACGTCTCTTTTGTGACCCGGTCCGGCCGCAAGCTGACTCCGGGAGAGATGCCCAACGGCGCCGACCTCGCCGGCGCGACGGTGCAAACCGGCCTCCATTCGGCGGTCAAGCTGCGGCTTCCGGATGATACGACCTTCAAGATCGGTCCGGGCTCCAAGCTGGTGCTCGATGAGTTCGTCTACGATCCCAAGACGGGCGCCACGAAAAAGGTCGTGAGCATGTCGAAGGGAGTCTTTCGTTGGGTGACGGGAGAGATGAGCAAGGCCAAAACACAAGCGGGCGCAGGCGCCTCGGAAGAAACGCTGCACATCCCGGCCGGAGACCTGGGCATCCGGGGAACCGATTTTGAAACCTCTATTGATCCCAGCGGGGCGGGGCGGGTCCGCCTGTTTTCCGGTGCGCTCGAGGTCAAGCCTAAGAAGGACGCAAAGCCCTTTCCTCTGGCCGGAGGCCACGAGGTGCGCTTCGGTGCTGACGGACGCTTTGGTCCTGTGAGCCGGTTGAAGTCGCATCCTACGCGATCTTGAGACGACGGCGAAACCCGCGCTGCGGTTGGGGGTAGTGTCTGGGCCTTGACAATAGTTCACTTATATGTTAACCTTAAGAGGGCAGAAGAATGGCAAAATATCCAGACTACGATGACGTTCTAATCCATCCGGGACGCCATCTAACGGCGGAGTGGTACTACACGATAGAGAGTAAAATGCCGGCTTTGGAATATTATGAGGCGCTGGCCAAAGTGGACCAGGACAGGTTCGACGACATGATTAGGTATTTGTGCGAGACGAAGCCGGGATCCTTGCTTCCGAAGACGCTTTTCCGGATTGAGGACCGTGCCAATAAGATTTATGCGCTAAAGCCGCGGGATGAGAGATTCTTTAACTTTATGACGGCGGGCGCCAAGGTGATCATCACCAATGCCTATCATAAGCACTCACAGCAGATGACCAAAGCCGATTTGGAACATCTAAAAGTCGCCGTGCGCTATAGGCACGACTATTTGAAGCGCATCCAGGAGGGAACCTACTATGAAAACTAAAGGGAAAGCCAAGGGACTTCTAGAACGGAAGATGGAGGACCCTGCCTACCGCAGCCGTCATGAGGAGAGCTATGAGCTTTTCAAGCTGGAAGTCCAAATGCTTAACGCTTTGGAAAGAAAGCATTGGAGCTACTCCGACCTCGCGAAGGTCATGGGGACTCAAAAGAGCGCGATATCCCGCGATCTTAAGGGCGGCGGCCTGAAAACCGCTTCCATGGATCGTATCACAAGGATGGCGGCAGCCCTGGGCTTGAAGTTTCTTCCGTTCTGTGTCGCGGCGAGCAAAGCCAAACAGGTCTTGCCCCTCATTCAAAGGTTGGCTGTCGCTTAAGCTTGTGTGTTGGCGACTCCTCGCCTGAACTCACGGCCCGCACGCCCTCGTACATCCGGCGGTACAATTGACCCCATCAGAAGGATGTAAGGACTGGTGCTGGGGCCTGCGGACAATCGTCGTGTTGGAGCAGTTGAGGTTTTGAGGACCGCCTCCGGTAGGCACGGAAAGGGTATGTACAATTTGCACCCACCCTTTCTGGAGTTCAGGATCGCGCTGCTTCATCCTCTGGATATACTGTTTGGCGTCTCGTGAGTCGATCAGCGCGAGGACGACGTCTTCCACGACAAACCACCACTCGTTGTCGTGGATGATGCGGCGGATCTCTTTGCGTTGGAATAAGGCAATGCGAGTCTCGGGATTTTGGTGAATTTCTCCCATGGGGGGTTCTCCTTGGAGCCGCCGGGCGTTCTACGCGACCTTGAGGCCCTTGACGGCGGCCTCATCCTGGCCGATGAGGCGCCGCGCGGCGTCGACCTGCTCCCAAATGTTGCACATCATGACGCCTTGGATCTTTCCGTCGCGGACATAATAAATGGTCCCTTGGCGGTTCTCTTCTTTCCAATCGGCGACCACCTCTAATTTTGAGTCGATCTCACCCACCGCCTCGTAGCCGAACTCGAAGAGGTCGGAGAAGAAATAGGGCAGATAGTCGAAGGCCTGGTGCGCCCCCGCCATGTTTTTCCCCGCGTGTTTGCCCAGACTTGAGGCATTGTCCCAATGCTCCAGGCGCGTCATCTTGCCCAAGGCCGCGCAGGGGAAGTTGGCGTTGTCGCCGGCCGCATAGATGTCGGGGGCGTCAGTCCGCAGATAGGCGTCGACTTGGATGCCGTTGGCGATCGTCAGCTCCGCGCGCGCCGCAAGGTCCGTTTCCGGCTGGATGCCGATGCCGACGATGACCATGTCGGACTCGATCTCTCTGGCTTGTTCGGTCCTTGTTTTGAATTTTTCACCTTGGCGGATGATCGAAGCCGGCTTCTCATGGATGATCTGGATCCCCTGGGCCAGGTAATGAGCCTCCATCGCTTTTCCCAGAGTCTCAGGGAAGATCCTCTGGCAGAGATATTCCCCGGGAAAGAGCATGACGACTTTGACCTGGTTGAGGGCCAGCGCCGCGGCGATCTCGGAGCCGATGAACCCGCCGCCGATCACCAGCGCGGTCTTGCCCGGCGCGGCTTGAGGCCGCAGGCGCAGGTAGTCGTCCAACGTCCGGTAGTAGAAGAGTCCTTCAATATCTCCTCCCGGGAGGGGCAGGTGCGTGGGACGGCCTCCTGTGGCTAAAAGCAATTTTTCATAGTGGATGATATTGCCTGATTGATCCGCAACGGTCTTCTGCTTGGGGTCGATCGAGGCGACGGTGGTTGCGAGCTTCAGATCGACTTTATTCTCAGTATAAAAACTTTGATCGTGACGAAAGACTTTTTCCAAAGGCATCTTGCCGAACCACAGCTTCTTCGTCAGCGGCGGCCGGTCATAGGGCAGGTTTTTCTCTTGCCCGATCAGCGCGAGTGACCCATCGCGGTCGATCTCACGGATGCCTTCGATGGCAGAAGCGCCGGCCAGTCCCGCGCCGACGATCAGGTATTTATAGGAGTTATTCCCCATGATCCTTTGCTTCTTTGAGCAATAGGATAGCCATATCCTATCAAGGGGATGTCAAATGTCAACGTCGATCGGGAACCATTCCTAGATGATGCCGGAAGACCAGTTCGCCCCCCAGCCAGGCCCCGAAGATCAGGACGAGCTGCCCGGCGGCGGCCAACGCATCCGAGATCAGCAGACCATGCGCTCCCCAGGTCCGCGCCAGAAGGCTGGCCGTGTAGATGCTCACGGCTGTCAGCATCACGAGCATGTGTCGGAAGGCGACAGATTCCGCCAAGTGCTCCTTGGGGAGGGCCGCGAAGTCGGCCAGCCCTGTCGCGGCGGTCGGCAATGCCGTCAAGAGTCCAGCGGCCAGGGCCCAGAAAGCGGCCGTGTGCCAGAAGGGGTCCCCCCTCCAGAATCCGATGAGGTCGGCCGGAAGCGCGAGGCTGAGCAGGGCGATCGGGAAATGCACGACCTGGGAATGGATCGGATGCCCGAAAAGCCGCAAGCTCAAGGGAGTTTCAGGCTTTCATGAGGGACGTCACCAGCAGCAAGAAGGCCGAGACGGCGACCAGGGCGTGGATGATCACCACGGGAGACGGCAATCTTTGCTGACGCAGATGGTAGGAGAAGAGGAAGAAGCCGCCCAGGGCCGCCAGCACGAACAGGCCCAAGGAGGCGGCCGCGGCACTTCCCACCCCCAATCCGAAAACAGCCCAGCCCAGGGTCGCGAGTCCGGACGCGCCCACCAGGCCGTGCAGCAAGGCCAAGGGCAGCGGGATCGTCTTGTCGCGAAAATGCAAAGTGGCCAGGACCAGCCCACCCAGAGCCGCGATACCGAACAGGATTACAGCAGTCAGTAACATACAGGTCTCCTCCCTTATTTTTTAGTCTTTCCGAAATAGTAGCGCAATCCCACGCCGCCGTCCAGGTTGTCGCCCAGGCTGGGAGCCAGGCGCAACACGGGCACGACCTCGGCGAACACCTCGAGCGGTGTGTCCTTGACGAGGTAGGCCAGGCCGCCGACGAAGCGGATGCCGAAGAGGGATTCGTCTTGGTCCTCGATCTTAAGGCCCAGGCCTAGGTAAGGGACGAGCTTTCCCATGGGGGGCTGATACGAGAAGTCGCGGAAGTGGGTCAGCGCGTCCGCGTGCATGTCGAAGTTGCTGCCCTGCGCTCCCAAGGCCAGATCCAAGGCGTTGCTATGATCAAGGATGTATTTCGCGGTGAAGCCGAAGGGCGTGCCGATATAGGCGCCGACCCCGAGCTGGCCCTTATCTTCCTGGGCCTGTGCTGGGATGGACAGCAGGCTCAAGCTCAAGCCTGCCAGCGCGAGAAGATATTTTCTCATAGGTTATTTCCCTCCCGTAATGACGATGATCCCGCAGCCGACGCGCCCGCCGGCGTTGCCGACCGGCTGGCTGAAATCATCCTTCTTCTCATGCACGATCACGGCGCGGCCGGCCACCGTGTACTTCCCCTCGGCCAAGGTGACGCGAGGCAGCATGACTTCTAGGCTGGCGCTGCCGTCCGCCGCGGCGAGTATGTTGCCCATATCCCCGCTGTGAGCCTTGTGCATCCCGTCCTTGGGAAGAAAGCCGTGCGGAGAGCTCAAGGGGTTGTAGTGACTGCCGGCGGCCTTGCCGACGTCCTCGCAGGAGCCGAACTCGTGGATATGGAAGGCATGGTCTCCCGGCGTCAGGCCGGTCAGCTGGACGCTCACGTGCAGGCCGCCCTTCATGTCGTGGAAGGTGACGGTGCCTGATACCTTGGACTCCGGCGTGGTCCCTTTGACGAGGGCGACTCCTGAGTCAGCTGCCGCGACGGTCGCCAGGGTCAGGCTCAGGGCTGCGACGATGATTCCTTTCATGGGACCTCCCAGTAATGATACATCGAATAGGTAAAAATTAAATCAAATTCCAATCAGAAAACCTTCTTGACGGAGATGCGTTGGGCGAGCTCCTGCTCCAAGGCGATGACCGTTTCCCCGGTCTGCACCACGATGGACGGCCGGCTTTGCTTCAAGGTGACCAGGCTGCCTGGGGTCAGTCCCAAGGCGAGGAGCTTCTGGATGACGGGCTTGTCCTCCATGGCCAGATAGACGATCTTTCCGGAATTGCCGGGTAGGAGCTTGTCCAGAGAAGTGATGACGGGGTCGGCTTGGTCGAGCCATTGCTTGCAGCACTCGCCGGGGGGTATGGGAGTCCCGTGCGGGCAATGGCGCGGATGGCCCAGGAGGGTGCAGATGGCCCGAGTGGCCTCAGGGGAGAGGATGTGCTCCCAGCGGCAGGCGTCCTCATCGATCTGGCCCGCTCCCACGTCCAGCAGATCCACCAGAAGCCTTTCCGCCAGGCGATGGCGTCGTGTGACATCCTGGGCCAGGGTCCTTCCGGACTCGCTCAATTCGACGTTTCCGCTGCTGAGGCGCGCGAGGTCCTTGCTCAGGAGTCTTTCAAAGACATCCGGGGAGATCCCCTGGGAGAGCACTGTTCGTATCTGTTCTTCATGGCACTGCCCGAGTTCGTGATTGTGCCATATGACCCCGAGGGCTTCCTCCTCTTCTTCCAGCGCGGCCGGCTTGAGGCGGGACATGGATCCAAAGTACATGGAGCATCCTCCGTCAGACGAAGTTGGTGAGATTGAGGAACACATTGAGCGCGGCTGCGACACCGATGGCGACGGCGAAGACCAGGCCGCTGATCAGGCAGGCTTTTCCAGTCCCCCTTTCCTTGATCAGGACAAGGAACTGCGCCAGGCACGGGAGGAAGAGGGTGATGGCCACCAGGCTGACGACGATCTGCCTGGGATCCAAGACTCCCTGCTTGGAAAGTGCGAAGAGCCCGGCCGCCCCGTAGTCGCGCCTGAGAAAGCCTAAGATGAAGCACCACGCGGTCTCCTTGGGGAGGCCCAGCAGCCTGGTCGTGACCGGGGCCAGCAGCGACTCCGCTGTTTTGAGTACCCCCAGCCTGTCCGAGATGAAGAGCACGAGGGTTCCGAGCATGAACAGGGGGACCGCCTCCTTGAGATACCACGCCAGCCGCGCCTTGACCTTGAGAAGGATGTTGCCGGCTTGGGGAATGCGCAGGGGAGGTATCTCCATGATGAAGGGGGCCCGCGCGCCGGGCAGGAGCTTGGAGGCGCCCCAGCCGGCGGCCAGCATCGTGGCTAGGATGGTGGCCAGCCAGAGCGTCCACTCCCGCCAGCCGTGTTCGGCGAGGATCCCCATGACTACGCCCAGCTGAGCCGAGCAGGGTATGCCCAGGGTCAGAAGGAACGTGGCCAGAAGCCTTTCCTTGCGCGTGTCCAGGATGCGGCTGCCCAGTGTGGCCATGGTGACGCAGCCCAGGCCCAGGACCATGGGAATGACGGCCTTGCCGTTGAGGCCCACGAGCCGGAAGGCCTTGTCGAGCATGGCGCTCAGCCGCGGCAAGTAGCCTGAATCCTCGAGGAATCCGAAGAAGATGAAGAAAGCCGTCACGATGGGGAAGATGATGGCCAGGGCGTAGGTCAGCGCCATGGTGATGGCGCCATAGGGACCGACCAGCATGTCCTGCAGGAAAGGGACGGGCACGGCGGCCTTGACCAGCCGGATCGCCGCCGGATTGATGTAGCGGCCGAAGAGGATGTTCTCCATGAAGTTCACGCCGTGTCCGGCGGCCAGGACGCCGACGAAATAGTACATGGTCGCGATGGCGGCGGCCACCAGGGCGTAGCCGGGCAAGCCTCTCATGGACCAGCGGTCCAAAAATTGGATCCAGCCCGGCCTGCCGGGCAGAGATCGCGTCTGCGTCGCGGCGACGGCGTTCAGTGCCCACGATTCTTGGAACGCATGCAGCAGGAACTCGGGCGGCTGGAAGAATCGTTCCCGCAGTCGGGCGGCGTCTTGGAGCGCTGGGGCGAGCGCTTGCGGCGCCGGAGGCAGGCCGGTGATCAGGAATGCGGCAACGGTCGTATCACCGGCAAGCAGGGAGAGGCCGATGAACCGCCTAAAATTTCCGGCGGGCAAGGCTTCGCGGATCGTGCGCGCCGCGGCCTCGATCTCTCCGGAATACTCCACTGGGCGCGGCGGCGCGGCTTGGGCCAGGGCGGTCTTGAGCCGCTCCATGCCTTGGCCGGTGGTGGCCACGGTCTCGACCACCGGCACCCCCAGGAGCGCCGAGAGCCGGCGGACATCGCACCGGAACCCGCGGGAGATCGCCTCATCGGACATGTTCAAGGCCAGCACCAGGGGGAGTCCCAGGTCAGCCAGCGCCGCGGTCAGCATCAAGGTCCCTTTGAGGTTCTTGGCGTCGGCCACCTGGACGATCACGTCGGGCTTCTCGCGCAGAAGCAGGTCCCGCGCGACGATCTCATCCTCGGATTGCGGGGTGAGCGAGCGTATGCCCGGCGTGTCGATCACCTGCCAGGTCCGGCCGTGGAAGCGTCCGACTCCGCGGGTGACGTCGACGGTGGTGCCGGGATAGTTCGAGACCGTGACATAGTTTCCGGTCAGGCGGTTGAACACCACCGATTTGCCGACGTTGGGGTGTCCCACCAGGGCGATGCGGCCGTTGGTCGCCTGGGCGGATTCATGCTCGATGTGTCCGCTCTGTTCGTGCTGAGTCATGGCGGTCTCGTAATGGGCATCATTCGATCTTGACGGACAGAATATAGCGCCGGATGCGTTCCTTCTCAGCGTCAGAGATCTGGCTGCGCTGCTGCATCCGCTCCAGCATGAGCTCCCAACGCTCCGGCGAGTAAGCCGACGGCAGCCTCAAGGTATGGCATCCGGAGCACTTGGCGATGTATAGGGCCCGGCCTTGCCGCAGTGCCTCCAGGGTCGTCCCCGGCCATTGCTGCGTCGCCCGACGAGCTTGGAGGGGCGTCGGGCTTGGGATCTGGCCCGCGCAGGCGCAGAGAACGGCCGCGAGCGCGGCCATGCCTGCGGCCGAGGTGCGTAGCCTTCTAGAATCGGATGGATCCGATGATCCTGAAATTGAATTTTTCATGATTGTCCAGAACCAGGGAGTCTTGGGGATTGGCGACGGAACGCTGGAGGGCCGGCAACTGCCGCAAGAGGGTCGCGGTCAGCCACCAATTCTCGTGCGCATAGCTCGCCACAGGGCCTGCGAAGATGACGCTGTCCGTGAAGCCTGAGCCCGGATGCGTCTTTTCGTTCTGGTTGACGACTTCGAGTCCTGCCGAGAAGGCGGGCGTGAAGAAGTGGGTCAAGCCCAGATCGTTCTCCAGATTCCACGAGATGTTCGAATGTCCGGGGCCGAACTCCCACTCGGGTTCGACCACGGCGTTGTAGGCGACGAGATTGTCCCCGAACTTCTTGTCCAGGATGAGCTTCGACTCCCACCCGAATTCGTCGGATTGGAAGGTGTATTCCTGATAGAACGCCAATCCCAGGGCGTCCGCCACGGGATCCCATAGTTTGTATTTCCATTCCGAGGAGATGCCGTCGAAGCCCTGGTCGCCGACCTTCTGGCCGGGGTTGGCCGGATCCTCGTGCGTGGCTTGATGCCAATTCAGGTAGAGGGACGTCTGGAGGCGGTCGACCAGTCCCACCTCATACTCCAGGCGGTAGTCGAACTCGGAGAAATAACTCGTCCGGCCAGCCCGCCAGGTGAGCCAGGGCTCGAGCTCCTTGACGCCCGCCGGCAGCACTCCGCTCTCATAGGTGTAAGTGAAGCGCCGTTCGGTGGCGGCTCCAGGCGAGACTGCCGCCAGGCTCAAGGCCGCCAGAAGAAATAGAATCATTTCGATTTTTCTCATTTATTCAATGACCTCTCCCGCGTCCGAGTTTGAGACAACGCCTGCAATAGCCTCTGACCTCCAGGCAGTGTCCCGTGATCCGGAATCCCCGCCGTTTGGCTTCCGTCTCTTGAAGGCGTTCTATGGCGCAGTTGGAAAACTCGACCACGGCCCCGCAGCCCAGGCAGGTCATGTGGTCATGATGGGGCTTGCCGACGGCGACCTCAAAACGGCGTCGGACCGTCGTCGGCTGCGTCTCATCCGCGATGCCCAGCTGCGCGAAGAGCTTGAGAGCCCGGAAGACCGTGGCCCGGCCCAGAGTGGAGTTCCCTCTTTTCAGGGCTTCATAGATGGATTCGGCGCAGGCATGCGTTCCACCGTCGGATAGGTGCTCCAGGATGAGCCGCCGGGGCCGGGTCAGGCGAAGGCCCCGGCTCTTGAGCATGGTGAAGAACTGCTGTTCCTTGAGCATATTGATATTGCAGTCTCAATTATAGCATACTGGGTCGATGTCCTCCAAAGATCTCTTGACGCGAAAAGCCCTGCGGTTGGAATATTTCACCGTGGCTTGGAACGTTTTTGAGGCAGCGGCCGCCATCGCGGCGGCGGTCATGGCCGGCAGCGTGGCTCTGCTCGGCTTCGGCTTGGACAGTCTCATCGAAGTGGCGGCCGCCGCCGTCCTGATCTGGCGGCTGAAAAAACACGGCACGGACCTGGACGAAGAATCCAGGGCCGAGCGTCTCTCCCTTCGGTTTGTCGGCGCGACCTTCTTTCTTTTGGCGGCCTATGTGGCTTATGAAGCCATCCATCTCCTGTGGCTTAGGCAAAGAGTCGGGCAAAGTCTTGTCGGCATCGCCATCACCGTCTTGGCAGCCCTGGTGATGCCGATTCTTGGAATGAGAAAACGCCAGGTGGCTCAAGAGCTAGGCAGCGAAGCCCTGGCCGAGGAGGGTGTGGAGAGCTTGATGTGCGGCTTCATGTCCCTGGCCGTTCTCCTCGGGCTTGTGTTGAACTATTTCTGGGGATTCTGGTGGGCTGACCCGATGGCCAGTCTGGTCATCGCCGGCTTCATGGTCCGAGAAGGCCGGGAAGCCTTTGAGGCTGGCGAATGAAGATCCGGGAAAGCGGCATGCCCGAGCGGGATGTCTGGGAGAGTTTTTTCGATCCTGCCAATCTCTTGACCACCCTGGGCTTGGGTCGGCAAGTGAACGACGCGGCGGAGTTCGGCTGCGGCTACGGCACCTTCACCATCCCGGCGGCCAAGCTCATCAGCGGGAAGATTTACGCCTTGGATATCGAACCGGATATGGTCCGGCTGGTCAGCGAAAGAGCCTCCGGCGAAGGGCTCGGCAATGTGCGCGTCCTCCTGCGCGATTTCATGGTTCAAGGTTCGGGCATGCCGGATGAAAGCGTCGATTACGCGATGCTCTTCAACATCCTGCATCTGGAGAACCCGATCGTCCTCCTCCAAGAGGCGGCCCGGATCCTTAAAAAAGGCGGCAGGCTGGCCATCATCCACTGGAACCATGACCCCGCGACGCCGCGGGGGCCTTCGCTGGACATCCGCCCCAGGCCCGAGCAGTGCATCGCTTGGGCTAAGCGCGCCGGGTTTTGCAAGCCCGTCCTCTACGACCTTTCGCCATATCATTATGGAATCGTCGCGATCCGTTTCAATCCGGGAAATATCATATAATCCTCGAACTGCCCTCCATGTTTGAGAAAATCCGCCGCCTCATCTTCGGAGAGCCGCGCGACCTCGACGATCCCCAGCTCTACCACCGCGTCTCCCTCGTCGCCTTCTTAGCCTGGGTTGGGTTGGGGGCTGACGGCCTCTCCTCCTCCTGCTACGGCCCCGAGGAGGCCTTCCGGGCGCTGGGTCCCCACGGGCACTTGGCCATCCTCCTGGCCGTGATGACCGCGATCACCATCTGCGTCATCGCCATCGCCTATTCCAATGTCATCGAGCATTTCCCAGGAGGAGGCGGCGGCTATCTGGTGGCGACCAAGCTCTTGGGTGAGAAGGCAGGCGTGGTCTCGGGCTGTGCGCTGGTCGTGGACTATGTCCTCACCATCACGGTGTCGGTCGCCAGCGGCTGCGATGCCCTGTGGTCCTCTCTTCCCCCCCATTGGGCGGGTTATAAGCTTTGGGCGGAGCTCGGGGTCCTCCTGATCCTTATCGTTCTTAATCTGCGCGGGGTCAAGGAGTCCGTCAGCGTTTTGGCCCCCATCTTTATGGTTTTTGTTGTCACCCATGTATTCCTCATCCTCTACGTCCTAGGCTGGCATCTCACCGGTCTGCCGACCATCGTCCACGACGCTGCCTTGGACCTGCATGCCTCCGTGAGTTCCATCGGTCCCTGGGCCGTGGGGCTGATCCTCCTTCGCGCCTATTCCATGGGATGCGGCACCTATACGGGCATCGAGGCTGTCTCCAACGGCGTCACCACTCTCAGGGAGCCTCGGGTAGAGACCGGCAAGAAGACCATGGTGCTCATGGCTGCGTCCTTGGCCTTCACCGCCGGCGGAATCATCTTGTGCTACCTGCTCACCGGGACTGCGCCTGCCGTCGGCAAGACGATGAACGCAGTCCTCTCCGAGAATGTCTTCGGCGCCTGGAGGCTTTGGGGTCTGCCCGCGGGGTCGACCTTGGTCATCGTCATCCTGGCCTCGGAAGCTGCTTTGCTCTTCGTCGCGGCCCAAGCGGGATTTTTGGATGGGCCGCGCGTCGTGGCCAATATGGCCGTGGACTCCTGGATGCCGCGGCGCTTTGCCCAGCTCTCCGAGCGTCTGGTCGCCAAGGATGGCATCCTCTTGATGGGGGTCAGCGCGATCGCCGTCCTCTTCTATACCAGAGGCAACATCACCACCTTGGTGGTCATGTACTCGATCAACGTCTTCATCACCTTCTCCTTGACCGAGCTGGGCATGGCGCGCCATTGGCTGGCGGTGAGGGGTCAGGATCCCCGCTGGAAAACCCAGCTTCCCATCCATAGCACGGGTCTGGTCATGTGTTCGTGCATCCTGGGCATCGTCCTTTGCGAGAAGTTCTCGGAAGGAGGCTGGGTCACCGCGGCCATCACCGGCGCCGTGATCGCCGCGTGCTTCTTCATCCGACGCCGCTACAATGTCGTGCGTCGCGAGATGCGCCGGCTCGACAGCCTCCTGGAGGTCCCCCTGCCCACGGGCAGGCCCGCTCCGCCGTCTCTGGACACGAAGGCTCCGACCGCCGTGGTCCTGGTGGGAGGCGGCTTCACGGGCTTCGGCTTGCATCAGATACTCTCCATCCAGAGGCTCTTCCCCTATCATTTTAAGAATTTCGTCTTCGTTTCCGTCGGGCTTCTGGATTCAGGGAACTTCAAGGGACAGGCTGAGGTTCAGCGGCTTGAAGAACAAACTGCCTGGAATCTGGAGCGCTATGTGACCTGGTGCAAGGCCCACGGCTTCGCCGCGGCCTATCGCTTCGCCGTGGACACCGAGACCGTCCCAGCTTTGGAGAGGCTCTGCTGCGAGGTCGCCGCGGAGTTCTCGCGCCCCATCTTCTTCACGGGCAAGCTCATCTTCAAGGAAGACAAGTTCCTCCAGCGGCTCCTGCACAACGACACGGCCTTCGCCATCCAGAGGCGCCTGCAGTTCAACGGCTTCCAGACCGTGGTGCTGCCGATCCGGTCCACCTGACTTGTTAGAGGAGCGCTTTAGGATAGGGCTTAGGCAAGGGTCTGGGCGCGGCCGGAGCCAAGGAGCTCACGAAAGTGAGCCATTTCAAGACGAGGTCTAAATCCACAGGTTGAGGAAGTCGGGCGCCCTCTCTTAAGCGGCGAAAGTCTTCGCGCAAGGATTTCGAGCGGGACATCTCCAAAAGCTCTTCTTTTTCCTTCTCAGTGAGCATGGCCGAACTTCTCCTTGAGACGCTGGAGCTCATTGTCCATGCCGAAGAGAGCGTAATACTCAGCCAGGCGCTTCCAGTCCAGGCGCGCGCCATGGATCGCCATGAGGCTTTCGATGTCCGCCGAGTCCTTGGCTTTCCTGTCCGGATCGTTGGCCATGGCCTGGACCTTGAGGCCGATCACATCCTCTGGCGTCAGGACGCGGACGGAGTTTTTTCCGCCGCCGATCATCTGCTTGCCCGCTCGGTCGAGCATGTTCAGCGATGTCTGGCGGAAGGCGTGGATGTAATCGACCGAAAGCCCGGGGGCCGCATGGCGATATTGTGAAACGTTCTCGCTTTGGAATCTCTTCTCGTAGCCCAACTCCAACATGATCTTGTGCAGGGCGCCGAGATCATCCTTGTGCACCAGAAAGTCGATATCCAAGGTGGCCCGGGGGGCGCCCAGAGCTCCCAAGGCCAGGCCTCCGGTCAAGGCATAGCGGATGCCCTCCTTGTCAAAGCGCTCAGTCAAGTTTTTAAGGATGAGTTCGAAGTCCATCTCCAGGAATTATATAATTTAAGCAGCCCATGCTTTCCTCCTACGGTCCTGAGTTTTTCGGCTACCGCCGAAGGTCCACCCGCGTGGTGATGGCCGGCCGGCTTGCCATCGGCGGCGACAACCCTCTGCGCGTGCAGTCCATGACCACGACGGACACCGGCGACGTCGAGGCCTCCATCGCCCAGGCCGCGCGCCTGGCCCAGGCCGGCTGCGAGCTGGTGCGCCTGACCGCGCCGAATCTTTCAGCCGCCCGCGCCTTGGAGCGCATCAAGGCCGGGCTCTTGAAGCGAGGTGTGGATATCCCCCTGGCGGCCGACATCCACTTCTCCCCGGAAGTCGCGATGACTGCCGCGGACTTCGTGGAGAAGATCCGCATCAATCCGGGCAACTTCGCGGATACCAAGACCTTCGCGCATAAGGAATATTCCGTAGCCGAGTATGCCCGCGAGCTGGTGCGCGTGGAAGAGCGCTTCATGCCCCTGGTGGACAAGCTCAAGCGCTTGAAGCGAGCCCTGCGCATCGGCGTCAATCATGGCTCGCTCTCCGACCGTATCCTCAACCGTTTCGGCGACACGCCCCAGGGCATGGTGGAGAGCGCCTTGGAATTCGCGCGCCTGTGCGTGAAAGCGGATTTCCATTCGCTGGTCTTCTCCATGAAGGCCTCCAACGTCAAGGTGACGATCGCGGCTTACCGGCTCTTGGCCTCGGCCATGGCGGCCGAAGGCATGGATTATCCCTTCCACCTGGGCGTGACCGAGGCGGGCGAGGGAGAGGACGGCCGCATCAAGTCCGCCATCGGCATCGGCAGCCTCCTGGCGGACGGCCTCGGCGACACCCTTCGGGTCTCCTTGACCGAGGAGCCTGAGGCCGAGATCCCTGTCTGCGCGGCTTTGGCCAAGCCCTTCCAGGGTCGAAAGGCCCACAAGGGCCCGCAGCCTGGCCGCGCTTACTGCGAGGATTATTTCAGCTACTCGCGCCGCCCCAGCCGCCGGATCGTCGTCCAAGGCATGGCGTTGGGCGGCAGCGAACCCATCCGCGTGGTCACGCCGCCTGTGCCGGAAAAGGGCCTTGAGCCCGGGCCGGAACTCATCCGTGCCGATCTGCCGCTGGCCGAGGCTGAGACTGCCGAAGAGGCTGTGAAACAAGGCCAGGTTTTAAGACAGTCAGGCAAGGAAGCGATCTTGGCTCTGCGCGGCAGGGATTTTTCCGCGCTGCTGAAGGAGTACCGCCTTTTGGCCTCCCTGGCCGAGGACTTCCCCATTCTTGTGCGCGCGCCGCGGGCGATTGACGCAGAACGGCAGGTCCTGGATTCCTCGGTTTTGATCGGTTCTCTGGTATGCGACGGCATCGGCGACGCGGTGGAGATCGACTCAGGCCTTGCCCCCCGCCGCGAGCTTGAACTCATCTACAACATCCTGCAAGGGGCCGGAGCGCGGCGCGTCAAGGCGGAATTCATCTCGTGTCCCGGCTGTGGGCGGACCATCTACGACCTGCAGAATACCGTCCTGCGTTTGAAGCGCGAGTTGGGGCACTTGAAGGGCGTCAAGATCGCGGTCATGGGCTGCATCGTCAACGGCCCGGGAGAGATGGCGGACGCGGATTTCGGCTATGTGGGCGGCGCGCCGGGCAAGATCAACCTCTACGCGGGCAAGACCTGCGTGCGCAAGGGCGTCCCGGCCGAGCAAGCCGTGGAGGCCCTCCTGGAATTGATCCGCGAGCGCGGATTCGGGGTCAGGCCTTGAGTTTTGAGTGACGGGCCATCGCCCGGGCTTGATGCGTGAGACGGCGATCCTTTTTTGGAGTGAGCCATTCTTTCCGGAGAAGATCTTCTAAAGGCTTGATCTCTGTGCGGGCCAAGGCTGCGGCCTTTGGGAATGGTTCGGCTGCCAGCGTGTGGAGATCGTGCAGCTCGCCGAGGAGGGTCTGCAGTTGGTGAAGCTGTTGGACCAGGACCCCTGTGTCTTTAAAAGGGTCCAAGAGGTAGCGCAGCCGTTTGACCCGGATGCGCGCGATGTGGGCGTCCCTTTCATCCTCTGTCCGGCGCAGGAGCTTGAAGCGGCGGTCCATGGCCTTGGCTGCTTTGGCAACGGCTTGCGCCGCAGCCAGGTCCAAGGGACGATCGGTTGGCCTGACTTTTTTCAGTCGTTTGGCGAGTTTTGAAGCGGTCCGATGGAATTTCGGCAGGGTTCTGTCTTTGAATTCTCTTAGATTCTTTTGGTTTTCATTTTCCCATCGGGCGCAAAGCAGTGCCAGAGTTGGATCTTCAGCGGATCGGCGGGCCAGTCAGCCCAGACCTCGGTATTGCGCCAGGCGCCTGTCGAGCGCGAGAGGTGCTTCAATCTTCGCCTCATGCCTTTGGAGGCAACAGGCCCCAAAAGTTTCCTATAGGCGCTCAGGATGACGCGCAAACGGCGCAGAGAGGTTCTGAAATCATGCAGATTCGTCGCTGCTTTGGCTTTACTGATCCAATGATTGGAGAGAGAGGCGGCCGCGCGGGCCGCGTCATCATGATCTTTGAATGATTCGTGGGGTGAATTTGTATCCATTTTTTACCAATAGAGCCCGCAGTTCTCGGCTTTTGGTCTCCATCATCTGGAATCTTTGGCGGAGGGTCAATGAGGCGAGGTAAGCCAGCTCGAACTCGATCTCGGCGTCCTCGTCGCCTTTGGAGGGCTGAAGGATGTGACGCATGTCCAATAGAATCATAATAAATCAAGGTGGGTCTTTGGACCTATTTTTCTACGGCAAAAGACCTAGATCTCGTAGGACTTTTGCTTCCTGCGTTTTGGGCCGAATGGCCCATAGGGAAAATCGCGGTTCTTGATATTATAAGGAAAGTGAAGGATAGACCCCGCATGAAACGATCGGTCCTGGCGCTGCTTGTCGCCCTGCTCGCCGCTTCCGCGCACGGCACTTTGGTCAACCTTCCGGCCGTCCGCGATCCCCATCCCAATCCCCTCACCATCCGCGCCGAGGCCGCTTGGACGCGGTATTTCGCCGCGCCGGGCCCAGCGACGGAAGAGTCTCTCGCACGGCTGCAGGCGGCGCTGAAGGTCTCCGATTTGCCAGGGGTGAACCTCGACGATATATGGGTCGTGTTCAAGCCGAACCTCGTGAAGACAGTCGAGTCGATCAGAAGCTCCGCCTCCGTGACCAGGTCCGCCAAATATCTCGCCCAGGCGCGCAAGACATTGCGGACGATGAACGCGGTCCTTCACGTCGACATCGTCGCTAATGAGACGTTCTGGGACGCGGACGCTCGCCTGTCAACGATGTATTATAAAGTCCAAGCTTTGGACATAGAGCAGAGCATGCGCGAAAAAGAGGCAGGCCTTCGGGCGTCTTCATCGAAGGCAGGCGACAAGCCTGACCCCGTGCAAGAGGCCAACGATGTCGTCGCCGGCAAGGTCCTCATCCGCCAGCTTATTGCGAGTCCCTTTGATAGCGTCGGGCCATCTTTGGCGGGCCCGTATCTCCAGGCCGTTAAAACGCACCTGAAGAATTCGCGCTTCGAGGATGTCCATCTGACCATGGTCCAGGAGCTGCGAAAAGCATGGCCCCAAGCCTATGCCAAGGCTGTCGATAAGGAGAGGGAATATACGACGGCCCTGGTCTTCATCAGGGCATTGAATGCCGTGATCTGGCGCTCGCCTTTTGACAGCGCCAGGCTCGAAGCTTTCAACGGCCTGCTGGACATCGATATCGAGTCAGCGCTGACCTTCGATTATACGCGGGACCGATTCGCAAGCCCCAGCCCGCAGTTCCTGCGTCAGGCGGTCGTGATCCTTGCGAGTCGGATGGGCGCCCGGGATGAGTATGCCAGGTTCGGCGACATGCACCTGCTTGCCGCCATCACGCACATCCAGAGATTCCATGGCGCCGTGGTGCGCGAGGCCAGGTGGCCAATCTTGGCCCCCCTCTCCAAGGTGCTCAGGCGGCATCCGAGCTGGCCGATCTGGGGTCTTCTGGCGGCAGGCGTTGCCCTGGCGCTGTTGGCCTATTATGCCATGCCTCGTCTCCTCTCACAGTAGGCTCAACCTTCCGCCAGAAACGCGGGATGATATGGTATCATCCAACCCGTGGGTAAGCGTTTTTTCTGCGTCCACGGCCACTTCTACCAGCCCCCGCGCGAGAATCCCTGGACAGGGATCGTAGAGCGCCAACCCTCGGCCAAGCCCGAGCATGACTGGAACCGCCGCATCGCGCGCGAGTGCTACATCACCAACGCCCATGCCCGCATCATGGACGGCAAGGGGCGCATCGTCGAACTCGTCAACAACTACGAGTACCTCGACTTCAATTTCGGCCCCACGCTCCTGTCCTGGTTTGCCGAGACCTACCCCCGCGATTACCGCCTCCTCTTAGAGGCTGACCGCAAAAGCATCGCCCGCCTGGATCACGGCAGCGCCATGGCCCAGGCCTACAACCATATGATCCTGCCCCTGGCCTCTCCGCGGGACAGGGACACCCAGATCCGCTGGGGCTTGGCTGATTTCCGCCATCGCTTCGGCCGCGAGGCCGAGGCCCTCTGGATTCCCGAGACGGCCTGCAACGACGAGGTCCTTGCCGCCTTGGCGGATCACGGTCTGCAATACGCCGTCCTGGCCCCTGGCCAGGCCTGGCGCGTGCGGCCCATCGGGACCGAAGAGTGGACCGATGTCTCCTCCGGCGGCCTCAACTGCCGTCGGCCCTATCTGTGGACCGACGGGGAAAGGCGCCTGGCGCTCTTCTTCTACGATGCGGACCTCTCCCACGCCGTCGCTTTCAAGAAGGTCATGTCGGATGCCAAGGCTTGGGCCGGCAGCATCGAGGCGGCCTTCAGCCCGGAGGCCGAGGAGCCCGAGCTCGTTTCCCTCTGCACGGACGGCGAATCCTACGGCCACCATGAGCATTTCGCGGAGATGGGCTTAGCACAGCTCCTCAAGCATGAACTGCCTAGCCGCCATGTCGAGGTGGTCAATTACTCCCGCTATCTGGCGCGCCATCCCCTCCAATGGGAGGCCCAGATCCAACCTGGTCCGGACGGCGTGGGCACAGCTTGGAGCTGTGCCCACGGCGTGGACCGATGGAAGGACGCCTGCGGCTGCGGCGGCGACAAGGAGAAGCTCCTCTGGCGCAAGCCCCTGCGCGAGGCTTTGGACTGGCTGCGCGACAGGCTCGCCGAGGTCTACGAGGTCGAGGGCCAGAAGATCTTCCGAGATCCCTGGCAGGCTCGCGACGCCTACATCCAGGTGCTCCTTGATCGCCGAGAGAAGACTCTGGCGCGCTATCTGGCCGAGAATCTCCGGGTCCCAGATTCCCCTGCGGTCCGCCAAAAGGCCTTGAGGCTTCTGGAGATGCAGCGCTACTCCATGTTCATGTACACGAGCTGCGGGTGGTTCTTCTCGGACATCGCCGGCATCGAGGCGGTCCAAAATCTCCAATACGCGGCGCGCGCAATCGAACTGGCCCGCCTGGCAGCCGGCGTCGATCTGGAGGAAGGCCTTTGTTCCCGCTTGAAGCGGGCGCCCTCCAGCGATCCTGAGCAGAAGGACGGAGAAGCCGTTTATAGGAAGTCGGCTTTGAGCGCGCGGGTGTCCGAGGACATCGTCGCGGTCCATCATGCGGTCTCGACCTTTCTGGATCAGGAGCCATTGCCGTGGGGCAACTTCCATGTCGTGGACTCGCAGGTGGTGCGGCGCTCAGCGGCTGAAGCTGAGCTTGCCGCGGGCCGGGTGACTCTTCGCGATACCTCGACCGCGTCTTCTTTTTCGCGCATCTTTCTGGCCGCCTTTTTTTCCAATGGCAAGGTCCGGGTCTTCGTGCATCACGCGGAGGTCTCCTCTTCCCAATATGAGGCGCTCCTGGAGCGCGTCTCGCGCGTGGGCCCCGGCGAACCTGCGGACCTTCCTGTCTTGGCCAAGGCTCTTTTCACCGACGATCCCTTCAGTTTCTCGGATCTCCCCCCCGATGAACAGGAACGCCTCTTGAAGATGTTCGTGGACAAGAAGCGTCCTTCTTGGGAGGAGCCGGATTGGGCCGAGTATCTGGCCGCGGCCGAGCGCTATGCGGAGCTGGGCTTGGATGTCCCCGTGGGCCTGCGGGGTTATTGCGAAGCGGATTTTGACGCTTGGCTGCATGCCAAGGCGAGGGAATTCCTGAAGGATCCGGACATCGATCTCTCGAAGGTCACCACGGCCGTGGCCAGGGCCCGCGCCGCGGGGCTTCACGCGCCTTCAGCCGAGGCTGAAGATGCTTGGGAGCGCTGTTTCCTCCTGGTCCTGTGGAATCTGGAGAAGAAATTCGATGCCCACGGGCTCAAACGCTTCATCAGCCTGGCGCGGGCCGCCACCCAGATGGGCTTTCATCGCTGGCGCTTCCGCGCCCAGAACCGATTCTGTGCATTGCTTAAGCATCTGCCCGAGAAGATCGACGACAAGCTGCTTCAAGACGCTTGTCTGGAAATTGGGGTCAGGCCTTGAGTTTTGAGCCAACGAGTTCGGTTAACTCACTCAAAACTCAAGGCCTGACCCTGCCTTAGGACTTGATCGCGCGCAGCTCTTCCTGCGCGTAGTGCAGCACGGCCGGGGCTAGGAGGATGCCGGGCACTCCCATGACGATGTCTCCCGCCAGGATGGCCAGCAGGGTCTGCCACGTCGGGGCCTGGATGCGGTGGCCGACGATCTTGCCGTTGAGGAAATATTCGCCTTTATGGATGAGAACAAGATAGATCAAGGCGTAGAGCGCGTAGCGCGACGAGATGATGATGGCAGAGCCCACGATGATGGCGTTGGAAGCGATGTTGCCGATGATGGGAAGGGTCCCGAGGATGAAGGTCGCCAAGGACAGGAAGGTGATATGCGGCAGGCCCAGCAGGAGCAGAAAGACGACGGTGATGAGGGTGTTCACCGCCGCGATGAGGACCTGTGCGCCGAAGACCTTCTCGAAACTCAGGAGGAACAGGGCGAAGCGGGTGTTGAACTCGCGGCGCAGGTCGTCGAAGGCATTGGGGCCGTAGTGCTTCTCGCCTTGAGAGAAGAAGGCCAGGATCGCGATGGCGATCGCGATGAGGATGTGGAAGAAGCCGACGGTTAAAAAGCCGCTGGCCTTGGTGATGGAGTCGGCGTTTTCTCGGACCTCATCGAGGACGACGTCGCGCAGATCGTAGACGTTCGCAAAGGGAAGCTGCAGCCCGCAGGCTTCGGAGAGAGTGGCCAGCTTGGGGATGGCCGTGGTCGCGATCTGGGGCAGGGTGTGGATGGCCTGATGGATGAAGCGTGCGAACATCCAGGAGATGAAGCTGGCGGCCAGCAGGAAGGTCAGCAGGCTGAGCCAGCGGGCGAATCCCGGGCTTAGCTTGCGGGAGAAAAGCCGCCAGGTCAAGTCCAGGATCAGATACGAACAGAGCCCCGCCAGGATGATTGGGCCTAGATGCAGTCCCACCGCGGCGATGAGAAGCAGGGCCATGAGCCCGTAGGAGGCTTTTTTGGCCGGGGTCATTGGGCTAGGATACCAATTTTGCGGCGCGTCAAACGAACAGCGCCAGCAAGGCGTTGAGCCGGCGGTAGACCGAGACTAAGAGGCCGTGGTATTCGACCGGCTTGGGATAGGGATCGAAGGGCTCCGGCATGTCCTCGGGAGTGATCGGGATGGTGAAATAGAAGCTCGCGCCCGCGCCTTTCCAGCTCTCGGCCCAGATGCGGCCGCCGTGGAGCTCCACCATGAAGCGCGCCAGGGGCAGGCCCAGCCCCGTGCCCGCGGTCTTCTTCTGATGGCCGGCGGGCAGCTGCGAGAACATGTCGAAGACCTTGTCGAGGTCCTCGAGCTTGATGCCGCAGCCCGTGTCCTTGACCCGGAAGATGACGGTGCCCTCGTGCTCGTAGCGGCCGGCCCGGGCCGAGACCGTCACCGTGCCCTGCGGGGGCGTGAACTTGACAGCGTTGGAGATGAGGTTGGTTAGGGCCTGGACGATGCGGCGACCCTCGGCTGAGATCCTCGGCAGGCCGTCCTCCACTTCCTTGACGAGCTTGACCCCCTTGGAGAGGGCCGCGGCCTGCAGGGCATCGGCGGCATCGGCCACGAGGCTGCGCGGCTCGCACGCCTCGCGGCAGAGTTCCATGCGCCCGGCCATGACCTTGGAGTAGTCCATGATGTCGTTGATGAGGCCTTCCAGGCGCGCGGTGTTCCTGATGGTTGAGGTGAGGACCTGCTTATCGCTGCCGATCAGCTTGCCGGCCAGCTGTTCCTGCAGCATCTCCAGGCCCAGCCTGATCGAGGTGACCGGCGCGCGCAGCTCGTGGGTGAGGTACGAGGCCTGGATCGTATCCTGGCGTTTGGTCGGCGCCGCGACCTGCGGCTCGGGCTGCCGGACGACCATGTCCTCCCAGGAGTTCGTGTTCACGCTACCAGTATGCCGGGAACTTGTTACAAACAGATTTCATGAATGGGGTCAGGTCTTGAGTTTTGAGTGAGTGGTATATCCCCATGGGGGAAGTGTTAGAATAGAAGTTCAGCACCCTGCGGCGAGGCGACGGGACCCTCCGGCGAGCGGAAAACAGCTGCGCCTGCGGGCCCCATCGGCTCATGCCGATGGGAACTTTTTTCGACCTCGATCGTATGGTAGGTATGGCAGACCACCAAAAGCTGGCCCGGTTCGTCGAAGAATACTCCGAAAGGGGCTATCAGTTCGCTTACGGCCTGTGCGGCAGCGGCGAGGAGGCCAAGGAGTTGGTCCAGGAGGCCTTCTGCCGCGTGTTCAACCGTTGGGAGCTCTATGATCCCGCGCAGCCCATGGAGAACTGGTTTTTAAGGATACTCAGGCACGTCTACATAGACAGCGTCAAACGCTATGAGCGCCGCTGCGGGCTGTCTTTAGACGCGTCTTTGGTCCGCGACCGCGAGGACGGCCTGAGCCTGGCTGAGACCCTGCCGGACAAGCGGGAGGATGAATTGCTCGAAGGACTCTCGCGCCGGCTCATGATCGACGAGGTCCGCCGGGCGCTCAAGCGCCTGAGGCCGGATTACAAGGCGGTCTTGACCCTTTTCGATCTGGAAGGCATGAGCTACGAAGACATCGCCGAGGTCATGGACTGCCCGATCAATACGGTGCGCTCGCGCCTCAGCCGGGCGCGTGTGGCTTTGAAGAATGCGATCGTGAAGACAGCTCAGGAGGTGGATCCCCATGCACTGTGAACAGGCGCGAGAATTTTTGGAATCCCTGGCAGCCGGACGCTTGGAGCCCAAGCAGGCGGCGGAGGTTCAGGCGCACGTCAAGGGCTGTGCTGCTTGCGGCAGGGAGTTGCAATGGATCGAGGCGCTCAAAACATCGGTCCGCTCCGTACCTAGACCTGCCATGCCCGCTGACCTGCGTGCTGATCTTCTGCGTTTGGCCGGTCAGCCGAGGGGCTGGCGGAGTTGGTTTGGGGAACGCTTCTCTTGGCAGATGACCGCAGGGGTCGGTTTTGCTTTTGCCGCTGCCGCGGCGTTCTTGGTTTTTCGGAATTCCTTGTCCGGGCCTCGAGAGGAGATCGCGCTCAGCGATGTCCTGGCCGCGCACAATCGCTATGAGCTCACCATGCCCGCGGCTGACCGCGAGGCCATCTATTCAGATCTGAGTAAACAATTGGCCCAAGGGGGTCCTTCTGATGAAAATTAATATTATTTTATCAGTACTTTTTTTATCATCCCCGGTCTGGGGTCAAGGGCCAGACGCTTGGGATGTTCTGCGCGAGAGCTTGGAGACTCCCTCCGTGGGTTACGAAGCCGAGCTCACGGTCACTCCCCCAGGCCGCCAGATGTCCGTGCGATTCTCCCCTCCCGGACTTTATCGAAGGGAGCTTTTGAATCCCTCGGGGCAGGTCGAGAAGCTGGTGGTCGACGACGGCAAGACCGAATGGATCTATGATTCGGCCCAACGCAAGGCATGGCAGGGCGAGTCCGCCGACCCCATCTTCAAGCGTTTGGGGCCGGATGAGGAGTTCGACCAGCTCCAGGAGAATTATGAGCTCAGTCTCTCACCCGGCGGTTTGGTGGCTGGCAGGCCTTGCTGGAAATTGGAATTGAGAAAGCGCGAAGGACAGGTCCTGGCCCGGCGATTGTGGATCGACAAAGCTAAATCCCTCATCCTGAAAAGCGAGACTTTCAGGCCGGACGGGTCCTTAAAGGAATCTGTGCTCTTCACGCGATTGAAATTTGTGGCCAAGCAGGATGCGGCAAAGTTCGTGTTTTCTCCCCCTCCCGGCACTGCCGTGGTCCAACGCGCTGCGCCGGATTATCTGGCCTTGGACGAGGCCAAGACCGCAGGACTTAAGCCGCAACTGCCCGCATGGCTTCCCTCGGGCTATGTTTTTGAGAGTCTTGACGTCATGGCCAAGGGCAAAAGCCGCATCCTGCATTGCCGCTTCTCTGACGGTTTGAGCGCGATTTCTCTTTTCGAAGGGTCCAGTCGCATGCGTCTCAATTTCGGCAAGAGCCAGAAACAACGCGTCAAGCTAGCCATCGGGCGCGGCACTCTTACCGAGACTGCTGAAGGGAACGTCCTTTCATGGACCTTTGGTGGCAGGCGCTTCATCCTGGTCGGTGCTGTATCCGCGTCCACTTTGCAAAAGATGGCGGAGTCAGTGAAATGAACGAGGTCGCTCCAGTCTCCTACTCTCAGCCGGTGCACAGGCAGGTCCTTCTGCGCGACCTGCACCCGGTGGAGAGGCCGCGCGAGAGGTTGGGGCGCTGCGGCGCCGAGGCCTTGAGCGATCAGGAGCTCGTGGCCCTGCTTCTGGGCACCGGCTATAGCGGCCGCGGAGTCATGGATCTAGCTGCGGCTCTTTTGGAGGGTTTCCCCAACGGACTATCCAGCGCCGACTTCGCGGCTCTTTGCCGGGTCAAGGGCGTGGGGCCTGCCCGCGCCGCGGCGCTGGTTGCGGCTTTCGAGCTGGCCCGCCGATCCGCCAAGCCGGATTCTCGTCCCTGCCTCGACACGCCGGCGCGGGTCAGCGAGGCTGTGCCTCTGGTCGTGCGAGAGAGCCGCAAGGAGCATCTCTTGGCGTTCTATCTGAACGCCCGCAGCCAGCTCATCTTCCAGGAGACGGTCTCCATCGGCACGCTCTCCGCGAGCCTCGTGCATCCGCGCGAGGTCTTCTCTCCGGCCGTGGCGCATTCGGCTGCGGCAGTCGTGGTCGCGCACAACCATCCTTCGGGTGATTGCTCTCCGTCAGCGGACGACCGAGACACGACCCGGCGTCTGGTGCGCGCGGGAGAGCTTCTGGGCATCCCCCTCCTCGACCACATCATCGTGGCCGGAGACCGGTTCTTCAGTTTCCGCGAGCGCGGGCTTCTGAGTTAGCGAGCTTCTACTTTTTTAAATTTTCCGCGGTCACGTAATTGGGCGCGATGTCGACAGGCAGATCCTTCAGTTTGTCCAATATCGCCCGAACGGCTGGACGGATCACGCCTCGTTCGGCCAGCAGTTTTTCCGCTGCCGCCCTGTCGCCATGGCCTTCGATGATAAGGAGTTGCGCCGTAAGATCGCGCACGGCATCCTTGATCTTTGCGCGGTCAACGCTGAAAGTCCCATCCTTATTCACCACAACGGCTCCCTGATCCAGAAAGGTATTGAGCTGAAGCGCCTGACCCTTGCCGTGGGCTTCATGGAGGCCGAAGCGCATGGTGCGGAAGGAGGAGGCCAAGAAGGTGACGTACATCGTCTTCTCCATGCTCCGGGGCAGCGCGCCCTTGTCAATGAGCTGCTGGAGCGCCCAGAGTCCGGAAATGTCGGCCTTGGCCTCTTCAATGGCCGAGTAGGAATTCTGAAGTTCTCGGCGCACGTTCGTCTTTTGGCCATTGACGATGATCTCATGGGGACCCAGGCCGTGCATGAGTTCATGCATGAGGATATGCGTGAAGAAGGCATCGAAGCTGACCAGCGGCTGATCCGACGCGCTCAGGGCGATCTTCGAGATGGGCACAAGCGTCTTGTCGAACTTTGCTATTTGCACGTTTTTAAGCAAGACGCGTTTGGAGCCTTTTTCTTGGATCACTCGGTCGTCGTTGGGCAGATTGAATGCGGCTGTCTGCACGCCATGGTCGGCGTCTCCGGCGTTGAAGACGACATTGACCACTCTGATGGGAGCCATGGAGCCGAGTTTGGGGTTCTTCATAGCATCGGGAATGGGAAGATCGTTTTCCAGTTCTTGAAGATGAGCGGAGAACTGCTGGAGCTTGGCGCTCCCCACATCGTCACGCACGGCGATATCCGCTTCAAAAGCCGCTTTATAGTTGAACCATTGGTCCTGGTAGACTTCGTAAGGTCCGATGGTGGGCTCCAGGGAGGCATCCAGGTCCATCCACGCCACTTCGCTGGCATAGTAGTCGTCATTCATAAAAGCCTTCGCGCGCGCCCGGAGGAATCCTTGGAGCGTCGGTTGGGCGCTCAGCGCTGCAGCTTCGTTGAGCAGGCCGGCGGCCTCTTGGAGTTCCGCCTTGTATTCCTCCGAGTATGGGATAAGCTGGAACTGGCCATGGCCGTCACGGCGCACCGTCGTGTAGAAACCGCGCGCCCGCTCCTGCTCGGCCGCCGGTAGAGTCTTGATCCAAGCCTCGACCTCCGCTTTCGTGGCGTCATCCGGGTAGAAATTGGCCTGCGGAGGTTTTTGCGCGGGCGCGCCGGGGACGAAAGCCTTATTATTGTCCAGGCTGTCCCACGGTCCCCTGTTCCTCGTGAAATAGGCCAGGCGCAAGGCGCCCCAAGGCGTCTGATCTTTCATGAGTTCAGCCTGAAGCTTCTCATTGCCGCTCCAAACCTGCCGCAAGAAGATCGTGTTCATGATCTTGGCCGCTTCGATGATCCGGATCAGGGCTTGTCTTTCGTTGCTGGGAAGCTCTGAAATGTCAGCGGAAATATCCACGGGGGCGTATCGGTTGATCATCATTTTCAGGTCGCGTTGATCGGGGAGACCGTCGCTTGGGACTGCGATCGGTTTGCCGCCGGTGGGCGTCGGCACATCCGCGGGCGATCCGGCCTGGCTCGCTGCGAGGCCGAAGGCGCGGGCGTTGCGTTGGCTTTCCTCCTCGGCGGTTCCCTTCCCGTCGTCTTTGCCGTTGGATGCGACCGTCATGGCAGCCTGCAGCTGCCCAGCAGCAGTTACGAGGCGGGGATTCGAATCTGGGGGCTTGACCAGGGCAGCGCCGACCGGGAGTGGCCTGCCCGACATGGCTGGGTCCTGCATGGGAATGCCCTCCAGGGTTTGCGGCTGCACAGGGTCTGCGCCGGCGGAGGGATTGATGGCCGAGATTGCCGTCTCCAGCGGGGGGATGGGGGGTATGCCCTGCGCATTGGCTGAGCCAGGCTGGCGCACCACTGGCTTGCCGGTCCCGGCGGCAAAGGACGGGAGGGCGATCGCGCCGAAAAGGACCATTAAAATCCGTGTGTTCATCAGTCTCCCCCTCGCTTTGAAATAGTATACCTTGTTAGCTGTGAACTTTGGGAGGGCTGAAGATCAGTCTCGCTTGTCGGCGAATCTGCCAGCTACATATTTATGGATGACGCTGGCCATCAAAGTTTGATAGGGGATGCCTTCTTCCAGGGCTTTGTGCTGCATCCCCTCTAGATCTTGGGGTGAGATCCTGATGTTGACACGGCTGCTTTTTTGCATGGCATCGCGGACGTACGACTGATACCGTCGGACTTCCGCCTTTCGGTTCGTCACTGATTTCCATTCGCCCCGCGCGTAGGATCGGGCTATTCTTCTCTCTTCGTTGTTTAAGTTGCTCATGTCAGCCTCCTCCCAGATACCGTCTCGTCGCCTGCCTGTTTGGGATAATGGTCTTTAAGAATATCTCGCTTTCTGTTTCCACAAAAGGCACAAGATACGCATAACCGCCAATTTCCAGGATGAAGATCCTCTGATTTGGGTACCTTTCTTCATTTTTATGATCGATGATGTCCAAAACCTCGCCGGCTTCGATTTTCAAAGCGACCAGCTCGAATCCGACATGCCGATTCGTCTTCAACCATTCATTTTTATCGCTATCCCAGCGAACGTTTTTCATCCGCTTTAAGTATAACACATTGTGTGCCTTTTGTCAACGCATGGAAAATATAGAAAAGTCAAACGGCGTGGCATCCTGGAATTGGTAGAATATCTCCAGCCATGCCCCTGCCGCGTCCCCTGTCGCATTCCTCGATCTCCATGTACGGGGAATGCCCCCAGCGCTACAAGTTCAAGTACGTGGACAATCTCCCGGAAAAACCCAAGTACTTCTTCTCGTTCGGCCGCAGCATGCACGAGACCCTCGAATTCTTCTACGGCGTCAAGACCTTGCCCCCCCCGTCCCTGGAGGAGATGCTGAGCTTCTACAAGGAGCACTGGATCTCGGAGGGCTATCGGGACCAGGACCAGGAAGCGGAGTATTTCCAGAACGGCAAGGCGATCCTCGCGAGCTACTACCGCCGGCACATCGCGACCTTCAGCATCCCCTGTTTCGTGGAGTATGACTTTAAGATGGACGTGGACGGCGTCCCGGTCACGGGGAAGGTCGACCGCATCGACCGCCTGCCGGACGGCAAGCTCTGCGTGCTCGACTACAAGACGGGCAAGGCCCTGGCCGCGGGCCGGGTCCTCGAGGATTCCCAGCTGACCATGTACCAGCTGGCCTGCGAGACGCTTCTGGGCTCGGAGGTCGGACGGCTGGTCTTCTATCATCTGCCCACGCATCGCGAGTATGCCGCCGGGCGCAGGCCCCAGGCTCTCGTGGATGATCTGCGTTCGCGCATCCAAAAGACAGCCGAATCCATCGAGCTGGGGCGCTTTGATCCCAAGCCCGCGGAGAGGATCTGTCACTGGTGCGATTATCGGGCGATCTGCCCGGTCTTCACGGGCAAGATGCCGAGCGAGGCCGATGAGCTCGCCTCCCTCATCGACAAGTACGGCGAGCTGGAATCGCGGCTGACGCAGGAGAATCAGGACGCCGCCAAGCTCAAGGCCGCCATCCTTGACATCCTCCGGCGCAAAGGCTATGTCCGGGCCTTCGGCGCGCGCTACGAGGTCCAGCGCACGGGCGCGGAGAAATTCGACTTTCCGACGGCCAACAAGAAGAAGGTCCTGCACGCGCTCAAGGATGCCGGCCTCTACGAAAAAGTGCTCGCTCCCTCCGCGCCCCTCATCGGCAAGCTCCTCAGCGATCCCTCGACCGACCCGGAGCTTGGCGCCGCCTTGAAGGAGCTCGGCTGCCGCGTCGAGCTTTCGGAATTGAAGATAACGCCTTTATAGTTGTTATAGTTGGGGTCAGGTCTTGACTTTTGACTGAGTCAAAAATCCAAAGCCCTGCACTTCTTGGTCTGCTTTTGAAAGGTCCTGCTCCTCATTAAAGCCTGTACGCAAGCCGATGCAGGTCATGCCCGCGGCTTTAGCTGATCGGACGCCGAGAGAAGAATCTTCGATGGCAAGGCAGTCTTGCGGCTTGACTTCGAGTTTGCGCGCGGCGAGAAGGTAGATGTCTGGGGCTGGCTTGGTGCGGCGCACATCATCGGCAGTGACGATCACGGTGAAGTCCGAACGCAGGCGGAAGCGCTTGAGGACCATGTCCACCCAGTTTTTCGGCGAGCAGGAGGCCAGAGCCAGGGGGATCTCGCGGCGACGAGCTGCTGCGATGAATCGGCGCAGATCCGGCGTCAGGCTGACGCGAGAAGAGTAGATTTCCTCAGCCAGCTTGTCCGAACGTTCTGAGAATTTCTTGAGCGTCATTTTAAGGCCGTATTCGCGCACCAGCAGGCGGTAGGCATCGGACACTCCCATGCCGACGGCCCGGTAGTGGTCCTTTTTTGCCCACTTCCCCACCAAGGCACGCATGAACGAACCCTCGGCAAGCATCCACTGGTGTTCGCTGTCAACGACGACACCGTCCATGTCCAGGATGACGGCGCGCAGGGCCATCTCAGTCAAAAGTCAAGACCTGACCCCAATTGCTGGTAGCGGTAGAGGGTGGAGTAGATGCCGCTTTGGGCCAGGAGTTCGGCGTGGGTCCCCGACTCGGCAATCGAGCCTTGGTGGATGACGATGATGCGATGCGCATTCTTCAAAGTCGCCAGGCGGTGCGCGATGATGAGGACCGTGCGGCCGGGGTAGAGGCGCTCCAGGGCCAGCTGCACGCTCCGTTCGCTGGCCGTGTCGAGATTCGATGTGGCTTCGTCGAGGAGCAGGAGCGAGGGGTTCTTCAGCACGGCCCGCGCAATCGCGATGCGCTGGCGCTGGCCGCCGGAGAGGCGCAAACCCCGGTCGCCCAAGGGCGTCTTGAGTCCGGCGGGAAGGTGGCCGACGAATTCCGTGGCGTCGGCGACCTGGAGCGCGGCGCGGATCTGATCTTCCGAGGCCTTGGATCGGCCCACGGCCACGTTGCCTGCCAGGTCGTCGTTGAAAAGGATCGTGTCCTGCGTGACCAAGCCCACGTGCCGGCGTACGGAGTCGCTCGAATAGTCGCGCAGGTTCCTGCCGTCGATGAGGATGCGGCCCTCCACCGGGTCGAAGAGCCTCAAGAGAAGATGCACGAGCGTGGTCTTTCCCGAGCCGCTGGGGCCTGCCACGGCCACGACCTCGCCGGCCTTGATGCGCAGGCTCACGTGGCGCAGGGCCCAGTGCTCCCGGCCGGGATATTTGAAGGAGACGTCGTCGAACTCGATCGTGTCTTGGAGCCCCGTGAAGGACACGGCGCCTGCTTTTTCCATCACGGTAGGCTTTTCGTCCAAGATCGCGAAGATGCGGTCCGCCGCGGCCAGGGCCAGCTGAAAGGAGGCGTTGGTCTGGGAAAGGTTCTTGACCGGCGAGTAGGCCATGAAGAAGCTTCCCAGGAAGGTGAAGAAGTCGCCGGGGGTCATGGTCCCCCGGAATATCTCCTGGCCGGCCTTCAAGACGACGCAGGCCAAGATCAGGCTTCCCAAGAACTCCATCAAGGGGCCGGACAAGGCCGTGGCCCTGAAATACTGCATCATCTGATCGAAGAAGGCGGAGCTCTCCGCGTTGAACTTGGCCGTGGCATCCGCTTCATAGTTGAAGGCTTTGACCACGAGCATGCCCTGCAGGCTCTCCTGGAAACGGTGGTAGATCTCGCCCATGACCTCCTGACTCTTGCGGCTGGCTTTTCTCAGTTTCTTGCCCAGCACCGCCAGGACCGCGCCGGCCATGGGAATGGCCAGGATCGCGATCAAGGCGAAGCGCCAGTTGATGAAGAACATGACGCCCAGAAGCACGATCACGGTCAGCGAGTCGCGGACCATGTAAAGAGGGATGAACTGCAAGCCGGATTGGAGGTTGGTCAGGTCGTTGGTCAGGCGTGAGAGGATCTCCCCGCTCTTGGATCTCCAGAAGAAATCCATGGAGAGGGTGTGCAGATGCACGAAGAGCTCCTCGCGCAGGGTCTTGGTGATGCGCTGGCCGATGTAGCTCATGAGGTAGCTCTGGATGTAGGTCAGGACCAGCTTGAGCAAGAAGATGGCGGGGATCAGCGCCACCACGCCCACCAGGAGGCGGGGGTCCTTCTTCTCGAAGATGGAGTTGATCGCGGGCTTCAAGACCCAGACCGTGGCGCCGTTCAAGAGCGCCACGGCGGTCATGACCGCGGCGGCCTGCGCGAACCGGCGGCGATGCTGGAGGAGGTAGGGCTTGAGGCGCTTGAGCGACTGCATCAGCGCGCGGCGGGCGTTCTCTGGGCCAAGCGGGGCAGGGCCTCAGCCATCTTCTGGATGCCCGCGCGGATGTTCTCCACCGAGTTGGCGTAGGAGAAGCGCAGATAGCCCTCTCCCAGGGAGCCGAAGGAGGTTCCGGCCAGGCACGCGACCCCCGCTTCCAGAAGCAGGAAATCCGCGATCTCCTTGGAGCTGCGGCCGAGCTTCTTGACGTTGGGGAAGACGTAGAAGGCTGCCTTGGGCGTGTGGCAGGAGACGCCGGGAAGGGAATTGAGGCCTTCCACGATGACGTCGCGGCGGCGCTTGAACTCAGCGACCATCTGGTCCACCGACTCTTGGGGACCTTGGAGAGCCTCGATGGCCGCGATCTGCGAGAAGCTGGCCGTGCAGGAGTGGCAGTTGGTGGCCAAAGTCGCCAGTTTCAAGATGAGTTCCTTGGGCGCCGCGGCGTAGCCCAAGCGCCAGCCGGTCATGGCGTAGGTCTTGGAGAAGCCGTCGAGGATGATGGTGCGCTCCTTCATCCCGGGAAACTCGGTGATGGAATGGTGGACCGCATCGCCGTAGAGGATGCGGGAGTAGATCTCGTCGGAGAGAATGGCCACGTCCGGATGCCTGGCCATGATCTGGACTATTTTGGCCAGGTCTTCCTTTTCCAGGAAGCCGCCCGTCGGGTTGGCGGGAGAGTTGATGATGAAGAGCTTGGTCTTGGGGGTGATGAGCTTCTCGAGTTCCTGCGGGTCGAAGTTGAAGTCGTTTTCCTCACGGATGGGGAGCGGCACGGGCTTTCCGCCCACGAACTTGATCATGGATTCGTAGATGGGGAATCCTGGATTGGGATAGATGACCTCGTCGCCGGGATTGACCAGGGCGAGTATGGTGAAGAACATGACGGGCTTGCCGCCCGGCATGATGATGATCTCGTCTCTCTCGAACTTGACCCCGCGGGTCTTGGTGAGATACTCGGCGACAGCCGTGCGGGTCTGGGGCAGGCCGGCCGAGGGGCCGTAGTGGGTGAAGCCTTTGTCGATGGCGAGCTTGCCAGCCTCGCGGATGTTCTTGGGCGTGTCGAAATCAGGCTCGCCGATCTGCAGGTGGATGATTTTTTTGCCTTGGGCTTCCATGGCGCGCGCGCGCGCGAGCACCTCAAAAGCGGTTTCCGTGCCTATCGTCAGCATCGAACTGGCTAATTTCATGGATTTATTTTAGCAAAAACGGGGTCAGACCTTCTCGTATTTTCCGTATTTAGCCTTCCGCTTCTTGGTGCGGTATTTGGGCTTCGAGTCATGAATCAGAGAGCTATGGGAAGTTGCACGCGTATAGGGCATGCGCCGTCCATGGACCATTGAGAGGTCTTTGCGCGCTTGATATAAGTCGTGTGCTGTCTGCAGATTCATCCAAAACTCCGGCCCAGTCTTAAAATAGCGGCCCAAAAGAAGAGCCGTTTCGGCAGAGACTCCCCGCCTGCCGCGCACGAGCGTATTGATCCTTTGGATCGGGATATTTAATTCTTCAGCGAGACGCAGCTGCGCCAGGTGCATCGGTTCGAGGAATTCCTTGAGCAGTATCTCGCCGGGATGGTTCGGCTGTCTATTTCTTGGAATCATGGCGTCTCCCTATTAATGGTAATCCGCAATCCTGATATTATTGGCTATGCCATTATTCCATCGAAAGGTAATTCGGTATTGGTCGTTCACCCTCATGCTGTAGTACCCGTGGAGTGAGCCTCTGAGCTTCTCTAATCGATTGCCCGGCGGTACTTTGAGAGCCTCCAGATTAACGGCTGCATTGATCATGTCGAGCTTCCTGGCGGCTGCATCCCAAAGTCGTTGTGGGATCTTGCGGGCTGCTGTTGTGTTTTCGCCATTCCAGATGTCTTCTGATGTTTTATCCCCGAAGCTCTGAATCATGGCATTTGGATAGTTTAACAGATAGTGTTCAATAATGCAAATAGCTGCATTATTTCGGCCGGCCAGGCGGCAGGATGTGCAGGGCTTCTCCGAGAGCGGCTTCAGCGGCCTCGGCCAAGGCCTCGCTCAAGCTCGGATGGGGATGCACCGTGGAGCCGAGATCTTCGAGAGTGGCGCCCAACTTGACCGCGAGGCAGAGCTCTCCGATCAAGTCCGAGGCGTCCGGACCCACGATGGCGCCGCTCAGGATCTTGTGGGTGTTCTTGTCCGCCGCGATCTTGACGAAGCCTTCGGTCTCGCGCATGGCGTGGGCCCGGCCCAGGGCTGTGAACGGGAAGCGGCCGACAATGATCTCGGCGCCGCGGGCCCGGGCCTCCGCTTCGCTTTCCCCCACCACGGCGATCTCGGGATCGGTGAAGATCGCGGCAGGGATGACGCCTCGTGTCTGGGCAGGTCGGCCAACGATATGGAGTGCTGTCACAACCGCTTCGCGCGAGGCTTTGTGCGCCAGATACGGCGGCCCGATCACGTCGCCGATCGCGTAGACATGGGGGAGCTTTGTCTGATGATGGTCGTTGACCAGGATGTGCCCTTTGCTGTCGCAGGAGATGCCCAACGCTTCCAAGCCCAAGTCCTTGCTGTTGGGAACGCGGCCGACGCTCAAGAGGATCTTGTCCGTTTCCAGGGTCTTGTCGCCCGACGGAGTCTGCACGGTGACTAGGAGCCCCCCCTGCGAGGCGGTGAAGTTCTTGGCCTTGGAGGCCGTCATCACTTCCACGTTGAGGCGCTGCAGGCCCCGCGACACGGGGCCGAGAAGATCCGGTTCCACGCCGCCGAGTATCTGCGGGAGGAATTCGACGATCGTGACCTGGGAGCCCAGCTTGGCGAAGAGTGTGCCCAGCTCCAGGCCGATGACGCCGGCGCCGATGACGAGAAGCCTCGGGGGTGCTTCTCGGAGCTTGAGAGCCTCCGTGGAGCTGATGATGCGGTTGCCGTCGAAAGCGAAGCCGGCGATCGCGATGGGCCGCGAGCCTGTCGCCACCACGGCGTGCTCGAAGGAGACCGTCTCTTGACCGGTAGCGGTCGTGATTGTTGCTTCATGCGCCGCGCTCAGCTGCGCCGTGCCGGCCAAGACTGCGACCGCATTGGCCTTGGCCAGGGAGGCGATGCCCCGGTTCAATCCCGCGACCATGACGTCCTTCCAGTCCTGGACCTTGGCCCAGTTCAGGCGCAAGTCAGGGGCTTCGAAGCCTTGGGTCTTGGCCTTGCGCGCCTTGTGAAGAAGGTCGCCTAAGTGGATGAGGCCTTTGGATGGGATGCAGCCGTCATTGAGGCAGACTCCGCCCAAACGGTCTTTTTCGACGAGGAGGACCTTCTTGCCTAGCTGTCCGAGTTTGAGGGCGGCGACGTAGCCGCCGGGTCCGGCGCCGATGACAAGGACTTCAGTGGAGAGAGGCATGGGAGGCTCCTAGGTGTTCATGAAGGCTTGGGCCGCGTGATACGAACTGCGCACCAAGGGGCCGCAGACCGCGTGCCTGAACCCCAATTGCTTGGCGCGCTCGGCCCAGCGATCGAACTCGGCCGGGGGAACGAAGCGTTCGACCGGGAGGTGGCGTTTGGAAGGGCGCAGGTACTGTCCCAAGGTCAGAAGGTCGACGCCGGATCGGCGCAGATCGTTCAGGGCGGTTTCAACCTCATCGGTCGTCTCTCCCAGGCCGAGCATGAGTGAGGATTTGAGCGGCTTGTCCGGAGCCAGCGAGCGCAAGAGCGCCAGGGTCTTGAGCGAGAGATGGTACGAGGCCCGCGGATCGCGGACCAGCGGGGTCAACCGCTCCACGGTCTCCAGATTGTGGCCGAGGGCATCCGGCTCAGCCGCCAGGATCTCGCGCAGGGGCTCGCTCTCTCCCCGGAAATCTTGAAGAAGGATCTCGACGCGGATGGCGGGACAGCGGGACTTGACCGCGGCGATGCAGGCGGCTACATGGGAGGCCCCCTGGTCCGGCAGGTCGTCGCGACACACCGTGGTCAGGACCGCGTAGCTGAGTTTCATCTCGGCGATGGTCTGGGCGAGCCGGGCAGGCTCTTCTGGGTCCGGCAGCGGCGGATGGGCCTTGGTGGCCACCGCGCAGAAGCGGCAGCCGCGCGTGCAGGACGAGCCGAGGAGGATGAAGGTCGCGGTTCCCGCGCCCCAGCATTCGCCCCGGTTCGGGCAGTGCGCCTCGGAACAGACGGTGGAGAGTCCCCGCTCGGCGCAGACCGCGCTGATCGGACCGGACGGAAGACCCACTTTCAGCCAGGAAGGCAGCGGTGATCTATTCATGGCCGGCCAGGAAGCGCTCCGCCTCGAGGGCGGCGATGCAGCCCGTGCCCGCGGCGGTGATCGCCTGGCGGTAGCGGTGATCGGCCACGTCTCCCGCGGCGAAGACGCCGGAGACCGAGGTGCGTGCTCGCGCATCGGCCTCGACGAACCCGAGGGCGTCGAGCTTGAGCTGTCCGGCGAGGAATTCCACGGCCGGCGTGTGGCCGATGGCGACGAAGAGCCCTTGGCAGGCGAAGTCCTGCATCGCGCCGCTCTTCGCGTTCTTCAAGCGCAGGCCATGGACGTCGCCCTGGCCCAGGATGTCCACGACGATGTTGTCCCAGAGGAAGCGGATCTTGGGTTGGCGTCTGGCGCGCGCGATCATGGCGGCCGAAGCGCGCAGAGTGTCGCGGCGGTGGATGACGGTGACGCGGGTCGAGAAGCGGGCCAAGAAGAGGGCTTCTTCCAGGGCCGTGTCCCCTCCCCCCACCACGGCTACTTCCCGGCCTTTGAAGAAAGGGCCGTCGCAGGTGGCGCAGGCGGAGACCCCATGCCCCATGAGGCGCTTTTCAGACTCCAAGCCCAGGAGTTTGGCCCTGGCGCCGGTAGCGATGATGAGAGCTTCGGTCGAGGCTTCGGAGCCGTCGGCGGCTTGGATGGCGAAGGGGCGCCGTCCCAGGTCGACCCGGACGGCCTCCTCGAAGATCATTTTCACGCCGAGTTTCTCGCACTGGCCTTTCATGCGTTGCATGAGCTCGGGGCCGAGGATCGGCTCGGCGAAGCCGGGGAAATTCTCCACATCGGTCGTGATCATGAGCTGGCCTCCCCAGCTGGAGCCCGCGAAGACCAAAGGCTCCAGGGAGGCGCGGGCCGCGTAGATGGCGGCGGTGCAGGCCGCCGGGCCGGAGCCGAGGATGACAACCTTTTTTGAAAAAGTCATAATAGGAAGAAGGTGATTATAACATTATCGCCAATTGACAGAAGGCTGAGCAATCCCTAGACTATGGATACGATGAAGAACTCAAAACCGAAGAAGGTGCTGGTCGTTGAGGACGAAGCGGATTTCCGCGACATGCTCACGCAGATCCTGGAGCGCGCGGGCTACGCGGTCTCGGCCGCTCCCAACGGCGAGGAAGGCCTGGCCCTGTACCGCACGGCGGCCCCAGACGTCGTCATCCTCGACGTGCACCTGCCGGACATGAGCGGCTTTGAGATCTGCCGGCAGATCCGCCTGCAGGGCCCGCGTCCCCAGACGCCGATCCTCATGTGCACGGTCCGCTCCGAGGTGTCCGGGGTGGCGGAGGGGCTCGGTTCCGGGGCCACTGATTACGTGCTCAAGCCTTTTCAAGTCTCCGATATGCTCGAGCGCGTGCGGCGCGTCCTGCAACAGGCTTCATGAAGGACAGGCTTAAAATCGCCGTTGTGGACGATGACCCCAAGTGGGTGGCGTTCGTCGCGTCCCTCTTGAACCGGCAGGGCCACGAAGTGACCCGTTTTTCGTCCGCGGGCAAGTTCTTCGACTCCCTGGTCAAAACGCATTTCTCGCTGCTGGTGCTCGACATGAATCTGCCGGGCATGCACGGCCGCGAGATCATCCGGGTCGTGCGCGTCAATCCAGAGACCCGGCGCATGCTCATCGTGGGTCTTTCGGACTGCGAGGTGCAGAGCTCTCACGCCGTGGAAGCCTTGAACGCCGGCGCCGACGAATATCTCCCCAAGCCCGTGGACGTCGAATTCCTCGCGGCGCGCGTCGCGGCGCTGTTGCGGCGCCATCAGGAATCCAAGGAACCCGATGCGGAGCGCCTCTGCGTCGGGAGCCTGGTGGTCCTTCCCGCGCAGCAGGAGGCCAGCGTCGCCGGCAAGAAGGTGGCCCTGACCAACCTGGAGTTCCAGCTCCTGCTCTATTTTTTGCGCAACGCCAACCGCGTGCTGACCCGCCAGCTCATCCTCGACCAGGTCTGGGGCATCAAGACGCCGATGGACACGCGGACCGTGGACAAGCACGTGGAATCGCTGCGCCGCAAGCTGGGAGATGTCGGCAAGAGGTTCGAGACCGTCGTCAAGGTCGGCTATCTCTTAAAGGTCTAATTGGGGTCAGGTCTTGACTTTTGACTGAGCCAACCGACAGAATCGTTTCTGTTTGAGAGTCGTCCGGAAAACTTGCGCACACCAAGTTCGCTCAAGGAAGAGCGTCTGGCTGCATGGGAGGCGGCTCGCCCTGGTCCGCGGAAAAGCGCAAGGTCACGAGGGCGCCGATCTTCTCGTTGTTGGCCGCCTCCAGGCTGCCCCCCCAGCGTTCCAAGAGACGATGGACCATGGCCAGGCCGAGGCCGAGATGCCCGGCCTTGGTCGTCGCGAAGGGCGTGGGGAAGCGCGCGAGGGCTTCGCGGCTGAAGCCGGTCCCGGTGTCGGAGAAGGAAACAGAGGCCGCACCGGTCGCGGCATCCTTGAAGACTTTCACGATCAGAGAGCCGTTGCGCGGCATGCTCTCATAGGCGTTGCGCAAGACCTGATACAGGGCCAGGCGCAGCCCCTCCGGGTGGAAAAGGACCGCCGGCAGGTCCGCATCCATGTGGCGGCCCAGGCTGATGCCGCGCTGGCGCATGGCCGGCTCCCAGACGGCTATGGCGGCTGTCACGGGAGTCTCCAGGCGAGCGGCGCTGGGAGCGGGGCCGGCTTCATCGAGGAATTCTCCCAGGGCGGTGAGGGCATCCGTGCCCTGGGCCAGGGCTCCGGCTGCCAGCTTGAGCCGGGCGCGCTGGTCGTTGGCCAGCGGAGTGGCTGAGAGCTTGCGCAGGTGGGCATAGGAGGCGTTGAGGGATCGGCGCATGAAGTCCAGGACCTTGGACCAACCGCTTTCCAGCACGGGTTCCAGAGACGGCATCGTCGGCGCCATGCCCGGTTCTTCGGGTGCGAGCGCGGCAGGCTCGGCGGCAGGCTCAGGGACGTGGGGCCCCGGCTGAGAGAGTTCCTCGATCCGTTTTTGAGCCTGCTGAAGCTTCTTTTCGAGTTCCTCCACCTGGGCGCGCGTTGAGATTTTTGCAGCCTCCAAGGTGCGCTTGAGATCTTCGCCGATGTCCTTTCCTTCAGATGACTTGGCTAGGAGCTGCTTTTCGAGGATCTCGACCTGCGTGATCAGCGCTTTTTGTTGCAGGCGTTGCTCTTCAAATTCGGTGTTGCGGTTGTCCAGTTCATCCTGCTTGGCCTTAAGGCGTTTTTTGATCTCCTCGACCTGGGCAGCGGAGGCGGCCCGCAACTGCTCGAGTTGGCCTTGCCGTTGGGAGTCGCTGGCCTCTGCCTTCATCCGCTCAGCTTGCACCTGGTTTTCAAGCTCAGCGGTCTTCGCGGCTGAGGCGGCTTGCTGTTTGCCAAGATCAGCTCGCCACCGAGAGATGCCGGCCTCAGCCTCCACCTGCTTGGCTTTGAGCCGCTCTTCGATCTCCTCGATCTGCGCGGCCGCGGTCGCCTGGGTTTTTTGAAGAAGTTCCTGGAGTTCCTGGATCTGAGCGGCTGAGACAGCCTGCTGCTGGAGGAGCTGTTCCTGCAGGTCCGCGGCCTGGGCGGAAGAGACGGCCTGGGTCTTTTGGAGCAATTCCTGCAGTTGCTGGATCTGCGCGGCCGAGGCGGCCTGCTGTTCCTCGAAGCGTTTCTGGATCTTGCCGAGGCGGCGGGCCTCCTCGCTGTTCAGGGTGGCAAGACGGTCCTGCAATTCTTGACGCTTGACGCCTTCCTCGGCCTGTTCTTGGCTGTGCAGGCTTTGCAGGGCCGCGATCTTGGCTTTTTCAGCCTCCTTGATCTGATGCAGCTCGGCCTGCAGCGCCGCTCTTTTGGCGGCTTCTTCGGCCTGCTCCTGCTTGAACAGATCCTGGAGGGCCTCGATGCGGGCCACCTCTGCGGCGCGCACCTGCCGCAGCTGGTCCTCCAACGAGGCGATCGTGGCCGCATCCTCGACGCGGGCTTGGTGGAGATGATCCTCCAGGGCCTTGGTGAGCTCGGCGATCCGCCCGTCTCGCTGTGAAACGTCTTCCATGAGAAGCGCCGCCTGCTGCTGCAGGGCGGCCCATTTCTCGCGCCACGAGGCGTCTGAGGATTGCGTCTCCTTGAGCAGGGAGGCCAGGCGGGCCATCTCCTGCGGCAGGCTGGCGGACGGAGTCAGGATGTCTGTGAGGGACACAGGGGCCTCGTCCGATTCCAGGGCCGCCTTGAGCTTTTGGAGCCTCTCTTGGGCGGCCTGGAGATCCCGACGGGCGCAGCGTAGCTCGCGCTCCTCTTGCATGGCATGGTCTCCGGTTGAGATTATAAAAGAGAGGCATGTCCTATTTGTTGCGGAGCGAAGGCTGTAACATTTCTGAGCTTGACAAGTCCGTGGCGTCCCGTTACACTAATCCCATGAACTGGACATTCTTGGCCGGTGCGGTCTTGGCTGTTGTTCTGGTGTTCACCAGCTTCGTCACAAGCGAGGGAAGCCGCGCTCTTTTCAACGTGCACGGCGTCATCGTGGTGCTGGGGGGCACGCTGATCGCCATGCTCATCAGCTACCCCATGCTTCAGATCTTAAGCACCTTGAAGGGAGCCGTGTCCCTTTTCCTCAGGGTGCGCCAGCCCGCCGCCGAGGAGGTCGTGGCCGAGATGTCGCGCCTGGCCCGGCGGGCGCAGACCGAGGGCGGGCTTTTATCTTTGCAGGGCGAGTCGCGCGACTTCGCCGACGGCTTCCTCAGCCGGGCCATCACTGTCGCCATCGCCACGGGAGAGTCTCACGCGACGCGCTCCATCCTCGAGGCGGAGATCCGCCAGCTGCGCATCCGGCGCCAAGAGGACGCCAACCTCCTGCGCACCATGGGCACCCTTTCGCCCATGTTCGGGCTGCTGGGCACGCTCTTAGGGATGATCCAGGTCCTAGAGACCATCTCCACGCCGGCCAAGGTCGGGCCGGCCATGGCCATGGCCCTGTCCTCCGCCTTCGTGGGCATCGCTTTCGCCAACATCGTCTGCATCCCCGTCGCCGGACAGATGCGCCTGCGCGCCATGCGGGAGACCATGCTCCTCGAGATGATCCTCGAGGGAATCCTGGACGTCGCCGCGGGCCAGCCGGCGGCCTTGGTCGAGCTCCACCTGGTCGGCTACGCCGAGGGTCGCGCTCCTGAAGCCGCCGCGCCCGCGCCAGCCGGGGCGGAGGCGCCCGTCTGATGGCGATCTGGTACGAGCGCGAAGAAGACTACGAGGGTTTGCTCAATCGGAGTGCCTTGTGGGCAGTCACCTATGGGGACCTGATGAGCTATCTCGTGATCTTCTTTCTCCTGCTCTATGCCTCGGTCACCACCAGGAGTCTGGATCTCCAGATGAGTCTCAAGGATGTGGAAGGGCAGTTCGGCAAGGAGAGCAAGGTCATCAGCGAGCTTTTTTCCCGTCGCGGGATCCAGCAGATCGCCAAGCTGGAACTGCGAGAGAAGAAGCTGAGGATCGTCTTCAATGCTCCGATCCTGTTCGATTCCGGCTCCGCGGTCTTGAAGCCGGATTCGTTTCCCTATATCATCAAGCTGGGCCAGAGTCTCACCGAGCTTCCCAACCCCATCCAGATCGAGGGCCATACCGACAATCGGCCGCTCGTCGGCAATAAGGCCTTCCTGTCCAATTGGGAGCTTTCCGCGGCGCGCGCCTTCGCGGTGCTGCGGGCCTTGGAGATCAACGGCGTCCCCTCCAACCGCCTCTCCGCCATCGGTTACGGGGAGTTCAGGCCGATCAAACCGAATGACTCGGAAGAGGGGCGCGCGGCCAACCGCCGCATCGAGGTCAATATCCTCCGGTTGGAAGACTAGGCCTTTTGCGGGGCGGCAGCGGGAGGGCCGGCCAAGGGAAGACGGAAGGCGAATCGGCTGCCCTGGCCCAGGTCCGATTCGACCCAGATGCGTCCGCCGTGGAGCTCCACGATCTTCTTGCAGATGGCCAACCCAAGGCCGTAGCCGGCGGATCTCATCTCCCCGTCGAGCTGCTTGAATTTTTCAAAGACGAATTCGAGCTTGTCCTTGGGGATGCCGGCTCCGGTGTCCTGGACCGAGAACTCGGCTGCATCCGGCCCGGCCGCGGCGATGCGCAGGCAGACCTTGCCTCCCGTGGGAGTGAACTTGAGGGCGTTGCCCACGAGGTTCATGAGCACGCGCTCGACGAGCTTGCGGTCGCAGGAAAGCGGCTTGGACGGCGCCTCTCCCATCTCGAAAGTGAGCGTCATGTTCGACGTTTCCGTCTGCAGGGCGTAGAGGGCCTTGGTGCGCTCCAGGAATTCCTCCACCGGGACGGCTTCCCGGTTGAGCCGCATGGTGCCTGATTCGATCTTCGCCGTGTCGAGGATGTCGGCGACGAGCTGGCGCATGTGCTCGGCGGAGCGGCGCACATAGCCCATATAGGTGGCCGCCTGGGCGGCGTCGAGCTTTCCCCAGCGCGACTGCATGATGTGGATGAAGCCGTCGATGTTGGTCAGAGGGCCGCGCAGGTCGTGCACGACGCCGTGATAGAAGTCGTCGCGCAGGCGGTTGAGGTCTCGTTCCGCCGTGATGTCGCGCAGGGTGACGACGATGCCGATCTCCCGGTTGTTGTGAAGCACCGTCACGGCGCGGCAGGAGAAGCTTCCCAGGGTTTGTCCCTGAGCGTTGGAGAGTTCGATCTCCAGGGAGGCGGTGGTCTTCTTTTTCTGCAGCAGGGAGAGCGCGGCCTCGCGCAGAGCCTTCTCTCGGAAGGTGTCATGGATCGTGCGAGTCTTGGATCCGGTGGCTGTTGTTTTATCCTCGCCGATCAACAGGGCATTCGCCTTGGCGTTCATGTAGATGATCTTGCCGTCGAAGCCGGCCAGGACGATGCCGTCAGGAATGGTGTGCACGAGCGATTCCACCTTGGCTTTTTCCTCGAGGAGGCGATCCACCTGCATCTCCTGATAGGCGTGCAGCGTCTTCATCATGACATTGAAGCTCTGATTCAAGACGCTCAGCTCTCCCCATCCGATCTCCGGCACGGCCTGGTCGAATCTATTCTGTGACGCGCGTTGCGCTCCGGCGATGAGGGTTTGCAGCGGCTGGGCCATGCGCGAACCCATCCACCAGGCGCACAGGATCACGAGGAGGGCCAGGGTGGACAGGAATATGGCCGCATGGAGGATAAAATGAGAGCTGACGGCCAGCGCCTCGGCCCGGGGCTGGAGGCTGAGCACTTTGAGCCCCAAGGAAGGACACGAGGCCCAAGCCGAGACCATGGAGCCTTGAGAGGTCGCTGCATTTTCCACCCATCCCAAGGAATCAGAGGCCGGGCCATCAAACCTCCAGCGGGGGTTCGGGAATTTGTCGTCAAAGCCGGGCAGGGGCTGGCCGGTTTTATCGGTCAGGAAGAGTCGGCCGTTTTTTCCGATGGATTGAGCGAGGAATCGGTGGTGCAGAGCCGCCAGGGAATATTCCACATAAAGGATTTTTTCTTTCGGAAGAGGGTGCGCGATGGGCATAAACGGCGTTCCCTCGCGCACGATGACCTGTCCCCAGTCGGCAAGACCGGTGCTGCGCACCCGGACGATGAGAGGGTCGGCGGAACGGTCTGCATAGCTTGAAGATGGATAATTCTGGGGGTCTGCAAAGCGCACGGTTTCCCGGCCATCCGGTCCGATGAGAGAGACCAAGCCCAGAGAGGGGTGGGAGGCGGCTTCGCGCTGGAGGATCTTGTATTCAGTCGCTGAGGAGTTGCCGATCAGACCGACGCGTTCGAGCTCCTGGGCGAATCCCACGGCCAGGTTCATTTCACCGGCGTATGATTCCACGATGTCCGCGAAGAGCTGGGTGACTTCCAGGTGGAGCTGGCGAGCGTTCTCTCGGGCTGCCGATTGGGACTTGACCAGCCAAACGCCGCCGATGAGGACCGGGAGCAAGGAAAAGGCGGTCAATATAAGGAAGAATCGGGCGAACAGCTTCACGCCGCTATCTTATCATAATGGGGGTCAGGTCTTGACTTTTGACTGAGCTCAGTCAAAAGTCAAGACCTGACCCCGCCTTTTACATCATCGCAGATGCGTCGCGTTTGTTGGCGGTGAGCAGGCCTTTGGCGGCCAGGGCGTAGGCTTGGGAGAGGATCTTGGAGCGCGAGTCCAGGACTTTGTCCATAGGCTGTGGCACTTCGAGGTAATCGCGCAGGGCGGCCTGGGCCTCGGCGGGCAGAAGCATGAGGATGCGCCGGACGAGTTCCTCGGGCGCTGCGCGTAGGGCCACGCCCCACTCCTGGTAGGGCACCGCCGTCAGAAGACGCCGGAGTTCCGCGTCCTGCAGGTCGGAGAGAGTCTCGAAGGGGATCATGGAGTTCTCGACCTTCTCGGCCATCGAGGGGTCGCGGGACATGATATCCCCCATGATGCCTTCGCGCTGCTGGGCCGGGATGCGGCTCAGGATTCGGCCGAGACGATCGGCGCCGCGCATGCCGAACTCGACTGAGGAGCGCAGGCGGTTCTCCAGCATGGCCAGGCCCTCGGGATCGGCGCTGGTGAGTTTGGAGAGGTTCTGGGAGACTTCATTCTGCATATGGGCAGGCAGAGCGGCGAAGAGCTGCGTGGCCAGGGAATCATGAGCCTCGGCCAGGTAGCCGAAGAGGAGCGCCAGATCGGCGGCTTTTTCTTTGGCGAGATATTCCGCCACGTCCGCCAGAGGCTGGGAAGCGAGGAAGTCGAAGCGTCGGCCCAGGGCTCCGGCGGGTCGGGCTTGCCCGAGGGCCTCTTCTCCGGCGCCCAGGGCGGGAACGCCGCCGGGCAGTATCTCGGGCAGTTCTTCGATGCGTTCCCCCCCTCCACGCGCCGCGGGAAGGGCCGCCTGTTCCGCGCTTCTGACTTTTCCGACCTCGGCCACGAAGGCGTGGATCAGGCGCATGGCGATGAGATAGCCGATGATTCCCATGAAGGCGAGGAGGACCAGGGCTGTGGTGAACCAGAAGAGGGCCTTGCTCCCGTCTTGGAGGATGACGCGCATCCCTTCCGAACCGAAGAACATCCTCTGCCAGGGCGGCAGGAGCGGTGCGCGCAGGACGGTGAGGATGTCGCCTCGGTTGGCGTCCATGCGCAGCAGGTCCGGCAGGACGCGGCGCACGAGACCGACCTGAGTCTCGGAGAGGTTCGCGTCGAGGATGACCGTGGCGTGCAGGTTCTTGATGATCAGGCCGCTCTGGCGCAGGGTTTGCTCCTGGTCTTTCTGCAGATAATCGTATTCAGATTCCTTTTCCTTAGGATTGAGCGCGTAGCCGGGCAAGTAGCGCGGATTGTCGGCTCCCTGATTCTTCTTGATGGGCGTGAGGACTTCCGTCTGTGTGCGGGCCTCTGATTTCTCCCCTTGGACGGTGACGAGGACCTTCGCGCGGCCCTGTCCCAGGAGCTGATCCAGGAATTCGGTGGCTTCGGAGGTGAGGCGCGTGCCCGCCTCGTTCTCCTCGGTCGAGGCCAGGGCGGCCGAGGGGCTGTAAAGAAGAAGGAAGATGATCAGCGTCTTTATGAATTTATCCACGAAAAAATTATACGTTTTTCATGTAAAGGATTTGTTGCGGCTTCTAAACGCGCGCGTCCGGGCGGGCTGCTGGTGACGCGGCGGCAGGCGCGGTCTCGGGCAGATAGAAGAAGAAGCGGCTGCCGCGGCCGGGTTCGGATTGGGCGCTGATGCGCCCCCCATGCATCTCAATGATGGATCTTGAGATGGCCAGGCCCAGTCCGACGCCGGTGGCGCGCAAGGGGTTGTCCACGCGCTCGAAGGGCTTGAAGATGCGGGCGAGGTTTTTGTCCGAGATCCCGACTCCCGAGTCCGTGACCGATATCTCAGCCCCTCCTGGGGCTTCCTTGAGCTCGACATGGATGCGGCCCCCTGGACGCGTGAACTTGAGAGCGTTCGATAGGAGATTGGTCAGGACATGGCTGATGAGGTCGGGGTCGGCTCGCAGGGAGATGTCTTTCGGGGCGGCGAAGCTGAGCGCGATGCGTCCCTCCGCCGCCTTGGACTTGAAGAAGAGCGCCGCATCCTCCACGAGCGCGCCGAGGCGCACGGCCCGCGGGGTGTAGTCGAGTTTGCCTCGCTCGATCTTGGCCATGTCCAGAAGGTTGGTGACGAAGTGGCCCAGACGATTGGCGTTGTTCATGATGCGATGGAGGCTTTCCTGCTCTTCGGGCTTCAGGCGCGAGGGGTCCGCCAGAAGGGTTTTGACATAGCTTTCGATGGCTCCCAACGGCGAACGCAGCTCGTGCGTGACCGAGGCGATGAAGGTCTTTTTGAGCTTGTCGAGCTCCTGGAGCTTGGCGGCCATGTCATTGACGTCGCGGGCCAGGCGCGCGATCTCATCGGTGCCTTGGACCTCCACGCGGGCCTCTCCCCGGCCCTCCCCCAGCCGGTGCAGGATGGATTCGATTCGTAGGATGCGGCGGGTCATGGTCCAGCCGAGAGGAAAGCACAGCAGCAACCCAGCCAGGGTGACTCCTCCTCCGGCGATCATGATGTTCTTTAGGACTTTTTGGCGCGCTTCCCGCTGGGTCTTATCCAGGATGGCGCGGGAGAACCATATTTCGACGAGCGGCGCGGGGGGCCGGGTCGTCACGGTCTCGATGCGGGCGCGTTCCCTGTCAGTCTCGACGCCGGCGCCGCCGATGCTCTCCTGCCAGCTCCCATCGATATTGACGCGCAGGCGCGCGAATTCCGGATAGTCCCGGCGCAAGTCGTGGAGATAGTCCAGGAGCATCAGGGGGTCATGGGCCAACTGAGACTCCGAGATGATGTTGGCGATGTTGGCTTTCCAGAGTCCGATCTTCTCCTCTTCCGCCTGGCGCAGCGAGGCGTATTGCAGGGAGAGGAAGACGAGAGAGGCCGAGGTCGTGGCCGCCAGCATGGCGACGAGGATGGCCAGCGCGAGCTTGATGCGTATGCTCATGGGTTCGCGCTCTCCGGAGCCTTGTTCTGGATGCGTTCCAGGGCCTTGCGTGCCTGGGCGTTCTCAGGGTCGATCTGGAGGATGCGCATGAACATGGCCGTGGCCTGCAGATATTCGCCGCGGGCGTAGTGTTCCACGCCCTTCTGGAAGAGGCGCTCCACGTCGCGGACGTCGCCGCGCGGAGCGGCTTGAGGCCGTTGCAGAGCGGGTTTGGGGGCCGCGGCAGGCGCCAGCACAGGAGGTCGGGCTGGCGCGGGCGCGGCGACGACCGGCTGGACCTGCTGGGCGGGCTTGGGGCCGCCCAAGCGCTCGCGCGCCAGCTCGATGTAGCGGCGGATGTTCTCGATCTCGGTGGAGCGCTTCTCTTGGGTCAAGGCTTTCTCCCAGGTGTCGATGGAGTCCTGGTAGCGGCCGAGGATGTAGTACATCGAGCCGACGCGCTCGGTGGCGATGTAGTTGGAGGGATCGAGGTCCAGGATGTCGCTCAAGAGGGCATCGACGGTCTGCATCTCGTTGCGGGAGTTCGCGGCCTCGACGCGGTAGAGCATCTCGTCGATGAAGCTCCGGGGATGATCCGCCGCCAGGCGTTCGGCCTTCAGGCTGAGGGCGGTCTCCATCTCGGCGACGAGGTGGTCGAACTTGGTGTCGTTGCGGCTGAGGTTCAAGGCATAGGAGGCCTTGAGCATGGCGCGGCGGTCATGGCCGCGCAGGAAGTTGTCGATCCCCGAGACGGCGACGTGCTCCCACGGGTTGGTCAGGCCGGACCAGTCAGGATAGTAGTGGGAGACGAGTTCCAGGCGGTTGGAGAGGCGCAAGAGCGGCGGCGTGGACATCCCCTGGCCCTTGACGAATTTGGCCAAAGCCTCATGGGCCTGCTGGTAGAGGCGCGTCTCGACGAGGCGGCGGACCTCGGCGAGCCTCAGGTCGTCGAGATCCTGAGGCTTGAGTTCCTCGGCGTATTCGTAGCCGTAGCTGGGGCCGTGGCCCTCGCGCAGCGCGCGGGCCTGGTCCAGGAGCTCCTGGGTGATCTCCTCATCGGGAGTGGGCGCGCCGAAGTGCCAGCCCAAAGAGACGCGGTGGGTGCCCATCGTCCCCTCGACGCCGGCCAAGGGCATCATGAAGCCGTAGTCGATCTGGATCTTGTTGATCCGGTAGCTCAGGCCCATGGTGATCTGCTCGAAGTCGCGGCTGCCGTAGCCGAAGGACCCGCGCAGGCCGAACTGGCCGGAGGTCAATGTCGGGAAGAAGCGCTCGGCGGCCAGGATCAGGTCGCGGTCCGTGGTCCCGACCGGGCTCTGCTCTTGGCGCACCTCTCCCATGAGGCTCATCCACAGGCTCTTCCAGGCCACGCCCACGCGCGTGCTCATGGGCACCTTGTCCGGTCCGCCGAAGCCCACGTCGGGCTGGTTGACGTGCAGGACGGCCAGTCCGATCTGCAAGCGCTTGGGGAAGCGGTAGATGAAGCCGATGTCCGCGTCATAGGCGCTCTTGGTGTTCGCCCCTGAGAGGACAGGGTCTGCGCCGCTAGCGCAGACGCCATCGTTGCAGGCATTGGAAGCTTCCGGGGATGAGCCGAAGGAGTGCGAGAGCTGTTTGAGGCTCACGCCGCCCAGCAGGTGCGAGCCGGCATCGCTCTGCCACAGCAGCCGTCCGTAGGAGAGATGAATGGTCCGTTCACTGTAGAGCGTGCTGGCCGAGTATTGCTGATAGCCGAAGCCCAGGGTTCCCTGGCGGCCGTTCTTGATGGGGTAGGCATAGGCCAGCTGGGAGAGGCTGAGGTTGGTTCCGTCGGAGAGCCCCATGAGCAGCCGCGTGTAGGCCGTGGAGAACTGCGGGCGGTCGAGTTGGGCGAGGCCCGAGGGGTTGTAGTAGATGGCGTAGACATCGTCGGCCAGAGCGGTGAAGGCGTTGCCCAGGCCAGGAGCTCTTGCTCCGGCACCCTGATCCTCGAAGGCGGCCTGAGCGGCGGAGCCCGCCAGGGCGAGGATGAAGGCGGCGGCGGTGAGGATCCTTTTCATCGGACCACCACCAGGAGGCCGCGGTAGGCGCTTCCTTCAGCTTGGATGACGAAGACATAGACCCCCGAGCGGGCAGCCTGCCCGTTGCTGTTGCGTCCATCCCAGGTCAGCTTCTGGACGATCGAGTCAAAGGCCATGTCCGCGATGAATTTTCCCTGAACGTCGTAGATCTTCCCCGTGACGTCGGAGTATTGGGGGTTGGACAGGAAGATGACCGCATTCTCATTCTTGCTGTCTCCATTCGGCGTGATGAAGCGGTTGGCGATCTGGGTGACGGACACGCTTTTGGGGAAAACAGTCGCGGAAATGGCGAGTGCCAGCCAGACGAGGACGCTGGAAAAGAATTTAAGTGCAGTCATGGGATAGTTCTGGCCTGGCCGAACAATTTAAGTATAGGTTGACGGTGCGAAGTTTATGTTGCAGACATACGAAAACCGGGCGAATTCATGGGGTCAGGCCTTGAGTTTTGAGTGACAGACTCGGCGCGGTCGTTGGGGTTAGGGAACTTTTTCGGGCTTCAATCGTATATGGAGTATGGCTAGACCACTTAGACTTGAATTTCCGGGAGCGTTTTACCATGTCTTGAGCCGCGGCAATGGGCGCCAGGACATCTTCCTTGATGACAATGACTATCGTGAGTTTCTTTGCCTGATCGGGCAGGTGGCTTTACGGCAGGGCTTTCGCATCCACGCCTATGCCTTGATGCCGAACCACTACCACATCCTCCTAGAAACCCCTCGCGGTGAGCTCTCCGCAGGCTTGCAGTGGATCAATGGGCTCTATGGCCAATTCTTCAACCGGCGTCATGATCATGTCGGCCATCTTTTCCAAGACCGCTACAAGGCCTTGCTGATCGATAAAAATGGATATTACCTGGCGGTTCATCGCTATATCCATCAGAATCCGGTCAAGGCGGGATTGGCTACGCATCCTTGGGATTACGAATGGAGCAGCTGCCGTGAGTTCGTGGGCTTGAGGGCGGCTGTGTGCTGGCTGGAGAGAGGCGTCGTGCTGGACCGCTTTGGCGAAGATGCTCAGGAGTATGCGCGATTCTTGGAAGCCGTCGTGGAGAAGGATCCGCAAGAAGCGGCTGTCGGCCAGCTTTTCTTGGGTGGTGATGAATTCGCTTGTGAAATGCGTCAGAGGGCCGAGAGTCGTGTGGCGTCAGTGGTGGAGTGTTCCTGCCGCGGTCAGTTGGTCGGCCGGCCGGCTCCTGAAAAAGTGCTCGGGGCTGTGCGGACCGTCATGGAGAAGGAGCTGCCGGATTCTCCGATAGGGCGGCGCGATCTGCGTCGAACCTTGGAAATATTTTTACTCAAAGAGATTTGTGGGATGCATCTGCGCGCCATCGGTGCACGCTATGGCTTGAGTCCTTCGGGAGTCAGCCTCAATGTGACGTGGATGCGGTCACGCTTGATGCAGGATCCCAAACTTGTTCTGGCTCTGACGCGCATCGAGGCTCTTCTGAGTGAGAAACCGTTCACTCAAAACTCAAGGCCTGACCCCATTACCGGATGATGACGACGGTGCCGGTGTAGGTCTGGCCTTCGGACTTGATCTGGTAGATGTAGACTCCGCCGGGGACTGAACGGCCGCTGGACGTGCCGTCCCAGATGAGGCTGTCCGGCAGGGGGCCGGCGGATAGAGAGCCGCTCACAAGCCTCCCGCGGGAATCGAAGATCTTCATCTCGACGGGGGCATTATTGGGGTTGTCGAATTTGAATACGATGTTGTCGTTCTTGAGGTCCGCGTTCGGGGTGAGGAAACGGTTGGTGATGCCCGCGGAATTGAAGACGAAGGAGCCGGTGCGCGCGGCCGTGCGCAGCTGGTAGGGCCCGAAGAACGCGGTCTGGACGTACACCACCTGGTTGGTGGTATCGGTCTTTCCGTAGAGCTGCAGCCATTTATTGCCATTGTTCCAGAAGACGCTGAGGTTGGTCGTGTTGGGTGTGACTCCCGACGTCCCGAGCCCCGCGGGTGTGACTGATGAACCGCTCCAACCGTAGGGCAGGCGCAGCGTTGCCAGGCCTCCCAACTGCAAGTCCTGCGCTGAGGTGAGGCCGCCGCGCAGGACCTTGAAGTTCACGGAGGCGAGTATCCCGTGGGCCGTGTCGGCGCTCGAGGTGGACGCCGTGACGAGGTAGGCGGTCTGCGGGTCGTTGTTGGTGGCCAGGAGGGCGTTGGCCCATTGCTGTGGGATCTGCAGCGAAGAGATGCCATCCGGAGCCACGACCCAGCTTTCCGCAGTATAGCCGCGCATCATGGAGAGCGGCGAGGCGGAGGTGTCGTTGACGGCCTTGACCGCGTAGCAGTAGTCGGATTCGATCCAATTGTCCGTCCAGGTCTGCATGCTGGTCGACGTGGAGAGCATCATGGTCCAGGGCGCCTTGATGGGTGCTGTGGCGCGGTAGACCTCGTAGGAGACCAGTTCGTCTTCCTGAGGATTGTTCGTGTCGGTGAAGGGCGTGAGGTCCTCGTAGCGCTGCACTGGCAGCCAGGTGAGCGTCGCCGTGGTCGTCGTCGTCGTCAGGGTGATGCCGAAGGGCGTCTGCGGCGCTCGGGGCGGCGGCGTTATGGAGGCCTGGGCAGTGTTGCCGTAGGAGCCCTGGTTGGCGCGGCTGCCGTTGGGCTGGGGCTCGTTGGCATAGGCTTCGGCCGGGTCGGCATGGTCGATGGTGCGCGAGGCGTATCTGTCCGTGGAATCGAAGAGACCGGTCGCGGGATTGTAGCGGCCGTTGGGGGCCTTGGTCATGGGGTGGAAGTCCTCGACGCCTGCCGCGGTGTTGAACCACCTGGGGTTGGAGGCGATGGAGGCTACGTCCTTGCCGACGGCCTGTCCCCAGGCGGTGGGCAGCTGCCAGCTCTTGGCGCCCCACAGGACCGTGTTGACGGCATTCGAGCTGAACCAGTCGTTGTAATTGGAATCGATGCCGCTGGCGGCGTCGAGCTTGAGGCTCGCCATGGAGCCCGAGACGCTCCAGGAGGAGAGGAAGACATTGTCCTTGACCGTGGCCGTGGAGGCGACGAGCTCGACGAGGAAGGCGTTGACGAGGCCTGTCCCGACCGATTGGACGTCGTTGAACTTGAAGCTCGTGCTTTGTACCCCGGCGAAATAGACGCTCACGACGCTGCCCCCCGTGACCAGACCCGGATCGTTGATGCGGTTGTGGTCGAAGGTCAGCCCCGAGCCGGATTGGGCGAAGATGCCGTAGGCCGTATGGCCGGCATTGTTGCCGGCCGTGCGCCAGTAGATTCCGTTGTTGGAGAAGGAGCCTGAGTTGAGGCCCGTGAGGTAGAAGCCGTAAGTGTCTTGATTCGACGCGGAGACGATCACGGTATTGGATGCGACCGCGATGCTGGCGCCGGCGGCCTGGGTGGCGATGTAGAGGCCCCAGGGGCTGGACTGCAGCGTGTTGGTGGAGATTGTGATGAAGCCGGCGTTGCCCGCGCTGACGAAGATGCCGCCCGTGATCGTATCGGAGGAGATCGTCGAATTGACGCTGCCGGAAGAGAGCCACAAGGCGCCGGTCAGGACGCTTGCGCCCACGGTCGTCTGCGTCGAGCCCGAGATCGAGACGGCCGGAACGCCCGTGAACGTGCAGCCCGAGACGGTCGTGGCGGAGGAGGCGATGACGGCGAGCGCGGCGACCTGCGCCGTGTTGGAGATGAGGCTTTGGCTGACGGATGTCGCTGAGGAGTTCACCACATCGAGAGTGGGTCCGCCGCCCGCGCCCGTCAGGATGTCGTTGCTCAACGTGTTGTAGGCGCCGGAGGATATCTCGACGGCGGTCCCTGAGGAGTTGGCGAGCACCGAGGAGGCGATGGTCACGGAAGAGACGCCGGGCACATAGAGGGCGAACACGCCGATGCCGGAGACCTGGGCCGTGCTGTAGGAGATTGTCGCCGAGGTGCCGAGGACCTCGAAGCCGAAGGCGTTGGTCACCGTGACGCTCGACGAGCTCACCGTCGAGGAGCTTGAGATCGCGATGCCCGCGGTGGCGATGTTGCTGCCGCCGAAGATGTGCACGCCGGAGATCGCCGCATTGCTCGAAGAAGCATACACGCCATAGGCCACCGAGAGCGTAGGTATGATGTCCAGGCCCGTCAGCGTGACGCTGGCGTTGGAGAGCACAAAGGCGGCGGTGGAGCCGGCCGGCGGGGCGATGACCGGCAGCAGGTCGGTGAATGAGGGATCGGACATGATCGTGAGGCGATGGCCGTTGTTGGTGAAGTTGGCCACCGTGACCTGTTCGGCGTAGGTCTGCGTGTCCTGCACGACCACGCAGGTCTCGTTGATGAGGGTCGACGGCAGGGCGTTGACCGCGGCCTGGATCGTCGTAAAGTCCAGGCTTGCATCCTGCGCGACGTTGAAGCCGGACTCGCAGCCCGCCGGCAGACTGTTGAGGGTCTGCGTGGAGCCCAGCGTGAGCCAGGAATAATCCGTCACGCCGGCGGCGTTGGAGGCCTGGACGCGGAAATAATACGTGATGTTCCTCTTGAGGCCGGTGAGCGTGGCGGAGGTCGCGTCGGTCGCCCGGGCGCTGGCGCGTATGGCGGAGAAATCGGAATCGGAGGAGGCCTGGACCAGGAAGGAGGCTCCGGGGCCGTTGTAGCCTAAGGCGGTCCCGGAGGACCAATTGACAGTGACGCTGGACAGGGCGACCATCGAGAAGAGCGGCGTGCCGGCCGCGGGAGAGGAGGCCATGGCCAAGGTGTAGGTCGAGATCGTCGGCGACTCGGCGCTCTCGGAGCCGACGCTGTTGCGCGTCTTGGCCTTGAAGGAGTAGAGGGTGTTGGGCATGAGTCCCGCGAAGATCTGGGACACGCCGGGGTCGTATTCGCGGTTGGCGTTGCCGTTGGCGAAGCCGCCGAGCACGTAGACCTTCCCGCCAACGGCCGCGCCGGCGAGCCAGTCGTCGGGCCGAGGCACGGCGGCTCGGGTCTGACATTGATTGCTTGCCGGGTCATATTCCTGGTTGGCGTTCTTAT
>JAHFCF010000023.1 GCA_023249645.1 Elusimicrobiota bacterium
AACATCGACGTCGAGGCGGAGCTCATCACCCCGATCGCGATGGAGAAGGGACTGCGCTTCGCCGTGCGCGAGGGCGGCCACACGGTCGGCGCCGGCGTCGTGGGCGAGATCGTCGAATAAAATCCAAGGAATTAAGGTATAATATCCATGACAGAGACGAGTCAGCCGCAGAGAATTCGCATCCGTCTTCGGGCCTACGACCACCGCGTTCTCGATGCCAGCGTGGGCAAGATCGTTGAGACGGCGCAGCGCAGCGGGGCCGTCGTTTCCGGCCCCGTTTTACTGCCCACTCACATTAAGAAGTACACGGTCTTGCGCTCTCCGCATGTGGACAAGAAGTCGCGGGAGCAGTTCGAGATGCGCATCCATAAGCGCCTCATCGAGCTCAACGGCACGACGCAGAAGACGGTCGACGAGCTCATGAAACTCGATCTGCCGGCGGGAGTGGACGTCGAGATCAAACTGTAAAAAACGGGACTTCAAGGGTATGACAGAGACAACAGAGACGAAGAAGGCTCCGGCGAGCCTGCGCGTGATTTTGGGAGAGAAGGTCGGCATGACCCAGCTTTATGGCCGCAAGGACAACCGCCTCTTCGGCGTGACGATCCTCAAGGCCGGTCCCTGCCCCATCGTGCGGGTCAAGTCGGCCGAGGGCCCGGACGGCTATAATGCCGTGCTCCTGGCTTACGGCCAGCGTTCGCCCAAGGGCGTGGCCAAGCCTGTTTTGGGCCAGCTGAAGAAAGCCGGCCTGGCTCCGGCGCGATGGATGCGTGAGGTCCGCGTGGCGAACCTCGCGGGCCTGGAGGCCGGACAGACGGTTGCCCTCGAAGGGATCTTTCAGGTCGGCGATTATGTGGACGTGCAGGGCACCACGAAGGGCCGCGGCTTTGCCGGCGTCATGAAGCGCCATGGATTCCACGGACTTCCCGCCTCGCACGGCGCCTCGGACAAGGAGCGTTCCCCCGGCTCCCTGGCATCGCGGCGCGCCTTGGGGCGGGTCCTGCCCGGCCAGCGCATGGCGGGTCATATGGGCCACGTGACCGAGACCTCGCTCAAGCTCGAGGTCATCCGCGTCGACGGGCCTGAGAATCTCATCTACTTGGCCGGCCCGGTCCCCGGACCGCGGGGCGGCCTCGTCACCATTTCCGAGACCGTGATGGCCCGCAAACGCTACATCGCGCCGGTCCTTCCCTCGGTCAAGAAGGACAAGATGGGCAACATCATCGGCAAGAAACCGAGCAAGGCCGCGACGAAATAAGAGGAATTCATGGAAGCGCCACTGATGAACGTGAAGGGAGCTGCGGTCGGCAAGGTGGATCTGCCGGAGACCGTGTTCGGCCGCCGCGCCTCGAAGGAGTTCCTGCACGAGTACACGACGGCCTATCTGGCCAATCAGCGCCAGGGCACGGCCAACACCAAGACCCGCGCCGAGGTCTCTGGCTCGGGCAAGAAGCCTTGGAAGCAGAAGCACACCGGCCGGGCGCGGGCGGGGTCGTTCCGCTCGCCTTTGTGGCGCCACGGCGGCATCACCTTCGGCCCGCGCGCGGGGAAGGTCACCCTGAAATTCCCGCGGCGCAAGGCCGCTCTCGCCTTGGCGCAGGCGCTCTCCGCCAAGCATGCCCAGGGCGCGATCACGTTCGTCGAGAGCCTGAGCGTCGCGGAGGCGAAGACCAAGCAGGCCATCGCTCTCCTCAAGGCCCTCGGCTGCGAGGGACGTACCATGCTCGTCTTGGACGCCCCGGACGCCCGGCTGGCTCTGGCCGGACGCAACATCCCGCAGCTCGAACTGGCGCTGGCCGGCAACATCAACGCCTACACGGTCCTGCGGGCCGGACGCCTCGTCGTGACCCGCCCGGCGTTGGAAAAGCTGGGCGCCCGCTTCACGGGACTCTCCGCCGTCAAGCACAAGGTGAATTGACATGGCCCAGACCCTCCAGAATCCCGAAGAAGTCTGCGCGGTCATCGTGCGGCCCCTTTTGACCGAGCGCAGCACCCTGCAGAAGGAGAAGTACAACCAGTACTCCTTCGAGGTGGCCCGCAGTGCCGACAAGCGGGCCATCAAGCGCTCCGTGGAGGCGCTTTTCAAGGTCAAGGTGCTGGCCGTTCGCACGATGATCATCGGCGGGAAGTTCCGCCGCTACGGCCAGGGCGGCGGCCTGAGGCCGGATTGGAAGAAGGCCATCGTCACCATCGGCAAGGATCAGAAGATCGACGTCGCGCAGGAGACGGCCTAAGAAGGATCTATGCCCATAAAAATCTATAAGCCGTACACGCCGTCGCGCCGAGGCATGACCTCGGCGGATTACTCGGAGCTCACCACGACGCGGCCGGAGAAGAGCCTGGTCCGTTCCTTGAAGAGGACGGGCGGCCGTAACAACACCGGCATGATCATGGTGCGCCATCAGGGCGGGGGGGCCAAGAGGGCCTACCGCATCGTGGATTTCAAGCGCGAAAAATTCGGGATTCCCGGTCGGGTGGCTTCCATCGAGTACGACCCCAATCGCAGCGCGCGCATCTGCCTGGTCCATTACGCGGATGGAGAGAAGCGCTACATCCTGCATCCCGTGGGCCTGAAGGTCGGCGACACGATCCTCAGCGGTCCCGCGGCGGACATCAAGGTCGGAAACGCCCTGCCTCTGGCAAACATCCCCGAGGGTTCGTTCGTGCACAATGTGGAGCTCCTCCCGGGCAAGGGCGGGCAATTGATGCGCGCCGCCGGGACGCAGGCGCAGCTCATGGCCAAGGACGCGGGCTATGCCCAGCTCAAGATGCCGTCGGGCGAGATCCGCATCGTGCCGGAAGGGTGCCTGGCGACCCTGGGACAGGTGGCCAACACCGAGCACAACACCATCACCCTGGGCAAGGCGGGCCGCTCCCGCCATCGCGGGATCCGTCCGACGGTCCGCGGCGGCGCCATGAACGCGACCGACCATCCTCTGGGAGGCGGCCGCGGAAAGTCCAAAGGCGGCAACCACCCTTGCTCTCCGTGGGGACAGCTTTCCAAAGGCTACAAGACGCGCAATAAGAAAAAGAGGGAGGGCTGGATGATCGTCTCCGACCGCCGACGCGCCCAGACCCTGGCCTCATGAGGAACCTATGAGCCGATCAAGCCGAAAAGGGCCGTTCGTGGACGCCAAGCTCCTCGCCAAGGTGCATAAGATGAATGCCTCCGGCGAGAAAAAGGCCATCAAGACCTGGGCTCGGCGTTCAACCATCCCGCCGGATTTCGTGGGCCACACTTTCGCGGTCCACAACGGGCGCAAGTTCCTGCCCATCTACGTGACCGAGCAGATGGTGGGACACAAGCTCGGCGAGTTCTCCTTCACTCGATTCTTCCGCGCCCATGGCGGATCTCACAAAGAGTCCGCAGCGCTCACCTGAGGATGATCATGGAAGCCACAGCCTACTCTAGATTCCAAAGATTCGGGACGCGCAAGGTCGCGCAGGTCCTCCGCGAGATCCGCGGCAAATCGGTCCTTCAAGCCGAGGCGATGCTGCCTCTCGTCCCGCGGCTGTGCGGCCGCATGATCGCCAAGACCGTGCGCTCGGCCGCCGCCAACCTGACCATCAAGGCGCGGCTCTCGGGCAAGACCTTGGTCCCCGAGAACGTCTATATCAAGTCCTGCTGGTCGGGGCAGGGACCGATGGGCCAAATGCGCCGCGTCATGCCCGCGCCCCAGGGCCGGGCCAACACCTTCAAGCGCAAGGTCTGTCATCTGACGGTGACCGTTTCTGACACGCTGGAGAAATAACCCATGGGAAACAAAACTCATCCCAAGGCCATGCGCCTGGGCTACACCGCCGATTGGGAATCCAAGTGGTTCTCTCCCCGCGAGATGCCGGCCTTGATCGGCGAGGATTTCAAGATTCGAGCCCTGGTCAAGGACACCTTCCGCCTGGCGGCCGTCAGCTGGGTCGGCATCGAGCGAGCGGGTTCGTATCTGCGCGTCAACATCCACACGGCCAGGCCCGGAGTCGTCATCGGCAAGAAGGGCGTCGACATCGAGGGCATCCGCACGCGCATCGAGAGCTTGACCCAGCGCAAGACCTTCATCAACGTGATGGAGATCAAGTCTCCGGAGCTCGACGCGCGCCTCGTGGCCGAGGCCATCGCTTTGCAGTTGGAGAAGCGCATCGCGTACCGCCGCGCCATGCGGCGGGCCATGGAGCGCACCATGCAGTCGGGCGCTCTGGGCATCAAGGTCATGGTCGGTGGACGCTTGAACGGCTCCGAGATCGCGCGGCGCGAATGGGCGCGCGAGGGCCGCGTCCCGCTGCACACCTATTCCGCCGATGTGGACTACGGCACCTGCGAGGCCCACACGACCGCGGGATTGATCGGGGTCAAGTGCTGGATCTTCAAGAAACAACATTTCGTCAAGACGGCCAAGGAATTCCAGCAGATGGCCAAGGCCGCCGAGAGCACGGAGACGACGAAGGAAGCTTTGGCGGCAGCGGCGCCGGCGGCGCCGGCACCGGCATCCGAAGGGGGCAAGACCAATGCTGATGCCTAAGCGCGTCAAGTATCGCAAGCCCCACAGCCACCCGCGCATCAAGGGCCCGGCGAAGAAGGGGACCGCCATCGCCTTCGGGGAGTATGCCTTGAAGGCTCTGGAACCCAAGTGGGTGACCGCGCGCCAGATCGAGGCGGCGCGCGTCTGCATCGGCCGCCACTTGAAGAAGGGCGGAAAGCTCTGGCTGCGCGTCTTCCCGGACAAGGCGGTCACCAAGCATCCGGCGGAGACCCGCATGGGAAAGGGCAAAGGAGCTCCGGACCACTGGGTGGTCGTCATCCGTCCCGGGCGCGTTCTTTTTGAGATCCAGGGGCTGACCCGCGAGGCGGCTCAAGAGGCGCTGCGCGTGGCTGCCTACAAGCTTCCCATCCGCACGCGGTTTATCGAACGGGAGCGCATATGACCGAGTTTAACGAGGGAATGGTCGATCCCGATGCCGTGGGAGAGAGACCATGAAAGGCAGGGATAAGGAAGATCTGAGGAATCATTCGGCGGCGGAGTTGCGCGCCGAACTGGTGCAATCCCGCGAGAAGCTTTTCCGTCTGCGGTTCAAGCATGTCACGGCTCCGGTCAAGAATCCCCTGGAGATGCGCACTCTCCGACGACATGCGGCGCGGCTGCAGACCTGGATCCGTGCAAAAGAAGGAGCCCAATCATGACGCCCGAATCGGCCATCGAACGCAGCAAGAGAAAGACGTTCTCTGGGATCGTCATCTCCGACAAGATGAACAAGACCCGCATCGTCGAAGTCACCCGCTTGGTGCGCCATCCCTTTTACGAGAAGATCGTCAAAAAATGCAGCCGCTTCGGCGTCCATGACGAGACCAACCAGTCCCGGCAGGGCGACCGGGTGGAGATCTCCAGCTCCCGTCCGCTTTCGCGCACCAAGCGCTGGCGCCTGGTGCGGGTGATCGAGGCCGCTCCGCGCGGCGTCATCGAGGCGAAGGTATGATCCAGCTCAGATCCATCATCAACGTGGCGGATAATTCCGGAGCGCGCAAGCTCCAGTGCTTCCACGTCTGCAAAGGCCATTACCACCGTTACGCCACGGTGGGAGACGTCATCGTCTGCAGCGTGCGCGACGCCCTGCCCAACGGCGCGATCAAGAAGGGCGAGGTGGTCAAGGCCGTGGTCGTGCGCACGGCGCAGAACCGCCGCCGCCCGGACGGCTCCTATGTCCGTTTTGACGACAATGCCGCCTGCCTCATCGACGCCAACGGCGAGCCCAAGGGGACCCGCGTCTTCGGGCCGGTCGCCCGCGAGCTGCGCGACAAAGAGTATCTGAAGATCATATCCCTGGCCCCCGAGGTGGTCTGACGCGATGAAATGCAAGCTTAGGAAGAAGGATAAGGTGATGGTCATCGCCGGCAAGGAGCGCGGCAAGACCGGCGAGATCCTGAGGATCTATCCGGACACGGGGCGCGTGCTGGTCGGCAAGGTCAATATCGTGACCAAGCACAGGAAGCCGAAGCAGTCCCAACCCGGCGGCCTGCAGAAGATGGAGGCCCCCCTCCACTATTCCAATGTGATGCTCCTCTGCCCCAAGTGCGAGAAGCCCATCCGGCCCAAGCTCGACAAGCTTTCCACCGGAGAGGTCGTGAGGCTGTGCCGCAAGTGCGGGGAGACGATTCTCTAGCGAGGGTTCCATGGCTGAAAAAGATTCTGACGCAAAGGCAGCGAAGGCGAAGGCGGCGGCCGCGGCCGCCAAGAAGGCGGCGGCTGACGCGAAGGCGGCTAAGTCCGCCGGCCCGAGCCTGGCCGTTTCCGACGGCCGCGAGGCGGCGCATCCCGTGCCGCGCCTGAAGGCGCGCTACGGCGAGGAGATCGTGCCGGCTTTCCTGAGCCGCCACGGCTGGAAGAACCGCTTCCAGGTCCCGCGCCTGACCAAGATCGTGGTCAATGTCGGAGTTTCCGAGGCGCGCGACAACATCCAGGCTCTCGACGGCGTCCGCGAGGAGCTGGCCCTCATCACGGGCCAGTGGCCCCAGCTGCGCCGCGCCAAGAAGTCCATCTCGAACTTCAAGCTCCGCGAGGGCATGCCCATCGGTCTGCGTGTGACCCTGCGCGGGGATCGGATGTATGAGTTCCTCGACCGGCTCATCTCCACGTCGATCCCGCGCCTGCGTGATTTCAGGGGGCTGGAACCCCGGGGGTTCGACGGCACGGGGAACTACAACCTGGGCCTGCGCGAGCAGATGATCTTCCCCGAGATCAATGTGGAGAAATCGCTCAAGCAGCACGGTCTCAACATCACTTTCGTGACCACGGCGGGCGCCGATGCTTTGAGCCTCGAGCTCCTCCGGGATATGGGCATGCCGTTCAAGGCGGTCAAGGCCGCCGAGAGCCCGTCGGCTGGGAGGGAGTAAGATGGCGACGACTGCTTGGAAAGCCAAGACGCAGAAGCCCCCGAAGTTCTCCACCCGCCAGCGCAACCGCTGCCAGATCTGCGGTCGGCCCCGGGCGTACTACCGGGATTTCGGCCTTTGCCGCATCTGTTTCCGCAAGATGGCGCACCAGGGGCAGCTGCCCGGCGTCAAGAAATCTTCCTGGTAGGGTGAATCCATGGACCAAATAGCCGATCTTCTCACGAGAATCCGCAACGCCAATCTCCGTCAGAAGGACCGCGTGGACGTGCCCCACGCGCGCATCAAGCTCGAGATCGTGCGCATCCTCAAGGAGGAGGGTTTCATCGCCAACTACAAGACCCTCTTCACCAACGGCAACAAGCGCGGCACCATTCGCGTGTTCCTCAAGTTCTCCCCGCAGAAGGAGTCGGTCATCCAGGGCATCGAGCGCGTCTCCAAGCCGGGGCTGCGGACCTACCGGTCATATCGCGACATCCCGCGCGTGCGGGGGGGGTTCCCCGTCACCATCCTCTCCACCTCGCAGGGCGTCATCACGAACCGGCAGGCCAAGGAAAAAAAGATCGGCGGAGAGATCCTCTGCCACGTGTGGTGAGACCATCATGAGCCGAATAGGAAAAATGCCGATCGTCATCCCGTCCGCCGTCCAGGTCTCCATCACCAAAGACGTGGTGGCGGCCAAGGGTCCGAAGGGATCTTTGCAGATGCGTCTGCATCCCTACGTGAGTGCCGAGGTCAAGGAGGGAAAGCTTCTGCTCGCGGCGGATCTTGACGCACACCGCGATGCTTCCGCCATCTACGGCATGAGCCGCTCTCTCGTCAACAATATGGTCCAAGGCGTGGCGTCGGGGTTCTCCAAGGTCCTCGACATCGTGGGCCTGGGATTCCGCGCCGAGGTGGTGGGGCAGAAACTGACCATGACTTTGGGCAAGTCGCACCCCGTGGTCTTTACGGCGCCGGCCGGCGTCACGTTGGGCGTCGACCCCAAGAAGACCCAGATCACCGTCTCCGGACCGGACAAGATGAGCGTCGGCGAGGTCGCGGCCAAGATTAGGAGCCTGCGCTATACGGAGCCATACAAGGGCACCGGCATCCGCTATCAGGGCGAGCACATCCGCAAGAAGGCGGGCAAGACGGCGGCTGGGGCGACCGCCGGAGCGGCGGGCGGAGCGAAGAAATAAGACATCCCGAGGAATTTTCATGAAAGATAAAAAGATTCGTTACGAGTATCGCCGTAAACGCGTGCAGGACAGGCTCGCCCTCAGGCCCGAGGGCCGGCCCCGGCTGAGCGTGCACCGCAGCCTGAAATGCATCTATGCCCAGGTCGTCGACGACGGACAGGGCAAGACCCTGGCGGCTGCTTCTTCCTTGTCCAAGGAGTTCAAGGGAGCCAAGCGGGCCAAGAACATCGCAGCGGCCAAGCGCGTGGGCGAGCTCATCGCGCAGAAAGCCCAGGCTGCGGGAGTCACAACCGTGGTGTTCGACCGCAGCGGCCACGTCTATCATGGCCGGATCAAGGCCCTGGCCGAGGCGGCACGGGCCGGCGGGCTCAAATTCTAGGAGAATCCCATTTATGACCATTGACAATCCTCAAACGCCCGCGTCCCCGGAGCCGGCGGCTGCTGTTCCTGCGCCTGTGGTAAAGGCGGCGCAGCCATCTTCGGGCCCTGCGTCGCAAACGCAGGGCCGTCCGCCTTACGGCGGACGCTCCGGACGCCGGCGAGACCCCAATGCTTTGAGTGAGGACGGCTTGCGAGAGACGGTCGTGGCCATCAACCGCGTCTCAAAAACGGTCAAGGGAGGCAAGAGATTCTCTTTCTCCGCTTTGGTGGTCGTCGGAGACGGGGCGGGCACCGTGGGCTTCGGCCTCGGCAAGTCCCGCGAGGTCCAGTCCTCCATCCAGAAGGCGAACGCCCAGGCGCGCAAGAACCTCATGAAATTCGCCCTCCGGGGGGACACCATCCCTCACGAGATCCAGGCCAAGTTCGGCTCCGGCATGGTCTGGATGAAGCCCGCGGCTCCCGGCACCGGCGTCATCGCCGGCGGCGGGGTGCGGGCGGTGCTGGAAGCCGGCGGCATCAAGAACATCCTGACCAAGAGCTTGGGCTCGAAGAGCGCCTTCAACGTGGTGGGCGCGACCTTGCGGTGCTTGAAACTCCTGCGCACGAGCGAGGAAACGGCCAAGTTGCGCGGCAAATAACGAGGACCCCCCATGAGCGACCAGAACATCCCCACTTTGAGCAATCTGCGGCCCACGCCCGGCTCGCGCACCCGGCCCATCCGGTTGGGCATGGGAGAGGGTTCCGGCACGGGACAGACGGCGACGAAGGGCCAGAAAGGCCAGCGCAGCCGCTCCGGCGACGGCAAGATGCCCGGATTCGAGGGCGGACAGACGCCGCTTCTGCGGCGCGTTCCCAAGCGGGGATTCACCAACGGGCCCTTCCGCCGGATCTTCCAGGTCGTTTCCCTGGAGGCCATCGAGAGGACTTTCAAGAGCCAGAAGGAGGTCTCCCTCGAGGCCCTGCGTCTGCACGGGCTCATCAAGGGCCGAAAGCCGGTCAAGGTCCTGGGAGACGGATCCCTGAAGTCGGCCTATAAGATCAGCGCGCATGCCTTCTCGGCCAGCGCTCGGGAGAAGATCCTCAAGGCGGGCGGAGAATCCGTCCTTATTCCTTCATGATCCAGCGCTTCAACGACCTCTTCGACGTCCCCGATCTGCGCAAAAGGGTCCTTTTCACCTTGGGAGCCATCGCCGTCTACCGGCTCGGCGCCATCATCCCCATCCCAGGAATCAACGGCGACGCCATCCGGGCCATCTTCGAGGCGCAAAAAAACAGTCTTTTGGGATTCCTCAATATGTTTTCCGGCGGCGCCTTGGGTCGGTTCTCCATATTCTCCATGGGCGTCATGCCCTACATCAACGCCTCCATCATCATGAGCCTTCTGCAGGGGGCCCACGTCCTTCCTTATTTGGACCGCTTATATAAGGAAGGCGAGCTGGGCCGGCGCAAGCTCAACAGCCTCACGCGCTACCTCACGCTCTTTTTGGCCGCTTTCCAGTCCTTCGGCCTGACCATCGCCATCACCAAGATGACCCCTCCCGGGGGCATGCCCACGGTCTCCAACCCGACCTGGGGTTTCTACACGATCACCGTGCTGACCCTGACCGCCGGCACCATCTTCATCATGTGGCTGGGCGAGCAGATGACGGAGAACGGCATCGGCAACGGCATCTCGCTTTTGATCTTCGCCGGCATCGTGGACCGCATCCCCAGCGCGGCCTTCAGCCTCATGTCGCTCATCCGTCTCGAGGAAATCGGCCTTTTGACGGCTCTGATCCTCGTGGCGGCGCTTCTCGCCATCATCGTCTCCGTGGTCTGGGTAGAGACTGCCCAGCGCAAGATCCCGGTCCAGTACGCCAAGCGCGTCGTGGGGCGCAAGATGTACGGCGGGGCCTCGAGCTATCTCCCCTTGAAAGTGGACCAGTCCGGCGTCATCGCGGTGATCTTCGCCGTGTCTTTGTTGACCGTGCCCATGACCGTGGCCACTTTCGCGCCGCAGGCTCCCTGGGCGGCCAAGATGATGGAGTTCTGGAGCCGGGGCAGCCTCCTCTATCAGCTCCTCTACGCGGGGCTGGTCATCTTTTTCTGCTATTTCTACAACTCGGTCTCCATCAATCCCGTGGACCTGGCCGAGAACATGAAGAAATCCGGCGGTTTCGTGCCCGGCATCCGTCCCGGCGAGCCGACCGCCAAGTACATCGAATGGGTCTTGGAGCGCATCACCCTGGGAGGGGCCCTGTTCGTGGCGGCCATCGCGGTCCTGCCCGACTGGCTGCGCCGGCAATGGAACACCCCCTTCTATTTCGGCGGGACTTCTCTTCTCATCGTCGTGGGCGTGGCGCTCGACACCATGGGCCAGCTCGAGGCGCATCTCATCATGCGCCACTACGAGGGTTTCCTGAAGAAGGGGCGCATCCAGCAACGCTGGTTCAACGTAGGGACCTCATGATCATCATCCTGATCGGCGCTCCGGGCTCGGGCAAGGGGACGCAGGCGGCCTTCCTCTCCGAGAGATTCGGCCTGACCCATCTCTCCACAGGAGACATCTTCCGTTCGGAGATCTCGTCCAAGACCCCGCTGGGCCAACAAGCCGCCAAGTATGTCAGCAAAGGCCAGCTGGTGCCCGACTCCCTGGTGACCGAGATGGTGGCCAGCCGTCTCAGCGACCCCCAGGGCGGCCGCTATCTCCTCGACGGATTCCCGCGCAACCTTGCGCAGGCCCAGGCCCTCTCTTCGCTGCTGTCTCAGAAGGGGGCGGGAGTCGATTCTGTTTTTTTCCTGAATCTTTCCTCGCTCGAAGCGATCAAGAGGCTGACCTCTCGGCGCCTGTGCGGCGGCTGCGGTGAGGTCTACAACGTTCTGAGCCGTCCTCCGCAGGCGGAGGGCAAGTGCGATAAGTGCGGCAAGGGCCTCGTGGTGCGCGATGACGATACCGAGGCGACTTCCCGCAAGAGGCTGATGGTTTATGAGGATCTGACGCGTCCCCTGGTCGCCTATTACAAGACGGAGGGGGCTTTCCATGAGGTGGACGCGGCCCGCCCGCCGCAAGATGTCTCGGCCCAACTGGGCGCGATCATCACCCCACTAGTTTCGGGGGCGCGGTCCTAGCTTATGTTTTCCACAAAGACCATCGAGATGAAGAGCGCGACCGAGCTCGCGGTGATGCGCCGGGCTGGCGCAATCCTCGCGGAGGCTTTGGAGGCCGTGGTGCGCGCGGTCAAGCCGGGGATGGCGACCGTGGGACTCGACCGCGTGGTCGTTTCAGAGCTCTCGCGCCTTGGGGCTAAGCCGGCGTTCTTGGGCTACAGGGGTTTTCCCGCCTCTCTCTGCGTTTCCGTCAATGACGCGATCATCCACGGCATCCCCTCGTCCGCGGTCCTTCGGGACGGGGACCTGGTGAGCTTGGATCTGGGCTGTCTGTACGAAGGTTTTTATGCGGACATGGCCGCGACCGTGGGCGTGGGACGCCTGACGCCTGAGGCCGAGCGTCTGGCCCGGACGGCGCGCGAGGCTTTGGACATCGGGATCGCCGCCGCCAGGCCGGGGGCGCGCCTCGGGGATGTGTCCGCCGCCATACAGGCCCATGTGGAAGGCGCCGGTTTTTCCGTGGTACGCGATTTTGTGGGGCACGGCATCGGCCGCGCCCTTCATGAGGAGCCGCCGGTGCCCAACTATGGCAAGGCGGGGACGGGGCCGAGGCTCGCGCCGGGCATGGTCCTGGCCATCGAACCCATGATCAATGCCGGGAGCTTCGAGGCGCGCACGCTCCAGGACGGCTGGACGGCCGTGACCAAGGACGGCAGCCTTTCCGCGCATTGGGAGCATACGGTGGCCGTGACGGCCCAAGGCCCGGAGATACTGACGGCGCGTCAGGGTAGGACTGCGACATGGTGAAGGAAGACAAGATCGAGGTGGAGGGCAGCATTCTTGAGGCCTTGCCCAACGCGATGTTCCGCGTGGATATCGGGCAGGGCAAGATCGTGCTGGCCCACATCTCGGGAAAGATGCGCATGCATTACATCAAGATCCTTCCCGGGGACAAGGTCCGCTTGGAACTTTCTCCCTACGACCTGACCCGGGGCCGGATCACGTATCGGGAGAAATGAGATGAAGGTCAGAGCCAGCGTCAAGCCGATCTGTCAGAAGTGCCGGGTCGTCAAACGCAGCGGGGTGGTCCGGGTCGTCTGTTCCAACCCGAAGCATAAGCAGAGACAGGGTTAGGTGCCAGGTTTTAACCTGGCACCTGTAAGGAGGTCGTAATGGCACGTGTTGCGGGAGTGGATCTGCCGAAGAACAAGAGGATCGATGTCGCTTTGCAGTACCTCTATGGGATCGGGAAGACGACGGCTGGCAAGATTCTGGAGAAGCTCGCCAACCAAGTGCCTCCCGCCACCCGCGTCAAGGATCTCACGGAGAGTCAGGTGAGTCTCTTGAGCAATCTCATCACCAAGGAGTACAAGGTCGAAGGAGAGCTGCGCCGCGAGTTGTCGAGCAATCTGCAACGGCTTCAGGAGGTCGGCAGCTACCGGGGAGTCCGCTACCGCCGGGCCCTGCCGGTGCGGGGCCAGCGCACGCGCACCAACGCCCGCACCCGGCGCGGCCGCCGCAAGACCGTGGGCGCCGGCAAGGCCGAGGCGAAAGCCGCGCCGAAGGGTTGAGTGGGATCCATTTAAAGGAGGAGTGAGCGTTTTATGCCCGAAGAAGAGAAGCCGCAGCCCCGCCCTCAGGGCGGGGGACCGACGAAGAAATCCTGGAAGAGCCTGACCTTTGCGAAGGTCTTCATCCGATGCTCTTTCAATAACACCATCGTTTCCTTGACCGACGAACGCGGCGATGTCCTGGCGTGGGCCTCCGCGGGGGGCAGCGGGTTCCGGGGGACCAAGAAGGGAACGCCTTTCGCGGCCGGCGTGACCGCCACGAAGATCGCCAAGCGCGCGGTCGAGCTCGGCGTCAAGCAGATCGCCGTTTTCATCAAGGGACCCGGGCCCGGCCGCGAGACTGCGGTGCGCAGTCTGGGCAATTCGGGCCTTGTCATCGTGAGCCTCAAGGATGTGACGCCGCTCCCCCACAATGGGTGCCGTCCCCCCAAGGCCAGGAGGGTCTAAATGAGATACAGCGGCTCAGTCTGCAAACTCTGCCGTCGGGAACAGACCAAACTGTTCTTGAAGGGAGACAAGTGCCACGTCAAATGCGTCCTGGACAAGCGCCCCACCCCGCCGGGAATGGCCCGGCCGCAGAGGGGCAAGCCTTCGGCCTATGCCATCCGTCTGCGTGAGAAGCAGAAGCTCAGGCGCTTGGCGTCCATCGCAGAGAAGCCTTTCAAGCGGCTCATCGAGGCCGCTTCCCGCAGCCCGGAGGCTTCGGGGGACCATCTCCTGCGCGCCTTGGAGCTGCGTCTGGACAACGTGGTGCGGCGCATGGGCCTGGCGACGTCCTTGAAGCAGGCGCGCCAGCTGGTCCGGCACGGCAAGGTGCTCGTCGCCGGCCGCAGCGTCAGCATCCCCTCCTATACGGTCAGCCCCGGGAAGGTCGTTTCCCTCGAGCCGAAATCCCGGGAGAACGTGGGGATCAAACTCAGCCTGGAGACGGCCAAGCGCCTCAACCAGAGGCCGAGCTTCCTGGAGTTCAACGAGGCGGAACTTTCCGCCAAGGTCGTGCGATTGCCTGAGCGCGCCGAGATGTCGTTCCCAGTCAACGAGCAGCTCATCATCGAGTACTATTCCAAGTAACGGGGCAAGGGAGAGACCATTCCATGGCTTATAAAGAACTGATCCTGCCGCAGAAGCTCAGCGTGGACGAGAAGACGATGTCGGAGAATTACGCGAAGTTCATCGCCGAGCCTTATGAGAGGGGCTACGGACACACGACCGGCAACGCTTTGCGCCGGGTGCTCCTTTCGAGCCTCGAGGGGGCGGCCGCGACCGCCGTGCGCGTGGAGGGGGCGACCCATGAATACGCCACCCTCCCCGGAGTCAAAGAGGATGTGATGAACATCCTCCTCAACTTAAAGAAGCTGAGGGTCAAGCTCTTCTCCAACGGTCCGGAGACGGTTTATCTGACCGCCAACAAGGAGGGGGAGGTGAAGGCCTCCCTGATCCGGGTCAACTCCAACGTGGAGGTGGTCAACAAGGACCTGGTCATCGCGAACCTGGAGGCCGGCGGCAAGCTGGACATGGAGATCGAGATCTCCAAGGGCCGCGGCTACATCCCGGCCGAGGAGCTGCGCCAGCAGAACCGCTGGCCCGCGGGCTACTTGCCCATGGACGCGCTCTTCTCTCCCGTCGTCAAGGTGCATTACGACGTGGAGAACGCCCGCGTCGGGCAGGTGACCGACTACGACCGGCTCATCGTCGAGATATGGACCGACGGCTCGCTCAATCCGGCGGAGGCCCTGATCCAATCCTCCAAGCTGCTGCGTCAGTCACTCGACATCTTCATCCCCGAGGAGGAGGCAGCTCCGGCCGCGTCCGATGGAGTGGGCGGTAATGGAGAGGGTTTGGGGTCGGACTCCAAGCTCAAGGAGATCCTCGGACAGCCCATCGAGATGATCGAACTCTCCTCGCGGGCCTCCAACTGCCTGAAGGTGGCGCGCATCAAGACCATCGGGGAGCTGGTGTCCAAGAGAGACGAGGAGCTCCTCTCGGTCAAGAATTTCGGCAAGAAGTCCCTGGACGAGATCAAGGACCGCCTCAAGGACATGGGGCTTTCCTTAGGGATGTCCCTATGATCAAGACCCTGGGAGGCCGTAAGCTGGGGGTGACCAGCTCACATCGCCGGGCCCTCTTGAGGAACATGGCGACGAGCCTCTTCCTTCATGAGAAGGTCGAGACCACGATCGCCAAGGCCAAGGAGCTGCGGCCCTTCGCCGAGAAGATCATCACCCATGCGGTGCGGGGGCGCCATGTCCTGGTGCGCCGCGCCATCCAGGACCGCGTCGTCTATCGCAAGCTCTTCGACGTGCTGGCTCCCCGTTATGCCCAGCGGCCGGGGGGGTATATCCGCATCCTGCGTCTGGCGCCGCGCGTCGGCGACAACGCGCAGCGGGGGTTGGTGACGCTGCTCTCCTAGGCCCATGCTCGACTTCCTGTTCAGCCTTTTCTCCAACGACATGGGCATCGACCTGGGCACGGCCAACACCCTGGTCTACGTGAAGAATCAGGGGATCGTCCTTCGCGAGCCTTCCGTCGTGGCCATCGACCGTGAGACGCGGCGCGTGTTGGCCATCGGGGCCGGAGCCAAGCGGATGCTGGGCCGCACGCCCGCCTCCATCGTGGCGGTGCGCCCCTTGAAGAACGGCGTCATCGCCGACTTTGAAGTCACGCAGGAGATGATCAAGTATTTCATCCGCAAGGTGCACAACCGGAGATCGCTCCTGCATCCGCGCATCGTCATCGGCATCCCCTCGGGGATCACCGAGGTGGAGCGCCGGGCCGTGCAGGAGTCGGCCGAGCAGGCCGGCGCGCGCGAGGTCTACCTCATCGAGGAGCCCATGGCGGCGGCCATCGGCGCGGACCTGCCCATCTCCGAGCCGCATGGCAACTTCATCGTGGACATCGGAGGCGGCACGACCGAGGCGGCGGTCATCTCTCTGGGCGGCTTGGTGGTCTCCAAATCCCTCGACATCGCCGGTGACGAGATGGATGAGGCCATGATGATGCATTTCCGGCGCAAGTACAACCTCCTCATCGGCGAGACGACGGCCGAGGACGTCAAGATCCAGATCGGCTCGGTCTTCCCCTTGAAGGAGGAGAAGACCATGGAGGTCCGGGGGCGTGACCAGGCCACGGGACTTCCCAAGACGGTACTGATCACCTCCGAGGAGGTGCGCCAGGCGCTCATGGAGCCGATGCAGCTCATCCTCGACGTGATCAAGAACACTTTGGAGGAGACTCCAGCGGAATTGGCCGCGGATTTGGTCGAGAGGGGCATCATGTTGGCGGGTGGGGGATCGCTCTTGCGCGGGCTGCCCGAGCTCATCCGGCAGGAGACGGAGCTGCCGGTGCATCGCGCTGCCGACCCGTTGAGCTGTGTCGCCATGGGGGCCGGCCGGTTCCTCGAAGAGCTCGACAACATCTCGGATCGGCGCCCCGATTTCGTCACCTCGTACCGCTACCGCGGCACTTAGCGGCACAGCTTACGCTGTGCGGACAGGCTCATGCGCGAAATACGGATCTCTAACTATATATTGGCGGTCTTCTCGGCTCTGGCGCTGTTCCTGCTTTCTTTGCCGCTGGCCGCGCCGGTAAGGGCTTTGAAGGCCTGCGTCATCTATCTGTGCGATCCGATGGTCTATTACGGCGCTCAAGGGGTGGGGCGGCTGGCCGATGTGCCCACGGGCCTGGCCCGGCTCATGAGCGCGGATATGGAGAACCAGCGGCTGCGAGCGGAGCTCCAGAACGCCCTCTGGAGGGGTTCCGAGCTGGAGGCGCTGCGCGCGGAGAATCAGCGGCTTTCCCAGGCCCTGGGTCTGAAGGTCCCGGGCCGGCGCGAAGCCCTCTGGGCCGACACGATCGAGCGCGATCCCCTGCATTGGTACAACAGCGTCATAGTCAATGCCGGCGCCCGCCAGGGGGTGGCGCTCAACGCCCCGGTCCTGGGCGTCCAGGGAGACGCCTTGGTCGTGGTGGGCCGGATCACGGAAGTCCGTCGGGATGCGGCGGTCGTCCTTTTGGCGACGGATGAGGCCTCGTCGATCGCGGCTGTTCTCTCGACGGCGGCGGTGGAGGGCTTGGTGCAGGGAGACGGCGGACCGACTCTGCGCATGAACTATTTGCCTCCCGAGACCGAGCTGCGTCTGGGCGACAGGGTCTTCACCTCGCCGACGAGCGCGACTTTTCCTCCGGGAATTTTTATCGGACGCGCGATCTCCATCAATCCGCGCGACCCGTTCTTGACTTTCCAATCCGTCGAAGTCGAGCCCGCCCTGGGTGCGGCGATGCTGCACCGCGTCATGATCCTGAGGCCCGAAGCGCGCTCGTCCATCGAGGAGGTCCGGTGAATCCTCTGCGCGGGATCGCGGTCTTCCTCGCCGCTGCCTTTATCCAGTGGTGGTGGTCGACTCATTTCTCTTTCGGGGGCCTCAGCCCGCAGGTCTTGCTGGTTTTGACCGTGGTCCTGGCCGCCAGGCTCGGCCAGAATCTGGGGATGTGCTATGGTTTTTTCTGGGGGCTCTTCCTCGACGCCATGCACCCGCAGCTTTTTGGAGCCGATGCGCTGGTCTTGATGCTGGCCGGCTATGGGGTCGGGATCCTGCGACGCCAGATCGATCTGGCGGATATCCTGCCCTTGTCGATGGTGGTTTTTCTGGCGACTTGGCTCTATTTCCTGGCCCAGGGCCTGGTCTCCCTGGCTTTCGCCAGGACTTTCCTATGGATCGGATGGAGGCCCTGGGTCGCGGATCCATTTTACAACTGCCTTTTCGTTCCGGCGGCGGCGGTGTGCTGGGAATGGACGAGGGCCCAGCGATGAGCGAAGCGATCTCGGCCCGGTTCCAGGTCCTTTGGGTCATGATTTTGGCGGCCGGCGCCGTCCTGGGGCTTCGCCTGGTCCAGCTGCAGATCCTGCAGAGCGCCGAATACCGCCAGTTGGCGGAGAAGAATCGCACGCAGATCATCTACCAGTCGGCTCCCCGCGGCCGGATCTACGATAGAAAAGGGGTGGCCGTGGCCACCAGCCGTCCGGCCTTTTCTCTCGTCTACCTGCCGGGCAAGGTCCGGCGAGAGGGAGATCTTGATTTTTTGGCGCGGCGTCTGGCCCGGGAATTGGGGGGGGAATCCGGGGAGCTTCTGGAAAGCCTGCAGCAGGCCGTGCATGAGGAAAGCCCCCTGCGCCTGGCCGAGAATCTGCCGCTCGAGGCCATGTTCCGCCTCTCCGAGCTCAAGAGCGTCTATCCGGGCATCGATCTGGTCGTCGAGGCGCGGCGTTCCTATCCCTTGGGCCGGTTCGCCAGCCATCTGATCGGCTATATGGGCAAGATGGACCCGAAGAGCTGGCGGGCTCTCAAGAACAAGGGCTATCGCGTCGATTCGCGCCTAGGCAAGATGGGCTTGGAGGCTGCCTTCGAGAATGAGCTGCGCGGACGCGATGGGGGATTGCGCATGGAGGTCGACGCGCAAGGCCGTTTGCGCCGGATCCTCGAGCGCCTGCCCTGGTCCGCCGGCGGGGACATCCACCTGACCATCGACGCCCGGATGCAGAAGGCGGCGGATGAAGGCTTACGGCGTTCCCTGACAAAAAAGGGAGCTGTCGTGGCGCTCGACCCGCGCAACGGCGACATCCTGGCCTTCTCCTCGGCCCCGGATTTCGACCCGAACGATTTCCTTTCTCCGGATCCGGAAGTCGCCCGCCGTGCCGGCGCCGAAACCGTGGAATTCAACCGGGCGATCGCCGGAACCTACGCCCCGGGCTCGATCTTCAAGATCGTGGTGGGGGCGGCGGGCTTGAACGAAGGCCGATTCTCCGTCGATGACAGCGTCTATTGTCCCGGCTATTTGGAGTACGGCAAGAGGGTCTTCCTCTGCTGGAACCATCAGGGGCATGGCCGGATGTCTTGGTTCCCTGGGCTGGCCCATTCCTGCGATGTCTATTTTTATCGCATGGGCTTGAGGACCGGAGCGGCGATCATCGAGCGCTATGCCCGGATGTTCGGCTTGGGAGAGCAGACTCAGGTGGCTCTCCGAGGGGAGAAGAAGGGCAATCTCTTCGGCCCGACGGCGAGGGCCAAGGCCGGCCGTCCCTGGCGGGACGGCGACACCATCAACCTGTCCATCGGTCAAGGCGGCCTGCTGGTCACGCCCATCCAGATGGCTGTGATGGCTGCCGCCGTAGCCAACGGCGGGACCGTCTGGCGTCCCCACTATGTGGAGCGCATCGCTCCCGGGCCGGGACTTCCGGAATACAGGCAGAAGCCGGAGATCCTGGGGCAGGTGATCCTGAAAGACGAGGTTTGGAAGGATGTGGAAGAGGCCATGAGCCTGGTGATCTCTTCCGGGACGGGCGCGGCGGCGAAGATCGCCGGTCTCGAAGTCGCGGGAAAGACCGGGACGGCGCAGAACCCGGCGGGGCAGGACCACGCCTGGTTCATCTCTTTCGCGGCGCGGTCCGGAGAGCCGTCCGAGGTGGCGGTCGCGGTCTTGGTGGAGAACGGGGGGCATGGGGCAACGGTCGCGGCACCCATCGCGCGTTCGGTGATGATGGCGGCCTACGGGATGGATGAGAAGAAGGCGTCCAATTTATAAGAGAGGTCCCAATCCAATGGAAGAAAAAGATCAGTCAGAAACGCCGAAGATCGAGAACGTGTCCTCGTCTCCCGACGAGGGCCTGGAAGAAGTCCGGGACATCGCGGAGGACGTCGTCGAGGCGGACGAGGCGCCGGAGGAGATCGTCGTCTCCGAGGAGCCTCAGGCGTCGCCGAGCGCGCCGTCTCTTCCCGCGGCTCCGCCCACTCCTTCTGCGGCGGCGAGGAACGCCGCTGCTCAGGCGTCCCAGCATCCTCGGGAGGGGCGCCATCATCGCCGCGGCCGCCGCGGAGGCGATTTTCAGCATGACCGCGAGGAACACCGCCACGGACATGGCGAGGGCTCAGGGCGCGAGCGCGAGTACCGCAGCGACCGCGCCGCCGCGGCGCCGGCGGGTCCGGAGGTCAAGCGCGAGATCCTCGCCAGCACCAGCTTCGAGGAGACCCGCATCGCGGTCGTGGAAGACGGCGGCTTGGCGGAATTCCTCTGGGAACGCCGAGGCAGCCAGAACATCGTGGGGAACATCTACAAGGGCGTGGTGGAGAACGTGCTGCCCGGGATCTCCTCGGCGTTCGTCAACATCGGCTTCGAGAAGAACGCCTACCTCTATATCTCGGACGTGCTGGGGGAAAAGGGCGCCGCCATCGACGCCACGCTCAAGAAGGGGCAGCACATTATGATCCAAGTGGCCAAGGAGGCCATCAGCACCAAGGGGATGAAGGTGACCATGGACATCGCGCTGCCCGGGCGCTACCTCGTGTTCACGCCTTTCCAAAAGGAGATCGGCATTTCCAAGCACATCGGCGACGCCGCGGAGCGTGAGAGGCTTTCCTCCATCATCAGCCGTCTCGTGGCGGAACATCTGGGCGGCCGAGGCGTGGTGGTGCGCACGGAAGCCGAGGGAGTCTCGGAGAGCGAGCTCGAGAGGGAGATCAAGTACCTCTACCAGATATGGACGCAGATCCAGAAGAAGTTCGAGACCATGCCGCCACCGGCCCTGCTGCACAAAGACCTCGACCTTTCCCTGCAGGTGGCGCGGGACCTGCTCTCCAAGAAGGTCTATGTCTATCTGCTCGACAATAGGGAACAGCACAAGAACGTCCTGGAATTCGTGGAGGCCATCTCTCCGGAGCTCAAGGACCGCGTGCGTCTCTACGAGGGCAAGACGCCGCTCTTCAAGGCCTTCTCCCTGGAAGGCTCTATCGAGAACATGCGCCGGACCAAGGTGCTGCTGCCCAGCGGCGGCTCCATCGTCATCCAGGAGGCGGAGTCTTTGTGCGCCATCGACGTCAACACCGGCCGCTTCACGGGCTCCAAGTCCCAGGAAGAGACGGTCACGCAGACCAACGTCGAGGCCTCCCGGGAGGTCGCCCACCAGCTGCGCCTGCGCAATATCGGCGGCATCATCGTGGTGGACTTCATCGACATGCGCAAGGCCTCCAATCGGCAGAAGGTCATGGAGGCTTTCGTGCGCGCCTGCCGCAGGGACCGGGCCAAGATCCGGATTTTGCCCATCACGCGCCTGGGTTTGATCGAGCTCACCCGCGAGCGCAAGCGGGAATCGACGGTGAGCCTCATCACCGAGGAGTGTCCGCAATGCAAGGGCTGCGGCCGCGTCCTTTCGGGAGAGACCTTGCGCATCCGCGTGCAGAGAGAGATCACGCAGATGACCAGCGGCAGGCCGGGCGGGCAGGTGCGCATCCTGCTCCATCCGACCTTAGCCGAGCATTTCCGTTCTCAACAGAGTCTCATCGAGCAGAACGTCCAGAGGTCCGTCAAGATCCAAAGCGACCCGTCCTTGCCTTGGGAGGAGTACCGCATCGTCCTCGAATGAGGCTCTTCCTCTGCCTGTCGTTGGCCGCATTCTGCCTGGCTCCGCAGGCTTGGGGGGGGCCGCCCGTCCTTCAGGTCAGCGTTTCCGGACGGCCTGCGGCGCCGATCTCCCTGCAGCGCGTGGACGGCAGGATCTTCATCGACGCCAAACAGGCGGGCGAGGCTTACGGCGGACAGGTCTATTGGTATCCCATCTCGGGGCGTGTCCTGTTGAGCTTCCACGGACGGCGGGCGCAGCTGGTGGTCGGCTCTTCTCAGGTCCAGGTGGGAGAGCGTTCCTCGGCGATGGATAGGGCGGTCATCCTGCGGGCTTCGCAGCCCTACGCGCCGCTCGCCTTCTTCCTGGGAGAGGATTTCACCGCGCTCTCCGGGATGGAGAGCCAGTTCGACGAATCGGCGATGCTCTTGACGATCGATCGGCACTGCAACCTGGGCCCTGTGCGCTGGTTCTCCTATCAGAATCTGACCCGCCTGGTCCTGGAACTGAAGAAGCCCTTGGGCCATACGGCGGGGGCGCGCGCCGGCGGCGTGGAAGTGGATATCCCATTCGGAGCGATCGATGCCCCGGAGAAGGGGTCCATCAAGGACGGCCTGATCGAGAGCTACGCCCTTCGTCAAGATCTCCATGCGGCGCGCTTGAGCGTGCGTTTGGCCAAGCCGGGGCTGAACTGGCGAGTGCGGGAGCTGCAGGCGCCGTTGAGGCTGGCGGTGGAGGTGTCGGCGGCGGCTTTTGAAGAGACAGCCCCACAAACGGCAACGGATGCACTTGCACCTGCTCCGCAGGTGCGGGTTCCTGTGCCTTCGGCACAGGAACCTTCACAACAAAAACGGCATCTTATTATCGTCGATGCCGGTCATGGAGGCAAGGACCCAGGCGCTGCGGGTACGCGCGGGACCAAGGAGAAGGACATCAACCTGGCCGCGGCCCAGGAGCTGACCAGGCTTTTGAAGGAGGACGATTTCTTCGATGTGGTGATGACGCGTTCCGATGACACCTTCATCCCTCTGGCCGAACGCTCACGCATCGCCAACGACGGGAAGGCCGATCTCTTCGTGTCCTTGCACTGCAATGCCCACCACAGTTCCAGAGAGCAGGGCTTCGAGGTCTACTTTGTCTCGGAGAACGCCTCGGATCCGGAGGCCGAACGCCTGGCCCAGGTGGAGAACTCGGTCGTGGCCCTCGAGGGAAAGTCCCCGGCGGACGAGCAGGCGGCCTTGATCCTGCACGCCATGTCCAAGACCGAGAACATCAACGATTCCTCGGAACTGGCCGCCCTGGTTTCTCGCAGCTTGCGCCAGCGTGTGGACCTCTCCTACCGGGGGGTCAAGCAGGCGGGCTTCTTCGTCCTGCGCGGAACGGATGCCCCCGCGATCCTCGTGGAGATGGCGTTTTTGACCAATCGCAAGGATGAGACGAAATTGACGACCGCGCGCTACCGCCGGCGTCTGGTGGACGGCATCTACGCGGGGCTCTTGGACTATGCCAAGCGCCGGCATTGGTTGGAGAAAGATCTTTGAAGGATCATCAGGACTGATTGAAGAGAGGAGCGCGAACATGAGCCAAGAAGGCATGCCGGGAGCGGGCGGACCAGGGGCGGGCGGTGGTCATGGCGGCGGCCGCCGTTATTTCCGATATCGCAACCGACGCCGCCGGGATTATCAGAATCAGAATCAGCCGCACCAGCACCAGCAGCAGAACCGGGTCCCGAGCGATGCCCAGCCGAGACTCCCGGCCGGTCCTCCGCAGCGCAGCGAGGCGGAGAAAGTCTTCATGGGGAGGACCCCCGTGGATCCGCACGAGTGGATCTCTCTGGAGAAGGGATCGACCGATCCTTCCATGCGGGCGCTGGATCTTCTGTGTCCCATCGGCAAGGGCACACGCGGGCTCATCGTCTCTCCGCCCAAGGCGGGAAAGACGACGTTCCTCAAACAGATCTCCAACGCGGTCCATGCCGTGGACCCGAAGGTCAAGCAGTACTGCCTCCTGATCGACGAGCGTCCCGAGGAGGTGACGGATTTCAAAAGGAGCGTGCCGGCCGAGGTCTGCGCTTCCTCGAGCGACCAGGCTTACGAGCGCCACGTCGCGGTGGCCGAGGGTCTGATGCGCACGGCCATCGAACAGGCGGCCCAGGGGGTGGACGTCCTCATCCTGCTGGACTCGCTCACGCGGCTTTCGCGCGTGCATAATCAGTTCGCGCCCGGCAACCGCACCATGTCGGGCGGCCTGGACTCGCGGGCCATGGAAGTCCCGCGCCGATTCTTCGGCGCCGCGCGCAAGCTGGAAGAGGGGGGATCTCTGACGATCTTGGCTTCCATCCTCGTGGACACGGGAAGCCGCATGGACGACATCATCTTCCAGGAGTTCAAGGGGACCGGCAACATGGAGCTCGTGCTCTTCCGCCAGGCGGCGGAAATGCGCATCTTCCCGGCCTTGAAGGTTAGGGACACGGGCACGCGCAAGGAAGAGAAGCTCCTGCCTGCGGCGGTCTTGGAGGGAGTCTACAAGCTCAGAAGGCATCTAGCGCCCTTGGCCGACCTTGAGGCCATCAAGGCCATGCATGACCTGCTCCTCACCTACAAGACCAACAAGGCTCTTCTGGCCAGTCTGAAATGAAGAGACTCGCCGCCGCCCTCGTCTTGGCGCTCTTTTTGAGCGGAGATGTCCTCTGCGGCGGCTGGGGCGTCTTGGGCGGGGTCGGGACCATCCTGTTCCCTTATCTGTGGTTCTATCTCGTCATCGAGAGCCTCTCGGAAAAAGGTCGGATTAAAGACGGCCAGCTTTTTCTTTTGGCGGGGTCCTTTTCTTTCCTTTATGAGGGGATCTTCACCAAGAGGATGCAGAGCGGCTTGTCTGTGACGGGCCTGGACTGGGCGGCGATCTTGAGCGGTCCGTTCGAATGGGGAATGATCGCGGTGGTCTGGTTCCATTGTTTGGAGGCCTTGGTTCCGCGTCGGAAGGACGTTGAGAGAAGTTTTTGGCGGAGAGCGGCCATCGTTCTCATTTTCGTCGGGGCTGTGTTGGTCTATCTTTGGAAGACGACCTATGGCCATTATCGGATCCAGAACATGCTCGGCCCTCTCTGGCTTCTTGACGACATCCTGTTGGCCGGCGCGGCTTGGGGGATGTGGAGGCTCTTTAGAAAGAGTTCTGCGGAGAGCTTTGAGCAAAGGCCTCTGTGGATCTGGGGACTTGCCGGCGTCGGCCTGTGGATTTCGGGAGCAGGCCTGCTGGCACAGATTTATAGCGGATATCCGTCGTCGCTGCTGGCTTCTGCGCTCCAGGGCCTTTGGCTGGGAGGGGTTGCCTGGTTGCTTCGGTCTTGCTGGCAGCGGCGTGGCTTGAGTGCGGAGACTGTTCGGCGCAGTAGGCCGATTTTTGTTGCTGCGGGTTTCCGTGTGGTCGGGATCCTGCTTTTGCTTCTCATTTTTGGCACGGACTGGGATATGCGCAAGGTCTTTTGGTCAGGGGTGCTCTGCCGTTTGCCGGCCCTCGTTTTTTTCTACAGCGCCTTCCTGACTTCGCGACTGGAAGTCTGATTTTTTCTAAGGTTTCGTGAGCCGGCGGACCCGGCACAGCAGCTCGGCAATCGGCGGCGCGGGCTGATCCTCGGCAAGACGCGCCAGGCCTTTGAGAAGGCCGCTGCGGAAGACTTTGATGCGCTGATAAACCTCCGGACCGCTCAGCGGGGGGTCCAGAGCGAAATCGCAGGACTGCTCGCGCGGTTCGGTGCCCGAGGCGCTGATGAGCAGGCCTTCCGCCGTCGCCCCACCGTCAAGGCGCTGGGCGCGCGCGACCATATCCTCCAGCGTGAGGCCCTCGCCGTTCTCGAGGATCCACAGCACATCATAGAGGTCCTTCTCGCTGCAGCGGCTCACCAGAGCCGCCGCCTTCATCATCAGCAAGGTGTCGAAGTCGGCGACCATCAAGTCGTCTCGGAGTTTTATGCTCCGGCCGATCTCATGCAGATGCTCATGGAGGACGACGTCCGCTTTGAAAGAATGTCCCTCAAGTTCCAACTGCGCCCGGAAGAACTGGGCCGAATGGGCCAGAATGGCGAGCCGCGCGCCGATCGTCTCCAGCGAACGCACGGCAAGCACCGCCGCTTCCTGGCTCGTCGCGTTTTTAGTGAAGAGGTCCACGTCGTCCGAGCGCCTGTGCCCCGCATAGAAGCCGGCCAAGGCGCTGCCGCCCGCGAGCATGCAGCCTTCCAGCCTTTGGGCGAATATGTGCCGCAGCGCGCGCAGGAGCGGCCTGGGCAAAGCGCGCTCGGCTAGGCTGTCGTCGGGAGATTTCTGAGGAGCCATAGGCGTTCCAGGTTTTGCCGCCGGCCGGGAGGCAGGAAGCGCTGGTAGTCGGGGAAGAGCGACCACACGGAGCGTCCCGCGGCTTTGGCCGCCGCGTAAAGCCCATAGACTTCGACAAGACGGGCCAGGGCCTGTAATTCGCGGCGGCACGCGGCGACGGCGAAGGATTCCAGATCAGGATAGAGACGATCCCAAAGAAGGGCCGTCTGCGTCAAACGCCTCTGTTCTCCCATGTCCGGCAGCGGTTGGGTCAGATCTTCTGCGGTGACCTTCAGCGCTTTGCAGAGATTCATCAAGCGGCTGGATTGAACATCAGCGAAACCGTTGCGGGCGGATTTAAACCAAAGCGATACGGCCTGGCGTGATGTGCCGGCCAAGCGCGCCAGATCGCTTTGATTGAGGCCTTGCGCTGCGGCGGCTATTTTTAGAGTCTTTATGTTAATCATTTTCTATATAAAGTATAACATGTTTATATAGATTTGTCAAGTATACTAGACATAATAATTTTTTATTTTGCGCATAAATGCTTCCTTTTTTTACTTACAATGTACATTATCCTGAATTCTTCAGTTGAAATGAACGGCCAAAAGATTTTGCTTTAAAGAACGAACTCATCTCCTGAGAAAAAGTTCCCAAGATGACGGGGCATTGTCGAAAAGTTATTATTTTATAATCATTATTTTTATTTTACCTCCAGCGCTGGCGGTATTCGAAAAAAAATACTTATAAAATAATGATAATTCGATAAATTGGTGGCATTTTTTTGAAAACATCCAGATAAATCATGCTGGGCTCAAGTGAAAAAACGAAGGACAGAATTATTTGGCCACTTCCTATGAGGAAAGGCGGTCAACTGAACTTTTCAGGTTATTTCTTGCGCCGATGCCAGGCAAAAAAGGTCAAGAGCTTCTTTGGGTCTAGCCTGTAGTGGGTCCCTATCCCTTCGTAGAATCCATAGCGCTCGATCATGTCAGGGAGGAGTTCCGAGAAAAAAATGGTGTTTTCTTTCTCCCAATCAGGCGAGTGCGGAGGAATTGCAGCGGCGCTTTCCAGATGTGTAAGATAAAAATCGACGCTGGCCTTGGTGTCGTCGACAAAAGGGGAGTGCTGATAGCCCATCCAGTTGTTGGTCCCGATTTGATAGTGTTCCCCCAGGTATTCAAACTTTAAGCCCATGTCTCGGTATATCATGGCCACAGCCATCTTGAGGGGTTCAGCCAGGATCTGATGAGTGAGGCCAGCGCCAAGGACAAGGTCGTTGTCCTCGGCCAGGACTGTGCGCAGGTCTTCTGATGGGCCAAGGAAGCCGGAGGAGGACATCTGCCCTGGCTTCATGCGCTGCTCCAAAGAGTGAATTTCCTGGCCATTGAGGGCTCCGATCTCGCGGATCAGCGTCGTTGGGTTGACGCCGTTGATTTTAAATCCAGTGGGTTCGGGGCGGACTTTGGGACTCTTAACCCCTAGATCTCCGGGCTGGGGGGGTCTAAGAAAAAGTTGATTGTCCATTTGGCTTTCGTCGGAGACTTGAAAGCGCAGTAAATCGTTGGCGAGCGTTATTGCTCCATCGTTGACAAGTCCCCGTCCTAGGATATGCGTCTTGTCGGTAATTTGATTCGCGAGGGCCTGCTTTGCATCTTCGAGAACAAATTTAAACCTATTTCCACTGATGAGGACCAGGATCTCCCGAGGGGTCCATGGCGCGGGATCCGGTACGGTGAATTTGTAAAGATCCGGCCTGCCGTGAACTGGCCTGAATCCTGCGTCGATCAACTGCTGGGAGATGGGCTTGATCTTGGGGGGCAAGGGCTCATTGAAGGGTCCTGAGTGTCCAATAGATTCCGATAAGAGAAAATCTTTTCCGTCTATTTTTTTTTCTTTAGAGATGAATTCAGCCTGCCCAAACTCATTTCTTCGCACAAAAAATATGTTGCGAGGCTGGAGGTAGGGGATGCCAAGGCTCACGCCTCGGTGGGGGAAGAGTAATTTAAGTCGCCCCTGGCCGGCGCTCTCGAAGAAAAAATTGCCCTTGCGATATAGGCCGCTTTTGCCTATGGGCCGAAACCCCGCAGACACAAGCTCCTCGATGGCGGAATCGTTTTTGGAAACAGGAGCTGGTTCCGGCACGACGACGGGAAGGGCCGATGTTGTATCTGGGCCCGAGAGGGAAGCATTGTCGAAGGTTCGGCCCAATATTGTGGAAATGGCAAGGATATTGTTGTTCGGAAGTTGATCGCGCAGCGCCAGAGCCATCTTTCGCGTGACCGGGATGATCCTGCTCCACCAGTCACCCCGCTTGCCTTGAGGGATCGCGAGGGCTCGGGCGCCTGCTTTTAGGGTTTGGGGAATGAGGATGTTTTCTTTACCGAGGGGTAGAAGGACTATCGGGCCTTGATTAAAGACGATGGGGGCCAGAATTCTATGCTTATGGATATCGTCTGGCAGGCCTGTGTTTGGCGGAAGCTCAGTGGCGTTGATCTTCGGCGTGAAAACAACGGCGGAGGGAGGCAGGCCTTTGAGTTCAATGGGAGTTGCTCCAAAAACCGTGACAGCAGCCAGCAGCAATGCCGCAGTGAGAGGGAAAATCCTATCCATAGGGCATAGTATAACGGGGTCCGCCGGATGGTCCTGGGCCAAAAGGGCAAGGGACAGGCGGCAGAGGACCTAGGTCAAAATAGGTCTTTGGTCCTAGCTGGACTGCAAAGATAAATAAGTAATAGGACATTCCCAAAATGATTGTATGCCCGGGCTGGGCCAGTGCCGGGGTGTCCGCGCTGGGGGACAAAAAAAGCTTGACTTTCCCAAGCCATTCTATTAGAATTATATGTAGCAGATGTGGCCAAAATGGCCACACCTAGGAGGCTTTCATGTCCTCGCCCAAGCGCCGCCCTCTCATCGCAGGCAATTGGAAGATGAATCTGAGCCTCGCCCAATCCGTTGAATTGGCCAAGGCGATCAAGGATGGGACCAAGAACTCTCCGGCCGATGTTGCTGTCTGCGTGCCCTTCACCGCCATCCCCGTCGTGGCCGAGGTCTTGAAAGGAAGCCAGGTGCGTTTGGGCGGGCAGGACCTTTACTGGGAAGCCCAAGGCGCTTATACCGGCGAAATATCAGCCGGACAGCTTGTGGACGCGGGAGCCTCAACCGTCATCATCGGTCATTCCGAGCGGCGGCGGCTTTTCAACGAAACGGACGAGGCGGTTCAAAAGAAGCTCAAGTCCGCCCTCGCTGCCAAGCTCGTGCCGATCGTCTGCGTGGGAGAGACGCTCGATGAGCGTCAGACCCAGAAAACCTGGCGGGTCCTTGAGACCCAGATGGTCGGGGCCTTGAGGGGCTTCAAGCCCGAAGAACTCGGCCCGGTCATCATCGCCTACGAGCCGGTCTGGGCCATCGGCACTGGTCAGACCGCAACCCCAACCCAGGCGCAGGAGGCCCATAATTTCCTGCGCAAGCAGGCAGGCAAGATAGTTGGAGAGGCTTTCTCATCTTCTGTGCGCATCCTCTACGGAGGCTCGGTCACGGCTGAGAACGTCGACACCCTGATGGCTCAGCCCGACGTGGACGGCGCGTTGGTCGGCGGGGCGAGCCTCAAGGCGCCCTCTTTTGTGCGGATCGCCAATTTCCAAGTCCCGGTGAGAGGCGCTTGATGGACACAGAGGCCCTGATCGGCGATTTGACCGCGGAACTTTCCAGGCGGCTCAAGCGCTCCCAGGTCCAGGTCCCCATCGGTGTCTCCAATCGCCATGCGCACGTCACGCAAGAGCATTTTAAGATCCTTTTCGGCTCCAGCGCGGCCCTTTCCAGGCTTCGCGACCTTAAGCAGGTCGGCCAATACGCGGCCAATGAGAAGATCGACATCGTGGGGCCCAAGGGCACGCTCCGGGGAGTGCGCCTTCTGGGGCCTTGCCGCTCCAAGACCCAGGCTGAGATCTCCATGACCGATGCCATCGTTCTGGGAGTGAAGGCGCCGGTCCGCGAGTCCGGGGATCTGGCGCGTTCCTCGTCGTTGCGGCTGGTGGGGCCTCAGGGAAGCGTCGAGGTGAAGGAAGGACTCATCATCGCCCACCGACATCTGCACGCCTCCACCGCTGAAGCCGCGGCTTTGGGAGTTTCCAACGGCGAAGTCGTGCGCGCGCGCGTGGGGCGCAGCGGCGAGAGGGAGACTATTTTTGAGGCCGTCGTGGTCCGCGTGTCCGACCAGTTCCGTCTGGAGCTGCACTTAGACACCGACGAGGCCAATGCCGCGGGCGTGGCGAACGGCGACGCGGCCTACATCGTATAGGAGGAACACATGAACGCACTAGGAATGATCGAGACGCGAGGGCTGGTGGCCTGCGTGGAAGCGGCCGATGCCGCTGTCAAGGCCGCGGACGTGAGGCTCGTGGGTTATGAGAAGGTCGGCACCGGCCTGGTGACGATCCTTTTCCGCGGAGAGGTCGCGGCCTGCAAGGCGGCCTGCGATTCAGGCGCCGCCGCGGCGCAGAAGGTCGGGGAGCTCGTGGCCTGCCATGTGATCCCTCAGCCGCATCAGGATCTCGAAGGCAAGATGCCCATCTCCCTGCCCGAGACGCTGGCCCGCCGCAAGTAAGAGCTCTCGCCATGATCTTCGCGCGCGTCTCTGGGAGCGTCGTCTGCACCCAGAAGGACGAGAAGCTCGTCGGGTGCAAGCTCCTTTTGGTGCAGCCCGTGGACTTAGCGGGCGCGGCCAAGGGGAGTCCCCTCGTGGCCGTGGACGCGGTGGGGGCCGGCGCGGGGGAGTTGGTGCTCCTCGTTCAGGGGTCCAGCGCTAGGCAGACCTCGCGCACCCAGGGCAACCCCGTGGATGCCGTCATCTTCGCCATCGTGGACACGGTGGAGCAGGGGGGCAAGGTGGTCTTTAAGAAATCGGAGGACCGGGATGCAGGCTGAAGATATCGCCCAGATCGTCGGTGAAGTCTTGAGGCGCCTGGAGACCACGCAGGGGCTTGATCTCTCCGCCCCGTCCCCGAAGCCGGCGGGCGATGGCGTTGTCTATGCGACGGTGGATGAGGCTGTCGCCTCGTCCGCCCGGGCGCAGAAGGTCTTCCAGGAACAAGGCCTGGAGATGCGTCGGGCGGTCATCAAGGCCATGCGCCAGGTCTCCATTGCGAACGCCGAGCGCTGGGCGAATATGGCAGTTGAGGAGACAAAGATGGGTCGCACTGAGGACAAGACGCAGAAGAACCTTCTCAGCGCGACCCGCACTCCGGGAGTGGAGGACCTGCATTCCACGGCCTACACCGGCGACAAGGGCATGACCTTAGTCGAGTACGCGCCCTTCGGGGTCGTGGCGGCGGTCACTCCCTCGACCAATCCGGTCGCGACCGTCATCTCAAACGCCATCGGCATACTCGCGGCCGGGAACTCCGTCGTGTTCGCGCCGCATCCGGCCGCGGCCAAGTGCTGCGCCGAGGCCATGCGCACCCTGGCGGGTGCCGCGGTCTCGGCCGGCGCGCCGTCGGGATTGATCGCGACCGTGGCTCCGGCCAGCCAAGAGACGACCCGGGCGCTTCTGGCCCATCTTGAGGTGCGGCTCAACATGGTGACGGGAGGTCCGGCCATCGTGAAGGTCGCCATGACCACGGGAAAGACCTGCAAGACCATCGCGGCCGGGCCCGGAAATCCGCCGGTCGTGGTGGACGAGACGGCGGTCTTCCCCAAGTGCGCCGAGGACATCGTCTTCGGCGCGAGCTTCGACAACAATGTCCTGTGCATCGCTGAAAAAGAAGTCATCGTGGTCGAGGCAGCCAAGGTCCGGTTCTTGGAGGCCATGCGCCGCGATCCGCGGGCCTTCGAGCTTCAATCCGAGCAGGTGGATGCCCTGACGAAGCTCCTTATTAAGGAAGGCGGCAAGGGCTGCAAAGACCCGGTCTTGAACCGGACCTATGTGGGCCGCGACGCGGCGTTCATCGCCCAGGGCATCGGCCTTGAGGTTCCTGCGACCGTGCGGCTCTTGTGGGCCGAGGTCCCCAATGACCATCCCTGGGTCTGGACCGAACAGCTCATGCCGGTGTTGCCCGTGACCTGTGTTCCTGATGTCGATGCGGCCATCGAACTGGCTGTGCAGGCGGAGGGGGGGCATCACCACACCGCGTCCATGTACTCGACTTCCGTGCCCAATCTCTCCCGCATGGCGCGGCGCATGGCCTGCTCCATCTTCGTCAAGAACGCCCCGACCCTCTACGGCTTGGGCCTGGGCGAGGGCTATGCCTCGATGTCCATCGGCACTCCGACGGGAGACGGGATCACCAAGCCTTCGCATTTCGTCAGGCCTTTGCAGTGCAGTCTGGTCGGTTATTTTAGGATCGCGTGAGGTGAACATGCTTGCCAACATCGCCGTGGGACTTTTGGAATCATCCTCGATCGCCAAGGGCATCGAGGCGACGGATGCCATGTGCAAGATGGCCTCGGTCAAGCTTGCGCGCGCCGGGGTCATCGCCCGGGGCAAGTATGTGATCCTCATCACCGGCCCTGTGGGGGAGGTGGAGAGCTCTCTGCGCGCCGGCCGGCAGATCCTGGAGAAGGCCCTGATCGACGAGGTGCTCATCCGCAACGTCCATGGCCAGGTCCTGGAGACACTGGATAAGCGCGTGGCTGTCGAGAAGCTGGACGCGTTCGGCATCATCGAGACCAAGGACGCGATTGCGACCGTGCTGGCGGCCGACGCCGCGGCCAAGGCGGCCTCGGTGCGCTTGATCGAGACTAGGACATCCGTGGGCGGGGGCAAGGGCTATGTGACCATGGTCGGCGAGGTCGCAGCCGTGCGCTCGGCGGTGGCGGCCGGCATCGGGGCCGTGCCCGAGGAAGCGGTGGTCTCCCACGTGGTCATCCCGCAGGCCAATGTCCAGCTTTTGGAGACGGTGGGGAAATGAAGATCGTCATCGGTTCGGATCACGGCGGCTTTGCCGCGAAGGCCTTCGTCACCAAGACGGTCCAGAAGCTTGGGCACGAGGTGTCCGACTTCGGCTGCCATTCCGCGGAAAGCGTGGACTACCCGGATGTGGCCCAGCTCGTGGCTGAGGCTGTGGTGAAAGGGGATTTTGAGAAGGGAATTTTGATCGACGGCTTCGGCGGCGCCGTGGCCCTGGCTGCCAACAAGGTGCCGGGGGTGCGGGCGGTCGCGGCCTATGACGGGGTCTCGGCGCGGTTCGCCGCGGCCCACGACGATGCCAATGTCCTGTGCTTGGGGGGCAAGACCCACGGCGAGCTGGTCTTGGCTGAGATCCTGCAGGTGTTCTTCTCGACGAAATTCGAGGGCGGGCGCCATGAAGGGCGCTTAGCCAAGATCATGGGCATCGAGAGGAAATATTCCCGATGAAACAGGCTCGGCCCATCCGTCATGATGCTCAATTGCTGCGCATGGCGCGCGCGGTTCAGGCGATGTTCCATAACAATTCCTTTTTAAACGACATCAAGAAACAATACGGAAAATACGAGAAAGCCTGACACCATGAAACTTGCCAAGGTGGTCGGTCGAGTCTTCTGCGCGAGGCAGGATCCTGCTATCGACAACAAGACCTTGCTCCTCATCCAGCCTTTGAAATGGGAGGATGAATCGCCTGTGGGCGACCCGCTCGTGGCTGCGGACGCTGTGGGCGCGGGAGCCGCGGAGAAGGTTTTCTGGGTCGCATCGCGTGAGGCAGCCGTGGCGTTCAAGGATGTGCCTCCCGTGGACGCGGCCATCGTGGCCATCATCGACGGCCACCAAGTGAAGGATTTCAGGAAATAGAATGTTCATCGGCGAGGTGGTGGGCAATGTGTGGGCGACGCGCAAGCACGCCTCCTTGAAGGACCGCCGGCTCCTTCTGGTCAAGCCCATCGATCCCATGACCGGGGAAGGCATCGGCAGCGCGGTCATGGCCGTGGATGGCGGAGTCCAATCAGGCCCCGGAAGCATCGTTTTGGTCGTGGATGAGGGCGGCTCAGCGCGCGGCATCATCCAGGACGAGGCCGCGCCTATTCGCACGGTCATCTGCGCCATCGTGGATCAGGCCGCGGTCAACGGCAAGGTCAAAAAATACACGTAAGGAAGGATTTATGAACGAACAGGACATGAAGAAGATCGTCGAGGAAGTGGTCAAGGACCTGGCGGCCAAGGGGTATTTGAAGACGAACTCTTCGAGCTCGGCGGAGCCCTTGCCCAAGAAGCCGGCCGGCCCGGTGCAGACCACGGTCGGTTCTTCTGGGAAGGTTTTTTTGACTCCGGAGTGGAGGCCGAGCAAGCCGGCACCCTCCGGAAAAGGAGCTTGTCACGAATGTGAGGGAAACGCTTGCGGCCGCTGCGCGGCCTTCTCCGGGGCGAGCGCCAGCGACTTGAAAGCCATGGGCGTCGAGCGCATCGCGGTCTGCCAGCCCAGCGTGCACTGCTCGACGGTCGCTCGTCTGGTGGACCACACGCTCTTGAAGCCCAGCGCGACCCAGGCCGAAGTGGCCAAGCTCTGCGAGGAGGCCCGCAAGCACTGCTTCGCCTCCGTGTGCATCAATCCTTCCTATGTGGCCTATGCCGCGCAGCTTCTGCAAGGCTCAGGCGTCAAGGTCTGCACCGTGATCGGCTTTCCCCTGGGCTCGACGACCTCCACGGTCAAAGCCCTGGAAGCGCGCGACGCGATCGCCAACGGGGCCGATGAGATCGATATGGTCATCAACGTCGGGGCGCTGAAATCCGGCAACGATTCCTTGGTCTTCGACGACATCAAGGCCGTGCGCGAGGCCACACGGGGCCGGGTCTTGAAGGTCATCCTGGAGACATCCCTTTTGTCGGACGAGGAGAAGGTGCGCGCCTGCATCCTCGCCAAGAAAGCGGGAGCGGATTTCGTCAAGACCTCCACGGGTTTCGGCGGGGGCGGGGCGACTGCGGAGGATGTCAAGCTCATGAGGCAGACCGTCGGGCCCTTGATGGGCGTCAAAGCATCGGGGGGCATCCGGGATACGAAGACTGCCGAGGCCATGATCGCGGCCGGGGCGACCCGCCTGGGCACTTCGGCCAGCGTCGCCATCGTTTCCGGCAAGGGAGGAGAGGGCAAAGGCTATTGAGATGGAGAAGAAGAAACCCGTCAAATATCGGCTGACCAGGGACGTGCAGTGCGGCGTCTGCGGCAGCCTCATGCGGCCCGAGGGGGAGGAGTTCCCGAAGTTCTGTCCCTGCTGCGGGGCGGGCATGGAGCGCTACTGCCTGCGCTGCCAGCAGAAGGCGCCGATGTATTTCGAGGAGTGGTGGCCTGAAGAGGACGAGTGCGTGCGTACCTACAGCCCGGCCAAGCGCTGCAGCCATTGCAACGCGATCCTGGAGCGGCCGGCTGAGGAATCCGGTTATCAGCACTGAGGGGGAGAAATGTCAGAGATCAAGGAAGCGCTGGGGTTGGTGGAGACGAAGGGCTTCGTCGGTATGATCGAGGCCTCTGACGCCATGGCCAAGGCGGCCAAGGTGCGGATGGTCGGCTATGAGAAGGTCGGCTCGGGCTTGGTGACGACGATCTGCCGCGGCGAGGTCGGAGCCGTGCGCGCCGCCGTGGACGCGGGCGCCGCCGCGGCCCAGAAGGTGGGAGAGATGGTCTCCATCCATGTCATCCCCCGGCCGCACGACGACATCGAGAAGTATCTCGAGCAGATCTCGATCAAGCTGCATAAATAGCCGCGAGAGTTCGGGATGCTCACCCGCAACGACGTCCTTGACATCGTGCTGAAGCGCCTGAAGGCTTTGCTTTCAGCGCCGGCGCCTGCCCGGTCAGGTCCGGGCAGGCCGTTCATCTCCGAGTACGATGTCAAGAAGAGCCTGGCCCACGGCGAGCGCGAGCTGAGGCTGCCGAAAGACGCGATCATCAGTCCCTTGGCCCTCGACGGCCTGGCCCTGCAGCGCATCCGGATCGTGAGGGTCTCTTGAAGAAGTGGGAGCTGCGTCTTGAGCCTGGGTCCCACGACTCCGCCCGCTATGAGCTGTTGATCCAGGGAGAGATGAAGGACATGGCGCGGATCGTCAAGAAGTTCGGGGCCATGTGCGGCCGTCCGGTCAAGGTGAACCATCCCGAGGGATTCAATCTGCGCATCTATCTCCATGAGATGACTCATGGCCTCGTCGAAAAGGTCTCCGCGTATCTCCAGGAAGCGGCACCCCCGCTTGGGACGGAGTCTTCCCAGCCCTTGGAAGGGCGGGGATCTGCCGGTGATCCCCAACAGACCTTCGACAATTTCGTGGTGGGCCCTGGCAATCGGTTCGCGCACGCCGCGGCCGCTTCGGTCGTGGCTTCGCCGGGGACCATGTACAATCCGCTGTTCATCTACGGAGTCCCCAGCTGCGGCAAGACGCATATCCTCAATGCCCTGGCCGCGGCCTTGGGCCCGGGGCCGATCCTTCTCACCACGGGCCCGGCCTTGGGTGCGGGGGGCAGGATGGGCGCGATCGACGCGGCCAAGGCTCTCTTGGTGGATGACATCCACCTGATGGAGGTCACGGACAAGAACAAGCCGGCGCTGGCCAAGCTCTTCCCATCTTTCCTTGAACGAGGACTCCAGGTCATCGTGACCTCTCTCTACGCGCCGCGGGCCCTGGCCGGCTTGGAGGAGGCCCTCAAGATATCCTTTGCCAAGGGCTGGGCGGTCGACATGAAGCAGCCATCCGCGGCTGTTCAGGCGGATCTGATGGCGGCTTTGGCCCAGCGCTGCGGCGCGGCGCTCGGCATGGAGGGGATCCAGAAGCTGCAGGAATCCTCGGGTTTCAATTATGGGGAGTTCCCGAAGATCGTGATGCGCTGCAAGGTTTTGGATGAGACCGAGCGTTCCAACGGCCGCAAGACGAGCGAGGAAGAGATCGTCGCGCGGCTCATGGGCCCCGGAGAGCGTCTGAGTCCCGGCGAGCTTCCCTCGGAAGCGGAACTGTCGGCGGCCAAGGGTTTTTCTCTTCCCCATGCGGCCCAGGCCTTGCCCCTGGCCTGCTTTTATCCCCGAGGACAGGAGGCGCTGATGTCCTGGGTCCTGGCGCGTTTCCATGGGATCGCCGCCAAAGCCGGCATCCGCCGATCCTATCGCGAGGTCCTGCGCGAGGCTTATGACGCGGATGAGCCCTTCGGCGTGGCGTTCTCCATCGGCGAGGCCTGCCGGCGTTCAGGCGCCGGCGCCGCCTTGGTCCTCGGTCCGGGCAAGGAGTCGAAACTGGCCGCGCAAGCCGGCGCGTTCTCCCATGCGGTCGAGCACATCCTGCGCAGCTGCGGTACGGCCACTGGCTGGATCCCTGCGGCAGAAATCGTCGTCACGCGGCCCTATCTGGCCGCGCATCTGGATCTCATCGCCTTGCACCCATGAAGCGCTTCGGCTTGCTTCTCGCTGTCCTTGCCTTTTGCGGCTGCGCTGCTCTGAAGGTCGGCCTCGATGAGCGCGGCGTCGTGGTCGAGTCCGAGGCGGCCACTCCGAGGGAGGCCGAGAGGCAGTCGGTCGCGGGGCTGTTGGATCTTTTCGTCTCCTCCTCTACTCGCGCAACTTCCAGCCGGCTCATGGATGAGAAGATTCTCTCGCACGCCCAGGCTTATGTGGGACGGCGCAAAGTCTTGCCCTCGGCGGCCGAGAAAACCAAGCTGCGAGTGCTGATCCTGGCCGGGAAGCTCCTCAA
>JAHFCF010000024.1 GCA_023249645.1 Elusimicrobiota bacterium
TGCGCCCGCACTTGCCTGCGGCAAGTACAGGGCTGTCAACAAAAACGATCTGCGCCCGCCAGGACTTGAACCTGGGACCAACCCGTTATGAGCGGGCTGCTCTGACCAACTGAGCTACGGGCGCATAGATCGTTTCTGTTCACGGCGCCCTGTCCCTGCCGAAGGCAGGGGCGGGCGCGTGGTTGGATTTTACAACACTTTGACCGGCGGAGGGTTGCAGGCCACAGAGGCCAGCTGCGGCTTCTGGACCAGCTCCTTGAGATACGCCTCGTCGCGCAGGGCGTTGCGGTAATCCGGCGACTGGAACTGGTAGGTGAAGCGCGTGTGCGCGTCGTAGCGGCCCTCGTTGATGGCGACGACATCCTCGATGAACACACGCTCCTCATCCGTGGGGATGACGAAGACCTTGACCTGGGAATCCGAGGCTGAGATGTTGCACTCGGCGTTGCGGGTGCGGCAGGCTTGATTCTTGGCCGGGTCGATCTTGATGCCCAGGCGCTCGAGCCCCTCCAAGGCGATGGACCGGATCTTGTCGCTCATCTCACCCACGCCGGCGGTGAAGACCACGGCGTCGAGGCCGCCGACGGCGGCGTCGTAGGCGCCGATGTACTTCTTGATGCGGTAGCCCTCGATCTGCAGGGCTACCGCCGCCCGCCTGTCGCCCTGGAGCGCGGCCGCTTCGACGTCTCGGCGGTCCGTGAACTTCCCGGTGATGCCCAGGATGCCGGATTTCCTGTTCAGGATCGAGTCCATGTCCTTGGGCAGGATGTTTTCCTTGGCCATGATGAAGAGGTCGATGGCCGGGTCGTGGTCGCCGGCGCGCGTTCCCATGACGAGGCCCTCCAGGGGCGTCATGCCCATGGAGGTGTCGAAAGAGACCCCATTCTTGACCGCGTTGATGGAGGCGCCGTTGCCGATGTGGCAGATCGCCAGATTGCATCGGAAGGGGTCTTTCTTGAGGAGCACGGCCGCGCGCTTGGCCGTGTAGAGGAACGAGGTCCCATGAAAGCCGTAGCGGCGGATGCCGTACTTCTCATACCACGCGTAAGGCAGGGCGTAGAGGTAGGAAGAGGCGGGCATGGTCTGGTGCCAGGCCGTGTCCATGATGGCGACGTGCGGGACCTTCGGCATCAGGGCCTGGGCCGCCTCGATGCCCATGATGTTGGGCGGATTGTGCAGCGGGGCCAAAGAGGATGTCTTCTTGAAGGCGTCGAGGGCCGCGTCATCGATGAGGACCGACTGGGCGAATTTTTCTCCGCCGTGCACCACGCGGTGGCCCACCGCCGTGATGCTCGCGACGCCCTCGATGACGCCGTGCTCGGGGTGCGCCAGGGTGTCCATGATGAGCTGGATGGCGGTCTGGTGGTCAGGGCACTCGCGCTTGAGGATGAGCTTGTCGCGGCCGTGCGCCTCATGCGCGATGAATGATTCTCCGATGGCGACTCGCTCGACGATGCCGGTGGCGAGGATCTTCTGGGCCTTCCAATCGAAAAGGCGGTACTTGACCGAGGAACTTCCGCAGTTAAGGCAGAGGATCTGCATGGGCGGATTTTATCAAATCGTCTTGCTAATGGTTGAGGCCGTGCAGGACCCAGAGGAGCAGGGCGCCGGCGGCGAAAGAGGCGAAGGAGGGAGGGTCGGACTTCTTGTGCAGGTTCGGGGAGAGCGCGGCCGTGGAGAGATAGAGGAAGGACCCACCGGCCGCGCCCAGGAGCGCTGCCGTCCAAGAGGGGGGCAGCGCGCTCATCCCCAGCACGCTCACCCAGCAGCCCAGGGGCGTGGCCGCGGCCATCACGCCCAGGCCGAGGAGGCTTTGAGCCGAGGAATAGCCCGTCTGGCGGAAGAGCGAGGTCAAGGTGAAGCCGTCCATGGTCTTATGCAGAACCATGACCGCTCCCACGGCCAGGCCCGCGCCGGCCTCGAAGGAGGCGCCGAGATTGAAGCCGTCCATGAAGGAGTGCACGAAGAGCCCGGCCAAGGCGGCCCAGCCCAGCAGATGATGCGGGCAGTCCTCGATGTACTCCGCGCAGGTGTCGACCATGGCGAAATTCTGGATGACGTAGAAGACCAGGAACGCGGAGAGCGCTCCGGCGCTGGCCAGGGCCGGCTGGTATTTCCAGGCCTCGGGCAAGAGATCGAGTATGGCCACGGCGACCAGCACGCCGGAGCGGAAGGCGAAAAGCCGGAGCAGGTTCTGGCGAGAGAGCAGGCTTTGCGCCATGGGGACCAGACCTCCCACGGCCGTGGCGATCAAACCTAAAAGGATGAAGACGACGAGCATGAAGCAAGCCTAGCATTTTAAGGTAAAATGCCTCAGTGAGCCGACGATTTTTTTGCCTTTTCCTGGCGATCTGCTGCTGCGGGGCCTGCCGCAAGCCCAGCCAGGAAGTCGAGCCCAATGACGATGCCGCGCATGCTAACCCTTTAAGCCCAAACGGCGGCATCGAGGGAACCATCTCTTCTGCCAATGATGAGGACTGGTACAAGGTCTCCATCCCGCAGGATTCCGGCATCCTCAACCTCCATGTCGCGGGCATCAAGACCGTGGATTTCGTGCTGAGCTTCCGGGACAAGGACTTGCGCGAGCTCAAGCGCATCGATGAGACCGGCGAGGGCGGCGATGAGGAGGCCCTGGATCTGGGGGTGGAGAGAGGCGACTATTACGTGGTCCTCTCCAACAAGAATCCCCAGGCTGACAACCCGACGCAGAAGTATCTCTTGACCGCGACTCTGGAATCCGACATCGGCCGGGAGCGCGAGCCCAACGACACGGCCCTGACCGCCAGCCCGATGGTCGTCAACGGGGTCACGCGCGGGCATTACTATCCCACGACGGCCGAGGAGGACTGGTTCCATGTGGACGCCAATGAGCCGGGCAACTTCATCCTGAACCTGGACTGCAGCGGCGTCCCAGGGGTGGCTCCCGTCTTGGAGGTCTACGACGCCAACGAGTACAAGCTCAAGGAGGTGAGCGCGAACAACGGCGAGGGCTTGAGCCTCAAGGATTTCGGCGTCCACGCGCCGCAAAAACTCTTTTTCCGTCTGCATGCCCGCGGAGCCCGCATGGGAAACCCCGATGTCTTCTATGAGATCTTGACCGAGCTTCTGCCGGACAACGGCACGACCGAGTCGGAGCCCAATGACCAGAGGCAAGATGCCACGCCTTTTGCCCGCGACGCTATCACCGGCTTCATCGCACCGGCCGGCGACGCGGATTGGTTCCGGATCAATCCTTCGACAGGGACCAAACAGATCTTGCGCGCGGATCTTTCGGCTGTTCCGGGCATGGACTTGGTCTTGACCGTGGCCGACGAGCTGGGCCGCCCGATCGTGCGCGTAGACAACGCAGGCGTGGAGGCGCCGCAATCCCTGACCGGCCTAGGGCTCTCCAACGCCATGTATTATCTGATCGTCTCCGAGAAGACCGGAAAACTTTCGGATACGCGCCACTCCTATACCTTGACCAAGTCCTTCGTGCCCTGGCAACCGGGCCTGGAATGGGAGCCCAATGACACGCCCGCGACGGCTCAGACCATCAAGGTCGGGGAATCCGTGGACGGCTATCTCGCGCCCAAGGGCGACGTGGATTTCTATGAGTTCAACGTGTATCAGAAAAGCTCGGTCTTGATCGAGGTGACCGGGCTCATCAATGTGCGTTGGAAAGCGGAGCTTTTCGACCAAGATGGCCGCTCCTTGCAGGTTTTGACCGCGGCCAAACCGGGAGAGGGGATCTCTTTTGAGCGCGCGCTGACTCCAGGGACCTATCAACTCAAGCTGCAGGGGACTGATCCCGGCCAGAACAACGTGCGCGACAAGTACACCCTGCGCATCCGGGCCAGATGAAAAAAATAGTCCTTTTGGCCGGTGTCCTGATGTTTTCAGCCTGCAGGCACAGGCCTTTGAAGCCAGAGGGCCCAACGGCGAATTTTGAGTTCAGCGCCTATGAAATCGTGGAGACCCCGTCCGAGGATATTCAGGAATACGTCACGGTGTTCATCAACGGCCAGGAGAAAGGCTCGACTGAGATCGATCTTAAGTCCAGGCTTAAGTTCTGGCGCACGGAGCTGGCTCCGGGGAATTATCCCATGCGCTTCGAGGTGTGGGACTCGACCAACGGCATGACCGGTGTGCGTCGAGCCGATGATTTTCAGCCGCGAGAGCGTTTCGTCCGCGTGGAGCCAGGCCAGAAGACCAGCGTGGTCTTGAAATTCTACGACAAGGGCCGCCAGAACTTCCTCTACATCACGCGCGAGTAGTCGAACTAACAACCAACAACACGCTTCTGTTTTTTGAACATCACGGACTTTTGGCGGGGGGTGGAATCATCATAGCCCAAAAGATGCAGTATCCCATGCGCGACGAGGATCAGGACCTCGGTTAAAACCGGATGGCCGAGCGCCGCGGCTTGGGCTCTGGCTTTGTAGGCCGAGATGAAGATGTCGCCGAAGGGTCGTTCTCCCGGCAGAGGGCTCGGATCCGCGGGGTAAGAGAACGCGATGACGTCCGTATCGTGGGTCTTGCCTAAATAGCGCTTGTTGAGGGCGCGCATCGCGGCGCGCTCGAGAAAGACGATGTTGATCTCGCCGGGCTTGTCCGCTTTCTCCTCCTTGAGGATGCGGCGGCAGATCCCGGTGATTTTTCTCGGCTTCCTGGCCGAGGAAGGCAGGCGGGAGGTCCCGAAGATCCAGATGGTCAATGCGCCTTCTCCCACTTGTCGAAGGCCTTGATGACCTGGCGTACCAGGGGATGGCGGATGACGTCGGCCTCGGTCAGGTGATGAAAGCCGATGCCCTCGACCCCCTTTAAGATGTCCATGACCCGGACCAGGCCCGAAGTGGTCCCCGTGGCGAGGTCGGTCTGCGTGACGTCTCCCGTGACGACCATGCGCGAGCCTTCGCCCAGGCGCGTCAAGGCCAGCTTGATCTGGGACAGCGTGGTGTTCTGGGCCTCGTCTAAGATGATGAAGGCGTTGTTGAAGGTGCGGCCGCGCATGTAGGCCAGCGGCACGATCTCGATGACGTCCGCTTCGCGCCAGTGCCGGAAGCGCTCCGGACCGATCATGTCGAAGAAGGCGTCGTAGAGGGGCCGCAGATACGGCCCGACCTTTTCCAGGAAATCCCCGGGAAGGAACCCCAGCTTTTCTCCGGCTTCGACGATAGGTCGGCTGAGGATGATGCGCTGGACCTGCCGCGCTTCCAGGGCGCGCAGGGCGCAGGCGACCGCCAGAAAGGTCTTGCCCGTGCCGGCCGGGCCGATGCCGAAGGCGAGCTCATGGGCCTCGATGGCTTCGACATAGAGCTTTTGATTCGGCGTGCGCGGCTCGATGGGCCGGCCGTGGAAACCGCGCACCACCGCGCCGTGGGGCAGAGGGGGATGGACGAGCTCTGCATGGGGAGGCGCCGAACGCACGGCGGAGATCCGGGCGCGGATGAAGCGCGCGGCCTTCTGCACGCGGCCGGGATGGCCGCGTACGAGCAGCGCGAGCGTGGCGGCGTGAGGGTCCTGGCTCAGGCAGAGCTCGACGCCGTAGTCTTGCTCCATCTGCCGCAAGGTCGAGTCCTGCTCCCCCAGGATCTGCAGGGCCTCCTCCGCGTCGCGCAGATGGATCTTTCGGGAAGTCATTCGGCGTAAGGGTCCTCGGCCGCTTCCTGCTTGGCCTTGTGTTCATGGATCACATCGATCTGGGCGCCCTGGGAAGGCGCGGCGACGCGAACAGGGGCGGGCCGGTCCTGGACCGGCGGGACGGCCGCGGTCGGCGCCGGGGGCGGAGGGGCGGCGGGATGGACCGTCTCGAAGGAGGGTTCCTGCGGCGGGGGCGTGGTCTCATTGCCGAGGATCAGGATCCGGCTTTGCGCCTGCGCTCCGGAAGTGATCTCGGTCCACTCCGGCGTGGTCATGCCCGTGGAGACCAGGACGGGGAGATAGGTCTCCTGGCCATGGTGCAGGAGCGCGCGCGTGGGCACGCGCAGCGTCCTGTTCTTCTTGGAGATGAGGATGCGGCCCTCCCACGGCGTGCCCGGCATCAGGAATTCCTTCTCATCGAGCTTCAGCGAGAAGACGCCGACAGGCGCTGCTTGCCCCTCGGGGAACTGCAGGCGATAATGGACGACCCGGCGGGTGAACGTCTTTTCTGGATGGGACAGATCCCAATATTGCAGGAGCATGCCGTCGCGCACGAGCTGGGCCTGCGTGCTCACCTGGGCCTCCAGGCGCAGGCCGGCGGCGGCTTCGAAGAGCAGCGCGCTGGATTTGACCCACTGCTTGGGACGGATGAAGGATTTTATGAGCAGACAATCCTGGGGGCAGGCGATGGGAACGGGCTCAAAGGCGCTTTTGGATGGATTTTCTTTAAGCTGGTTGAGAGAGGAGCCTCCGTCCAAAAGCGCGGCCGTCTCTTTGGTCAGCAGGAAGCCCAGGATCTGTTTCGGAGAGACCCAGACGCCGGTCGAGGGCCAGACCTCCTCGGCGCGGCCGTCGATCGGGGACTTCAGGCGCAAGGAGTCCTCGGCGATCACGGTCCCGGCCACGCGGGCCGTCACCTCCAGCGTGCCCTGGCGCACCTGGTCGACCTGCTGCGCGGCGAGGGGAAGGACCGGAGTCAGGAGGATCAAAACAAGGGAAGGGATCATTTCGGACCTCTCAGGCGCGGATTGGTCCCTTTCCAGACATGGGCCATGAAAGCGGTCCAGGTCCAGGGCATGCGCCGGCGCATGACGCGGGCCAGGGCCAGGGCGTACTGCTGGATCTCCCACTGCGCGTGCTCATCCGCGCGCAGGGCGATGAAATTCATGAGGCTGCGGGCGTTGACCGTCCAATAGAACTGGGTGTAGAGGTTCATGGGCAGGACCAGTCGCGCCATCTCGCGCGCCACGCCCGCGGCGAGCATTTGACGGTAGACGACCAGGCTCGAGCGGACTTGGCCGGAGAGTTTTTTGGAGAGGGCCGCGTGGTCGAGGCCGGCGGCCGCGGAGGAGCCCTGCTTGTTTCCCGCGCTCTGGCTTCGCCAGAGCGCGGGGACATAAAACTCCTCCTTGACCTCGGTGTAGCGCTGGGAGATCTCGTTGTAGGCGGCAAAGCGGTGCCTGAACCATTGGCGGGCCACGAAGATGGGAGCGGACACGTGGAACTTGAAGACCGCGTGCTCGAAGGGCGTGAGGTGCGAGTGCGCCAGCAGATAGGCGATCAGGCGCTGGTCGCGTCCCGCGTCCCGGGAGAGGCTGCCGGTGCACACGCGCGCGGCGTCGAGGACCGCTTCATCGCCGCCCATGTGGCCGACCAGGCGCACGAAGCCCTTGTCGAGGACTGCGAATCGGTTGTTCATCAGTAGGCCTCCTGGACGCGCACGCGGGGGAAAGCAGGAGCGGTATGGAGTGGCTTGCCCGCGTCCTTATAGACCCTCATGTCGGGCGTGGCCGCGCCCTGGCGGGCCGTCTCCTCGATCCAGCGTTCGATGCGGGCGTCCGGGAGCAGGCCCTGGTGATTGTAGCGCATGAAGACGCCTTGGAGCGCCCGCAGGATCCGGCGCGAAGGCACAACGCCGGTCAAGGCGTGGGGAACGACCAGGACGCGGCGCTCCAGGCTCATCTGGCGGACGAGGCGGCGCAGATCCGCGTCCGTGCGTTCGCGCTGGGATTGAAGAGGGGAATCGCTCAAGACCGCCGAGGCCGCGGTCTTGAAGCTTCCCTGGGCGCGCACTCTTTCGGCCAGAGCCGCCAGGCTCTGGGCGTATTCATCCACCGGGGTGGGGTTTTTCTTCGTCGGGCCCAGCGGTTTTCCCTCATCCTCCCGGAAGGCGGGAGCGATCCCGACCAGGACCACGGCCTCCTCCTCGGGATGGCGGCTCAGGCTCAGGGCCCGCGAGGTCAAAATCTCGGAGACCACGGCCGATTCATCGAGGGCCGCGGTCACGACCACGGGCAGCTTGGCCTGCACGCGGCGCACGAGGGCGTAGCCCGCGCCGGTCCGCGACGCCGCGAAGAAGTCCGGCGAGGGATCCTTGCGGAGGCCGAAAATAAAGCGGATCTGCTCCATGAGCGGCGACTGGGAGGATCGGCAGAGGGGGATGACCACGAGCTTCTGCACATGGGCGGCCCGCAGGCTCTCCACGCTTTTCTGGATGAGCTTGATGTCCGCTTGCCCGACGACAAATTCGATGGGGAATTTTTTGGAGAGATCGCGCAGGATGGCGTCCGTCGAATCCTTCCAGACCTTGTCCCCGCCTTCGCCGAGGAGCAGGACGCCGAAGGGTTTGGGTTCCAGCGAGGCGAGCGGCTTTTGAGGATAGCCAACGCCGGTGCCGGGCCGGGGGAGCAGCAGAGCGAGGAGCGCCAGCAGAACGGCGCGCTTCATGGGGTCGGCTGATGTTTGGCGCGGGCCAGGGCGGCCTCGACGCGCTCGCGCAGCTCCTGCAGGCTGATGGGCTTGCTGATGAAGTCGTCTCCCCCGGAGACGGCGGAGCTCATCTGGTCATGGCGGCTGTCGCGCGCGGTCAAGAAGACGATGGGCGCGTGCGTGTCCAGCGTTTTATTTTCCAGCGAACGGATCTTCTGGCAGGCGGCCAGGCCGTCCATGATCGGCATGAGCAGGTCCATGATCACCAGATCGGGCTTCTCGGAGGAGAATAGGGCCACGGCCTCCTGGCCGTTGGCGGCCGCCACGGTGTCGAAATTGAGCCGGCCCAGCTGCAGGGTGAGGACCTCGCGGATGGCCGCGTCGTCATCCACGATGAGGATCTTCTTGCGATTCATGGACTCAGGGCTCAAAGCCCCACAGGGAGGTCTTCTCAGCCGCTCCGACGACCGCGACGGCCAATTCCGCCGGGCGCCCCGGCGCCTCGACCAAGGCCACGCCCGCGGCGTAGCCGCCCAGGGAGGCCGTCCAATCCGGCGAGAGGCTCAGGCCGTTCCAGCCCAGGCGCACCAGCTCGCCGTTGGAGAAGATGCCGAAGGGGCCGGCCAAGCCTCCCAGGGCGGCGAGGTTGCGGATGAGATAGAGGCCGGCGAAGCCCTTCGCGTCGTAGCGCACCGGCATGGCGGGGCGGAAATTCAGCAGACGATCGCCGCTCCAGCGCACCCGGTGAGGGGTCTGGCCGTAGTTGTCCGTGGTCTTGATGGAGCCGCCTTTGTCGAACTGCACGCCGATGAGTTCCGTGTTCGAGACGAAGATGGTCGCGGGCTTGCTGTTCAGGGTGGTGAACGTGAAATCATAGAGCCAGTCCGGCTGATACTTGTTGAATTTCACGGCCGGCCTTCCGGCCGCGTACTTGCCGTCCTGGAAGGTCAACGGATAGATGGTGGCGAAGGGAAAGGAGCGGTCATCCACCACCTGCTGGGCCGCCAGGAGCGGGGCTCCCGAGGGGTCCTGGTATTTGCGGACCAGGTACGGCAGATCGGCGATCTCGACGAGCTGTCCCTGGGCGTCGAGTTCCAGGACGATGGTCTCGAAGCGCGCGAAGGCGTCGTTGTAGAGGGAGGCGAAGATCTCGGCGCGGCCGTTGGCGTTCAAGTCAGCGGCTTCCAGGGAGAGGATCCTCGGCGAGGTCCCCGGGTGTGAGAACTGGGCGAAGGGCTTCTCGTCCGTGGGAGGATAAGGATAGAGGAAGACATGCCGCCCATCCGAGAGAGCGGCTTGGACATGGCCGTCGCCCTTCAGATCTCCCACGGCCAAGGCCGTTGCTTGATAATCGAAGAGCGGCCCGCGCCAGCGGGGGGCTTTGCCCTGGGATGCGGTGCCGGCAGCCGGAGGTGTGACGGTCGCGGCCAGTGGCTTGAGGCGCGCGCGCATGCCGGGCTTGATGGGCTGCGTGGGTGTTGCGGAAAGGATCCCCAGGGAGTAGAGCGGGAATATCTCCTTGAGCACGCCGTCTGCCACCGGTGTTTCCAGCTTTCCCAAAGATTGTCCGGTCACCGGATGCTTGAGGTCCGCCCCTTCCTGGAAGATGGAGAAGGATTGCCCGGCCGCGGCCCCGATTTTTTCATTGAAATCCAGGACAACGGTCTTGGCGTCCGTCAGGCGCACGACATAGCCGAGGGTGTCCGGCGCGCCCTGAGCGGAGGCGGAAATGGCGCCGGCGAGAAGGAAGAAGGAGAGTGTGTTCATAGGGAAGGGAAGCCTACCATTTTATGTTAAAATTCGCCAATGGACCGCTATCCCGTCGGCAGGACAGGCACGGCCCAGGATCTGATGGGCATCCTGACGGGAGCTTCCGATCGGATCTGCGCGCGCGACCATATCGTCCTCCCCCATAAGCACCCGGCGGCGCGCCTGCTTTTGGAGGCCCCCTTCAACCTGTGCGGCATCTTTCTGCGTTGGGTCTTGGAGCTGGCGCCGGCGGACGCGGTGTTGGCCCTCCACGATAGGATCTATCGTCTCCTGGCCGGCGGCCGGACCTATCCGTTCGATGAGGCTTCCCCGGCGTTGGCTCGCGCCAAGGATCAGGCGCTCCTTCTGCAAGAACAGGGCCGCGAGCCGGCCTTATTGTCCATGATCTCCCATCCGGCCGTTTTGGGAGAGATGGCGCATCTCAATTTCGAGCTGGTGCGCCACGCCTGCCGCGCTTTGCGCCTGGTGCGTGGGCGGCCCTGCCGGCCGCGGCTCGTGGTGGCCGTCGACCCTTTTGCGCTGGACACCGCCTCCCTGGCGGCCGAGGGAGCTTACGCGGGTTTCATGGGGCTTTACCATCTGGGTTTGGACCGGCTGGCCTTCTCACGTTCCGGTCACAGTTCTTGTTTGGTGGCGAAGACCGCCTGGCCGAACCTGATTTGGAGACTTTTGCGCCGGCTTGCCGGCGGCGGCGAGGCGGCCATGGCTGTTTCCGGAGGAGTGCCGGCCACGGCCCGCGTCCTCTACACAACGCGCGAGTGGGTGGGAAGGCACCGGCGCTTGAGTGCGCGCCGAGGTCAACCAGAGAAGGTTTTGAGCGGCCTGAGAGGGTTTGCGGATTTTCGGAAATTCGAATCGGACGGTCCTCACAGCGAAGACCTGCGATCGAATGCCTGGCGCATGGTCGAGGGCTGGGCCATGTCCGCCGTGGCCGAGCATCTCGGCGGGGAGCCTTCTTGCGCCGAGACCGGCGTGCTGACCCCGCGGGCACGGCAGGTCCTTGAGTCCTGCTTAGAGGCTTTGGATGTCCCTTCCTTAGAGCAAGACGCCGCTTTGCTTGAGTTGAGCGAGGAATTCCAGCGCGAGACGCCGTTCCGTCGGCGACTGTTCCAGATCGTGGCCGGCAGGATGCTCCGGCACGGACGACCGGTGATGTTCCTTCCCGTCGTCCACAGGGATGTCCCCCGGCTGGGAGTGGAAGTGAAGGAGGCTTGGTGCTGGCTGGGCATGACCCAGGGGGTCATCCAGGCGCGGCGTTTAGGCGCCCAGCCGCATCCTTGGCAGGGAACGGCCGAGGATTTCGCCGTCGAGTTCGGGAGGGAGAACTACTTATGAAAAAAATCCTCATGCTCGCGGCGCTGAGCTTCTGCGCCGTGACCCTGGTGCGGGCGCAGGAGAACAAGCCCCCGAAGGCGGACGCAAAGCCCAAGTACGAGAAGTCCAAGTACAAGGCCTATCGCGCGCTCACGGGCAAGGAGCGGACCTACCGCTACGATTCCAAGGGAAGGCCTGTCCCGGTTCCCAAGCCGGGCAAGAAGAAAAAAGGCCAGGCCGCCAAGGTCCCGGTCCCAGTCCCGTCAGTGAAGGGGACATCCGCGCCTGCTGCGCAGGCTGTGCCGGCTCCTGAGCCGGAAGAAGCCAAGCCCGCGCCCGAAGCGCCCGCGGAACAGCCGTAGATCGGCTCAGACGTCCACGGCCTCCCGAGATCCCAACTGTGGGCGCCCACAGTTGTATGCCCGGTATAGATCTAAATTGGAAGATGTCGCGCTGTCGATGGCAACTCGGTGCGCACCGAGTTGGTGGATAACTTGGCACGGGTGGAACTTCACCTGAGCGCGCTCTTACACGAAAAGTAAAAGGGCATGTTTCTAAAATGCTTGTATGTCCCGATCTTTGGCAGTCAAAAATTCTTAGAAGAACGTTGTCACCGCGCCGGTGGCTCAGCCGGAAAAAACCAATGCCGGAAGCGTCCGCAGAACAGCCGTAGCCTGGCGCGGCGGCATGGCTGGATTGTGCAATTATGCAATGGATCGTTGCACAATTGCCTTGGCGTCAAAATATTGCCCTATTGGAGCATCTGGAAGATGAAAGGGCTGATGATGTCCGCCTGCCGGCTTACTCAGACGTCCACGGTCTCTTCGTGGCCGTGGCCGATGGCGTGCTTCAATGGCTTGAGCACGGCGAACATGCACAGCCCCGCGCCGCACGACAGCGCCATCAGCAGGAGGAAGAAGTTCTCATGGGACATCTTCTCCCAGTAGGTGCCGATGTAGCCGCAGAAGTAGTTGCCGAAGAAGCTGGCGAGGAACCACATGCCCATCATCATCGAGACCATGCGCGGCGGGGCGAGCTTGGTGACGAGAGAGAGCCCCACGGGAGAGAGATAGAGTTCTCCGACCGTGAAGATGGCCGTGCACAGCGTGATGGACCACAAGGTCGCCTTGCCTCCCGCGGCGACTGTGCGCGCCTCGGGCAAGAGCACCAAAAAGGAGGCCCCCAAGAGAAGACAGCCGATGGCCATCTTGGCCAGGCTCGTCGGCTCCTTCTTGCGCTTCTCCTGCCAGCGCCAGAAGGCGAGGATGAGCGGCGTGAAGGCGACGATCATGATCGCGTTGAAGGATTGGTACCAGGTCGCGGGCATCTCGTGGCCGAAGATCATGCGGTTGGTGTTGGAGTCGACCCACAGGGCGAGTGTGTTGCCCTGCTGCTCGTAGACGCTCCAGAAGGGGATGTTGAGCAGGCACAACACGATGAGGGCGCCGATCTTCTTCCAATCGTCCGGGGTCAGCGGGGTGATGATTTTCTTCTCAGCCGAGGCCGCTTGACGCATGACATTGTCCGGCGCCAGATGTTTCTGTCCCCAGAGGTAGGCGATGATCCCCAGGATCATCCCCACGCCGGCCGAGAAGAAGCCCCAACGGCCGTAAGGCTCCAGATTCTCTCCTAGGGTGCCGGCGATCAGCGGCGAGAGGGTCGCTCCGACGTTGATTCCCACGTAGAAGATGCTGAAGGCCCGGTCGCGGCGATGGTCGCCGGGCGCGTAGAGGCCTCCGACTTGAGTGGAGATGTTGGGTTTGAAGAATCCGTTGCCCACGATGAGCAGAAGAAGGGCCGGGAAGAAGAGGCTCTGCTTCATGAGCATGAATTCGGCGATCGCCATGAGGATGCCGCCCACGATCACGGCCTTGCGCTGGCCCAGCCACCGGTCGGCGATCGTGCCGCCGAAGATGGGAGCGAGGTAGACGAAGCCCGTGTAGAGGCCGTAGATCTGAGAGGAGAGGGCTTGCGTGCTCAGCGGACCGAAGACCCATTCGAGCGCGTGCTTGACGGCCGCGTAGCCGAACACGTGCGGCGTGTTCTCAGGAAGGAAGATGGACTTGATCATGTAGTAGACCAAGAGCGCGCGCATCCCGTAATAGGAGAAGCGCTCCCACATCTCGGTGGTGAAAAGGACGTAGAGTCCGGTGGGATGTTTGTCGGAGCGGGTCTGGTCCATGGGGTCTCTTTCCTTTATAATAGAGGTCGGCGTATCTTAACAGAAGAGAAGATGGGCGTCAATGAAAAAAGTTCCAAAGATGACGGGCTGTTATGAAAAAGATGTTATTTTATAATCATTATTTTTGTTTTACCTCCACCGGTGGAGGTAAAAATAAAAAAGTGATTATAAAATATATACTTTTCTTCTATCGGGTGGCCATTTAGTAACTTCCAGTTAGTTTTTTGTGACCTGGATGGTCACAGGGATTTCTGTTCTGCTTTCTTTTTCATCCGCTTGGATGACCACGAGATAATCAGCGTTGCCATCAACGCAAGAGGCCTTGCGGCAATAGCGGAAATCCACCATGAGCCGCGCTCCGGTGGCCCCTGTCGTCGCCTTGAAGGGGATGTGGACGGGCAGTCTGGGGGAAAGCAGCTGGTCCTTGCGTTTGGCGAAGGTGAAGCCCGCGTAGATCTCGGTGAAGCGCCAGCGCAACGGGGTGTGGGCATCGAGCTTCCAACCCTTGGGAAGTTTCAGATCCAGGAGCAGTGCGCACTGGGCCTGGCTGCGCACATGCGCCGCCGGCAGCCGGGTCGGCGGCTGCAGGGCCGGCACCGGCGGGTTTGTCCAGGCGCTGGCGGCTAGGCACAAAGAGAGAAGGATCATTTTCCCCATTTTGCCCTTTCTGTTCCGGGAGGTCAAGTCCCCGGGAAAAATAGTAAAATAGTACGATCAAGATGATTGGAAGCTACAATCGCTGGACTTTGGTCGTGCTCCTGGCCGGAGGCAAGGGGGAGAGGCTCGGCCCCCTGACCACCGTGCGCTGCAAGCCCGCCGTGCCCTTCGGCGGGATCTACCGCATCATCGACATGACGCTGTCCAACTGCATCAACTCAAGTCTGCGGCGCATCTTCGTCTTCACCCAGTACGTGCCGGCGTCTTTGAACCGCCATCTGCGCGAGGGCTGGCGCTTCATCACCCGGCCCATCATCGGCGAGTTCGTCGAGTCGCTGGCCCCCCAGCACCGCACCGGCGAGGAATCCTTCCGCGGCACAGCCGACGCCCTCTATCAGAACCTGCCCGTCCTCGAGCAGGAAGACGCCCAGGTCGTCCTGGTCCTCTCGGGAGACCACATCTACAAGATGGACTACCGGCCCATGCTCGACTTCCACATGCAGAGCGGCGCGGATATGACCATCGGCGCAGTCGAGACCCCCAAGGCGCAGGCCTCGGGCTTCGGGATCTTCGAGGTGGACGCCGCCTCCCGAGTCATCGGCTTTGCGGAGAAGCCCGTCGACCCCAAGACTCTTCCGGGTAATCCCGAGCAGTGCCTGGCCTCGATGGGCATCTACGTCTTTCGCATCGCGGCCCTGCGCAAGGCTCTGGAGGAGAGCGCAGGCGATCCGCAGAGCACGCATGACATCGGCCGCGACATCGTCTGGCGCATGATGAAGCGGGGCCCGGTCATGGCGTACCGGTTCGTGGACATGAACAAGAAGGCGTCCAAATACTGGCGCGACGTGGGCACCGTCGACGCCTACTGGGCGGCCAACATGGACCTGGTGGCCGTGGACCCGGAGTTCAACCTCTACGACCGCCACTGGCCCATCTACACGGCGCAGGTCATCGCCCCTCCTCCGAAGTTCGTCTTCTCGGAAGCGGGGCCGGAGGGCCGCATGGGCACGGCCACGGACTCGCTGGTCTCTCCCGGCACGATCATCAGCGGCGGCCGCATCCACCGCTCCGTCATCGGGCCGTTCTGCCGCATCAACTCCTACGTCCAGATCCAGGAATCCATCCTCTTCGACAACGTCGAGGTGGGCCGCCGCGCCGTGATCAAGCGCGCCATCATCGACAAGGACGTGCGCATCCCCGAGGGGACCCAGATCGGCGTCAACGCCGAGGAGGACCGCCGCCGCTTCTTCGTGAGCCCGGGCGGCATCGTGGTCATCGCCAAGGGCGACGTCATCCAGGCCTAAAAGACCCATGGCGAGTTTTTGGACGGCTTTGCGCGGTTTGGATGAGGCGCTTTTTGCGCGCATCAACCAGGCTTGGACCCATCCCTGGCTCAACGCCTTCTTCCCCTGGCTGACGGACCTGGACCGCAACATGATCTTCGTGTGGGGGGCCTTGCCCGTGGCCGCGGCCTGGTGGCTCTACACACAGAAGGGCCGCGCAGCGCGGGTGCTCTTGGCCATGGTAATCGCCGCTGGATTCTGCGACGCCGTCTCGTACCGCTTCATTAAGCCCTACGTCCAGCGCGACCGGCCCGAGAAGGCGGGCATCTCCGTCGTCGTGCGCTCGCGCCACATGGAGGGCTACAGCTTCCCCTCCAATCACGCGGCCAACACGTTTGCCGCCGCGACCGTTCTGGGGATGGCGTATCCCGGGATCCGCTGGTTCGCCCTGCTCATCGCCGCCCTCGTGGCCTACAGCCGGGTCTATACGGGCGCGCATTTCCCCCTGGATGCCGCGGCCGGCGCGGCCCTCGGCCTGATCATCGGCGCCCTGGTCGGCTCGGCCCTCAAGCGCTTCGGCAAGGCGGGGCAACAGCATGGGAAAAAGAATTGATGTTTCCTTCTTTTTGACACGCGATGGAATAATGGGGTATCCTAATTCTTCAGTTTTGACCTCGGGAGGTAATGTATTCCTGTGAGAATTTTAAAGAACCGATATCTACCTGCAATCGCAGTGGCGTTTCTCTCTCTGTCGGCCATGGGAGCGCCTGCCCCCCAGCAGGGGGGGGCGGGCTTAGGGGACCGTTTCTATGAAAAAGTCGCCGACCAATGTCGGAAGGGCACCCTTGATTTACCGCAGTTTCTATCCAGCTTGAAAAACAGACCCGAGGCTTTGCGGTTATTCGATCAAACATCCGCCTCTTCTCTGGAGCTGTATCTGGGTTGTCAGGCAGGAATCCCAGACCAGCAGAAGAGTTGTGATCTGTTCCAGGGGATGGGCTCGCTCTTCCGCCGCTCCAATTCGAATTGTCTTTGGTGGGAGAGTTATGCGGCCACAGTGTGGTCCATGTTCAGGCAGGGAGATGCGGCGGCGGAATGCCAGCAATTGATGGCGCGAACACCTCTTAAAATCGGCAATGTGCCGCGCGCCTGTGGGATTTTTATGGAGGCTGTGAAAGGCGGGCAAAGCCAGGACTTCTGTGGAAAACTGAGGGATGCCGGGAGCATTGCCCCTTCAGATTACGCTATGTGCCATCAGAACACGATTTTTCTTCAAGGGAAACCGGATCTTTGTGCATCCGTGCCGGGGCTTCATCCGGTCGAGCAAGCGTCTTGTCGGGAAAGGGCGGTCTTTCTCGCTGCGATGCGCTCCAGTGATCCCAAAAGTTGCTCGGAAGTGCCCTTGTGCCAGGCTTTGACGACCCACCAACCCCAATCCTGTCGTCCTTACCTGCTGCCGGCGCAGAAGGCAGTTTGTGCGGCGATCTTCGATACGGTGCAGAAAAACGCTGATTTTGCGCGAGCGCGCTTCAACCAGGAAGCCAAAGCTCGGGCTGAAAATGAGGCGGTGGAGCAGAAAAGGAAACTCCTTGAAACAGAGCGGCAAAAAAAGGCTCAGGCAGCGCAGGGCAAGGCACGATTTAAAAAAAGGCAGCGGATGCACACGGTTGATCCGGAAGTGGAGAAAAGATTGCGGGAGATTGAGGGGCCGCAGTCGCGGCCTACTGCGCCTGTGCCGAATTCCCAACAGTAGCGTTGGGGGGAGACTATACGTATGGCTGCCAAAAATGGGAACGTCATCCAGATCAGCATTGATGCTGCAGTGTATCCCCTCGAAGCGATTCAGGCCGCTGCGTACACTTTTACGGACCGGGCCTATGTGCGCATCGTGCGCAAAATGAAGAATACCACAGTGGTCTCATTCAAACCCAAGGGGCCTGGCAGCGCCGTCCTGTCCGATGAATTCCACAATGAGCTTCTGCATGAGGCTCTCAGGCTCAGGGTTTCTCAATCCAATCAGAAGATCCGCGAGTATATCGTGACCAAAGCCCTTGTGTCCTCCCAAGTACCCAGCGCGATGCCGCCCGCGTCTGGCGGTGAGGAATCTTGTCCCGCATGCGAGTCGCAATCCAAGGCCCAGCCGACGCCGGTGGATGCCGGATTGGAGAAGGAGATTGAAGATCTTTTGTCCAAGATCGAGAAATCTGGTTCTAAAAAAGATGACCCCCTGGGGATCACGATCCCTTGGGAGAAAAAATACAAGGCTCAGCCCAAGTCGATGCGAGCAGAGAAGGCGAAGAGGGGCTAGTGAAGGCAAGCACTGCCGTTCCGGGAGTTGCGAGGTCTCACCAGGCGCAGACTGGCTTCTTCCGTTTTTGCCGCCGAGGGAATCGCTATCTGATCACCAATGATTTGGGCCGATATCACTTTCTGACCAGAGAGGAATTTAGCGATTTCACTTCGGGAGCCCTGGATCAGTCCTCCGTTCTCTATGGCCGTCTCGCGAAGGATGGATTCATCCGCGACCGGATGGATTTTGAGACGCAAGCCTCTGCCTGGCGCAGCCGCAATCGCTTCCTGTGGCAGGGACCGAGTCTTCACATCGTGGTGGTGACGCTCCGGTGTAACCACCATTGCCTCTATTGCCAGGCCAATGCCGTTGTGATGAAGGACCGCAACTGCGATATGAGTCTGGAAACAGCCGAGAAGGTGGTGGATCGCATCTTTGAGGCCAGCAGTCCTTCGATCACGATCGAATTCCAGGGGGGAGAACCCTTGGTCAACTGGCCGGTGGTCAAATTCATCGTCACCCAAGCCCGGCGCAAGAACCGCAAAGCCAAGAAGGCTTTGTGGATCAACCTGGTCAGCAATCTCAGCCTCCTCGACGACGCCAAAATCGATTTTCTGCTGAAGCACCAGGTCAACTTCTGCACCTCTCTGGATGGCCCCGCGGACCTGCATGACCGCAACCGCATCCTGCCCGGCAGGAGCAGCCACGCCGAAACGCTCCGGCAGTACAAGAAAATATACCGGAAGACTCGGCGCAAGATGTTCCGCATCGAGGCCCTGCTCACCGTGACGCGAGCGTCTTTGGCGCGCCCCAAGGACATCATCGACGAGTATGTGCGGTTGGGGGCGCGCGGTGTTTTCCTGAGGAGCTTGAGCCCCCTCGGCCTGGCACGCGGAGTCTGGGACAAAATCGGCTATACGGCTGAGGAATTCCTCGACTTCTACCGCCGGGCCTTCGATTACATCCTGGAGATCAACCAGCGCACAGTCTTCTTCGAGCAGACCGCGCGCATCTTCTTGGCGAAGATCCTGACGGACAACGATCCCAACTTCTTGGACTTGCGCTCTCCCTGCGGAGCGGGGATCGGCCAGATCGCCTACAACTTCGACGGCGGGATCTATTCCTGCGATGAAGGGCGCATGCTCTCCCGCATGGACGACGAGACCTTCCGGATCGGGGATGTGCGCCAGGGGTCCTATCGGGACAGCGTGGGACACCCGGTGATCCGTGCGGTCGCGGTGGCTTCCTGCCTGGACAACCAGGTCGTTTGTTCTCAATGCGTCTACAAACCCTACTGTGGGGTTTGCCCGGTCCATTGCTATGCGGAGCAGGGAGACATCATGGGGCGGATGCCGACACATACGCGCTGCCGCATCCAGAAAGGCATCCTGGACCATTTGTTCTCAAAATTGGAAGACGCCAAGAATGAGCAAGTTTTCCGCCAATGGCTGCGGCGTGCTGAAGAGCGGAGTGCTTGCTAGGAACACTAGGGGGGATTATGGGTAAAGAGATCGTTCCGAAGATCAAGAAGGATATCTCCAGATTTTTGACGAGCGAAGAAGGGAAGATCCTCAAGAAGGATGTGATCAAGGCTGCGGCTATTTTGGGGATCGTGGGTGCCGCCATGATGAGGGCGGAGGATCTCCTGGCGCAGGTCGATCATACCAATGCCCTTCATAATTCCGGCAACGCAGCTCCCCAGCATGTCAGCCACAGCTCGCATGCCAGCCATGCTTCCCATGGTTCGCACGGCTCGCATGGTTCGCACGGCTCTCACGGTTCCCATGGCAGTCACGGTTCCCATGGTTCCCATGGCTCTCACGGCTCCCATGGGTCTCATGGCAGTCATGCGTCGCACGGCAGCCATGGCTCTCACGGTTCCCACGGGAGTTGGTAAAGGGCGCTGCCCTTTGAAGAAAGCTCTCATCAAAGTCGGTTATACCTGCAATAATAATTGCGTCTTTTGTCATTCCCAGCCTTTCCGTCGGATCCCTGACCTGTCCACGGGAGAGATCCGGGCCAGGACGAGGCAGGCGAAGGATCTTGGCGCGGAGATGATCGTCTTTTCCGGCGGAGAGCCGACCATTCGCCAGGACATCGTGGGATTGGCGCAGTATGCCCAGACGCAAGGCTTGAAAACCGGGCTGATCACCAATGGCCGTCGCTTGGCATATCCTGCTTTTGCGGCCGCGATGAAGGCGGCGGGCTTGGAGTTCGTCTATCTCTCTTTTTATTCGCATCAGCGGAAAACGCATGCGCGAACAGCGCGGACGGATTCCTTGCCGCAGACCTTGCACGCGTTGGAAAATCTCATGAAGTTGAAGGTGGAGGTGACAGTCAACACGGTCGTGACCCGGCAGAATATCGGTGATCTGAATGGGATCATCGATAGACTAGCCGCCTTCAGGCCCGGGAAGATCAAGCTCTCCGTTGTGGAACCCAAGGGCGCTATTCTGAACTATCTCAGCAGCTGCCCTTCCTTGGCGGCTGCTGCCGTGGCCATCGCCGGCGCCATACGCTACGGCCAATCCCGCTACCCGGATAGGCGCTTCGGCTGCGAGGGCCTGACGCCGTGTCTCCTGGAGGACTTCGAGTCTTTGAACGACGACCTCATTGCCGATGATTTTGTTTTGTTCCAGGAAGTCTTTGAAAAGAGATTCTGTGCCCCCGATTATGCCAATCGTGCAAAAGCGCAGTCTTGTTTCGATTGCGTGCAGATGGACCGATGCCCCGGTGTTTTCAAGAAATATCTCAAGATGAAGCCGGCGCCATCCCTGCGTCCTGAGACGCGGTTGCAGTCGAATTCGTTTGTTTTCGTCAAAAAGGGCCAAGGCCAGCCGCTCCCGCGTCGCGTGCAAACTTGTCCTATCCGTTCCTCAGCTGATGGGCGGATCTTTCTGAGAGGGAATGGCCGGATGTTCCCATACGAGGCAGCCTCCGCAGATTTTGCCCCGCAGGAGGTTGAGGAAGTCCTGCGTTTGGGACAGCTCTATACAGCGGCCAGTGGGAAACACAACAATCTCAATCATGGGCAAGACCTAATCAAGCTGCGTGCGGCATCGATTTGCGCTGAGTGTGAGCGCCGGTCCGCTTGCGCGCGCATTTATGAGCTGAGTCGGCAGAAGGTCTTTGCGCCTCTGGAGTCCACCCTGGAGCGGATGGTCATGGGGCTGAAAGGGGAAGTTTTGGACGTGGGCTGTGGGAGCATTCGCTTTCGGGATGTCCTTGAGAAGCGCGTGCAGGGAGGGCACATGAGATATACCGGGATCGACCCAGAACTCCCGGCAAAGAAAGCGCTGCAAGGGATGCGGCTGGTGCAGACGGATATCGAGCATTTCCGGGTGCCGCAGACGACTTTTGACCACGTGCTTATTCTGCGCAGCTACAACCACATCCAACGGCCCTCCATCGCTTTTTCAAAAATCCATCGGATGCTCAAGCGTGGTGGCCGGATGATCGTTGTCGATGGCATCGCCTATGGCCTGGTTCTCTCGCATAAGCCGGAAAATGCCAAACCGGGGGAGTTCCAACATTTCCGCAACCACTCCTCGCAGCAAGCAAGGGTCTTGTTGGAGGCCTTCGGCTTTAAGACCGTCAGTGAGACCCCGGTTCAGCCCGCCGGCGGCAATGAATGGCTGCTGGTTGTAAGGAAACCATGAAGCCTCCCAGGGTTCTCGTCATCAATCCTCCATTCCAGGTGGACTCCGCATTCATCGATTATCCCTATTTCACCTCCTTGGGGGCTTTATCGAATGCTGCGGCGCTCCGAGATAGGGGCTATGCAGTTTCGGTGGCTGATGCTCAAGCCGCCGCTGCGGCGGGCGAGCCTTCTGACAGGCAAGTCGGCTGCGGCATCGACCCCTTGCTGGCGAGCGTTTCTGGCCAGTTTGACGCTGTCGTCATTGCCATGCCGCCCTACCTCAAGCCGCATGTGTGCACGCCCTTTACAGCGCGGCTTTTTTCAGCGGCGCGCGCGCGGTTCCCCAAGGCGCGGCTGGCGGCCGCTGATTGCTACTTCGGCGGCATGCACTATATCGAGTATGATGGCGAAGCTTTTCTCCGGCGTTTCCCTCAATTGGATGCCGTGGTCAAATATGAGGGGGAAGAAGCGATCTCCGCCTGGCTTCAGAGTCCTGCCGAGACCGCGCCCAGGGTCATGCGGGGGCGGGCTGCAGATATCGATCCAGATGACCTTCCTTTTCCCGCGTGGGACCTCATCCCGCTTGAAGGCTATTATGATTTTCTTCGTCGATTTTTCGGGGTACATGGCCGTGAGAGTCTTTTTAGCCCAGACCTGCCCACGTTGCCGGCACTGACCTCCCGCGGATGCGTCCACCGATGCGCCTTCTGCACAGCCAACCCCGGCGAGACGCAGCCTGCCTTCCGTCCCCACAGCCTTCCCTATCTTCGACGGTATTTTTCCACGCTCCAAACGCGTTTCGGCGCCCGGCGTCTGGCCCTGTTGGATGGATGCGCCAATCACGATCCAGAGCGTTTTGCCGGGATCTTGGATATTCTGCACAGGGCGGGGCTCTCTTGCGAGTTCCCCAATGGATTAAGAGCCGATCGGCTGACTTTCGGCACGCTCAAAAAATTACAGAGGGTCTCGACATCCCTCACCATCAGCGCGGAATCCGGCGACCCGGAGACTCTCCTGCGGATCCGCAAAGGGCTGGAGATCGAGGAGATCTCCCGCGTTGCGTCCTGGTGTCGTCGCCTGCGTTTTCCATTGGATATCCATTATCTCATCGGCTGCCCCGACGAGACTGTCGAGAGCGTGAACCGGACATTGGCGCATGCTTTAAAGATGAGGGAGCGCTTTGGAGCTCGGCCGCTGGTGCAGAATTTCGTACCCCTCCCGGGCACGCCGTGGCATGCCCAATGCGTCGAACGAAAACTCCTGGGTCATTTTGACGCGAAGAACCTTTACCGGCATTTTCAGCATCAGCCGGCTCTGTCGACGGCTCGCTTGCCGCGCGAGAGGCTGGAGCGGATGTCCGCGCTCTTCCATCGTCGGATGGAGGCCGGCTCTCTCGATAAGGTCATCATGAATTTGACCTATGAGTGCCAGAATAACTGCCGCTTTTGCGCTGTCGGAAACCGGCGCCGCAGGCACGGGGATTTTCGGCGTTATGGCCGGATGCTGCGCGACTACAGGTCGCGCGGGATCCGAGCAGTCGATTTTGACGGAGGGGAGCCGACGCTCTATCCTCAGCTGTTTCCGCTCCTGCGTCTAGCTAAGAATCTGGGATATCAGAACATTACGGTCACGACCAACGGGCGACGCCTGGCTGACCGCTCTTATGCCGCGCGGTTCCTTCTTTCCGGCATCACCAACCTCCTCATCTCTCTGCACGGGCATGTCCCGCAGATCCATGAGCATCATACGCGGAGGCGAGGGAGTTTTGCCGAGACCCTGAAGGGCCTCCAGCTGGCCCTGCGCCTCAAGCCCACCAGGATCTCCTTGGGGGTGAACACCACGATGACCGCCAAGAACGCCCCGCATCTTGAAAAGTTCTTTCGATTCATGCATGGCCTGGGTGTGGAAAAAGTCAATGTCCAACTCGTCACGCCTTTCGGCCATGCGGCGCATTCCTCATCGGATCAGGGCGACCTCTGGCCGCAGATAGCCCCAGCCATCCGCCGGTGGAAAGGGCGGCTCGCCATCCAAATTATCAATGCCCTTCCCTGTCAGCAGCCTCTCCACCTTCTGTCCAGCCCGCTCGAAGTGGGGAAGCATTCCCGGGAGATGGTTTTTGTGGATGCCCCGCCAAAGAATCTGGCGGCGTATCTGGATGAAAGAAGACGGACAACCAACGCCTGCCGGGCGTGCGAGTTTTCCATCGGCTGCTCTGGTTTCCACATTTTCCCTGGGCGGTCGGCGTGAAGAAAATCGAATTGGTCCTTGGGTTCCAGTGCAACTGCCGGTGTCTGTTCTGTGTTGTGGATGCGAAAACAGCGAAACAGTCCATGGGCACTTCCGCGGCGATCCGTCATCTGGCGCAATCGCGTCAGGAGGGCGCAAGAGCGGTCGATTTCGGCGGCGGCGAGCCGACGCTCCGAGAGGACCTGCCGGAACTCGTGCGAGCGGCAAAAAAAATGGGCTATCGCGCCATCGGTGTCAAGACCAACGGCCTGCGGCTTTGTTATCCCGACTATGTCGAGATTCTGATGAAAGCCGGTGTCGATCGGTTTGCCGTCCCCATCTGGGGGGAATCTGCGGAGGCCCAGGACGCTCTGGCACAGACGCCCGGAGCCTTTGAGATGATGGAGATGGGGGTCAAGCATGTCTTGGATTTCGGGGGATGTGTCGAGGCGGATGTCTTGCTGACTACCAGAACGCTCGCTTCGCTGACCCGGATGGTGGGCCATTTCGCGGACATCGGTGTCCGAAAATTTCAAATATGGCTTTACTCCTTGTTCGGCTCGAATCAGGCGCTGCCCGAGCTTCTTCCTTCCATGACTGCCGCTGGGAAAATGATCGTCGATACTGCTTCGGCCTTGAAGCACAGGAAGCTCCGCATCTCCACCACCCAGATTCCTGCTTGTTTTCTGCGTCCTTGCGAGGAACTTTATTCCAATATTGCCGATCTTAAACTGCAGATCATCACTCCTGGGGGGTCTTTCCCCGCAGAAGCGTCCCCCTTTGAGGCTGGGATAAAGCCTCCGCGGTGCAGGGGATGCGTCCAATATGACTCCTGCGGCGGAGTCAGGCCCGAATATCTCGAGATGTTCTCCGACCGAGAGATCAGGCCCCTGGTGTAGTAACATATATCCATGAGTCCATCGGACGTCGCGCCGGGCCTGTTCCAGGCGCTTTGGCGCACATCCGAGGGGCGGCTGCGTCTGGCCAAGCTCTGCGCCGTTGTCGTGAGACGCTATTCTTATCATAGCCCCTATCCGCCGATCCCTGTTTGGGAGCCCAAGACCCTCGCGGACGTCCATAGGGCTTGGGAGTCTCTGGCCGCCCAGAGGAAAGAAGATCGGGGCCCCCTCGGGCTCTATGTGCATGTGCCGTTCTGCTCCACCAAATGCACCTTCTGCAACTGCATGTCCGTGACGGATAGGCGGTCCGCGAGCCATGAGGCCTATCTGGATTGTCTGGAAAGGGAGATTGATTGGCTGGCCTTCCCGCGCTCTCTGCGCGTGGAGACAATCTGTATCGGAGGCGGGACGCCCACGATCCTGTCTGCGAAGCTGCTGGGCCGGCTTTTTAGCCTGCTGGAGAGATCTTTCGATCTGTCGGCGTGCCGGGAGAAAATGGTGGAAACGAGTCCCTTTCCTGTTTCTCCCGCGGCGGCGCGAGCTTTGAGCGCCTGGGACGTGAGCCGCGTCACTCTCGGAGTCCAGACCACCGAGCCCGCCCTCCTCACCCGCTTTCATCGCCCGCAGGATTCGGCCATGGTCCGGGAGACTTTCGCCTCCTTGCGGCGTTGCGGCATCCGCCACATCAGTGCAGATCTCCTCGCCGGCCTGCCGGGGCAGACTCTGCGTTCTTTCCGGGAGAGCCTGGACTTTGTCTTGTCGCTCAAGCCGGACAGCATTTCCACGTATCCTTTCGCCTGCCTCGATACCACGCCATTCCAGGTCCAGGGGGGGCGGATCCGCGCTCAAGACGTGGCCGTGCGCGAGCGCATGCTGGCGCTGGCGTCCAAAGTCCTGAGCCGGCACTATCCCGAGCGTGTCCGTAAGATCGGGCGCGGCGTGGATTCTCGCCAGCGGGTGGACCGGGACTACCGCAACGGCTCGATCCTGGGGCTGGGCTATTCCTCGCGATCTTACGCCAAGGGTCATTTGTCCTATGTCAAAGCCAGTTCTTTTGGCCGCTATGTGGAGGCTTTTCAGCAAGGACGATTCCCGCCTATCCGAGGTTGGAGTTTAAATCGGGATGAATTCATGCGTTCCTTCGTGGTGGACCGCCTGGAGATGGAGGGTCGGATCGCGCGCACCGGCTTCCAAGAGCTTTTCCACCAGGGGATCGATCGGGTTTTTCCTAAGGAGCTCTCTCTGGCCCTGGCCCAAGGTCTGATCGAGGATCGTGGAGAGGATCTCGTGGTCCGCGATGATCCACGCAACCATGAGCGCCGGAGACTCATCTGCGGCAAGCTGTTCTTTTCCCGCAAGGCGCTTTCTGCGGTGTGGGAATTGGCGGCGCGTGGCGGCTCTCGGGAGCCGTTGGGGGGCCGCGTTGGATAAGGGACCCGCCGAGAAGAGACATTGGGTGCGGCTCGTTCGATCCTGCAATCAGAGGTGCCTCTTTTGTCTGGACCGTCCCTCCCAGGATGGGACGATGGTTTCTCTGTCATCTGTCCGCCGCCAATTGGCGCAGGGTCGCCGCGAGGGCTTGCGGCGCGTGGTGCTCAGCGGCGGCGAAGCGACGCTCCATCCGGAGTATTTAAAGATTATTAGACTGGCACGCCAGCTTGGGTATAAGCATATCCAGACCATCACCAATGGCCGGCGTTTCTGTTATCCGGCTTTCCTGGAGGATGCGGTCGCTGCGGGGCTTGATGAGATCACCTTTTCGCTTCATGGGCACACCCCGGCTTTGCATGATCGTTTAACCCGGACTCCGGGGGCTTTTCTTCAGGCCGTAGCAGGCCTGAGAGCTGCGGTGGCTATGTCGGGACTGATCATCAGTGTTGATGTGGTCATCAATCGTTTGAACCTGCCGGTGCTGAGGGAGCTTCTGGAGTTTTATATCGGACTAGGCGTGCGTGAATTCGATCTTCTCGCCCTGGTGCCTTTTGGGGATGCCTGGAGGCGGCGGCGGGAACTTTTCTGCGATTTCTCTCGGCCCCAGGAGCTCTCCCAGTTGCATCACGCCCTGGAGCTTGGCCGCAGGCCGGATATCCATCTCTGGACGAATCGCCTCAGGCCGGAATACTTGGAGGGCTTTGAATCCTTCATTCAGCCGCCCGAAAAGATCCTGGATGAGGTGCGCGGCCGTCGGCAGATGCTCGCGCGCTGGATCGGCGGGGGAAAAACTCCGAGCTGTGCCGGGGAGGCGTGTCCCCAGTGCTTCCTCAGGGATTTCTGCCAAGACCTGGCGCGACTTCTCAAGGCGGGCTGTTTGCCGCCTCGCCACGGACCTCTTTGTTCGGGATCTGCCGGGGCAGGAGAACCATTTCGCTTTAGAAAAAAACAGGATATCGTTGATTTTGCCGAGTTCTATATCCTCTCGCGCTATTTTGCCAAGGGCTCGCGATGCGGCCGCTGCTCCTTGGGGCTCCGTTGCGACGGGATGAACGTGCGGGATATCCGCCAAAAAGGATTCTCATCCATGACGCCGGTGGAGCAAGTCCATGGCTGAGCTGGCCTATCTCCAGGTGGCGCGCATCTGCAATCAAAAGTGCGTCTTCTGTTCGAACCCCGCCAACGGCAGGATCATTTCCTGGAAAGAGGCCGTGACATTGATCGATTCTTTTTCGGACGCCGGCGCGCCGGGGGTCATCTTGACCGGGGGAGAGCCTACTCTTTTCGAGGAACTGCCCCGGCTTGTTGCCTATGCTGTGGAGCGAGGCTTGACGCCGCGCCTCATTACCAATGGACAGAAAACATCGGATTTGAATTATATGAGCTCCCTAGCCCAGGCAGGCTTGGGGCACATGCATCTATCGGTTCATTCCTGCAGGCCCGAGGTTCAGGCAGTCCTTGCGTCGAAGGCTGACTCACTGGAGCATATCCAGCGCAGTCTTAAAAACGCCTCGCAGCTGGGCATCCGCGTGGACATCAATACGGTGATCAATAAGGCTAATGCGGGCCACTTGAGCGAGGTGGTACGCTGGGTTGTGGAACAGGCCCCCCATGTGAAGCATTTCGTCTGGAACAATCTGGACCCACTCATGAACCAAGCCTCCCTCAACCCTGAGATCGTGCCGCGTCTCAGGGATTTCGAGGTCGAACTGCACAAGGCCATGTCATGGCTTGATGGGACAGGGCGGACCTTCCGGGTCGAGCGGGTCCCGTTGTGTTTCATGTCGGAATTCGCCCATCGTTCGACGGAGACGAGGAAATTCGTCAAGGATGAGAGTCGTAGGATCTATTTCCTCGATGAAAAAGGGTTGCGTGTGCAGGGCCGGCCGTCGTGGAGCTACGGGAAATGCGCACGCTGCGCCGTCTGTAAGCTCGACCCCATCTGCGCCGGGCTTTATCAGATGGGTGTTTATTATTCGCCCGAGGAACTCTGTCCGGTCTTCACGGATCCGGCAGCGGTCATCCGTCGCGTGTTGGAGGATCGATGACCGCGCAGTTTTGTTATGGGTTTTTTCTGGTCCTGGGAGTGATCGTTTCCCTGGAGGATTGGTCGCAGAAGAAGATCAGCAACCGCTGGATCCTCCTGGGGCTGCTGGCCGGGGCCGCCGTGTGTTCCTATCTGTTGTGGAACAGCATTCTGGGCCATCATCATCTGCGCTGGGGACGATTCGGTGAGTACTATTATCCCTGGCGCTATTATCCCAAGATTCTGATCCACTTGTTCTTGAGTTTCACCGCGTCCCTCGTCCTTTGGCGCTTTTCTGTTTGGCCTGCCGGGGATGCCAAGCTCTACACCCTCTTCGCATTCCTCCTAGTCCTCATCGATCCGAACCTTCCAGGTTTCCCGCTTCTTCTCTTCATGCTCATGCTTGTCAATATTTTCATACCGGCGGCTCTGCTTTTTGCGGCAGAGACGGCGGTGGTCGCCCTGCGTCGGCTGCCTGCTGCGCTGAAGATCGAGTGGCGTCCTTGGCTCAGAGGCCGGGTGGATGCGCTGGGGATCCGGCTTCGGGAGGGCTGGCCCTACCGATACAATTATCTGATGATAGCCGCCAACACCTTTACCTTGTTCTATGCCATGCAGACAGTGCAGATCAACATCCGGAAGCTGCCCCTGGGCCCCTTCGGGCAGATCGTGGTCTTCCTGGCGATGTTCGTGGCATGGGGCAGGCTTTCAGGATTGTTGATGAGTAAGACGATCGGGCTTCTGGCTTTGCTGTGCTTGTCGGCGGTGAGCATGGCGGGGGCTTTCTGGGCGCACTGGGACATTTGGGCGCGGCTGATTTTGACTCTGAGGATGACCGCCAATTTCGGGATGTTCTTGTCTGTGGCGCGAGGGATTTTTTATTGGTTCATCGAGAAGGAAAGTCTGCGGGCCTTGGTCCCAGAGAATCTCGAGGCCGGGGTCGTTCTTTCCGACGAGACCTGGCAGAAGCTCAGCGCCGAGAAGGAGCTTGCGGGGCGACTGGGGGCGCGCTACTCGGACGGGCTCTCTCGCGAGGATGCCGTGATCTTGAAGGAGTGGCTGACAAGACCTGCGGGCGGCGCCACCCCAGGCTGGGCGGTATACCAGACGATCCCATTCGCCGTTTGGATATTCCTTGGCTCGCTATTCACCTTGGTTGAGCGCAAAAACCTGGTGCCAATCCTCATTCCTCATTTCTCCAGGGCTTATGAGGTTCTCCGGGCTGGTGTTTCGCGGTGGCTGTCATGATCGAGCGGATCGACCTCAAGGTGGGTTTCGCGTGCAATAATCTCTGTCAGTTCTGCGTCCAGGGCGATAAGCGCGAACGATTGCCGGCCAAGCCCCTGGCGGAGCTCAAGAAGTCGCTGGAGGAGGGCCGGCGTTCTGGGGCGAAAGGAGTTGTTTTCACCGGGGGTGAGCCTTCTCTGCATCCGCATATTCTGGGACTCGTCCGTGCCGCCAAGCGCCTGGGCTACGAGACGATCCAGCTGCAGTCGAATGGCCGGACTTTCTGCTACACGGAGACGGTTCGCAAGTTCATCGCGGCTGGGGTCAATGAGTTCGGTCCGGCCCTTCACGGTTCGCGTCCGGAGATCCATGATTTCCTGACCGGCGCTCCGGGGAGTTTTCTCCAGGTCGTGTCCGGTATGCGCAACATCAAGAAATTGGGACAACGGCTCATCACCAACACTGTCATCACCAAGGCCAATTATCGCGATCTGCCCGACTTAGCGCGTCTGCTCGTCTCTTTGGGGGTGGACCAGTATCAGTTCGCCTTCATGCACATCACGGGTCGCGCGGCCTCCCATCGGGAATGGCTGACGGCGCGAAAATCCATCATCGAGCCGTGGGTCAAGAAGGGGTTGGACGTGGGCATTGAGGCCGGCCTGCGGGTCATGACCGAGGCCATCCCCTACTGCTTCATGTCCGGTTACGAGGACTCTGTGGCGGAACGGATCATCCCGCAGACCAAAATCTTCGACGCGGAAAGCGTGATTGAAGACTACTCGCAAGTCAGGCGGACGGAAGGGAAGGCCAAGGGCCCCCATTGCCCCGCCTGCGTTTATTTCAAGTCCTGCGAAGGCCCCTGGAGAGAATACCCCGAGATGTTCGGGTGGGACGAATTCCAACCAGTGGATAAGCAGCGCCATGGCGCCGATCGACGGGGGCAGGGCGGTGATCAGCGCAGAGCCATCGGCCCGATGAAAGCGGCCAAGATTCTCGACCTATCCATTGCTAGCGGGTGTCACAACAAGTGCATCTTTTGTGCGAATGTCAAAAAAAAGATGCCGCTCTTGGAGACGGGGAAAATACTGCAGAAGCTGGAGGCTTACCGACGGGCAGGCTATGACGGCCTTGATCTGAGCGCCAAGGAATTCACCCTTCGTAAAGATGCTGTTGAAATTCTTCTTCATGCGCGCAATTTGGGCTTTTCATTGATCCACCTCATCACCAATGGTCATATGTTTGCGGATTATGCAACGATGGCAGGGTTCCTTGAGAGCGGGATCAATCAGGTATCGCTTTCTTTGCATAGCGACAACCAAGCGACCGAAGCGAAGATCACCGGGAATCCGGAGAGCTTCCAAAAAAAGCTTGCCGCGATTAAGAATATCCTGCGGTATGCGGCCGAACAAAAGGGGGGGGTCCTGTTTGAGGTTAACACGGTCATGACTCCTCTGACAGCTTCGCGCATGGACCGTATCATGAGTTTTGTGGCGCAGCAGGGAGTTCGGCGGCACAACTTGTATTTCCCCCAGATTCATCCTCACATGTTGGCGGTTTTCGATCAGACTGTTCCGCACTTTTCTGAGATTGGAGTCTCTGTTTCCAGGGGGCTCGATCTTTGCCTGCCGCGAGGAACGAGCTATTCCATTGTGGACGTGCCGCCATGCATCCTTCCCAGGCATTTGAAGATGCTCAACTTGCGGTTAAGAAAGACGATCGCACATGTCCAGGAGGAGAAGGATTTCGATGAGAAGTGGTTTGATGTGCGCCAGCAAAAACGCAAAGGCCCCCCGTGTCGTTTATGTCCCCAAGCCGATCGGTGCGAGGGTGTTTTTACGCGGTATGTGAACAAGAGGGGATGGGGGGAATTCCTGCCGGCACCTTTCTGGTCTGAAAAGCCATGAACAAGCCTAAAGTGATATTGGTAAATCTGGATGACAACGATTTCATCCGTGCTTATTTTTTCCAGAGACACCTGCTCAGGACTCTCTCTGAGAGAGAAATTGATTCCGCCCTATTTTCCGCCATGGACCTTCGGCAGGTCTTTTCTAATATCAGCGGACCGCCCATCATGACGATACTCCAAAAAGAGCTGCTTTATAAGGATCTGCAGGGACTGCATGGCATTCCAACGGTATTCAATGAAAACAAAGAAGTTTTATTGAAACGATTGGGACACATGATCCGAAGTGAATCTCCCCGGGCCCTCATATTCAACAGCTTTGAACCATTGCTGTGTGGCTTTTTTAAAGATTATGCGCGATTTTTGTCGGGGAGTCGGGTGCTGATCTATGATCCCCATAAACTGGCCAGGATGCAAGCCGCCTCTCTGGCCGCAGCCGATAGAACACGATTCGGGAACATCACATTATTCACCGACGCGCATGTTGTTGAACCCTATTATCGCTATGGATTTGTTCCCCGGAATATTAAAAGCGTGAATCTCGTTTTGGATGAGGACTATTTCCGCCTTTTGAGACGACTGGGTCCAATGACGGTTGATCCGTGCGTGCTGTTTTCCGGGGGGGATAGCGCTCGTGATTACGGGGCATTGGAAAAAATCGCCCAGGAGATGGAGACGCCCTATGTCTTTGTTTCGAGTTTCTATAAAAAACTCCGGATCGATCGGGTCGGCCGCAGGTCTCCTTATTTGATTTATTGGCGATATCATCTGCAAATGGCCAACTCCAAGATCGTGGTGATTTCTTTGAAGAAACACAGCCACCCGGACAGCGGAATCACCAACATTGTGGCGGCGCATGCGCTGGGCAAGCCGGTGATCATCAACAGAACGGGAATGACCGCAAGGTATGTGAGGCACGGCAAAAACGGATTCTTGTTCGATGATCACAATGAAATCAAGCGGTATGTCGCCAGGCTGCTCAACGACCCGAAGCTGCATCGGCGGATGTGCGCAGAAGCCCGCCGGACTTTTTTGAAACACAACTCGTTAGCTGATTTGACGGGGAGGATTGTCAAAGAGGCAGGGAGGGCGGGATGACAGTCTCGTCTGGTGTGGCCCAACGGGAGAGCCCTCAGTCTCCTCGACGCGTCGAGATAAACTTCGGGGTCCACTGCAATGGCCGGTGTATTTTCTGCATGAGCAGTTTTGGTCGTGACCGCAAGGAGCCTTGGGCCAGTTTTAAGAAAGTCCAGGAAGAACTCCGGCATTTTTATGGCCAGGGTTGCCGCGCCGCCGGATTCTTAGGAGGTGAACCGACGGTCTATCCGCATCTCTTGGAGAGTCTGGCTTATGCCAAGGGTCTGGGATACACGCAGCTGTCCATATGTACCAACGGCATCCGGCTGGCCGATCCTGTCTTTTGCCGGGCGCTGGTGCAAGCGGGCTTGAACCGCGTGACCATGTCCGTGCATAGCCATAAAGCGGAGGTCGAGGATGGGCTCATCATGCGCATTCCCGGGGCGCTGGCCCGCAAGGTGGCGGCAGTGAAAAACCTCGTGGCTTTGCGCCAAGAGGGATATCTGCGCGACAATGTTTCTCTCAATCCCGTTCTTTGCCGGCCGAATCTTTTTTTCATGGAGGATTTCATCGATTTTTTCAGTGGCCTGGGGGTCGGAGATATCCGCTTTAATTATATCTGGCCGCATGGCGAGGTCAAAAACGATCGCGATTGGATCCCGGCCTTCAGAGAAGCCATGCCGGAGATCGTGCGGATCATGCTGGTCAATGAGAAAAAGCTGCATAAGCATCTTTCCTTCGGCGGGGTGCCGCAATGTGCCTTGCGTCTGGTCCCGTGCTCGCAACAGCTTCAGGAGTATTTAACGGCCAAATATCTTGACGAGACCAGCTTTGAGCAAAACAACTATGTCAGTCTGGCGGCCCAGGGAGATCCGACGAAGGACCGATTCGTCTGGCAGGAAGTGCGGCGGGAAGTGTTCAAGACCAAGCCGGTGCAGTGCGCGCGCTGCGGCCACCAAGGTCGTTGCGATGGCGTGTGGTCGAGCTATGCGCAGCTCTACGGATTGGAAGAGCTGCAGCCGTTCTGATCTATTTCGGGCAGCACCAGACGGTGCCGAGGCGGGCGGAGTCCTGGGCGATGGTGTAGTTGGCGTCTCCTGGATTCGAGCCGAGGATCTGGCCGAAGACCGTATAGGAAAAACAGTAGGCGGGCATGCTGGCGAATGGCACTTTGCATGCCGGCTTTGTGTAGTCGACGATGATGGGCGGCCCGCTGCGGCCCTGATAAGAGGTTCCATTGATATACAGTCCGGGCGTCCATGAGGCATACTGGGCCGCGCCGCAGGGGGCGGTGTTGGGCAGGGGAGTGGTTGCTACGCAGCCGGTGTTGGTGTTGTCGATGTAGAGATAGCCTTTCCCGCCTCCGATGCTTGCCGGCACAGCGCCCAGATAGGCGCTGCCTCCCGAGGCCACGGCAAAAACAGGAGTTCCGGCTTCATTGATCAAGATGTGAGTGCCGGCCGGTCCGTCCTGTTCATAATACGCTTGCCCGGCCGGCACGTTCCCGTTGCCCACGTAGATGCCCACGGCGGATCCGGCATTGGAGACGTACAACTGGGCGAGATTGGAGGCGTTGTTCGCGTAGTTGGCGCCGATGCTGACGCTGCTGCCGACGGTGCGGGCCAGAGTGGTCTGCCCGGTCGTAATCATCTGGGTGTAGACGCCCGAGGGCGCCGGGTAGTAGGTCGTCAGGGTGACGCTCTCGGAGCCGAGTTCCGCGGCGGTCATCAGCAGGACGAGAGAGGTGAGCAGCGTCACAAAGGAGCGGCGCTTGAAGGACAGGTCGAGATGGATGGTTAATTCTTTGGCCATGGCTATACGGTCTCTATGCGGGCATA
>JAHFCF010000006.1 GCA_023249645.1 Elusimicrobiota bacterium
ACGAGCGCCTCGCGCTCAGCCGCGACAAGGAAGGCATCCGCAGGCTGGCGCATGAAGGCCAATCCTTGAACACGCCGCAGGACTTGCTCAAGGCGCCCTTGGTCTTGGAGTTCCTTGGGCTCGATGAGCAAAGCCGCTACTCCGAGTCAGACCTTGAATCCGCCATCATCAGCCGGATCGAGAATTTCCTGCTGGAACTGGGGAAGGGTTTTCTTTTCGAGGCGCGGCAAAAGCGGTTCACTTTCGATGAGGAGCACTTCTTCGTGGATCTCGTCTTCTACAACCGGTTGCTGCGCTGCTACGTGCTCTTCGATCTGAAGATCGGCAAACTCACCCATCAGGACCTCGGTCAGATGCAGATGTATGTGAACTATTTCGACCGGTTCGTGAAAGCGGAGGGGGAGAACTCCACCATCGGCATCGTGCTCTGCAAAAGGAAGGCGGAAGCCCTCGTGGAGATAACGCTCCCCAAAGATGCTAACATCCATGCCAAGGAATATCAGCTCTACCTGCCCAGCAAGGATGAGCTGCGAGATAAGCTCGTGGAGTGGGCGGGCCCTTGACAAATCGCTGAATACGATGTATACTCATTGTAGATACTAATGCGGGGGTGTGCCATGACGACGACCGTTCAGAAGTGGGGAAATAGCCTGGCACTGCGCATCCCAAGCGCTCTGGCCAAAGACGTTCATCTTCACCAAGGGTCCGTGGTTGATGTGGCCGTTGTCGAAGGTCAGATGGTGCTCAAGCCTAAAGGGGAAACCAAAACCTCGCTTTCTCAAATGCTCAAGGGCGTCACGAAGGCAAATCGCCATTGCGAACAGGATTGGGGCGGCGCTGCCGGGCGGGAAGTCCTGTAATGTCGCGCCCTTACTGTCCCAAGCGCGGCGATGTGGTCTGGCTGTCATTGGCTCCCCAGGCAGGCCATGAGCAGGCGGGCCATCGACCGGCCTTGACCTTGTCTCCTGAGGCCTATAATCAGAAGGTGGGCCTGGCCCTCTTGTGCCCCATCACGACGCAGATCAAGGGCTATCCTTTCGAGGTCCCGCTGCCTTCCGGTTTAAAGGCTGGCGGCGTTGTCCTGTCGGATCAGGTGAAGAGCCTGGATTGGCATGCCAGAAACGCCAAATTCTGCTGCAGGGTTCCGGAAGCGACCGTGGCGGAGGTTTTGAAGAAGCTGGGCGTTTTGCTGGATGCGTGATGTTGATATCAGGGTTGCAAGGAGATTGAATGGGCATTGGCAAGAGCATTTCCTTATTCTTGGTTGATGGGTCGGTGGATGGCGTAATTGCCTGCGAATTGCTCAATTGGACTGGAAAAGGTTACAAGATCCCTCGGAATTTGCTTAAGACTGTAGGAGCGCGGGATGATCTCAAGAAGGCGGGGGTTTATTTTCTCATTGGTTACGATGAGACTGATCATCCTACTGTGTATATCGGGGAGGCGGAAGAGGTGTATAAGCGTCTGACGCAACACCAAGATAAAGAATTCTGGACAGAAGCCGCGGCCTTCGTGTCGAAAGATGAGAACCTGAATAAGGCTCATGTGAAATATCTGGAGTATGCGTTGTTCAAGGCAGCTCAAGAGGCGGGGCGATATAAAGTTTCAAATGAGAACACTCCCACTAAACCTGCAATCTCCGAGGCAGAGCAGGCCGTGATGCGGGAGTTTGGCGAAAATCTTATAACGATGGTCGGCACTTTGGGCTATAAGATTTTTGAGCGACTGACAAAGCATCGGGCTGCGAGGCAAGATATCTATGTGATTGAGGCTGCTCGCGGGGCAAAAGCACAGGGTATTCAGACGAATGAGGGTTTTGTCGTCTTAAAAGGGTCACGCATCGCAGATTCCGAGGTGGCATCTACCCCTGGTCCTGTCAAGGCCAAACGAGCCGCACTCCTCGCTGACGGGAGTGTCCAAAACAATGTCGTTATGAAGGAAATCTTATTTTCGAGCCCATCGCTGGCGGCTGCCGTTGTGATGGGCAGAAGTGCTAATGGCCAAATAGAATGGGAGCTCCCTAATGGCTCTACCTTTAAAGATAATCAGGCGCCAACGGGAAAAGAGATCTAGCGAGCCATCTCGTATGAAAGTCAGCAACTTGCCGAAATGATAAAATATCCTTAGCCATGGACCGCATCTACCTCGACAACAACGCCACCACCATCGTGGACCCCCTGGTCAAACAGGCCATGGAGCCCTACTGGTGCGAACGCTACGGCAACCCCAACTCCCTGCACACCTTCGGCACCGAGGTCCACCCCGATCTGCGCATCGCCATGAACCGCCTCTACAGGGGCTTGAACGCCCAGGAAGGCGACGACATCCTCATCACGAGCTGTGCGACCGAGAGCAACAACACCGTCTTAAAGGGCATCTATTTCGACCTCATCAAGAAAGGCAAGAAGAACCACATCGTCACCACCACGGTCGAGCATCCCTGCGTGGCCAATTCCTGCAAGTTCCTCGAAAGCCAGGGCGTGAAGGTCACCTACCTGCCCGTCAATGCGGACGCGCGCGTGGAGGCCGACGCCGTTCGCCATGCCATCACGGACAAGACGGCCCTTGTCTCCGTCATGTGGGCCAACAACGAGACTGGCGTCATCTTCCCTATTAAGGAAATCGCCGAGGTCTGCAAGGCCAAGGGTGTTCTCTTCCACACCGACGCCGTTCAGGCCATTGGCAAGGTGCGCGTGGACCTGCAGGACGTGCCCGCGGATTTCCTCTCTTTGAGCGGCCACAAATTCCACGGTCCTAAAGGCGTCGGCGCCTTGTTCGTGCGCAAGGGCTTGAAACTCCCGCCCCTTTTGCATGGCGGTGAGCAGATGTCCGGCAAGCGCGCTGGCACCCTGAATGTGGCCGGCATCGTCGGCATGGGCCTGGCTATGGAGCTTGCCAGCGACAATCTGGGTTACGAGAACAAAGAGGTGCGCCGCCTGCGCGACAAGCTCGAGGACGGGCTCTTGAAGATCAAGGACGTGCTCGTGATCAGCCGTCGCGAGCTGCGCGTGCCCAACACGGTATTCATCAGCGTGCGCGGCGTGGAGGGGGAAGCCCTCTTGTGGGACTTGAACAAGAGCGGTATCGCCGCTTCCACGGGTTCGGCCTGCGCTTCGGAGAGCCTGGAGGCCAATCCCGTGATCAAGGCCATCGGCTTGGGCTCGGAGCTCTCGCACACCGGCATCCGCTTGAGCCTCTCGCGCTTCACGACCGAGGAAGAGATCGACTTCGCGATCAAGACCTTTACCGAGGCGGCGGGGCGCCTGCGTTCCATCTCGTCCACTTATTAAGGAAGAAACATGGCTAAAAACGACCTGATCGGCGGCGCGCTCTGGGAGGCCTACTCCAAAAAAGTGGCCGCGCGCATGGACAATCCCAAGAACCGCGGCGAATTGACCGAGGCGGACGCCAAGAAGCTCGGCGGCAAGCTTGTCATTGCGGATCACGGGGCCGAGTCCTGCGGCGACGCGGTGCGGCTCTACTGGGTGGTGGACGCCAAGACCAATGTCATCAAGGCCGCGCGCTTTAAGAGTTTTGGCTGCGGCACGGCGATTGCCTCAAGCGACATGATGTCGGATCTCTGCGTGGGCAAGACCGTGGATGAGGCGGCCAAGATCACCAATATCGACGTGGAGAAGGCTTTGCGCGACACGCCGGAGACCCCGGCTGTTCCGCCGCAGAAGATGCACTGCAGCGTCATGGCCTATGACGTCATCAAGAAGGCCGTGGCCCAGTATAAAGGAGTGGACCTCTCGGCTTTGGAGACCGAGACCATCGTTTGCGAGTGCGGCCGGGTGAGTCTGGGCACCATCGTGGACGCCATCCGCTTGAACGATCTCAAGACCGTCGAGGACATCACCCATTACACCAAGGCCGGAGGCTTCTGCAAGTCCTGCATCGCGCCGGGCGGCCATGAGAAGCGCCAGCACTATCTGGTGGACATCCTGCGCGACACGCGCGCGGCCATGGAGAAGGAGAAGCTCCATGCGGGCATGGAGACGCAGGAGTTCTCTTCCATGACCCTCGTGCGCAAGCTCAAGGCCGTTGAGAAGATTTTAAACGAGGACCTGCGGCCCATGCTGGCTGCCGACGGCGGGGATGTGGAGCTGGTGGACTTAAAGGAGTCGGCCGGCGTCGTTGAAATTCATGTCCAGTATCGCGGAGCCTGCATGGGCTGCCCGAGCGCCGGTACCAACACGCTTTCCGCCATTGAAACCGTCCTAGGACAGAAGTTGGGCGTCAAGATCAAGGTCGTCGCGGTCTGAAATCATGACCAAGAAAGAATTCCTGAGTTCCGTGAGCCATGGGCAGGAGGATATCCTGCAGCAATTCCTGGATCTGCTCCAGGGAATGAAGCTCGATTACTGCGTCATCGGCGGTCTGGCTGTCAACGCCTATGTCGAACCTGTGGTCAGCCTGGATCTGGACATCGTCATCGTGGCCGAGGCCATGGATAAGCTCATGGAAGCGGCGGGGAAGATCTTCCGCATAGAGAGATTCGCCCGCAGCGTCAATCTGGGCACGCAGAAATCAGACCTGCGCATCCAGCTGCAAGTGGACCCGCGCTACCAGCTGTTCATATCCCGCGCTTCAGTCAAAGATGTGATGGGGTATCCCATGAAAGTCGCTGCCATGGAGGACGTGCTCCAGGGCAAGATATGGGCAGCCTCTGACGAGCAAAGACGCAAGAGCAAGCGGCAAAAGGATCTGGCGGACATTTTCCGCTTGGTCGAGGCCTATCCTGGCTTGAAGGACTTGCTGCCGAAATCCCTTAAAGCGCAAGTCTCAGAATAAAGGAACGGTTTTAGACTGTTTGCCGCCGGGCTGCGTCCGCCGTATTGGCCAAAACGATCGCGGTCGTGACCGGCCCCACGCCTCCGGGAACCGGAGTAATAAAGGAAGCGGTCTCGGATGCGGCAGCGAATTCCACGTCCCCGACCAAAACATCCCCTGACCGGTTCATCCCCGCGTCGATGACAACGGCCCCCGGTTTGATCCAGGCGCCCTTGATGCAGGCTGGCTTGCCGAGGCAGGTCACCAGGATGTCCGCGCGTTTGACATGCTCCGAGAGCTCCTCGGTCTTCGAGTGGCATAGGGTGACCGTGGCGTCCAGGGCTGAGAGATAATGCGCCACGGGCCGCCCCACGATCTCTGAGCGGCCTACAACCACGGCTTCCTTGCCGGCTATATGGACGTTCGTTTCACGCAGGAGCGCGATGATGGCCGCGGCCGTGCAGGGCGGGATGATGTCGGCCGCCGCGATCTCGGCGGCGCTTTTGGCCAAGAAGAACCGGCCGTAGTTGGCTGGATGCACGCCCTCCGCGTCCTTGCGGGGGGGGATGGCTGAGAAAACAGCATCCAGGGAGAATCCTTTGGGCAGAGGCTGCTCCACGATGATGCTGTCGATGGAGGCATCCGTTCCCAGGCGCGCCAAAAGCCGCACCAAGGCCTCTGCGCCCGAGCCCGGCGCGCAGGGGAACTCCTGGGCAGCCAGCCCAGTTTCGCTGGCTGCCTTGAGCTTGGCCCGGAGATAGACTTGGGTCGAGGCTTGGGGCGTGTGGGTGACGATCGCGAGTTTGGGAGGCGCGCCGCGCGTCTTGCGCATGGCGGCGATATCCGCTTGCAGGGCTGAGCGGATGGCGCGGGCCACGGCTCGGCCATCCAGGATCTGAGCGCTCATGGTTTTTTCTCCAGCTTTCTGATGACCGCGGCGATGATGGAGAGTTTTTCGGACTGGACGGCCTGGAGCAGGGGCCTGAATACTTTTTGAGCGCCGGTCGGTCTTCCAGAGCGTAGGGCTTTGAGCCAGGAATGGATCGTGCGCGGATGGGTGCGGCACATCTGCAGGGCGAGTCGCCTGGAGCCTGTCTCGCCGCAGACCGCAGCCAAGAGGCGTTTTAAGTTCTTATTTTCAAGGAGAGCGCCCATGGGGACGTCGGCCAATGTGGAGAGGCCGCCGACCGCGGCTTCGGCGCCGAGTCTGGTCCTGTCGGGTCGCATGGCCGCGATGTTACCAAAACGAAAACCCCCTGCGCCATGGGCGCAGGGGGTTTTATCAGGCCGGACGTTTTTAGGCGTTGACCATTCTTGCGCGGGAGACGTCGCCCTTCTTGTCCAAGAAATACAGGTAGCCGCTCGCCTTCTTGAGGCCGACCTTCTGGACTTTCTCTGGCTTTCCGCCTTTCTTGCCGCCGCGGGCCATCTTGGCGCGGGAGATATCGCCCTGCTTGTCGATGTAATAAAGATACCCTTGCGCCCGCTGGACGCCGACCTTCTGGACTTTCTCTGCCATTATCAGTTCCCTCCGTTCTTTCTCGTGGGATGACAACGCCTCATCCCTTTGTGAAAAAACTCTAGCACATCCCAGACGAGAACGCAAGGGATTTCCGACGAGGAAAATTACCTGGCCCGGAAAAGCGGGATCTGCTGCTCCGGCAAGGGCATGATCAGCTGCTCCTTGAGCCAGGCGTCGACGAGAGGCTTGGAGAAGCGGTACTGCCGTCCGATGCGCGAAGCGGGGATCCGTTTGAGGCGGATGAGCCCGTAGATCTTGGATCGGCCCAGGCCCAGATACTTGGCCAGGGTTCGGATGTCCATCACTTCAGGGACTTCACCGAGGAAGGGTTTTCTGATCATTGGATGCTTCTTTTTTTATCCCGAAAGGTTGTTGCGTGCTTTTAGTGTACATGATTTATCATCTTTTGTAAAGAAGTACCAGGTAGTCACTAATCCAACTTATTGGCGGGAGCAGGCTTTCTTGAGGCCGAGACGGCAGGCGGTGAGGAAATCCTCTTGGGCGAATTTCGCATCTCCCAGCATCTCGTAGGCGCGGGCCCGGTCGAAGAAATTCTCGGCGAAAGCCGGCTGGAGCGCCGCGGCCTTGTAGAAATCGCTGATGGCCTCGGAGGGCTGGGACTGTTCGAGCAAGAGAAGCCCTCGGCGATGGAGCAGGGCGGCGTTCTTGGGATCGAGCTGGAGCGCTTCGGAGAGGTCCTGCGTCGCCTCGACGAGCTTGCCCTTCTTCTCCCGCAGGGCCGAGCGTGAGGCCAAGGCCTGGGCCTTCTGTTTTTTTCCGTCCGCGGGATTCCACAGGCGCAGGGCTTCGGACCAGGCCTGGAGGGCTCCGTCTGGATCGCGGCGGCGCTCGGCTCGGCGGGCCTTGTCGGCCACGGAGGCGAAGGAGGCGGCGTCCAGGGCCCCCGCGCCGAAGAGAAGCCACCCGGCGCAGGCGAACATCAGCAGGCGGCGCATCCCCGCATAATAATAATTCTTGTCAAGGTTCCACAAGATTTGTTATATTTTCCAATAATATGCGCACTTATGAAACCGTTCTGATCATCAAACCAGCCCTCTCCGATCCCGAAGTCGCGGAGCGGGTCGAAAAGACCAAGCAGATCATCGCCTCCGACGGCGGAGAGTTGGTGAACCACGAGATCTGGGGGCGCCGCAAGCTGACCCATCTCATCGGCAAGGCGCGCGAGGGCGTCTACGCTTACCTTAAATACAGGGCCACTCCCGCGCTCCTGAAGAAGCTTCAGCACAATTACAGCGTCACGGGCGACATCCTGCGCGACATGACGGTGGTGTCGAGCGAGCGCAAGTTCAAGGTCAAAGAGAAGAAGGCCAAGGTCAAGGCTCCGGCCGCGGCTCCCAAGAACCCATGACGACCACCCTTCGTCTTCCCGAGCAGAATCTGGTGCTGTTGGCCGGACGTTTGACGCGCGATCCGGAATCCATGGTCACGCAGAACGGCGTGGCCCGGTGCTGGTTCTCCATCGCCGTCAACCGCCGTTTCCGCGACAAGGCCTCCGGGGAATGGAAGGACGACGTCTCCTACGTGCCTGTCGTTGTCTGGCGCGAAGCGGCGCAGCGCTGCAAAGAGAAGCTCACCAAGGGCAGCCCCGTCCACATCGAGGGCCGCCTGCGCAGCCGCAAGTTCGAGGACAAGGCTTCCGGCGCTTCGCGCACGGTCTTGGAAGTCGAAGCACGGCGGGTGCAGTTCTTGTTCGCTGCGGCTAGTCAGTCTGAGGCTTCACCAGTCCCTGCCGCTGACGCGGCAGGGACGGCGGTCAATTCGGAGGCCGATGCTGGCTCCGCCGATATCGAGGAGGTTCCGTTTTAATGAGTCCAGAAGCGTCTGAACCACAGAAGACAGAGACGGTGAGCCCGCCGACGGCTGCGCCGGCTCCATCCCCGGCCCGGCGGCCCGATATGGGCCGGCGCCGGCCGCCCTTCCCCGTGCGCCGCAAGGTCTGCCGCTTCTGCGCCGACAAGGTCCGCGACATCGATTACAAGCAGATCCAGGTCCTGCGGGCGTTCTTGACGGAGACGGGCAAGATACTGTCCAGCCGCATCACAGGCAACTGCGCCAGACATCAGCGGGGCTTGAGCCGCGCCATCAAGCGGGCCCGCAACCTGGCTCTTTTGCCCTATGTCGTGTATTAACGGGGTCTGACCCCGCCGGGAGGTTCCCTTTACCATGAAGATCATCCTGCGTCGTGCCGTCGAAAACATCGGACAGGCCGGGGACGTCAAGGAAGTCTCCGACGGCTACGGCCGCAACTTCCTTCTGCCGCGACGGCTGGCACTCCGGGCCACCCCGGCCGCCCTGCGGGAATGGGAGAAGTGCAAGGACAAGAGGGCGAAGATCCGCTCCACGGTCGTCGCTTCGGCCCAGGCACTGGCGGAGAAGCTCTCCGCTGTGAAGCTTTCCTTCACCATGCCCGCCAATCCCGAGGGCAAGCTCTTCGGCTCCGTGGGCAAGTCCGATGTCCTCAAGAGCCTCAAGGCCAGTGGTTTTTCCGTCGAACGAGGCGTTCTGCGCCTGGAGGCCCCGATCAAGACCGTCGGTGAGCATTCCCTCGAGCTGCGCCTGCAGCCGGAAGTCTCGGCCAAGATCATGGTGGCCGTGGTCGCGCGGGAGTAGGCTCTCCCGACCGTCATGCCCAACGCCCCCCTGCTGATCCCTCCCCAGGCCCTGGAGGCCGAGATGGCCGTTCTGGGCTCCATGCTCATCGAGCGCGATGCCGTGGAGCGGGCCATGGACATCCTGGCCGAGAATGACTTCTACAGCGACGCCCATCGCAGCGTCTTCAATGCCATGGCGGCGCTCTGCGGCCGCTCGGCGGCCGTCGATTGCGTCACCGTGGCCGAGGAACTGCGCAAGCTCAAGAGGCTCGACGAGATCGGAGGCATGGCGTTCTTGTCCGAGCTCATGCACAAGGTCGCGACCGCGGCCCACGTGGAGCACTACGCCCGCCTCGTCAAGGAGAAAGCCATCCTGCGCGAGCTCATCAGCGTCGCGACGAACGTCGTGGCGGCCTGCCACCGGGAGGAGAAGCCGGCCGATGCGATCCTGGATGAGGCCCAGGTCGACGTCCTGCGCGTGGCCCAGCGCCAGCCCCTGCAGGGTGTGGTGCAGGCCAAGGACCTCGCTCACGAGGTGCTCGAGCACATCGAGATGGCGCACAAGCAGAAGCGCGCGGTCACGGGCGTCTCCTCGGGCTTGAAGGGCTTGGACCGGCTGACCACGGGATTCCAACGGTCGGACCTGATCCTCCTGGCGGCGCGGCCCAGCCAGGGAAAGACCGCTCTCGCTTTGAACATCGCCGCCCACGTCGTTCTGGAAGAGAAGCTCCCGGTCCTCTTCTTCTCGCTGGAGATGTCCCGCCACGCCATCATGCAGAGGCTGATCTCTTCGGAATCCCGGGTCAATCTCATGGATATCCGCAACGGCTTCTTCCCGCATAAGCACTGGACCCATCTGACCAACGCGACCGCGCGCTTCTCCGAGTCGCCCCTCTTCGTCGTGGACATGCCAAATCTCTCGGTCTTGACCGCGCGTTCGATCTCCCGGCAGCTCGCCTCCAAGCTCAAACGCGACGGCAAAGAGCTCTCGCTCATCGTGATCGACTATCTCCAGCTCATGCGCGGCTCCGGGCGCACGGAGAGCCGCCAGCAGGAGGTCTCCGAGATCTCGCGGGGCCTCAAATTCCTGGCCCGGGACCTCAACGTGCCCGTGATCGCCCTCTCCCAGCTCTCCCGGCGGCCCGAGGAGAAGGGGCGCGCGGACAACCGGCCGGTGCTTTCCGATCTGCGCGAGAGCGGGGCCCTGGAGCAGGACGCGGATCTCGTCGGCTTCATCCACCGCGAGTCCTACTACAAGCGCAACGACCCCACCTTGGAAGGAAAGGCCACGATCATCATCGCCAAGCAGCGGCAGGGCCCGGTCGGGGATGTCGACGTGGCCTTCAATATGCGCATCACGCGCTTCGATAACGCCACGCAGGACGAAGCGCCCGCGGACGCGCCGGCCGTCCTGGCCGAGGACGCGCAAGCGACCTTTTCCGATTCATGAAGGGCCTGGTGGAGGCGTTCGGGCGGCAGATCATCGAGGCCTCCGCATCCGTGGGGCGGTTCGTCTTCCTCATGCGCTCCACCGCCGCCTGGATGCTGCGCTCGCGCATCGAGTGGCGCCAGGTCCTCATCCAGATGTCGCGCATCGGCGTGGACTCCTTGCCGGTGACGACCATGACGACCTTTTTCACCGGCATGGTGCTGGCCCTGCAGACCGGGGCCTCTTCCAAACATTTCTTCAATGAGCCGCTCTTCGTGGGGACCGTCGTGAGCTTTGCCATGGTCATGGAACTGGCTCCGGTCATGACGGCCCTGGTCGTTTCCGGCCGCGCCGGGGCGGCCATCGCCGCGGAATTGGGCACGATGAAGGTGACCGAACAGATCGACGCCCTCTACACCCTGGGCACCGATCCCATCCGCTATCTCGTCATCCCCAGGGTCCTGGCTTTCCTCATGGTCCTTCCTCTTTTGACGATCGTCTCGGATTTCAGCGGGACCTTCGGAGGCTGGGTGGTCGCCTCCTTCAAGCTCCAGATCCCCACCAGCGTCTATACCTCCGACATCTTCGACAACATGGAGATCCGGCACTTCATGCACGGTTTCCTCAAGACCTTCGTCTTCGCGATCCTCATCTCGTTCATCTGCTGCTTCAAGGGCATCACGACGAAGGGCGGCGCCGAGGGCGTGGGAAAATCCACGACCGCGGCCGTGGTCATCAGCATGGCCTCGGTGCTGGTCATGGACTATTTCGTGACGGCTCTCTTGTCCGCGGTGGGCATCACATGATCGAGGCCCGAGGCGTGAAGAAGTCCTACCCGGGCCGCCCGGTCCTGCGGGGGGTGGACCTCCACGTCGAGGAGGGGGAGACCCTCGCCATCATCGGGGGATCGGGCTGCGGCAAGAGCACGTTCTTGAAATGCGTCATCGGCCTGGTGAGGCCGGACGAGGGCACGATCGTCGTCGACGGCATGGACATCACGCGGCTGCATTCCGAGACGGACATCGCCCACTACCGCCGCCGCTTCGGCTATCTCTTTCAGGAAGCGGCGCTCTTCGATTCCCTGAGCGTCTGGGAGAACGTCACTTTCGGGCTGCGCTATCTGACCGACATCCCGGTCGCTCATTACCGGGGGGTCGCCAAGGACAAGCTGGCCCTGGTGGGCTTGAAGGACGTCGAGGATCTGCGTCCCTCGGAACTCTCCGGCGGCATGAAAAAGCGCGTGGCCTTGGCCCGGGCCATCGCGGCGGAGCCTCTCTATATTTTGTATGATGAGCCCACGACGGGTCTGGACCCGATCATGTCGGATGTCATCAATGACCTGATCCTGGATCTCCAGAAGGCGCTCAAGACCACGGCCATCGTCGTGACCCACGACATGAAATCCGCCTACAAGGTCGCCAGCCGCATCGCCATGATCCACGACGGCCGGGTCCTGGCCGCGGAGAGTCCCGAGGCCATCCAGAAGACGGACAATCCCTATGTGCACCAGTTCGTGGAGGGCTTGAGCCAGGGGCCCATCCGGATGAAGCTCAAGGAATTCGAGCCTGAGACGGCTGCGGAGGCGCGCGGATGAACCTGGAAACCAAGGTGGGAGCCTTCGTCCTGGCGGGACTCATGCTTCTGGCCACGTCCATCTTCCTCTTGGGCGACTTCACCCTGGAGTCGCGCTACACGATCGCCGTCACCTTCAACGACGTCGCCAACCTCGCCAAGGACGCTCCGGTGAAGCTGGCGGGCGTCGAGGTCGGCCGGGTCAAGGGGCTCACGCTGGAGCATGGCAAGGCCAAGGTGATCTGCAGCATCCGCAAGGGCGTGGACATCTACAAGGGAGCACAGATCTCGGTCGCCTCCACGGGCATCATCGGCTCGAAGTTCTTGGCCATAGAGCAGGGAAAACCCTCCGCCGGCCTGATCGAGGCCGGCGCCGAGATCCAAGGCGTCGACCCGATCTCCTTGGAGAAGTCCATGACCAAGGCTTTGGGGAGCCTGGAAGAGATCATGGGCCAGCTCAACGCCAAGGGTCCCCACGGGACCCTGGCCGAGAACCTGCGCGAGACCGTGGCCAATGTGCGGGAATTGACCGCGAACCTCAACGACCTCATCGCGACCACCAAGCCCAATCTGGAGAAGACCCTGGAGAGGACGGACTCCATCACGCAGAAACTCGACGACCTTCTGGCCAAGACCAACATCGTCATGACGAGCCTGGCGACGGACAAGGGAACGGTCGGCACCTTGCTCAACGACCCGAAGGTCAAGGAGGACGTCAAGCAGACCATCGCCTCGGCCAAGGAAGCGGCGAGCACGGCCAAGGACGTGTTCGGCCGCATCACGCAGTTCCGCCTCTGGTGGAACCTGGACTGGCGCTATGACAGCGCCCTGAAGGGCTCCCGGACCGATGTCGGCATCAAGATCAGCCCTCGGGAAGGGCGCTATTACTACGTGGGCGGCGCGAACCTCGGCAATCCGTCGGACATGACCCGCCAGCATGAGACCGACTATGTCCAGAAGAACCGCGTCGACGCCTTGCTCGGCTTCGAGAAGGGCCCCTTCGACCTGGCGCTCGGCTGTCTGCGTTCCGCCGGGGGCTTGCGCCTGACCATCACTCCCTTCTATCAGAACGATTTCGGCAAGCGCTTGAGCATCATGGGGCAGGCCTATGATTTCGGCCGCAACCGCGTGGTCAACGCCCGCGCGTTGAACCATCCGATCTACGATGCCGGCGTCATGGTGCGCGCGACGCGCTGGCTCGGGGTCGGGGCCCGCGTTGAGGACATCCAGGTGGTCCGGGTCTTCGCGACCTGGGTCAACGTTCTCTTCGAGGATCAGGACCTGGCCTATCTCTTCGGCCTGGCGACCTTCGGCGCGGCCGGGACCAAGGGCCGTTCATCCTCGCACTAAAGCCGATGGGCCGCTTGAGGGCCGTCTACCGCTGCCAGGAATGCGGCTACTCGGCGCCCAAGCCCATGGGCCAATGCCCGGACTGCTCGGCCTGGAACACCATGATCGAGGAGGTCGTCGAGACCCTCGCGGCGGCGCCCAAGGGCGCGGCTCTGCGGCGTCTGACCGAGCACAGCTCGCCTCTGACGGCTTTGAAGGACGCGCCGATCGAGACCGAGACGCGCGTGCGCACGGGGATCGTGGAGTTCGACCGCCTCCTCGGCGGAGGCGTGGTGGAGGGGCAGGTCCTCCTTCTCGCCGGCCCGCCGGGCATCGGCAAGTCCACGCTCATGCTCCAGGTCGCCGCCCAGCTTGCCCGCCGTCAGCCCGGACGCCCCATCCTCTATGTCTCCGGCGAGGAGTCCCTGCGCCAGGTCTCGGCCCGGGCCAAGAGGCTGGGCCTGGCGGCCGAGTCTCTCTATCTTCTTTCCGAGACGGACCTTTCTAAGATCCTCGAGGCCGTCTCCAAGGCCAAGCCCTGGCTCATCATCCTCGATTCCGTGCAGACGGTCTTCCATCCGGAGCTGAGCTCGAGCCCCGGCACGGTCGCCCAGGTGCGCGAATGCGCTTCGGAGCTGCTGCGCGCGGCCAAGTCCACGGACGCGGTCGTCTTCCTCCTGGGGCACGTCACCAAGGAGGGAGCCTTGGCGGGTCCCAAGGTCCTGGAACACATCGTGGACACGGTCCTCTATTTCGACACGGAACGCCATGAATTCCTGCGCATCCTGCGCGCGCAGAAGAACCGCTTCGGTCCCACGGACGAGCTGGGCCTCTTCGAGATGGGGGAGAAAGGCTTGGTCGAGGTGACGGATGCCTCGCGTTTTTTCACGGCGGACCAGGACGGCCGGCCTCTGGCGGGACGCGCGCCCTCGGTCACGATGGAGGGGACCCGACCTCTCCTGGTCGAGGTCCAGTCTTTGGTCGTTTCCACGAAGTATCCCCTGCCGCGGCGCATGGCCACGGGTCTCGATCTCAACCGCCTGCTCGTGCTCCTGGCCGCCATGGAGAAGCATCTGCGCCTGAGGCTCGAGGACAAGGACGTGTTCGTGAGCCTGGCGGCGGGTCTGCGGATCAAGGACCCGGCCGTGGACCTAGCCGTGTGCCTGGCGGTGCTGAGTTCCGCGCGCGATATCCCGCTGCCCGCGGACCTGGTCGCTCTGGGAGAAGTGGGGCTTTTGGGCGACGTCAGCCGTGTGCCGCATCTGGAGAAGCGCTTGAAGGAAGCGGCCAAGGCGGGATTCAAGCGCGCCCTGGTGCCGCAGCGCGGCGCCCAGGGCCTTTCCAGCCGTGCGGGACTGCAGATCGTGCCTGTGGCGGATCTGGGATCAGCCGCGGATATCTTGTCGGCTCTTTCAAAGAAAGCGTAAAGGAGGATCTTATGATGATCTGGCTGTGGCGCATCCTTTCTCGGTTCTTGGGCAGAAGTCTCGGCGCGGGGATGAAGGTCATCGACTCCAGCGCGCTCATCGACGGTCGCGCGGCGGACATCCGCGAGATCGGTTTTCTGCCGGGGACCCTGTTCGTGCCGCGCGGCGTGATCGCCCAGCTGCAGCGGCTCGCCGACTCGCATGAGGCCATCAAGCGCGCCCGGGGACGCCGGGGTCTCGACATCCTGGCGAGGCTTCAGGAGAACGCGAGATATCCGGTCCGTCTGCTGGATCACGGCGATCTGCAGGCGGCCGACGTCAGCGTCCAGGTCGTGCGGCTGGCCCGGGACCTGGGCGCCCAGGTCGTGACCACGGATTTCGAGGTCAACAAGATCGCGGCCCGCGAGGGCGCGGGCTGCCTCAATATCAATGACCTGGCCTTGTGCCTGAAGACCGTGGCCTTGCCCGGAGAATCGGTGCATGCCTTCATCATGAAGGAAGGCAAGGAGCGCGAGCAGGGCATCGGCTACTTGGACGACGGCGCCATGGTGGTGGTGGAGGAGGGTCGTCGGCACATCGGCAAGCGCGTCGAGATCGCCGTGGCCTCCATCTTGCAGACGCCCTCGGGCCGCATGATCTTCGGCAAGGCCAAGGTCAGCGCGTGAAGGTCGAGGCCGTCATCGTCGCGGGCGGCTCGGGCACCCGCATGGGCAAGCCCAAGCAGTTCCTGTCTTTGGCGGGCAAGACGGTGGTGGAATGGTCTCTTCAGGCTTTCCTGGATCTGCCCGAGATCGAGAAGGTCGTCGTGGTGCTGGGACCCGAAGACTTTCGCGAGCGCAAAAAGAAACTTTCCCAGCCTCATGTGGTTTTCGCCGAGGCCGGCGCGACCCGCATGGGATCGGTGCGCAACGGCTTCAAGCAGATCTCCGAAGACGCGGACGTGGTCGCCATCCATGACGGCGCGCGGCCCCTGGTGACGGCCGAGATCATCCGAGCGGCAGTCGAGGAGGCTTATGAATCTGGGGCTGCCGTACCGGCCTCGCGGGTCAAGGACACCTTGAAGAAGGTGGCCAGCAAGTCGTTGTGGATCTCGGACACGCCGACGCGTTCCTCGTTCTGGGCGGCGCAGACGCCGCAGTGCTACCGCCGCGAGGTCCTGGAGGAGGCGCTCTCGCGCTTCCCCGATGCCGCGGCGGCCACGGACGAGAGCCAGCTGGTGGAGCGATGCGGACATAAGGTGCGCGTGGTGCCGGTGGGTTCGGAGAATCTGAAAGTCACCATGCCCGAGGATCTGATCATGGCAGAAGCGATTTTGGAGCACAGGCAGGGCGGCCGGCGAAGGACGGCCGTGGGCTTCGGCTTCGACGTGCACCGGCTCGTCGAGGGCCGCGAACTGTGGCTCGCCGGCAAGAAACTCCCGGGCAAGAAAGGCCTCTTGGGACACTCGGACGGCGACGCGGTGCTGCACGCGGCCTGCGACGCGGTCCTGGGCGCCTTGGGCGCGGGCGAGATCGGGCTTCTGTTCCCGCCGGAGGATCCGAAATTCAAGGGCATCGCCAGCCGCGAGATCGTGGCGGAGGTCCTCAAAAAGCTCGTCGAGGCGAAGGCAAGCCTGGCCAATCTGGACGTCACCATCGTGGCCGAGGAGCCGAAGATGAAGCCTCACTACGCGGCGATGCGCGCTTCTTTGGCCGAGGTCTTCGCCGTGCCGCTGGAGCGGGTCAATGTGAAGGCCAAGAGCCACGAGGGGTTGGGCGAGATCGGCAAGGGCCAGGCCATCGCCTGCCATGCCGTGGCCGCGGTACTGCTTTGAAGCTCTACAACACCCTCTCGCGATCGCTGGAGGAATTCAAGCCCATCGATCCGCCGCATGTCGGACTCTACACCTGCGGACCGACGGTCTACAACTTCCAGCACATCGGCAACTACCGCACCTACATCTTCGAGGACACCTTGAACCGCGTGCTCACTCTCTCGGGCTTCGCGGTCAAGCACGTCATGAATGTGACCGACGTCGGCCACCTCGTCAGCCAGGGCGACGAGGGCGAGGACAAGATGGAGGTCGGCGCCTCGCGCGAGGGCAAGGGCGCCTGGGAGATCGCCCGCATCTACACCGAGGCCTTTTTGCGCGACTGCCGGGACCTGAACTTCCTGGCGCCGGACATCCTCTGCCGGGCCACCGACCACATCCCGGAGCAGATCGCCTTGATCCAGCGTCTGGAGGCGAAGGGCTTCATCTATAAGACCTCGGACGGCCTTTATTTCGACACGGCCAGATTCCCGAGCTACGGCCGCCTGGCGGGTCTGAGCCATATCGCGGGCATCCGGGAGGGCTTCCGCGTGGAGGCCAATCCGCAGAAGCGGCATCCGACGGATTTCGCGGTCTGGAAATTCTCTCCCCAGGGCGCCAAGCGCCAGATGGAGTGGGAGTCCCCCTGGGGGGTGGGATTCCCCGGCTGGCACATCGAGTGCAGCGCCATGGCCATGAAGTACCTCGGTGAGAGCTTCGACATCCATTGCGGCGGCGTGGACCATGTCGCCATCCACCATGCCAATGAGATCGCCCAGGCCGAGGCCGCCACGGGAAAGCCGTTCGTGCGCTTCTGGATGCACGGCGAGTTTTTGCTCATGAACAACGCCAAGATGGCCAAGTCAGCCGGCGGGTTCGTGACTCTGGCGGATCTGAAGGAGAAAGGCTTCGATCCCCTGGATTACCGCTACCACTGCCTCGGTGCCCACTACCGCAAGCAGCTCGACTTCACCTGGGAGGCCTTGGAGGCCTCCCAGGCCGCGCGCCGCAGGCTCTGCGAGGCGATCCGCCCGCTCCCCGAGGAAGGAGAGGGGGAATCCGAGTTCACGCAGCGTCTGCGCGAGCGCCTGGCCGACGACCTCGACACGGCCGGCGCCCTGGCCGCGCTCTGGGACGGGCTGCGCAGCGACTTGGGCCCTTTCCAGAAGAGCCGTCTGGCCGACCTGGCCGAGGACGCCCTGGGCCTGGGGCTTTTCCATGAGGAATCCATGGAACTGGCGCCCGAGCTCCAGGAGCTTCTCAACCGCCGGGCCTTCGCCCGCCGCGAGAAGGACTTCGCCCTCTCCGATTCTTTGCGCCAGGAGCTGGAAGTCAAGGGCATCCTGGTCGAGGATACCCGGCAGGGCCAGCGCTGGAGGAAGAAATAGCGTGAGCCGCTGGCTGCTCGGCACCCACAGCGTTCTGGAGACTCTGCGCGCCCGGCCTGAGACAGCGCGCGAGCTGCTCTTGGGAGAGGATCTCCGCGGCGGCGAGGCGGACGAGATGAAGAAACTCGCGCATCAAGCCGGCGCGTCCGTGCGCGTGGTCTCGCGCAAGGAGCTCGACCGGACCTCGCGCGGAGCCCGCCATCAGGGCGTGGCGCTCAAGACCGAGATCGTCGAGGCGCCGAGCCTCGAAGGCCTGCTCTCTCGCTATCCCGAGGGTGCGCGCCGCGGGCTTGTCTTCGTCGCCTTGGACCAGATCCAGGATCCGCATAATCTCGGCGCGATTGCGCGCTCCGCGGTCAATCTCGGCGCCCAAGCCCTCCTCTTGCCCGAGCGCCGCTCGGTCTCCGTGACGGAGGCGGCTGTTTCCTCTTCGGCCGGGGCCATCCAGAAGATCCCGGTCGTTTCCGTGGTCAATCTCGGCCAGGCCCTCTCGCGCCTCAAGAAAGCCGGTTTCTGGATCTATGGGGCCGATGCCTCGGGCCGTCCGGTCTGGGATATGGTTTTTGCAACGCCGCTGGTCCTGGTCATCGGTTCAGAGGGCAGCGGCATGAGGCCCCTGGTGCGCTCCCTGTGCGACGAGGTCGCCGCCATCCCTCAGACCGGCGGCGTGGAGAGCTTGAACGCCTCGTGCGCGGCCAGCGTCCTTCTTTACGAGATCGCGCGGCAGAAGCGGGGCAAGCCATGAGCCATGATCACCGTCACCATCATCACGAGCAGGACGCGACCGCTCCTTTGCAATGGGCCCTCGGCCTGACCGCCGTCTTCTTCTTGGTCGAGCTCTTCGGCGGCTGGTGGACCGGCAGCTTGGCCTTGCTCTCGGACGCCATGCACATGGGCCTCGACCTGACGGCTCTGCTCTTCAGCCTCTTTGCGGCCAAGGTCGGCCGCCGTCCTCCGGATGCCCAGAGGACCTTCGGCTACAAGCGCGTCGAGGTCTTGGTGGCCTTCATCAACGGAGTCACCCTGATCCTCATCTCCGGCGTGATCCTGCGCGAGGCCTACGGCCGCTGGTTCATCCCGCGCGACGTCAAAGCGCCGCAGATGCTGCTCATCGCCGTCATCGGCTTCTTGAGCAACGTCGCCGCCGGGGCGGTGCTCTTCCGCTCGAGCCGCACGAACATCAACCTGCGCGGGGCTTACCTGCACATGCTCTCCGACGCTTTAAGCTCGATCGGGGTCATCATCGCCGGCGTCCTCATCATGGCCACAGGCTGGAACCAGGCCGATCCCCTGGTGAGCGCGCTGATCTGCTTGGGCATCATCGTGACCTCCTATTGGCTCGTTCGCGACTCGGTGCACATCCTCCTCGAGGGAGCGCCGACGCACCTCGAGTTGGACGAGATCCGAGCCGCTCTGAGGGCCCTGCCCGGAGTCGAGTCGGTCCATGACCTGCATCTTTGGTCCGTCACCAAGGGGACCGAGTCCATGAGCGGGCATGTGGTGGTCGAGTCGCCCGAGCACATCGCGCCGACCATGCGCGCCGGGGCCAAGATCCTCAAAGAGCGCTTCAATATCTCGCATGTGACTTTGCAGGTCGAGACCTCGGGCCATCCCGAGTGCGAAGACGGCGTTCCGCAGGGTTGAGATGTCCTCTCAGCGGCAGGCCCTTCTTCTTCTCAACGGCGTCCTCTCCGAGCCGGCGCTCGTGCGCCGTTTGGCCAGAACCTGCCTGCTGGTCTGCGCTGACGGCGGCGCTCGGCACGCCCGGGCCTTGGGCCTCGTCCCGGACGTAGTGGCGGGGGACATGGATTCCTTGCCCAGATCCCTGCCGCGCTCCTGGGGCCGGACGAATTTTGTTTGTGATTTTGACGAGAACTCCTCGGATTTTGAGAAGGCTCTTTGCTTTTTGGCGAAGGCCGGCTCTCAGCGGGTCTATGTCGCGGGGCTCTTCGGCGGGCGCCTGGATCACTGCCTGGTCAATCTGGCCTTGGCTCGAAGGTTCGGCCGTGCCCTGCGCCTCGTCCTCGTGGACCGGGGCATGGCCATGCTTTTGGGACCGGGCCGCCATCGCCTGTCCTTGAAGCGCGGCCAGCTGTTCTCAGTCCTGGCCGAGGCGGATGCGGCGAACGTCTCGATCTCGGGCAGCCGCTATGCTTTGAAACGGCAAAAGCTTTTGCCCGGCGGCCGGGGTTTGAGCAACAAGGCCCTGGGTCCGGTGACGCTCACGGTGCATTCGGGGCTGGTCTGGGCTATGGCGCCGAAAGAATTTAAATTCTCATGACCCATCCGCAGGCCGGGACTTTAAGCAGCGAACTCATCGACGTGCAGCGCTGCGCCCGAGAGTTCGATTCGCCCAGCGCGCCCCTGGCCCGAGTGAAGTTCGGGACCTCCGGTCATCGCGGAAAACTCGGCAGCGGGTTCTCGCGCAGGCATGCCGAGGCTATTGCCCAGGCCGTGGCCCGGCTCCATAAAGAAAAGACGATCACGGGTCCCATCCTGGTGGGCGGCGACACGCGCCTGATGAGCCGCCAGACGGCCGAGATCTGCGCCGAGGTCTTGGCGGCCAATGGCTTTAAGGTCCTTCTGGCCTCCATGCCTCTTCCCACGCCGGTCTTCTCCTTCGAGATCATCTCCGGCCGCGCTGCCGCCTCCTTGAACGGCACCGCTTCCCACAATCCTCCGCAGGACATGGGCCTGAAGTACAATCCGCCCAGCGGAGGACCGGCGGGCGTGGAATACACGGCGCTCATCGAGAAATACGCCAATGAATGTCTCGACAGCCCGGAACTTGTGCGCCGCATGCCGCTGGCTGAAGCGAAGTCCCAAGGCTTGGTGGTCCTCCCTGATCTCGTCGGACCGTATCTCAAGGCCCTTGCGGGCTTGGTGGACCTGGAGGCGATCAGGACGAGCGGCCTGCGCATCGGCATCCATCCCTTGGGCGGCACTTCCATTCCTTATTATCAGGCCCTGCGCGAGGGTTTCGGCCTTGAGAATCTCGAGCTCGTGGATGCGCGCGTGGATCCCACCTTCCGATTCATCCCGCTCGACCATGACGGACAGATCCGCATGGACCCCTCGTCTCCTTATCCCATGAAGCCGCTCCTTGATCTGGTTGAGGCCGGCCGGTTCGATTTCGTCGGCGCTTCGGATCCGGACGCGGACCGATTCGGCGTGGCGACGAGATCCGCCGGGCTTCTGACCCCCAACCAGGCGCTCTGCGTTTTGACGGAGTATCTTTTAGGGAATCGTCCTTCCTGGCCTTCGCAGCTCACCGTGGGGCGTACCATAGGCACCACGCATCTTTTGGACCGCATCGCCCAGGCTCATGGCCGCGGCGTGGACGAGGTCAACGTGGGTTTCAAGTGGTACGTGGACGGGATCCGCAAGGACAAGTACCTCTTGGCCGGCGAGGAGAGCGCCGGGCTCTCGGTCTATCGGTGGACCGCGGAAAAGGACGGGATCCTGGCGGTCCTGCTCTTGGCCGAGGCCATGGCGCGCACGAAAAAGGATCTCGGCGTTTTGTATCGGGAGCTGACGGCCCGGTTCGGCGACCCGGCCTATCGGCGCGTGGACGCCGGCATCGACGAAGCGCAGCGCGCCAAGATCAAGTCCATGAACGCCGCCTCCTTTTCGGGTTTGAAGGAATTGGCCGGTCAGAAGGTCGTGCGCGTGCGCGACACGGACGGGGTCAAGATCTATCTGGAGGATTCCTGGCTCCTGGCCCGGCTCTCCGGCACGGAGCCCATCGCCAAGCTTTACGCGGAAAGTTTTCTTGGGCCCGAGCATCTCAAGCGCCTGCTCAAAGAGGGCGCGGAGCTGTTCGGCATCTAGGCCCTCCCTGGGGCCAAAGGTCCTAGAAAGTCCTAGGTCTTTTGCCGCTATTTTTCTGCCCTAAAGACTCATAGGGGGATGAGGCTGGTGAGATAGAATGTTCCCACCATGAAACACTGCAACCGATTCTTGGCCGTTCTTCTATCCTTGATCCTAGTCGGGGCATCCCTGCCTGCTTCTGTTTTTGCGGGTCCCTCGATGGAGCCCGCCAAGCCGCACTTGGTCCAGCCCGGCATGGTTCCCGGGCAGGTCCATGCGAATATTTTCGGCAATACTCCGCAGACCGTGCTGCCTGAACTGCCGCCATCGGCAGTGATGGCTTCCGATGCGCCGTCAATTTTTCAGGCAGCGCCTGCGCCTGTTGTTCAGTCAAAGGTTGCCACTGCCCCGAGCGGGATCGGGGCGGGTGTCAAGGTTAAGGACCAGGCCCCATCTCCGATCCAGGCGCCGGTGGTACGGGCCAGGGGCTTCTTCGGCCGACTGGCTGCCGTGGCTCAGCGCGTCATGAAGGTGAACTGGGACGGCCTCAATTCCATGGCCTCGCTGGGATTTGCTCCCATTTTCGCGCCGCAGGGCGGTTCCGTTCTGGGTGTGCGCGGCGGAGACTTGAAATTGCCCGATGGCCTCCAGGATCTGGGCGCGCCGCCCTCGCGCCCGCACCCGAAAGAGGCCGGCGGCTCGCTGATCCAGAGTTTCAAAACCCTGTTCATCCCCGGCTTTAAAAGCGCCATCAATGCCTTTGATTCGGAGCATATCTCTCTTCTCCAGCAAGTCGATGTGAGTGACAAAGCCAACCTTACGGAGAATGTCACGCAAAGCTTGCTCAAACTGGTGGACTCGGATCCCACAACCTACCAGGTGCCAAGCTCTCAGCTGCGCGTGGCGCATGTGACTTACAAGAAGGGTGAGAGCATCCCGCTTGCGGATGGACGGGTTTTCAACCAGGGCGAGACGGTCTATGCTGTTTTTCAACAGACGAAAGACGGACTGGACATCGAAGGCGCAGTCCTGAGATTTACCCTAAAGGTCGTTAGGGGCAAGCTCGAGATCGTCACTGTCGAAAATCTGCCCTATCCCAACGTCGATGTAGATGCAAAAGATGTGAATTTCACCGACGAAGCACTCCGGGAAAAGGCCCTCAATCTTCGCAAGGCTTATGCTGATAAGAATAATCGAACACTGAAGACTGGCCTTGCCCAAAAGAAGATCCTGTACCTCAAGGGTGCTTGGCATGCGGTCAACGTCCATCTCATTATGGGAGGGGAGATTCCGTTTTATGTTGCCATGGACCGGGCCAGCGGAGAAGCCTTCGATTGGGACGCGAGAGTTAAAATATATAGCGGCACGGTGAAGGGCAATGTCGTTGCGGACGGGCCGATGCGCCCGGGCGCCAAGCTTGAACCGCTCCTTTTTCCATTCTTGGAGGTCAAGGTTAACGGCGAGAAGGTGATCACTGACAAGGATGGGAGCTTCACAAATGTCAGGCTGAATCTGAGCGAGGAGATCGAAGTAGATGCGACTCTCATCGGCCCCTATGTCCGCGTGTTGAACGACGCAGGCGAGCCGGCGTCCTTTCGCGTCAAGGTCAGGCCGAAAGGGGACGATCAGTATGAGGTAATCTTCAATCCGGATGCGAGCCTGAACGATGAGAAGACCCTCGCTCAGGTCATGGCCTTTTGTCACAGAAGCATCTTCAATCGCTATCTGGCAAAAGTCGGGTTGAACATTAAGGCACTGGACGTGCAGGTGCAACTCCACGTCAATGTGAATGACGAGTGCAATGCCTATTATGTCCCAGGCAACGCCAAAGAGCCGGCCATCTACATGTTCCAGTCCAGCCCCGGGTGCGTCAGTAGCGCCTACAACGACGTCAACTACCATGAAAGCGGCCATAATGTGGACGACTTCATCGCTCCGGGCATCATCAACGGTTCTCTTTCGGAGGCTTACGGAGATACCTTCACCATGTTCATTACCGGACAGCCTATCGTGGGCAGGGGCTTCATGAAGAATCCTGGTCCGGACGGCAAGGACTATATCCGTAGCGGTGAAAACACGCATCCCTACTCGGGAGAGAACGAAGAGGTCCATGAGGGCGGCCAGGTCTACATGGGCGTTCTCTGGAAGTTTTATCTGAAGCTGGAGAAGAGGTTAGGAAAAGAGGTCGCTCAGACTTTGATTGAGGCGGCTGCCTTCCCGGCCATGTTGGCCAAGTCGGGCACCACTCCGGGACAGCTTACCCAGGTGCTTTTGAACCTCATGGACAAAGATGGCAATATCTCTCTCGAAAATCTTGCCGATTTCCGCGCCTCCGCTGAAGTCCATGGCATCGCCATCTCCGATAAGCCCACGAAGGGGGGCGGCAGGAGCACGGAGCCTCCTCCCTTGCCTCCGGACCTCGGGCCGTTGGCTTTCGTTGGCAAGGTGACAGCATGGGTCATGGGGGCCGCGGTTGCTCCAATCATCCGCACCCAGGCGCAGCCGGTCGACATCGTCGGCATGTGGCCGCATGTGAAGGGAGATCTGAAATTCACGGCCGGCCTGCTCTATCGCAGCGGGATCAGTCGCGAGCTGAAGGCGCTTCTGGCCCAACAGCAGGCGCAGGGCGCCATCGCCTATGATCTGACCGAGGACAGGGGCTTATGGAATTCGGACTTCGATTTGAATGTCAGGGGACCCGAGCAGAATGTCCAGACGGTCCTGAAAGCTGTGCGGGATTGGCTGGTCGCTGCGGGTGCGAAGAAGGCAGGGGAAGCTGCTGTGAAGCCTCTGGCCCAGCCCGACCCGACCCCGAAACCGCAGCTCGCCTCAGAGGTTTCGGCGGTTGTGTTACCATCGGCCAAGCGTGCGGAGGGAGAGACGCAGCCCGTGACGGTCAATTTCGATGCCATGACGCAGGCCAAGGCTTTTAAGGACCATTACGACCATATGCGCGCGGATATCGGAGATGGCCGAACGGCCTGGATCCGATATGACGTCCATGCCGGGCGCTTCATGATCAATGTTGCGGCAATGTCGGCCACGGGCCAGCAGTTCGGGACGGTCAAGTGGTTCAATGACAGCAAGGGCTTCGGGTTCATCACGACGGCAGACGGCCAAGATGTGTTCGTCCACCATGCCGTCATCGAGGGGAAAGGCTATCATACTCTTCTTGAGAATGGGGTGGTGTCCCTGGAGGTGCGGGAGACCGATAAGGGCTTGAGCGCCGCTCACGTCTGGCGTCTTTATGATTCGCAATTCTACCGACCGATGACCGACAGCGAACGCAAAAGCCTGAGAGCGGCGTTGCAGAGCCGCGTGGAGACCTCGCCGGAATTCCAGCCCATGCTTGATTATCTGGGCCGCTGATGGTTTCGGCTCATTGAGACTCAGCCTCGTTCTGGCTCTTGTCCTGGGCAGCTCAGCCCTCTATGTCCTCTGGCTTCCAGACGTCGCGCCCTTCAAACGGCATAACCCCCAGACCACAGCCTATATCGAACTGCGTCGGGCCAAAACCCCGCCGCGCCTCATCTGGGTTGCGTGGGACCAGATCTCCGAGAATCTCAAGAACGGCGTGCTCATCGCCGAGGACGACACCTTCTATCAGCACCAGGGCATCGACTGGGAGAGCATGAAGGCCGCGTTGGCCAAGGATTGGGAACTCAAGCGCTTCGCCTATGGCGCCAGCACCATCACCCAGCAGCTGGCGCGCAACCTCTACCTTTCGCCATCTAAGAACCCGCTGCGCAAGATCAAGGAGATCCTCATAGCCCGTCGTCTGGAAAAGGTCCTGGGCAAGCGGCGCATCTTCGAGCTTTATCTCAATGTCGTGGAATGGGGCAAGGGCATCTACGGCGCCGAAGCCGCGGCGCAGGTCTATTTCAACAAGTCGGCCGCTGATCTCACGGCCGAGGAGGCCGCGGCCATGGCGGCGGTTCTACCCAATCCGCACCGCTGGAACCCCGCGGTACGGGGACCCTACGTCGAGCGCAACAGCCGCCGGATCATGGACCGCATGCGGGCGTCGGGATTCTTGCCTGACGAGGCGCCGATCCTGCAGATCGTGCCCAGCGAGACGCCAGTCTTGCAGATCGTGCCAGCTGCCAATCCGCCAGCTGACGCTACAGCCCAGCCCAAGACTTGATCGCCGCGACGATCCGCTGCGCGGCCCGACCATCACCGAACGGATTGCATTTTGGAAGTTTTAGTTTTATGGAGAGAGCCCTCTCCAGATTTTTTCCGGAAATCCCAGCCAGATAATTTCCCCGGTCCAGAGCCTCGGGCCTTTCGGTTTTCTCGCGCATGACCACAACCGGCTTGCCGAGGGTCGGCGCTTCCTCCTGGATCCCGCCCGAGTCAGTCACGATGAGATCGCAGCGCTTCATGAGACGCACAAAGTCCAGGTAATCCAGGGGAGGAGCCAGCAAAATCCGCGGATGGTGCAGCAGGCGTTGGGCTGTTTTTGAAACTTGCGGCGTGGGATGGACAGGGAAGATCCATCGCCAATGAGGATTTTTCTCGACGGTCTTCAGGAGGCCGCGCAGGAGTCCTTTCAGAGGTTTGCCGAAGATCTCCCGGCGATGCAAGGTGACGATCGCGATGGGTCCGGGCTTCTTGGCCCATGAAGCCACGGTGCGGCAAGTCCACGGTCTCGGGCGTTTCAGCACCCACAAAAGCGAGTCCACGGCCGTGTTGCCGGTGACGAAGATCTTCCGCGGATCGATCCCTTCTTCTATAAGGTTCTTCCGGGCTAGGGGGGTGGGCGCGAAAAGAAGCGAGCTTAAACGGTCGGTGAAAATCCGGTTGGCCTCCTCCGGGTAGGGGCGTTTGAGATCTCCGGTCCGCAAACCAGACTCCACATGGGCGATGGGGATTCCTTCGTGAAAGGCTGCCAGGGCCGCTGCCCAGACCGTGGTCGTGTCGCCTTGGATGAGGAGGATGTCTGGTTTTTCTTTTCGAAGGACGCCTTGGAGAGCCGCGAGCGTCCGAGAGAGGATCTCGCTCGGACACTGATCCGGCCTCATGAGGTCGAGGTCCAGATGAGGTTTAAGGCCGAAGACTCGCAGCGTCTGGTCGAGCAGCTGCCTGTGCTGGGCCGTAGCGCACAGGCGCAATCGGAATTTTTTGTCCTTTTTTACAAGGCGAAGCACGGGCGCGAGCTTGATGACTTCCGGCCGCGTACCCAGGACGGCGAGGATATTGACCGGCCTCCGTCTCATTTCAAGAGCGGGTCAAGGAGACAAAATCCTCCACGCTCATTCCAGCCTTGCGGATGATGGCCCGAAGGGTTCCCTTGGCCAGTTCGTGGTGATTGGGGATGACCAAGGTCACGGTGGAGTTTTTGACATGTTTTTGCATGAGGATATGGCTTCCAGCCTGCCGCACCCAGGCAAAGCCCGCTTTGTTGAATGCCCGGATGGCTTGCCTGGCGGAGATGGCCGGCAGGGACATCCGTCAGACCGCCACTTCCAAAGTTGTGATGAGGGGATGTGAAGATAGTGCGTTGCGGATTTCGTTTTTCGAAGCGGTATGGAGATAGAGGCTGACTGCTTCCCGAAGTTGGCCCAGAGCCTGTTCGATCGTTCGGCCTTGGCTGGCGACGTCAAGCTCTGGACAAAGTGCGACATACCAGCGGCCTTCTTTCTCAATAATCGCTGAAAAAGTATAGCTCATACTCAGGAGTATAGCACCTCGACGGGAAAATATCAATATTGAAACTATTACGTTCTCATATTGCATTCTCAGACGGTATATGATACATTAGACGGACGATTTTGGGAAAACATCATCAGAAGATGGTAATAGATGGAATGAAAGTCCAGCAAAAACGCTGGGCGGTGAGGCGCCATGTATCTTAAATCCATAGACATCGTCGGCTATAAATCCTTCGCCATCAAGACCCACCTGGATTTCTGCCCTGGCATCACGGGCATCGTGGGCCCCAACGGCTGCGGAAAGTCCAACATCATGGAGTCCGTGCGCTGGTGCCTGGGCGAGACCTCCTGGAAATCCCTGCGCGCCGACGCCATGATCGAAGTCATCTTCAGCGGCACGGAGAAAAGGCCGCCCCTCTCCATGACCGAGGTGACGCTCACCTTCGACAATGCCTCCAGCCAGCTGCCGGTCGCTTTCTCCGAAGTGACGGTCACGCGCCGCATCTACCGTTCCGGCGAGTCGGCATATTTCTTGAACCGCACCCAGTGCCGCATGCGCGACATCCGCGAGATGTTCCTTGACACCGGCGTGGGCGGGGAAGGCTACGCCATCATCGACCAGGGCGGTGTGGACTTCGTGCTGCGTGCCAAGCCCGAGGAGCGACGCGCCCTTTTCGAGGAGGCCGCGGGCGTCTCCAAGTACAAGGCTAAGCGCGAAGAGGCCATGCGCAAGCTTGAGCGCGTGGAGATGGACCTCTCGCGCCTGCAGGACTCGCTCTCGCTCATCGACGAGCAGGTCCGCAACCTCGATTCAGCCGCGCGCAAGGCCAAGCTCTATAAGAAATACGAGGAGGATCTCGTCGGTCTGGAAGCGGCCAAGACCCTTTCGGATCTGACTTGCCTGGACGCGCAGCTCTCTGAGATCGCGACCAAGTCCGGCCCGGTCCAGGAGACGCTCAATTCCAAGCGCGCCGCGACGAGCGCCGAGGAGGCCGAGGTCTCGCGCCTAGAGCTTGAGCGGACCTCCGAGCAGGGCCGTCTCTCTGAGATCGGCGATGAGATCGCCCGGCGCCGCTCCGAGGTCGCGACTCTCGATGAGCGCGTGCGCGCCGCGGGAGAGACCCTCTCGGGCGTCGACGCGCGCCGCGCGAGCTGTGCTGAAGAGCTCGAGCATTCCCGCCAACGGCTTTCAGGGCTCGACCCCCAGATCTCCCAGGCTGGCGCCGAGACGGATCGCGTGCGCGTGGCCATCGAAGCGGTGCAGACGGAGCTTTCCACGCATCAGGCTTCTCTCGACGCCTGCACGGCCGCGGCTCTCGAGGCGGAACAGGAGCTGGGCCGCCGCCGCAACGAGCATCTCGCCGCGGCGGACGCGGCTCTCGCGGTCTCCCGCGAGTCCTCGACGCGCGAGGCGGACCTGGGCCATGAGGTATCACACGCGGGCATCGTGCTGCGCAGCCTCTCCAAGGATCAGCAAGCCCTGGAGCGCGCGCACGGCGAGCAGGAGACGCTGCAGGCCGAGGCGGACGGCCAGGGACGGCGCACGCTCGACGCGCGTCAAAAGGCCGAAGCGGCGCAGGAGGCTTTGACGCAGTTGCGCCAGCGGCATACGGCCTTGTCCAGCGAGATCCTGCGCCTGCGCTCGGATATCTCCGGGGCCAAGGCCCACGCGGATGCTTTGGAGGCGCAGGGCGGGAAGAATCCTTATTGGGTCGGCGCCCAGGCGGTCTTGAACGCGGGCATCGAAGGCGTGGTGGGAAGCGTGGGCAGCCTGATCCAGGTGGACGAGGCTTTTCGGCCGTATGTCGAGGATCTTTTGGGCGAGAGGCTCTTCGCCGTGGTCTGCGAGCATGCCGCCGCGGCCCGCGCGGCCGTCGAGTTCCTGCAGGCCGCAGGCAACGGCCGCGCGCGCTTCTTGGTCCTGAGCACGCTGGAGTCCGACGCGGGCGAGCGCGCCTATCCGGACGAGGCTCGTCCTCTCTTGCGTCATGTCCGCTCCGAGCCGCGCTACGAAAGCGCGGTGCGGTTCCTTTTCGCGGAGAGCTATACCTTGGGCAAGGTCCTCTTCGGCGACCATTGGGTGTGCGGCGGCGCGACTCCCGGACCGGAGGCCGCGCCATCGCTGGCGGACATCGACTCTCTGCGCGCGCGCTTGGCTATCGACGAGGCCGAGGCCTCTTTGAGGGAATCGGAGGCCGTGCGCAACGCGGAGGAGACCGCCCAGGCCGAGTCGGCATGGCGCGAGTCTTTGGCCGCCGCCGGCGTCGAGGCCGCGCGCGAGGAGATCCAGAGCCGCCGGCTTCAGGAGAAGACGCAGACCCTGACGCTCTCCGGCCAGAGCGTGTCGAGCGCCATGGATCTGGCATGCGGCATCCTGCGCCAGATCGCCCTTTTGAAGGAAGAGCTCTCGACCTTGAGCCGGCGCCGCGGCGAGGTCGAGGCCGGCCAGCAGACCTGCCGCCAAGCCGAGACCGAGGCCTCCGCGCGTTTCCAGTCGGCCAAGGAGACCTTGGTCGAGACGCGCTCGGGCCATCAGGTCCTGCAGGCGCGTTTGGAGGGCTTGGAGCGCGAGATGGCCATCCACGCGCACAGCTATGAGCGCTTGGCGGAGACCAAGAAGCATCTCGACGCCACCGTGGCGGAGCGCGGACGCGAGCTCGAGGATCTGGCCCGCCGCAGGCTGGAGGCCAAGACCGTTCAAGATGAGTCGCGCCAAAGGACGCAGGTCCTGCAGGCGGAACTGTCCGGGCATGAGAACGCGGCCACCGCTGTCCGGGAGCGGCTGCAGGAGGCGGACAACGCGCTGCAAGAGCGTCAGCAGACCCTGCATGCGTTGAAGGCGGAGCTTGAGCAGGCCCAAAATGCTCTGCACGAGTTGGAATTGGGCAAGAGCGGCCTGGAGACTCGCCGTGAGATGCTGCGCGCGCAGCTGTGGGACCAGCGCCGCCTCACCGTGGAGGAGGCTCAGTCCAAGTACGGGACGCTCGCCGTGGATCTGGAGAAGATGGAATCCCTGCGCAAGCGCCTGACGGGTATGGGTCCCATCAACCTGGCCGCTCCCGAGGAGTACGAGGCCCTCTCCCAGCGGCAGACCTTCCTCACCGCCCAGATCGCCGACATCACCCAGGCCAAGGCGGACCTGAAGGCCGCCATCGTGAAGATCAACGCCACGACGCGGGAGAACTTCCGCCAGACCTTCACGGACACGCGCGAGCATTTCCGCAGGCTCTACGGCGTGCTCTTCGAGGGAGGCGAGGCGGACCTGGTCCTGACCAATCCCGACGACATCCTTGAGACCGGCGTCGAGATCGTGGCCCAACCGCCGGGCAAGCGCCTGCAGAGCATCTCGCTGCTTTCCGGAGGCGAGAAGACCATGACGGCGATCGCGTTGTTGTTCGCCTTCTTCATGGTGCGGCCATCGCCCTTCTGCATGCTCGACGAGGCCGACGCGGCCCTCGATGACGCCAACATCGAGCGCTTCGTCAATATGCTCAAGGAATTCGGCACGCGCACGCAGTTCCTCATCATCAGCCACAACAAGCGCACCATGGAGGCGGCCGACGCCATCTATGGCGTCACCATGGAGGAGAAGGGTGTCAGCCAGCTCGTCTCCATCGACTTCAAGAAGCGGGGCAGCGCTCCGGCGCCGGTTCAGGTCGTTCCAGTGAAGACAGAGACAGTCGAGACCGCCGCGGTCCCGACCGATATGACTGTGACGGCGGAGGAGCCGCCCCAGGCCTGAGCCGGAGGCCGTCGTCTTTTCAGGCGCGTTCTGGTATCATCTACCCGTATGCTCTTCGGGGTCTTCGCGGACGTCCATTCCAATCTCGAAGCTCTGAGCGTCGTCCTGGATTTTTTTAAGACCTCGCGGGTCGAGAGCTATATCTTTTGCGGGGACCTCGTGGGCTACGGCCCGGATCCCGATGGATGCGTAGAATCCATCTCCCAGCTCTCCCGACTCCATGCCGTTTGCGGCAACCACGACCTCGCCGCCATCGGCCGGCTCTCCCCCGAGTGGTTCAATCCCTATGCGCGCGCGGCCGTGGAATGGACCATCGCCGCCGTGAGTGCTCAGTCTCGGGATTTTCTGGCCGCCCTAGGCCCCAAGCTCGAGACTCCGGATTTCACCCTGGTCCACGGCACACCCAAGCGGCCCACGGATGAATATTTCCTCAGCCCTGAGCAGATCCCGATCCAGGCTCCCTTCGTGTCCGTCTGGCCGGTCTTCTGCGGCCACAGCCACATGCCGCAGTGCCTGCGCCAGGCTGCCGGCCGCTTGGAGTCCAGACTGCTCGAGGACCGCCAGATCATCGTCGCTGAGACAGGAGAGCTCGCGGCCTACAACCCCGGCGCCGTGGGCCAGCCGCGGGACTACGACAAGCGCGCCTGCTGCGCGCTCTGGGACTCCCAGGCGCGCTCTTTCCAGGTGTTCCGCCTGGCCTATGATTGCGCCGCGACCCAAGCCAAGATGCGCCAGCGCGGCCTGCCGGAGTCCTTGGCGCGCCGGCTCTCCTATGGGCAATAAGCCCTAAAAACCATATAGGTCGTAGAGCCCAAGATCGTATGGGTCCTTTGCCTGGCAGGACTTAGGTCCCAAGACCCATGATGAATTTCTGTCTCCATGTTACTATTGAGATAAGGATAAGGAGAAATCCATGTATTTCCAAGATCATAGGCGGTCCGCGCATGAAGTCGGCACCGTCAGCGTCCTGCCGGCGCGGCGAGTCGCGACGAGCCTGACGTTCGAGGAGGCCAGCCGTTCTTATCGATGGACGACCGAGCGCGGCGCCATGCTCGCTCCCAGGAGGGCCGCTTCACCGAGATGAGAGGCCGGCTCTTCGTCTTTGGGCGTTCTGCCGCCTTGCTGGCGGTCCTCGCGGCATGGGTCATGCCGGCGGCGGCCAATCCCAGCGTGACCGCGGATTTCAACAGCATGACGCAGTGGTTGAGCCATGAACTGGCCCAGGAGATCGCCTTCAACGCGGGATCCACCTTCGATCCTCCGCACGAGGTGGTCAGCCGCAACATCCAGCCGGACCTGAGCCTGGGTCTCGGGCACATGCCTTTCGATAAAAGCACGTTCCCCGCGCTGCAGACCCAGAAACTCAACGACATGCCCGTCGCCAACGTGTTTCCCTCCTCCGTGCTTTTCCCGAACCTCGTCACGCATCTGCGCGCGGGCCTGCCGGGCCGCATGGACCTCTCCGTGCGCTTCGCGGACATGACCACGCCCAACAACTACAAGCTCTCGAACACGGCCACGGGCAAGGGCCAAAGCAATTCCATCGGCTTCAGCCTGCGCAAGCATTTCTTCGGCGAGGACGGCCGTCCGCTGCTGTCCTTGGGCGCCAACTACAACCATGTCTACGGCAATTTCGACCTGCGTTCGAATTTCGACCTCAGCGACCAGGGAGCGGGCTTCACGGCGCAGAGTCCGATCGACGCCAAATTGGTCTGGAACGTCTCGAGCTTCGGCTTGAACGCTATTGTGAGCCGCCCCTGGAGGGGTTGGACGCCGTTTGCCGGGGTGGGCTACAACTACGCCACGGGCTCGATCCGCACTCGCCTGGAGGCTCAGCCCAACACGACCCTGGTCTCGCCCATCATCGGCGAGTCGAGCGACCACCCGGAGCAGAACCAGGCCCGGATCATCCTGGGCTTCGAGGTGGACCGCCCCTGGATGCATTTTTTTGCTAACGGCGAGGTCAAGGCCATGGGAGAGCACGCCCTCGGCTCCTGGATCATCGCCGCCGGAGCCGCTCTGCCCTTCGAGATCGGGCGCCATGGGATTTCCATGGTCCACCGTCCCCCAGCGGATCCGGCGTCGCAGAGTCCTCAACGCGCGCCTTCCCCGCGTCCTGAGGCCGGGCGGGAGATCATCTTCATCCAGTGACCATGCTGAAAAAAGCCATCGCCGTCCTCTTGTGCGCGCTCCTCTCCGGGGCGCCGGCGTTGGCGGCCGAGATCCCCAAGGCCGGCGCCGCTGGTTCAGGAGAGGTGCCTGCGTCCAAGGCCATGGTCGTCTATAATCCGTTCCCTTTCTTCACGCCGAATCCCGTGGCGCCTGCGGCCGCAGCCCCCGCCCCGGACATGAAGCTCCCATCGCTCCCTCCAGCGGCGATCCCGGCACCTCCCGGGATGCCGCAACCTGTGGACGGTCCTGGGCCGTCTTCAGGGCCGGTCCCGGTCCAGAAGCCTCAGACGCCGCACTTGACGCTGAGGCAGGCCAAGGCCCAGGTTTCCTCGGCTCTGCTCAACCTGGCTTTTTACGGCTATGGTCTCTGGCGCGGCCGCTCGGTCACGGACGCCAATTTCGATGATTTCAAGCGCGCGGAGGTCTTCGCCGGACGCCTGGATGCCGGCTTGGCCGAGCTGGTGCAGCCCCATCGGGGCCGGGGCGTGGGCCTGGCGCAGGACGGCGTCATCCAGCTGCGGCCGGAGTTGATCGCCGCGCCGCGGCTCTTCCATCGGGTACTGCAGGAGCAGCTCGGCCATTGGTATGCAGATCCGACCCGCGGTCCGCCCGCAGGCCTGCTGCCGGGAGACCGCGTTGCTCCGCTTCAGCACATCCTGCAGCGCGCGCGCGTTTCCTTGGCTTTGGCCCAGAGTTATGAGCTCCTGGTCCTCAATGCCGCTTCCCCGGATCTCAAGGATCCGGAGCTCTATCGCAGACTCTCCGGCCACCAGGATCTGGCCGTCGATGTCCGCGAGGAGGATCCTCTCCAGGTCCTCAACGACCCCAAAAATATCGAGCGTTTCCCCAGGATGGTCGTGGGCCAATCCTCGCGGGCTCTGGCGCCTGAAGGCTCTGCCGAGGCCCAGCGCCTCAGCCAGACCATCGAGCAGCTGGAGGGTGTCGCCGCGCTGGCCCAAAAAAGCGACAGGCTCGATTGGACAGTCCGCAAGTTCTGGCAGCAGACCGCCTCGTCCCGGCTCAAGGACACGCAGATTTACCGTCTGGTGGCCTCTTTGTATCAGGCCCTGCCGGACCATGGGGTCGTCCTCCTGCCTTTCAGTCCCGGGGAGCTGGGACTGCCGGCTTGGGAGCAGTTCTTGCGCTTCTGGACAGCCGCGGACGGCGGCAGCTTCCATGGGGAATGCGTGGACCGGCATGACGGATCCCATGTCCTGGTCCTCACCAAGGTCGAGGACCGCGTGACTTTGCGTCTGCGCCCGAAACAAGGCCATGTGGCGGTCTCCATCCTAGACGCTGATCTGACCCCCGAGGGCCGCACCAAGGCGCGAGAGGATCTTGCGGCTGCAGGTTTCGGCCCTCAGCTGGAGAGATTCGACAAATTGGGAGTGCGCATCCTCCATGTGCTGGGCGAAGACGCGGGCCCCACTCAGATCTTCATCACCGTGCCGAAGAAAAATGCCCAGGCCATCGAGAACGGCAACCCCAGCGTCTTGTTCCATGCTCGTTCATCGATCGACGATTTCGAGCCCGAGCTCCTGCAAGCCCGGCGGATGCATCAGGTCGGGAGGGTCTGGAAGCAGCAGATCAACGGCCAGGGCGGCTTGGCCGTGGTCGTGGATACGGGCGGCCGCGAGGGCAAGAACATCGTCGGCGACGAGGGCATGGAGGGTTGGGATGGCCATGGGGCCCATGTGGCCGCCATCATCGACTCTCTCGACAAGATCTTCCGGGGACTGGCTTTTGGAGCGCGCGTGCTCATGGCCAAGGTCTCTTCCCCCATCGCCCAGGGGATCTCTGACTGCAGCATCATGGCCGGTTCTGTCTGGGCCCTGCAGATGGGCGCTGATGTCATCAGCTTGAGCCTGGGTCGGTTGGGATCGTCGACCGCCGACCTCTGCGTCTATCTCTCTCAGCTGATGGGCCGCAAAAACGCCAATGGAGAACATCCCTTGGTGCTCGCGAGCGCGGGAAATCCCGGACCTTTTGACCAGAGCATGAGCCAGCCAGGGGCTGCCAGGGGAGTTTTCTCCGTCGCGGCTGCCGTGACGAAGACGGTCATGGCTTTTTTCAGCGCCAGCGGTTATGACGAGGACGGCACGAACTATTACCGTCGGCGCCGCTACTTGAAGCCGGACGCGGCGGCCCGGGGAGGAGATCTGACCTCCGGTCCGAATCCCTACGAGCATGGGGTGGTGTCGGAAAAATCCAGGCACAGCCCCCAGAGTCCGGCGGATCTGCCGGGCGGCCGGCAGACGCGGATGTCCGGCACATCCCAGGCCCAACCCATGGCAGCCGCCATCGCGCTTCTGGTCAAGCGGGCCATGCGTCTGTTCCAAGCGGAGACCGATTTTGTGCGGGAGAATTATCCCTTGGTCCTCTCCGCCATCCTCAAGCGCACGGCCGCGGACATGGAGAACCCCACTTGGCTGCAGCAGGGCGCGGGCTTGCTCGATGCGTACGCGGCCGTCAAGCTGGTGGCGGCTGAGTCGGGTCGTTCCTGGCTGGGCTGGTGCTCGCGGCTTGTGGGGCGCGCGGCTCCTGAGGCTTGGTCTTGGGTCAGGCGCTATCAGGCGGTGCTCGATCTGGAGGACCGGATCTTTGAGACGATCCGGGTTCCTGAGATGTCCGACTGGGACAATGAAGATGAACAGCCCTCCCCGATGAGCCAGGCTCAGATAGACGCGGTGTTCAAGAAGGCCGTCAACGATGCCTTGCCTCGGCTTTTGGAGGCTCTCAAGGACCCGGTCTGGCTCATCAGGCATCAGGCGGTCTGGACTCTTGTGAACTTGAACGCGCCGAAGTCCGTCCCCGCGCTGATGGACGCGGCCTTGAACGATGCGGACGGACGGGTCAGGCGCATGGCCTTCGTGGTCCTGGCCGAGATGTCCTCGCACACGGCCAACGCCCGCTTGAAGGAGGCGGTGAAGGATCCGCGTTGGGAGGTGCCGCTCTTCGCGGCCTATGCCCTGGCCCGCCATGGCGACGTTTCCGAGAGAGGGCGTCTGGTCGCGGCGCTTTCCAGCCCGGATCGTCGAGCGCGCTTGAGCGCTGTCTGGCTTTTGGGACAGCTGGCGGACAAGGCCACGTCCGTCGAAGCGGAAGCCTTGAGCGCCGTGGTCAAGAATCGCTCGGAAGAGCATGAGATCAGGCATAAGGCGCTGGCCGCTCTGTCCAACCTGGTCACGCAAAGGACCGCGTCCTCGACCATGACGGACACGGTGATCAAGGACATCCTGGAGGCCTGCGGCCGCCAGGGCGATGATCTTCTGCGCACGGCATTCAAGTTCTTGCGCATCGCCCGGCGTTCCCAGGCCTTTGTGGCCCGCCTGCGTTGCGACGCCGTGAAGCCCCAGGTCTCTGATTTTATCCTGCGCCACAAGGCCGCGATCCGCGTTCCCGGCCACTTGGGCGACATCGTCAACCTTCTGGCTGAGCTCGTCGGCCAGCGGTTGGATCTGCCGACCTTGCCGATGGATCCGGCCGGCGAGGGAGTGGCCGGCGTGGATCCGGAGATGGGAGCTCTGGACGTGCTCGTGAGCGCACCGGTCGGCCAGCAGCTTTCGGATCTGAGCCCGGAGACCTTGTCCCAATACGAAACCGAGAAGAAGACCGAGCTGCCCCTTTCGCGCTCGCTGTGGCTCAGCGTGCCTGTCCACAAGATGCTCGCCTTGCGCTTCGAGCTTGAAGCGCGCGGTTTTAGAGTGGAGGTGTCCAAACCGGAATATGCGCTTTCGCTCAGATTGGCGAATCCAGCCTGGAATGGCTTGACCGTCGATCCTTCGGCCGGGCCGGCGGCGATCGCCGCCGACGCCGATCTGTCCTTGGTCCGCGTCGCCGCGTCAGGCGCCGTCTCAGAGGCCAAGGTCATGGCTGTCTTGGAATCTCTGGCCGCTCGCCGCGATCTAGCCCAGCCCATGGTGATTTCTCTGAGCCTGGGACAGCCGGTCTCCTCCGACTCTCCCTTGACGCGCCTCATCAACCGTCTGCTGCTGAAAAATATCCTTGTGGTCCTGCCTGCAGGCAACGAGGGACCCTCTGCAGATTCTCTCTCAGCCCTGGCCCAGGGCGCTCCCTGGGCCGTGGTCGTCGGCAGTCTGCAGGCTTACTCATCCCGGGGTCCGGCTGTTTCCTGGAGGGATGCTGCGGACGATGGGGCGGGCACCGGTGTCGCGGCTGAGCATACGGCTGCCGCGCTTCATGCCATGGTCCAGCTGATGATTGAGAGACTGGGCAAGCTGCCTGAGGGCTCTTCCTTTTATATTAAGGATCTGGCGCGGAGTGTCTTGAGTCCCACCGGCCTCTTGGATGAGTCCAAGGCCATGGAGGTTTTGAAAGCCAGACTTTCCGACCCCGCGGAGGTGGAACGCCAGTGCGCCCAGGTCCTGGCCGCTGTCCACGGTCCGCTGGCTAACGCTGCTGAAAAACAAGCGACAGTGCTTCAAGCACTGGAGAATTCGATCTTCTCTGCCGTTCGTCGGATCAGCGGCAAGGCGCAGGCCAAGCCGCGCATGATCGCGTCGGCGGGCGATGAAGACCGGCCCGCTCCTCAAGAGTCCAAGCGCCGAAGCGTCCCGGCCAAGGATTCTGTCGAGCAGTATGTGCGGGAGAGGAAAGCCGTGCTGGGCGGCGGGAGCACTCCTCAGGGCTGGCCCCAGCAGCCTCATGCCTTTTCGATGATGAAGGGAAAGCCTTTGCCGGCGCGCAACGCGGGCCTGGATGGCTTCCTTTATAGCCGGTTGGAGATTCAAAGCGAGGGGGGGGGCAATCAGCTGGATCCGGGCGCTCTCGACAAGGATTTCGCCTATCTCAACGATCTCTTGGTTCCTTATCGATGGACCGCGCCGCTGCGCCAGGAATTGAAAAAGCTGTGGAGCTCACCGATCCCTTCGGAGGAGAAGAGCCGGCGCCTCGATGGACTGTTGGCGGCTGCGGTCAAGGGGTACCATGCCGAGTTGGAGGCCGCGGATGCCTCGGATTGGTTCAGGGAGGCGGCCATCTACGAGATCCCGGCCAAGGCCTACAACCGGCTCAAGGACGATAAGAACTTCTTCGATTCCTTGGATGACGAGGAGATGAAGCGCGTCAAGGACATGGGCTTCAACACGATCTGGCTGCAGGGCATCTTCAAGATCGGGAAGATCAACCGCTTCTGGCCCTGGGGCTCTCCCTATTCCCTGCATGGCTATCATGCCGACGACTTGTTCGGCGGCGATGAGGCCTTGAAGAGCGCCATCCGGCGCGCCCATGCCCTGGGCTTGAAGGTGATCGTGGACCAGGTGCCCAACCATGTGGCCTTGGACAGCGAGCTGGTTCAGCTCTATCCCGAGGCCGTCATCCACATCGTACCGCCGCAGCATCTCTCGGTGTCGGAGATCCAGGCTCAGGCGCCGCCGGGCTTCTTCTATATGGAGACGGAGCGCTATCCGGAGAACGGCCGCCGCGTGCACAAGAAGATCCTGGTCAAGCACCCGCGCACGGATGAGGGCGGCTATTGGCTCGAGCAGGCGCAGATCGACTACACGCAGATGACGGCGCGCGAGTGGCAGGTCTCGCAGGCCGTGCGCCTGGCCTCGGAGATCGGCGTGGATGGCTTCAGGCGGGACATGGCCTACTACATCTCGAATGCCCGCTATTTCAGCAAGTGGCAGCAATATCTGATCGAGGATCGCGACAGGAGCGCCGGCTGGGCGCGCGAGGCTTTGGGCCGGTTCCTCCAGGGCTTTGAGGAACGCTGGGAGAAGGTCAAGGCGCATGAGGTGCTCGAGGACATGACCTGGGCTCCCAAGCAAGCCAAGCCCTCGGCCGTCATGTTCGACGAGGCCTACGGCTTCGAGACCAACCTCTCCGTGATCGGCACCAACGGCGTCTACAACAAGAACAACCATGACGAGGCCTTGGGGCAGATCGGGCTCTACGATGCGGTGCACAGCCGCGTCGCGGACTGGATCAGCGCGGCCTTGAGGAACGTCGCCTTCAGCATCTTCCAGCGCGGCGGCCTGCACCTGCTCAACTTCATCTGCACGCATGACACGGAAGGCAACCCGGTGGATAAGTTCGGCCAGTTCCTGAAGGCCACGGCTTTGATGGTGCTTCTGCTCAGGCCCATGCTCAGTCATGCCGGTATGGAGCAGGGTGTGGGCCAGTGGGAGAATATCATCGGCGATCTGGCCCATTCCCAGGATCGGGAGAAGTTCGTCCCTTATGACATCGAAGCCCTGCTCAATTGGGCCAAGGCCGACCCGGACCTCCAGGGATTCTTGAAGTTCGTCCTCGCCAAGTCGGCCGACTATTCCGAGCTCATCTCGGACGGAGCCATGGATGTCTTGAGGCCCACGGACAAGACGTCGATCGCCGGCTACACGGTCAGCGGCCCTGGTCCGCACGGCCGCAAGACCATCCTGGTCGCCGGCAATTTCTCCCATGAGCATGCGGGCGGCTGGTTCCGCTTCCCGGCTGTGCTGGCACCCTTCGGGGCCTTCAAGCCCGATCCAACGAAAAACTACATCCTGCGCGAGATGGCCCATCCCTGGCCCAACGGCCAGCCGATCATCTACAGGGCCTCGGGCCGCGAGATGGCTGAAAAGGGGCTCTACCTGGGGCTGGACGGCGGCAATTATCATCTTTTCGAGATCGAGGAAGCCGGTCCCTGACCTAGGGCTAAAGTCCTATATCCGTCTAGGTCCAAAGTCCGTCTTTTCTTGCCCTTAAGACCCAGTCATTTTCTCTCCCGCGGGACTATACTATCGCGAGAGAGGGAAAAATGTCCAGGAAAGGACGTCGGTGGCTCCAGTCGACCCTGAGCATCCTTTTGTCCGCCGTCCTCGTCGTCCTCTCCCCCGGCCTGGAGTGCTACGCCGGCTCCAACCCTGTTCCCCGCAATAACCCGTCCGGCGTGCCGCCTGCGGTCGTCGGTCTTCCCGCGTCAGAGGTCGTCAAGATTCCGTTGACTCAGCCGCCGTTGGCCGATGCGCCCGGCGCCATCCAGGGTCCGGTCCTCCCTCTTAAAGACGGTGGTCCTGCGCTTTTCATCGCGCCCAGCGCACCTAAAGAGGTGGCTGCTTCCGCAGATGGCGGTCAGCACAAGGTTCTGCCTGCGACTTCTGCCAAACAGGGAGTGCCCGCTGCGGGCCTTCGCCAGGCGCAAGCGCGCATCGAGCCGCAGCTGCGCGATCCCTTCGCTCCCAAGCCCTTTGACCCTCTCGTGGGCAGCCAAGCGCCTGTTGCCAAGGGCGCTCCTGACTCTTTGGCCAAGATCTCCACTCTCGTTGACCCCGATCGCGTCTATGCTTCTTCGCCGGAGGACTGGCGCGATGAGGTCCTCTACTCCATCATCTTCGACCGGTTCGCCCGCAGCTCCAACGCCCAACCCTTGGGAGATCCTCGGGACGGTAAAAGCCGCCATGGCGGCGACATCCCCGGCCTCATCAGCCAGCTCGACTACATCAAGAACCTGGGCGTGACCGCGATCGTGCTCAACCCCGTCATCTTGGGCGTCCCGGAGGCCTATCATGGCTACGCGCCCCTGAACCTCCTGGCCGTGGACCCGCACCTGGGGACCATGGAGGATTTCAAGAGGCTCGTGGATGAAGCGCACAAGCGCGGCCTGCGCGTCATCTTCGACATGCTCATCAACCATGTGGGACCGGCCTGGGAGTACGAGGGCAAGAGCGACTGGGTGGGGATGGACCAGCCGCCCAAGAAGATCGGCGTCTGGAACCACGAGATCTTCCCGATCGAGCTGCGCGGCCCCGAGAATTTCACCCGCCATGGGGTCATCAACGACTGGCATAACCCGGAGCAGAGGATCAATGGGGATTTCATCCCCAATTACAGGCATTTGGCCACGGACAATCCCGCAGTCCAGGCCAAGCTCATCCAGATCGCCTGTTGGTGGCTCAAGGAGACCGATGTCGATGGATTGCGCATCGATGCCTTTGCGCACATCAACCCGGTCTTCCGCACGCGCTTCATCAAGGAGATCCGGCAGTACGCCTCCCGATTGGGAAAGAAGAACTTCTTCATTCTGGGAGAGAACTCGACCGGGGTGGACGGCGAGATCGCTCAGGATTTCAGCCAGGCCGCCCCTGACAGCGAGTACAACTATCCCGAGTATCGCCGCATCAACCGGGCGCTGCACGGCCAGGCTCCGACGAGGGTCATAGAGGACAGCTTTAAGGAGCTCCGAAGGAGCGTCGATAACTTCAGGAACATGCTGCGCTTCATCGACCTGCATGACACCTATCGTTTCCTGAGGAATGGCGAACCTGTCAGCCTGCTCATGATGGCCATGGCTTTCCTCGTCTTCGCCATCGGCATCCCCCTGGTCTATTACGGCACCGAGCAAGCCTTTCGGCACAGGACGGATCGTCTGGCGCCCGAGGGGCCTGATTTCCCAGCGGACCCGGAGAACCGGCAGGATATGTTCGCGCAGGGCCAATACAAGACCCCCAGTTCGGCCGGCGATAAATTCGACATGAAATCTCCGACTTATCGGCATCTCAAGCAGCTCCTGAGCCTGCGTGAGAAGTATCCGGCTTTGCGCCGCGGCGAGCAGATCCCGCGCTGGTACGATCCCTCCGGCCCTGGCCTCTATGCCTTCAGCCGCATCTATCAGGGCCAGGAAGTCCTGGTTGTGCTCAACACCGCTCAGGACGGCCGTTCCGCTGCCATCGAGGTCACGGCTGACCTGATCCCTCCCGGAACCGCGCTGGTCGATGGGCTCGATGCCGGCTACCAGGCCATGGCGTTTCACACCGCCGAAGGCAAATCTAAGGTCTTCGTCGAGGTCCCGCCTCACGGAGCGCGCGTCCTGGTGCGCCCGGCGAAGAAGAGCCGCTAGCTCATCCCATCAATAGACTGTGTCCGGACACAGTTGCCCCTACTGGAGATAGACCACGACTGGGGGGCCCTCTCACCTATCCCGTCTGAGTATGTCCTATGACTTCGCTGGCTGGGACTTTTACTTCTGCTTCTTGGAAGGAAGCAAGTCTGAATGGAAAGCGCGACGGAAAGCGATCTCCATGGTCGTCGGGAGCTCGGGCTTCTCGAAGGCCTGAGCGGCTTTGCGGGCCTTGTCGAGGGCTTTCTGGGCGGATTTCATCCCGGTCTTGTCGGGGGATCGTGTCTGCGCCGCCGTGCTCGCCTTGGCGGATGAAGGATGGACGGCTGTGCCTGAGCGCCAGGTCGCCGGTTTTGCCGACGGGGCCGTAGGGTCTGGGGTGCCGGCTGGCGGCGCAGCGCCCAGACCGGATGAGCGCCAGAGGGCGGGGTCGACGGCTGGCGGCGCCCACTCGCTTTCATGCTTCATCGCTTGAAAAGATTGCCAGTAGGGGGTGCCGGACATCGTCCCAAAAGCACCCAGGAACCGGGGCGCGGCGGACTTCCCGGGGACGTTCTGTGCGCCTGCTTTCACTGCGCAGGGCACGATGACGACTGCCAGCAGGAGGGCCAGGACCCGGAAGAAGTTTTTCTGTTTCATAAGGCCTCTTTACTGCTCATAGTTTAGTGCGTTTGCCGTCCCAGCTCCAGGGGCCTTGGACCTATCCGCGCCTGGGTCTTAAGGCCTAGACGCGAAAGCGCCTGGAAATTGGTAAAGTATGGCCGATCCCGCGCCCGCATGAACCATCACCTCAAGGCCTGGCAGGACAAGGTCATCTACTTCATCCTCATCGACCGCTTCTACAACGGCGACAAGTCCATCGACGACTTCGGCAAGGGTGAATACGACCCGGACAACGACGACTGCTTCCAGGGGGGGGACCTTCAGGGGATCATCGCGAAACTCCCGCACATCAAGAGCCTGGGATTTGACGCCATCTGGATCACGCCCCCGGTGCACAGCCAGTGGATCAACCCCTACATCAATGTCCGCGGCTACCATGGCTACTGGCCCTACGATTTTAAAAGGGTGGACCCGCATTTCGGCACGCTGGAGGACTATCAGCGCCTGGTCCTTGAAGCGCACAAGCTCGGGCTGCGCGTCATCCAGGACATCGTGGTCAACCACACCGGCAATTACTTCACCGTCGACGAGAAGGGTTACGACCCCCGCTATCCCGAGAAGACCTGGCGGCCTCTCGACGGCGCCTATCCGCCCGAGAATCCGCCCAAGGCGCCCAACGACCCGGTCTTCTGCATGAACAACCCCAACATCCCCGAGCATCGGGCCGCGGGCGTCTACAACTTCACCCCGAACATCTCGGACTTCAAGAGCCGCGAGCAGACCCTGACCTGGTCCATGGGCGACCTCGACGACATCAACCTGCACAGCCCCTTGGCCCTCAAGAGGCTCAAAGAGGTCTACCGCTTCTGGATCGACGCCGCCGGCGTGGATGGCTTCCGCGTGGACACGGTCTATTACACGCCCGAGGATTTCTACGAACGCTTCCTGCATGACGCCCAGGCCCATGACCTCGGGGTCAAGCGCTTCGCGGCCCAGCGCGGCAAGAGGGATTTCCTCGTTTTCGGGGAGGTCTGGTCCTATGACTACAAGGCCATCAACCGGTATATTAAGGAAGGTAAGACGCAGCGCCTGGACTCCGCCGTGGACCTGCCCTTGAACGAGGCCCTCACCCAGGTCTTCTACCGCAAGCTTCCCACGCAGAGGCTGCGGCCGGCCCTTCAGGCCCATCGTCATCACCGGCATCTCTGGGTCAATTTCCTCGACAACCACGACGTCGAGCGCATGTGCAGCCGTGCTGGCTGGCCGGTCGTCCAGCAGTCCCTCGTGGCTCTTTTCACCCTGCCCGGCATCCCCTGCGTGACCTACGGCACGGAAGCCGGCTTCATCCGGGCCCGCCAGAAGATGTTCTCGGATGAATGCTTCAACGAGCGCTCCAAACAGGCCGCTTTCCTGAAGAGACTCATCCGCTTGCGCAAGGAGAATCCGGTCTTGAGTCGCGGCGTCTGCAAGGTCGAGCGGACCTCTTTGAACTGCGGTCTGCTCGCCTACACTTTGACCAACCACGAAGACGCCTGCCTGGTCGTCTTCAACACGGCCTCGGACGAGATGTTCTATGACCTGCCTGCCGCGGCGTCTGGCTGGAAGGTCCTGTTCTCTTCGGATGGGCGCGAGGAGGTCCCCGATTCCCTCGTCCTGGCGCCGGAATCCTATCTGGTGCTCCATCGGAGCTTGAGCGAGGAAAAGCCCCAGGCGCCGGCGGTCGAACCCCGGATCAAGATCGAACCTCTCGCGTCGCGCTCCCTGCGCGGCAAGGCGCGGTTGGGCTTCTCCTTGGAGCGGCCCGGCGAGGTCGCCAAGCTCAGTCTTTTGGACAATGACAACTACGGCCGGCGCCTTGCGATCCCGGACTTCAGCTCCGGCGCTTTCGATCTGGAGACCTCTCAATTGGGCAATGGCCGCCACGCCATCCGCCTTTTGGCCCGGACCAAGGCGGGCGATCATCGCCTCTCCGAGCCGGTCGCGGTCAGCGTGCGCAACCCTTACCGCCTGCTGGCCAAGGCCGCGGTGCGCGAGGAGCACAAGGGAGGCTGGGAGCGTAAGGTCCATGCGCCCGCTGACCCGAGCTATTCCCAACAGCTTTCCATGGAGGAAGCGGCCGTTTCCACCAGCGGCAAGGACCTTCGGCTGCGCTTGCGCATGGCGGGCGTCACGAACTCCTGGAATCCGCCTCACGGCTATGACCATGTGTATTTCAGCGTCTTCTTCGACTTCCCCGACCAGCGCGGCAAAAAGTTCTTCCCCAAGCTCAACTACGCGCGCGAAGACTTCGAATTCAACGCGGGCTTCCTGCTTTATGGCTGGGGCGTGCGGTCCTTTGCCGCGGAAGACTCCACTGCGGAGCTCTACGGGACGCCGCTCTTCGGCGATGTCGTAGACGCCGTGGACCTCAAGAAAAGGACCATCACCTTCACCTTCTCGAACCGCTTTTTCGATTCGCTCAAGAGCTTTGCCGGCGTCAAGGTCTTCGTCTCGACCTGGGACGGCTATCTGGGCGAGCTGCGCTCCCTCTCCGGGCGCAAGGAAGACTGGAATTTCTACGTGACGGACGACGTGCCGATGGCGCAGCTGCCCAAGATATTCGACCGGATCACCATTCCACTTTAGGGAGACACCCATGGAGACCCTGACCAAGACCCAGTTCCGGCCCGGGCCGCAGAGTCCCGTGATCCTGGCCGTTGATCGGGCCGTCGCTGGGTCCTACGAACGGATCTACTGCCTTTGCCGGGGAGAGAGCATGCTCTGCCAGGTCACGGCTCACGACTTTTCAGCAGCCGCTGAGGAGACGGTCCCTGAGGGCCAGGTCTTCGTGGTGCTCTATCCGACCCGGACTTCTGTGCAGGGATTCGGCGGGCATCTGTTCAGCGACATCTCGCCCGAGGACCGCGCCATGATCCGGGCCGTGCGGCAGCGCTATCCCGGCCGCACGGTCTGCCTCAAGGTGCCGCTGCACGACACGTCCTTCTTCGAGGACCGCGAGGGCTTCCTCAACGGGGAGGAAGAGAAAAAACAGTATCACCACGAAAGAGAGGCCGCGGTCGCGTTCCATGACGAGGACAAGGGGCATATCCACTCTCCGGCGTGCATCGAGTTCGATGCCAAGTTCTTGGCGAACATGAAGGCCATCTTCATGAGCTGCCTGACCACACCCAACCGGCAGGACTATCTCTACCTCGTCACCAAGACCTTCGGCCTCAACCTCGCGGTGCGTCTGGCCTTCGCGGGCAAGGCCGTGATGAAGGGAGAACTCGCCTTGTATCGAGCGATCCTTTCTACCTCCTGGTACCAGCTCCAGGACGCGGTCTTCACGGTCTTCGGCCAGACCTACATGAAGTTCCTGGGCAAGATGACGGGCATGGTGCGCATCCACAAGACCCATGCCGGCGACTTCGTCTTCGTCTACATCCAGCTCTGCGGCTTCGAGTTCATCAACCGCCTCGTGCTGGGGCCTCTGGGCGAGAATCCCTTGGTCTACACGCCCGTCGGCATCGGGCTGATCTTCTTGAACATCCTGCAGGGCATGATCTCGGGCGGTCCGCTCATCCCGGCCATCAACCAGATGCGCAAGGTGGGGGTCATCAGCCACAACACCATGATGCATTTCTACCAGCTCTCCAGCCTGACCATGCAGTTCGGCCTGTTCGCCACCTTCGGCTACCAGACCTTCTACACGATCCTGACCGCTTCGATCCTGCTCATCTCCTGGTCGAGCTACTTCGTTTTCTCCACGCTCTACAAGGACCCGGAGTTCGTCCGGCTGTGCGACAAGGCGGCCATGGCGACCATGGACGGGCTGGCCCGGCGCGCGACGAGCTCGCCGGCCTAGGTCCAAAGACCTAGTCCGACTTGCCCCAGAAGACCCTTCCGCTGGGGCGGATATCTGTCTATCATGAGAGTGTCGAGATGAAACATCAGATGAAAAAGTTCGCCAGCGTCTTTCTGAGCGTCCAGCTGCTCTTTATGCAGGCGGCTGGCGCCGTCGGCAATAACGCCGGAAAACCGACAGGACCTGAAGGACGATCTTTCCACATCCCGCCCATAGTCCTTCCCCCGGGAGCCAAGCCGGATCTGGTTTCCGTGCCCGGTCCCATCGGGATCGATGTCCAGGCTTCTCCAGCGCCTCTCGATCCCGCATGGACGGCGGCTGGAGCCCCTGTCGCGGTCCCGACATCCCATCCTACTGCCTCCACAGCCAAGAAAGGCCTGCGGGGATTTTTGGGTAGAGTATTTAAAAGATCCGTCTCAGCCAGCGAGTTGGATGAGCTGTATGCCGGGATCACTCAGCAGAGCCTGGTCATCGTCGGTCTGGATCTGCCGTTCATCGAAAAAGAGGCCAAGGATTTCAGGAGGGGATATCTGGTCGCGTCCGGCCAGGATATTCTCGATGGGAATGCCGCCGGCGCCATCCGGACGGATCCTCGCTCGGTCGTCGCTGCTGCGAAAAAGGTTGGCCTGGCGCCAGGCGCTCAGGTCCTTTTCTTCCCTTATCCGACCAAGACCTATTCCGAGGGATTCGGCGGCAAGCTGTTCTCGGATATGGCTCCTGAAGACCGGGAGGTGAGCCGCAAGCTTGCCAAGCACTATCCCGGACGGGTGCGTGTGGCCAAGGTCCCTCTCAGCGAGTCCTCCTATTTCACTTCGATCGCGGGTTATTTTTCAGCCGATGAATCTAAGAAATATGAGGCTGAGAAGGCCCGCAAGCCCGGGTCCGCAGAGGTGCCTGCCAAACAAAGCTTCCTCGCATTCGATTTCAATTACCTCAAGAATGCAGGCTCTATCTTTCAGAGCTGCATGACCAAGCCCAATAAGCAGGATTTCTTTTATCTGGCTACCAAGACCTTCGGGCTCAATCTCGCCATCCGCGCGGCTTTTGCCGTCAAAAGCGTCATGCACGGAGACATCGCGCTCATCCGGGCCGTGGTCTCCACGTCCTGGTATCAGGTTCAGGACGCGGCCTTCACGGTCTTCGGACGGACCTACATGAAGTTCCTGGGTCGCATGACCGGGATGCTGCGCGTCGGCCAGGCGTATGTCGGCGATTTCGTCTTCGTTTGCGCGCAGCTGTGCTTCTTTGAGTTCTTGAACCGCCTCATTCTGGGACCCATCGGCCAGAATCCCCTGGTCTACACCTGGGCGGGGATCGGTCTCATCCTCCTCAACAACCTCCAGGGCATGCTCTCAGGTGGCCCCTTGGTGCCGGCCATCAGCAAGATGCGCAAGGCGGGTGTCATCAGCGATCCCGTGATGATGCATCTCTATCAGATCTCCAGCCTCACCATGCAGTTGGGCCTCTTCGCCACCTTCGGGCACCAGAAGACATATTTCTGGCTGACCTCGTCTGTCATGGCCGTGGCCTGGCTGAGCTACCTCATCTTCTCCGTCTTCTTCCAGGATCCTCGGCTCAGCCGCATTGCTAGCGTGGATGCGCTGGCGCGGTTGGACAAGTTCGCGGCTGACGGCTATTCAGCGGCGGCGCGTCAGCCGTAAAAGCCATCATTTCAAGCAGGGACAGATCAATTGCGTGAGAGGGACATGGACGGTCTTGGCGATGCGGATGAGCGTGATGAGATTGGGGAGTTTGCGGCCACGTTCGATGTAGCCCAGGAAAGTGTAGTGGATCCCGATCTTTGCCGCCAGCTCTTGCTGCGTCAGGCCCAAAGCCAGACGTCGCGCGCGCAGGCGTTGGCCCAGCGCTCGGAGCAACACTTTCTTATCCACACGACAATCGTTGGGTGTCCCCATGGGAGTCTTCCTCGGACCTGCTCTAGTTTAACTGGAAACGGTCAAATGTTTATAAAGTAAAAAATCAGTAATAAATTTTTTCTGGGTCTTGAAAAAATCAGGTTTTGGGGATATCCTGAATATGACTTAAGGTCGTAATGACGGGCATCGTGTTTGCTGCGGCCTTCCTAAGGACATCCGACATCTCCCCTCTCAAACAGCGCGCCGGGAACGGCAGGTTGGTGATGTATGAGCAAGATCGTCTTCGGGGTCGTCGGCATCGTTATTATAGTGGAGCTGGGAGCGCACCTGATCCTTGACTTCTGGCTGAAGGTCCCGAAAGGCATAGTCTATCTTTTAAGCGACGTATTTTTGACCATGGCTTTCGCGGTTCCGTGCCTCTCTCGGTGGCTCTCAAAAGAGTGCCTCCGCCGTCGTGAGGCGGAGAAAAAAACCCTCCAGTATTTGAAAACAGAGACCAGTCTGATCGACCTGGCGCGCTTTTCTGCGCGGGCGATGCCCTTGCGGGAATTTCTAGACGGCGTCGTGGATCGGGTCTTCTTGCGGTTCGCGGAGTTCCCGGCCCTTCAAGCGGGGCTCTTCCTCATGGAGCCGTCGGGGGATTGCTTGGCTCTGAGGGCTTGGAGGACCAACGGGGCTCCGAAGAATCTCTGCGAGAGCGTCCCTGTGGGCGAGTGTTTCTGCGGCAAGGCGGTCTTGAGCGGGAAGGTCGAGTTCGTCCGATCGACCGTTCCGGGGCACAAGCTCAGGCATCCCGGCGCCCAGGACCGGACCCATTATTGCGCGCCCATGATGCTGGAGGACAAATGCCTCGGGGTGCTCCACCTTCAATTGCCGGTCGACCATCCCCAGGATGAGGAGGAGGGCGTGTTCCTGGAAGCCGTGGCTCGCCGGGTGGCGGTCTTCATCGCGCGCAAGCAGGACGAAGAGAGCCTTCAGGAGTCCCATGAGTATTTGAATGCCGTCATCAACGCCATCAGCGACCCGGTCTTCGTCAAAGACCGAGAACATCGCTGGGTCCTGCTCAATGACGCCTACTGCCGCTTCATGGGTTGTTCCCGCGAGGCGCTTCTGGAAAGGACTCCCACGGCCTTTTTCCCCAAAGAACAGTGGGAGGAGTTCGCTCGCCAAGACGACCGGGTCTTTGAGACCGGAGAGGGGCTCGCTGCCGAGGTCATGGTCGCGGATGTCTCGGGCAAGCCCCACGCGGTCAGTCTGGTGAAATCCCTTTACACGGACCGTTCGGCTAAAAAGTTCATCGTGGGAAGCTTCAGGGACATCTCATCGCTCAGGCAGAGCGAGGAGGAGAAGACCAAGCTGCAGGAGCAGTTCCAGCAGGCGCAGAAGATGGAGGCCGTGGGTCTTTTGGCCGGCGGCATCGTCCATGATTTCAACAATGTGCTCTGCACGATCGTCGGCTACAACTACTTCCTTCTCGAGGGCCTGGCGGCGGACAATCCCCTGCATCCCTTCACGCTGGAGATCAAAAAATCCGCGGAGGTGGCGGCCTCGCTCACTCGCCAGCTTCTGGGCCTCACCCGCAAGTCGGTCTCCCGTCCGCGCGTCATGGACCTCAACACCGTGCTCATGGAGACGGCCAAGCTCTTCCGGCGCCTGGTGGGCGAGAACATCAAGCTGGTCGTGGAGGCCAATCCCTCTCTCTGGCCGATCTGCATGGACAGCGGGCAGCTGGAGCAGGTCCTGCTCAACCTCCTCGTCAATGCCCGCGACGCCATGCCCAAGGGCGGTCAGCTGACCTTGGCCACGAAGAATCTGACTGCGGAAGAGGCGGGCCAGGGCATGGATCCCGGAGTCTCTTTACCCGCGGGGAAGTATGTCTGTCTGGAGGTCCGCGATACGGGCATCGGCATGGAGGAGGGCGTTCGGGGGCGCATCTTTGAGCCCTTTTTTACCACCAAGCCGATCGGCCGGGGCACGGGCCTGGGCCTCTCCACGGTCATGGGCATCATCCAGGACTACAAGGGCGACATCTCGGTCGAGAGCGCTCTGGGCCAGGGCTCGGCCTTCCGGATATACCTGCCGCCCGCCGAGGGCGGTCGGGAAGCCATGCTGCCGGGGGAAGTCCCCAAGAGCAGCCGGGGCGGGCACGAGACGATCCTCGTGGTGGAGGACAACACGAGCTTGAGAGGCTTGATCAAGAAGATCCTACGGTTGAAAGGCTACCGGATCTTCTCGGCCTCGACGGCGGAAGAGGGCGCTGACCTGGCCCACCGGCTCAAGGAGCACATCCATTTGGCGCTCGTGGATCTGGTCCTGCCGGATGCCAGCGGCATGGACCTAGCCGGCCGCCTGACGCAGATGCGGCCTGACATGAAGATCGCCTACATGTCGGGATACACCGGCAGCCTGTCGAACATGACTGCCTGGACCAAGGACACCGTGCTCATCGAGAAGCCCTTTACTCCGGAGGCATTGCTGAACACCCTGCGTCAGGCCCTGGACGCGGCGAAAGTGAGTACCAGGTAGTCACTTATGTGACTTGTTGCGCTGGGCGCGCAGGAGCTTCTTGAGCGCGCGCTTGGCGCGCAGGTGGTCTTCCAAATCGGCTGAAAAGGTGTGTCCCCCGGAGTTGTCCGCCACGAAATAGATCGCCTGCGTTTGTGCCGGATGAAGGACGGCCTTGAAGGCGTCCAGGCCCGGGCTGCAGATGGGGCCTGGAGGCAGGCCGTAGCGAAGATACGTGTTGTAGGGAGAATCGACGCGCAGGTCCTCGCGGGTGAGGCCTTTTTTCCAGGAGCCCAGGGCATACTGGACGGTCGGGTCAGCCTCCAGGCGCATGCGCTTCTTCAAACGGTTGAGATAGACCGCGGCGACCATGGGCTGCTCGGATTTTCGGGCCGCCTCGCGCTCGACGATGGAGGCCAGGGTGAGGAGCTGGTGCAGCGTGAATCGCGGCTTGGGGGAGGCGCGTTGGAATTCCGCCTCGATGCGGAGCGTGAATTCTCGGCGCATGCGTTCGGCGATCTGCGCGGCGGATGCCGGCGCGAAGGAATAGGTGGTGGGAAAGAGATACCCTTCGAGACGATCGGCATCGACGAAGCGGATGAAATCAGCGGCCGGGCAGATGCGGGCGGTCTCCAGGCGTTCGGCGATCTGCCAGGAGGCGAATCCCTCGGGGATGAGGACCCGGTCTTGAGGACTTCCAGAGTCCAGGAGCGGCAGAAGCTGCCACAGGGGCATGGACGCGCGCAGATTGTAGGCGCCGGGCTTGAGCCGCCGGTCGACCCTCGTGAGGCGCGCGGCCGCGCGGAACAGCCAGGCGGAGCGTATCACGCCTTGCTCTTTGAGCAGAGAGGCGGCTTGAAAGGTGGTGGAGCCCGGCGGTATGTTGACTGCGACCGGGCTGCCGGACCAGGAGAACCAGGCCGCCAGGATCGCAGCGGCCAGGGCCGCCGCGGCGATGAGGCGCAGCTTCATTCCACGGGTTCGAAGTCTTCCTTGCTGACCCCGCAGATGGGGCAGACCCAGTCCGCAGGCACCGCTTCCCACGGCGTTTGGGGAGGGAGGCCATGCTCCGGATCGCCGACTTCCGGGTCATAGATGTAGCCGCACACCTTGCAGACATATTTCTTCATCGTGGCTCCTTGAGCTTGGCCGAGATCTTTTGTCCCAAGTCATAAGCCGAGGCCAAGGCCGCGGCATCCGGGACATATTGGCATTTCACGGGCTCGCAGGTCGAGACGCCCATCGCGACCAGGGCGTCCTGGACCTGCTGGATCGATTCCCCGGCCCAGCCGTAGGAGCCGAAGGCTGCCCCGATCTTCGATCGGGGCTTGAGGCCCTTGAGGTACGAGAGGACATCGGCCATGGTGGGGAACATCTGGCGGTTGATGGTAGGCGAACCGACGAGGAGTGCTCCGGCATCCAGGAGTTCCGTGGCCACGTCGCTGCGGTGGCTTAAGCGCATGGGCATGACCACGGTCTTCGTGCCTCCCGCGGCGAGGCCCTCGGCAGCGGCCAGCGCGAGCTTCTCGGTCGAGCCCCACATGGTGTCGAACACGATCACGGCCTTGTCCGTGCCCTTTTGGCGGGCCCATGCGCCCCAGAGGGACATGATCATTTTCACGTCCTTGCGCCAGATGGGACCGTGGTCCGGGGCGATCATTTTGGGGGAGAAGCCGGTCTTGTCGAACTTATCCAGGAGAGCCAGGACGATATCGGAGAAGGGAAGAAGGATGTTGGCGTAGTATTTGGCCGCTTCATAGCGCCAATCAGGTACCTCGTCGTCGAAGCGGGAGAGGGAGGCCAGGTGCATGCCGAAAGCGTCGTTGGAGAAGAGCACGCCGTCGCTTTCCAGATAGGAGAACATGCTGTCCGGCCAGTGGAGCATGGGAGTCATCCGGAAAGAGAGCCGGTCTCCTCCCAGATCGAGGCTTTCTCCCTCCTTGACCGCTTGGACCGGTGCCAGGTCGTGGAAGTGGGCTCGAAGGGCCTTGACTCCCGCGGGAGAGGCGACGACTTTCTCCGGCTCGATGAGCTTGAGGAGCTCGGGCAAGGCGCCGGAATGGTCCATCTCCGAGTGATTGGAGACCACGAGGCGGATGGCCTTGGGATCGATGACCGAGGAGATCCGCGCCATCATCTCGGGCAGGAACGGGGCCTTGACCGTGTCGATGAGCGTGGGCTTTTCAGCTAGGATCAGATACGCGTTGTAGCTGGTGCCCCGGTTGGTGGAATAGCCGTGGAAATCGCGGATGTCCCAATCCACGGCTCCGACCCAATAGACCTTGTCCGTGATGCGGACCGCTTTCAAAGGTTCCTTCATGGCATGTTCTCCTGAAAGATGCCCAAAGGGATCTGCTCCAGTTCCAGAGCGACCCCGGTTTTCTTCCTCACGGCGCCGCGCACTTGGGCGATGAGCCTCATGACGTCCTGCGCCGTGGCGCCGCCGAGATTGACGATGAACCCGGCATGCTTGACGGAGACCTGGGCGCGCCCCACCGAGAGGCCCTTCAAGCCGCAGGCGTCGATGAGCCGCGAGGCGTAGTCCCCCGGCGGCCGTTTGAACACGCTGCCGGCTGACGGATATTCCAAAGGCTGTTTGGCGGCGCGGGCGGCGAGAGTGGCGGTTCGGATATCGCGCAAAAGTCCGGGATCGCCGGCTGCGAGTTCCCATTGCGCGCGCAGGAAGATCAGCCCATCGATCCCATCGACTTTCCGGTAGCCTGGCCGGACTTCGTTTTTTGAGCGGCGCACGATTTGGGCCTGCTCATCCAAGGCCGTGAAGCTCAGAAGCCGGTCGTAGGTCGCCGTCTCAAAAGCCCCGGCATTGATCTGGAGGGCTCCACCCACGCTGCCCGGGATGCCGGAGAGCTTCTCAAAGCCCGAGAGGCCTAAGTCCACGGCTTTGGCGACCACGGCGTCCAGGGCTGTTCCCGACTGAGCGCTGAGTCGGGAGCCGTCGCTGTCCAGGCCTTTCATTCGGCGAGTCGAGGCGACCACGCCGGCCAGGCCCGAGTCGCTGATGATGACGTTGGAGCCCAGGCCCAGGATGGTCAGGGGAAGGCCCTGTCTACGCACGAAGCTCCTCAGCCAGGTCCACTCCTCATCAGAGACAGGGAAGACCAGGCTCTCAGCCGCTCCGCCTATCTTAAAAGTCGTTTCAGGGGCCAAAGGCGCGGCTAAAAGACAGCGTGCCTGGAACCGCGCCGTTAAATCTCCCTTCCAGCCCATGAGTTAAGTTTATAAAATTAGGGTCAGGCCTTGAGTGTTGAGCGAACTTCCTTCACTCACTCAAAACTCAAGGCCTGACCCCATGTTATGTTAAGCTCCATGATCTGCATTTCGGCCTCGGCCGCCTTTTTGGTGGGGGGCTATGAGTTTTCACGCAATGCCATGGCGTCGCTTTTCTTGGATCGCTTCGGTTCAGGGCCCATGCCCTATGCCATGGCCGTTGTGCCCTTCCTCATGGCTTTTCTCATCTATGGCTACGGCCGTCTGTTGACGCGCCTGGGAAGCCGGCGGACTCTCATGATCTCTTTGGGAGCCAGCGCGGCGGTGTTCATCGGCGCTTATCCGGCTCTGCGTTCAGGCTCCCGGCCCGCCGTGGCGGCTCTCTATATCTTCACCGAGGCCTACATCGTCATCCTGGTCGAGCAGTTCTGGTCCTTCATCAACAGCACGCTCGACCAGGGCCAGGCCAAGGCCTTCAACGGTCCGATCCTGGGGGGAGCCGCGCTCGGGCCGGTGACCGCCGGACTCATCGTGCGCTACTGGGCGCCTTCCTTGGGCTCCGAGATGTTCGTGCTCTTGAGCGGCCTCTCCCTCATCCCCGCCGCCATCCTGGCGTGGACGGCCTATCATCTGGCCGGCGAGCCTCAGCCAACGGGCGATGAGCAGGGCGGTCGTTTCGGGGCGCTGCACTTGGGGATCATCTTCGAGCACCGCGTCCTGCTCTTCATCGCGCTCGTGGTCGGTCTTTCCCAGTGCTTCGCGACGGCCGCGAATCTGAGGCTCTATCAGCTGCTCGAAGTCTCCATTCCGCAGCAGGACCTCCGCACCGCCTATCTGGGCTCCTTCTGGGCCATGGTCAACACTTTGGCCTTCCTCATGCAATTCGTCGTCACCCCGCTGCTTTTGAGGCGTCTGCCCCTCATCGTCCTCTTGGTGGGCATCCCTCTGGTGAACCTGGCGGCGGCGTGCTTCATGTTCTCCAGCCCCGCGCTCGGGGTCTGCGCCACAGCCTTCCTTCTTTTCAAGGGGATGGATTATTCAGTGTTCCGCGCCAGCAAGGAGCTGCTCTACATCCCCTTGTCCTTCGACGCGCGCTACCGAGCCAAGCAGGTGGTCGACTCCTTCACCTATCGCTTCTCCAAGGGAGCGTCTGCTGGGCTCATCTCCGCGGCCCGGGGGTTGCTGGGGGGCCTTCCGGCCTGGACCTATCCGGCCGTGTGCTTGGGCGCCGCCGCGTCCTGGGTCGTTGCGGCCGTGCCTCTGGCGCGCAACGCCAGCCGATCGGAATAAACCGGCGGTTTTATTCCCACACTCCGGGGATCTTTGTTGCGCACTTCGGGCAGCAGCCGTTAGAAAGGCGGTTGGCCCTGATCATGAAGCCGCTGCGCTCGATGAGGAGCTTTTTGCAGGAGGGGCAGACGGTGTCTTCGGAGTCTGGCAGGCGGCCGGCGAGGTTGCCGGCATAGACGAAGCGCAGGCCAGCGGACTGGCCGATGGCGCAGGCGCGCCGCAGGGTCTCGGGAGGCGTGGGCCGCGAGTCATCCATGCGGTAGTCCGGATGATAGGCCGTGACATGCCAGGGGATATCCTTTGAGACTTTGGCCAGGAATCGCGCGATGGCGCCCAGCTCCTGGTCGGAATCGTTCCAGCCCGGGATGACCAAGGTCACCACCTCGACCCAGAAGCCGAGGTCGATCAAATCCTCGATCGTGCCCAGAACCCGGCTCATCTGGCCGCCGGTCATCTGGCGATATTTGGCTTCATCGAAGCCTTTGATATCCACTTTGTAGAAATCCACCCAGGGCCGCAGGTATTCGAGGGTCTTGCGCGTAGCGTGGCCGTTGGAGACGAAGGCGCCGCGCAGGCCCAGAGGCTTGGCCTGGCGCAGGATCTTCACGGCCCATTCCGAGCTGACCAGGGGCTCGTTGTAGGTGGAGGCGATGACGCGGCAGCCGTTCTCTTTGGCGAGGGCGGCGATTTGCCCAGGCTGGATTTCCCGGATGCCGGCATCGGCCCCAGGATCCCGCAGGGCCTGGCTGGAGAGCCAGTTCTGGCAGAAGCGGCAGGAGAAGTTGCAGCCGAGCATGCCGAAGGAAAGGGCGCTCTCTCCCGGCAGGACATGGAAGAAGGGTTTTTTCTCGATGGGATCGGCCTGCAGGCCGCAGACATAGCCGTCCGGGACCATGAGCTTGCCCTTCCGGTTGAAGCGCACGCGGCAGATGCCGGTCTTGCCTTCCAGGATGCGGCATTCATGGCCGCAGGCCCAGCAGTGCAGCCGCCCATCGGGCTCCTTTTCGTAGAGTTCGCCCTCTTGGGCAAGCTTCTGTACGGCTTCTTCCACGGAGGTCATTGTTCCTCGAAGGTCGAGACCCTGAAGATGGAGAGTGCGGCGTCGGGTCGCTTCCAATAATCTGCGGGCAGGCCCGCCTTGTCCTGGCACAAAGACGACATGAACTCCTCTCGATCAGGGAGTTTTTCCCAAACCTGGGGCAAATAGAGTCCTTGGCGGCCGCTTCTGCCGACGATCACGCCCAGGCCGGACGCGATCTCGTCGGGTTGGGCAGGCTGCGGCTCTGAGAGGATCGAGATCTCGGCGCGCAGATGGGAGAGTTCTTCGTCATCGACAGAGGGGAAACGAGGATCTTCGAAAGCGCTGACCTGGGCATATCGGGCAACCGCGTTGGCTAAAGTATCCTGAGGAACGGTTGTGCCGATGCAGCCGCGCAGTCCGCCATTCTTCGTCCAGGTGACGAAGACGGCGGCCGGGAGATTGAAACGGGGCCTGTCAAAGAGTCTGTGGGTGGATTTCCTTCCTTTCAAGCGGTCTCGCACGCTTTCGCGCGCCAAGGCCAAAAGCTCGGCTTTCTCCTTAGGCGTCAAGTCCTGTGTGGGCCAGGGCCGTCTTTGACCGCGCTTCAGCAGAAGAGCGGCTCCGTAGCCCACGGTCCGCGACTCATCGCCCGCGAGGTCCGCCGAGTTCATGCAGGCCAGGGGCTCTCCCCAATCAGAGCCGAGAGCGACGGCGGCGCTTTGGACGGCGGCGGCAGCCGACGAGCCGCACCAAGCGCAATGCAGGTCCGGGACCTGGAGCTTCATGAGGAATTCCTCCGTCTTGAAGAGGAACTTCGGGTCCAGGGTCAGGAAGCTCTCCAACGAGGCCGGGTCCACCTGCCGGGCGACGGAGAGCGGGGGATAGTGTGAAAGATCGCTGGCCGCGAGGATGAGGGCCTTCTTGCCTTTGAGCGCCGCGGCCAAGGCCTGCCCGAAGCGTTGGGCTTCTGGAAGGCTCTGGCTGTTGGCCGCGACGGGAATCAGCGAGAATCTTTTCTTGAAGGTTTTTTGGAGGAAGGGGAGCACGACCTCGATGGAGTGCTCCTCTTCATGGGCTTGGGCGGACAGCTGGGCTCCAGCCTTGAGGAGTTCGGCGTTTTCCGTTTGGGAGACCGGCACCTCGCCCAAAGGCGTGCGAAAAGCCGCGTGATCATCCAAAAAGAAGCCCTGGCTGGAGGCAAAATGCGCGGTGCCCACGATGGCGATGATGTCGGGTTCCAGGCCGGAGAGCGCGCGGCAGAGCCTGGCCGTGGCCGGGCCGGAGAATTCATGGCCCGCGTGGGGCGAGAGTCCGGCGATGATGCGGCCTTCGACGCGCTGCGCAGGCGCGTCATCGAGCATGCGTTGGACCATGGCGGAGAGCCGGGCAGGGTCTGCGGGATAGAACCGGCCGGCAGCGGCAGGGGGGCGTGCGCGGGGTTCAGCCATCAAAGAAGAATATCAGGAGTTTGGTTTTGCGTCAAGAGACTCATTGTTCTCGCGCGCCAAGCAGGAAAAAATTATATGACTGTGTCCGGACACAGTTGTTGGGCGCCAGTGGCCTACTGTGGTCGCCCACAGTTCCATCGCTTGGCGTGCGGGTGGAAATCAAGTACGGGTCTTCAAGCGCAGGGACTTGAGCACAGACTCGAAAGCCGGCAGATCGTCCTTGTAATCCTGGCCCGCGGCCTTGAATGCGAGCACGAGGAATCCTTGTTTCAAGGGCAGGATGACGCGGTCCTCGGTGATCAGCGCGTCGAAGGGGGGGAAGGCCGTGCCCGTGGGGATGTCCAGGGGTTCGATGCGGTGCTTGCGGGAGCTGACGATCCTCGTCGCCGCCCGGCCCGCGATCGTGATCATTCTGGGCTTGGAGACGCGCCAGGCCTTGTCCTGGCCCAATCGTGCCTGCAGCGTCAGGAGGTAGTCTTGCGCCCCGCTTTGATGGGGCAGGCGCGTGGGGCTGTATTCGTCTTCCGGATGCGTCTCGATGTGGATGCCCGGCCGAAAGCCCCGGGTCTTTCCCGGACCCAGGAGACTGGCGAGGCCCTCTTCGACCGGCCCGACGATCCATGGGGCCGGCACGTCATAGGAATAGGGTGCGCCCTTCGGGCTCACGACAGCGGCCTGAGCCGCTCCGGCGAGGATCAGGACGGCCAGCCTAACGGATGCGGCAGGCAGCATATTCCCAGGTTAAAGGAGATTCCATCAGCATCTCGACCATGATCCTGTTTTTTTTGGCTTCATTGAGCTTGGGAGCCGCCAGCCGCATGGAGAGCTCATCATACTTGAGGCGCATGTTCTGGATGCTTGGATCGCTTTTTTTGAGGGCTTCGCACTCCGCGTGTTTGGCGGACCGCCATTCATCATTGAGGTGGCGCGCCTCTTGGTCAAAGCGCTCATCGACGGCCAATTGCGCAAGCTTCTCCTCGTCCTTGTCTTGCCGAGCTGATTGCTTTTGCTGATCCAGCGTCACTTGGCCAGCCTGTATTTCCTTCTTTGGATCAGCGCCATAATACCTGGAAATGAGATCTGCTCGGAAATCAGCAGAGGAGTCTTGAAACTTGTGGAAAATGTCCATCTCTCCATCGGGAAGAAGGTGGCCGCGTTTTTCCTTGAGTGCGTCGATGGCTTTGCGGTCAGTCTCGATCTGCGAGGGTGCAAGAGGGGTTCCTGAACTCTGAAGATCCTCTTCGAGTGCTTGGATCTTTTCGTTTAATTCCTGCATTTTATTGGAATAATAACGGTACTCCATCATCCAGGCATAGGTTTCATTGGCGTATTCATTGGTTTTGGGGTATACATTGTTTCCTCCGCCATGGGATCTGACATGGACGTGGCCCGCTTCATGGAGGAATGTGGCCGCCAAACATTCAATGGAAAAACGTTCCTTGGAGATGGCCTCGATCGGCCGGATGATGATTTTGTAGCGGACGGTGTAGTCTGCATTTCGGAGAAGCTGTCCGTTCTGGTCCTTGGCTGTCGTCGTGATCGCGAAGTTGGGCGATGCGGGGTCCCATTGGATGATGGTGTGATTGCTCGCTACGGCTTCGATGGCTCGCCGCGCATCGGCCAGGGCGATGAGGTCCGTGTGCGGCGGCCGGCCTGAATCCACGGGCACGGCATGGACGGCCTCCCGCATCAGGGCGAGGATGGAGGCGTCGTAGACCGTGGACAGGGAGTCGACCTGCTGGAGGAGTTGGGCCTTGATCTGGGCGGGCGTCTGGACTTCGAAAGGCGCATGATCGGATAGGAAGCTGGACTTAATCACCGGCCAGTCAACCGTGTTTTTTCGATCGGCGCCGTCGAAGTGCGCGGAGAGCAGATAGAAGGCATTCATGCTGGAGGCTTTGTCAATGCCGAGGGGTTGGGACATCCAGGCAGATTGAGCCAGATGCAGTCCGAATCTTTTGAGCGCCGCGTGCGCGCGCGCCAGGCGTTTCTGCAGGCGCTCTCTTTTGGCCCGGACCGGGAGGGCGGTCGCATCCGCGGCGTCGATGATGAATCGCGCGGTCTGGGCCAGGGTGAGCTGCTCTTCGGGCTGGGACATGATGAACGCGACGCGCTTCATCCTCAGGTATTCTTCCGGCGAAAGGCCCGAGAGCGCTTGCTCGCAGGCGCGGCTCCAGTCTTTGTCCGTGAGGCCGATCGCCGGCGCTTCCTGCCGGTCATAGCGTTCCCGGCATTTTTCCTGCGCCACGGCTAGGATGTCCGTGGAGAGCATGGTCCGGCATTGCCAGTCCCAGTCGGCTCGGGTCAGGCCGTAGGGGGCTTCGTAGGATTTCTTGTATCGGCTCGAGCATCCGGCGGGGTCGAACGGCTGCGCCCGCAGCGATGGCGCGGCCCAGAAGACTGCGAGAAGAAGAAAAAAGCGTTTAACGGATCCGGCAGGCATCGTAGCTCTCCATTAACTTGTTATAGGCGAGATTCAGTTGTGCCCCTCGTCGGTTGAGCGCGTTTTTTTGGGATTCCGATAGTCCGGGTTCATGGGTTCGGATGACAATGATGTTGATCTTTTTTCTCAAGTCATTGACGACAGGATCGTTGATGAGCAGGGATCGGCATTCCTCTTTTTTGGCAGTGCGCCATTCTTGGTCGCGTTGGCGTGTTTCAGCTTCGAAGTCCTCATCCGTGGCCAGTTCTTTGAGCACGGCTGCGCTTTTGATGTCCAGCGCCCATTTTTTTTGCTGCAGGATCGTCACCTGGCCGGGAAAGATTTCATCTTCTTTGGGGTCAGTGCCATAGTAATCACGGATCATCTCTTCGCGAAACTCAGCAGGCGAGCTCTGGAATGTTTCCAGGCCGAGCATTTCGGTCTCTGGCATGAAATGGTCCCGCAGGCGTGTGAGCGCTGCAATGGTTTTTGTGAGGTGTTTGCGATCGACCCAAGTCAGAGGGCTTGGCGAATGGTCGAGATTTTGAGTCAGTCTTTTTATTTGTTCGTTGAACCTCTGGCGCTTGTTCGAGAAATAACGCGCTTCCATTTGATGGGCGTGTATTTCATCCGTGTAATTGTTTTTTCCTCCTCCTTGAGCATTGAGATGCACATGGCCGCCGACTTCATGCAAAAGAACTCCAGCTAAAAATTCCAGCGGGTAACGGCTCGTTGTGCAAGGCTCTCCGGGTTTGATGGATACTTGATAGCGCCAGGTGCCATCCGCGTTTTTTATCGCTGGGCGGGGTAGAGCTTTCTCTGGTTTATCTGATTCGGTGAACGTTGTGGCGTAGCTTTTTGATTTGCGGTTTAAAACGATGATGGTATGGTTTAAAATGATGGTTTCAATGGTGTCTTGGACATCGGATAGGGCGATGAAGTCCGTGTGCGGCAGCAGCCCTGAGTTGATGGGCACGGAATCGACGAGTTCGCGCATCATGGCGATGATCAGGGGATCATAGGTCCGTCGGCCCTTTTCGTCTTTGAGCGTGTTCAGGGAGGATATTTGGGCCAGGAGACGAGTCTTGACTTGGAACGGGTCCGGGCGCGTCGGTGCGGCCAGGCGCGGGGCCGGGCGTTTGGACGCGAGAAAAATGGGGGAAAGCCTGGAGGGCGTCAGGCCGGCGTTGTCAAAGAAATGCGCTGCTTTCCGGTGGAATTCCTCCGAGGTCTTGGCTTGACCCATCTCGACGGGGAGCGCTCTCAAGTCCGACTCGGCCAAGGAATGTGAGAATCTTTGCCTGGCGGCTTCGGCTTGTTTGAGGCGGATATGCCACCGTGCCCTTTGTATCAGAATTTTTGGATCCTTCGAATCACTCGTGTCGAACATGAAATCGAAGACATCAGCCACGGTGATCTTATTGTCCGGCTTTGAGAGGAAACCCCGGATGCGCTGAGCCCGCAGGTATTGTTCCGGGGACACGAATTCCTTCTGCGCTTGATCGCAGTAATCGCGCTCCCACATCTCCCTGGTCAGACCGATGTTCTTGCCCTCGTCAGGGTCGTATTTCGCCTTGCATATCTCCTGGGCGATGATCCGGATGTCCGCGGGGACCATCCCCTCTTCGCATTTGGAATCCCACTCCTCTCGGTTTAAGGAATAAGTCCGATAGGTGTCTTTATACCGTCGTTTGCAATCTTCGATATAGACGGGCGTGACCCCCCAGGCGCGCGGGGCCATGAGGATCGCGAGAAGGATCAAATAGCGCGCGTGGTTGTGCATGGAGAAGCCTCTATAAGGAAAGATAACAGAAGCAGTCACATCGCGCATGAGCCAAAAGACCTAATTAGGTCTAGGTCCTTTTCCAGCCGCTTTCTAGGTCTAAAGCTCCAGAGAGATTGGAGGTCCGCTGAGCTATGATGTAGGCATGTTTGAAAACCGGCGCAGGAGCAAGCCATGAAACGCTTCCTGGCCTTGGCTCTGAGCTTGACGCTATCCGGGATGCCTGTACGCGCCTTTGCCGTCGTGGTGCCTTCAGGGGTTGGCTCCACGCCGAGGCCATTCATCCTCGCCGGCCTTCGCGCTGATCTGACTGAGCCGCAGAAGCTCATCGCGCGGCAAGTGGACGCTGCCGTGGCTTCTCTCACGGCTGAGCAGCTCCGCGCGGCTCCGAGCTTGGCAAGATATCGGGGGATCGATTGGGGAGATCCGGGCTACAAGGCGATGGCGCGCTACCTGGAATTCTCCATCCTGCCCCAGGATTCCAAACCGGAGGTCCTGGCCGTACGGCTGGAGGAAGCCCGCGCCGGGGCTGGCCAGGCGATCCAGGAGCAGATCCGCAAGGCCTTGGAAGATCGGCTGGCGAACATGACTTTGGGGAATCAGGAAGAGGCCGCGGCAGTGCTCGCTGAGTTGGACCGGGAGATCGCGGAGTTAAAGCTTCGCCAGACGTTCCCGCAGGAGGTCTCTCTGGGCTTTTCACACGCCGCCCTTCGTGTCAATGAGATGCTGCTTCAGATCACCGCATCCCAGGCTGTGGAGGAGGTCGTCGCGGCGCCGATGCCGCAGGCTGAAGAACGGAGCCTGCTGTCGCTGCCGAAAGGTCCCGCCCCCGAGGTCGTGGAAGCTGAGATCGTTTCTCCACAGGATGAGTACAGGATCTTCGATAAAGTGCTTTCAGGCCGCAACATCAGCAGGCCTGCCAGCGACCAAGCCAAAGAGCGGGGCGTCTTTATTCAGAAAAATTATCACGGCGGTGTGGGACAAATCAAGCTCCCTGAGGAAGCCCGGTATGTCGTCTGGTCCGGGGACGGGGAAGAGGGAATCTGGCGCAGAAAAGACGACGGTCGCTATGAGAAATTGTCCGCCACGACCATTGCTGATCTGGCGTTGTTGACAAGAAACTTCGCGAGTCAGAAGGCGTCTGCCCAAGATCAGGCGTTTAATGAAAGGATGTATACCTCAGACCTGGATCTTAGAAAAACAAAGTTCTTGGATGTTCGTGGCCAGGAAATCGAATACGCCCCATTCTTCATCGTTAAAACTGGTTTATGGAGGGTCAATGCGGCTGCTTACCAGCCACCGAAGCTGCTGAGACCGCTTACTCTCAAAAATCATCTGGCCGGTGGTTGGTTGAGCCTTACGCTGGCGGCATGGCCTGGTTTTTTCCTTAACCCGGACCTCTTCACCTTGGCCACGCAGGATTTTACGGTCCTTGGATTGCTTATTGCATCTGGTTGGGCAGGCACAATAATTGTTGGTTTCGTCTTGAAAAAAAGACTGACAAACGATGAACAAGAAAAATTGATTAAGGATAGCCTTCCAGCTGCTTTCAAGGCATGGGCTTGCACGGATGAGGGGCGGATCCGGGTTTTGCTAACGGCTGCCATGCTCCCATGGTTGGCCCCCGCTGTTGTTTTTGGAGCCGGTGCTTTTGCTTTATGGTTTCTGCCGCATATGTTGACGGCTTCTCTGGGGACCGGTGTGTATGCCGCTTATTGCGCGCTGCGCGCCGGCCGGAGCTATCGGGAAATGACCCAACGCCTTACGGATTGGAAAAAGGCCCAGCTGGGATTTCAGCCGAACGCCAAGGGACTTCCTTATTCAAGGAGCAAGAAGTCATGAGAATCTCCCTTAGTCTTCTCATCCTCTGTTCCGGGATCGCGTCTGCTGCTTCAGTTCCCGGAGAGAATTTCAAAAAGCCTCCGGTCGGCGCCGAGTTCCATGGCAGCGGCGTGCCCGTGCCGCCCGTCCCGATAGCCCCGGCCACGCTCAAATCCGACGCGCCGGGAGCGCCTGCCCCCGACCAAGTCCCCGGTCCCTTGCCCGCGCCGGCAGTGCCGGCCCCGGTTCCTGTTCCCGTCCCTGAGAAAAAGCCGGTCGCCCCTCATTCTGGCTTGGCCTCGGTCGTTCCTCCGACGATCAATGCCCAGGACGTGCAGAAGGTCCAGGCCGATCTCACCGCCCTTTACGACAAGGGCCGCCTGACAGATGCCTCCATCGAGAGCTTCGTCGCATCCGTTCAGGGGACCCTCTCCCGGCACGGCCGCCCGGCGGTCCTGCGGCCCGAAGGCATGCCCACGGACGACCAGGTGGATCAGAATATGAGGAGCGCGCCCATGCGCTACGAAGACCGCCTGGCCATGGTCGCCGAGATCTTGACAAAGAATGCCGGGGTCAAGCCCGAAGAGCTCGTCTACCAGGACGTGGACGGACAGAAGAACATCTACTGGGTCAAGAAGGGGAGCACGGATCGGGTCATCGTCATCGGTTCGCACCACGACAAGGTGGATGGGCCGAGCCACGGCACCATCGACAATTGGACGGGGAGCATGATCATGGCCCATCTCTCTCAGGTCATGCGGGAGTTGGACACGGAGGCCACCTATATCTTCGCCAGCTTCGCGCGCGAGGAGGATGGGCTGCTGGGCTCGGCCCAGTTCGTGCGGTCGCTGGCGCAGGATGCGAAGCAGAAGATCAATGCCATGCTCAACTTCGACACCTTGGCCGTGGACGGCACCTACACTTTGAAGAACACTCCTCCCTGGAGGATCTATTCCTCACAGCTTCTGCTTGACCTTTTCAGGAAGGTCGCGGAGGCTGAGAAGCTGCCTCTCGAAGAGGTGGAGCTCGAAGGCGGGGACGCGGACTCAAGCTCGTTTAAGGAATTCACCCACGCCATCACCGTCTTGGGCGCCAGGCCGCCGGGGATCTTCGACAAGATCCATTCGGCGGCGGACAACATGTCGGAGTTCTCCCTGCCGCACTACATCAACGCCCTCAAGCTGGGCGTGGCTGTGCTGATGTACTTGAATCACCATGCCCTTCCGCCTTTCGAGGCCGCTGCCAGGAGTTGATCATGCCCGCCATCCCCCGCATCCGATCCATCGATTTCCTCTCGCCGCAACCGGCCGACCCCAGTTCCGGAGAAGCCGAGATCAGGGTCACCCTGGAGGATGGAAGCTCGTCGGCTTTCGGCATCCTCACTCCCGACCGGGTGGCGCTGGGCATGGCTGAGGCGGGCAAGGATTACTCCTTCGGCTCGCCGACGCTTTTCCTCAAACGCTTGGACCAGGACTGCCTGGGCAAGGCGGCCGAGGCCATGGCCGGCCGCATGGGAGGGTTCTGGCTGAGGTATTACAACTCCAAGCCTCTGGCGGCCGGGCAGGTCAAGAAGCTGCGCGTGGGCTCCGTCGAGCTTTCCGACATCGAGCCGAAGAAGGGTCCGACCCATGGCAGCGCCGCGGTCCAGGTGAAGCTCTCGGATGAAAGGCAATTCTCCATCCTCGCGGCCACTCCCGGTTGGTTCGTGGAGGCCTTGGATAAGCTCGGGCTGGAGTTCTATTTCGGCCCCTGCGTCCTTTTTCTGAGCTCCCTGCAGGCCGACCTGGCGCGTGCGGCCGTCGCCCAGATGATCAAGGGCGGCGACCAGCGCCTGTGCCGCTACGACACGCCGCGCCTGACCCTGCCGCAGGTCCTCGCCGACTTCAAGGCGAAGTCCGCCTAGGTCCTCGGTCCGCCAAAGGGCCTATTTCAAGCTAGGTCCAAAGACGGCTCTTTTCTGGGTCCAAAGGTCCAAGGCGGCTGGGAGGCCTTGTCGATATAATGGTCTCATTATTATGATGAAGAAATTTCTCGCTTCCTTTATTGCCGCCGTCCTCATCGTGACCGCTCCCGGCCTTTCCTCGTATGCCGCGGCGGCAGGTGTTTTTGGGAAGTCATGGCCCATCGGTCCGGGAGGCAGGATCATCGGCCCGGTAGGCGGGCACATAGCCGTGTCTGCCCCTCAGAAGGATTTCCGTATTTTTTCTCTGGAGGCCGAGAGCCAGTATTCTCCAGCGCCTGGTTGGACTGATCAGGCGGCTTTTACGGGTCGACCTCTCCCAGCTGATCAGCCTTCTCATGAGCCGTTGAAGCGGATATTGTCAGGCCAGGTGACGCTCGCTACCCCTGATGCGCACAGGCCTGTGGCTGGACTGCGGACCTGGGCCGCTGATGCGATGGACCGCCTCTTAGGCCTGGCCCCGCAGCGCTCTGCGCCAGACGAGACCCGGGCGCTTGCTGATTCCCAGGAGCCGGCTCCAGCGGCTTCTGCCAAGTTGGGGAGATCATCTTCCCTTACCCCTGAACAAGCCCCTGAGCTTGCTCAGGTGCCTGCGCCGGTCTTTGAGTCCCGCACCATGATCGTGGTCCGCATCGGTGTCGTCGCCGGGGCCGTGGTCGGTCTGCAGGCCTTGCTGCCCGCGGCTTTGGGCGCGGTCTCCGTGGCCGCGGTCTGGGCCGTGAGCCCGGGGATATTCCTGTTGCCCGTCGCCCTTTACGCCCGCCATCGCCTCGCTGCGCGCGACTCGCCGCGCCTGAGCAGCGTCAAGCGGCTGATGGATGGAGCCGTCGGCGCGTTCATCGGCGCCGCCATCGTCGCCGGCGTCTTCGCTTCCCCGAGCCTAGGACTCCTCTTGGCCGTCAAGCAGCTCGCCTTTGCCGGCCTGCCTTTGGCCTCCCTGGCCGTGGGCCGCGCTCTGTCCAACGTGACGACCCTGCCTGATTCCGCCGGGACCTACGCGATTTTGGCCATCCTGCCGGGCCTCCTGGGCGCGACAGCGGCCGGTCCCATCGGCCTGGTGCCCGTGCTGGGAATGCTGGCGCTCGCCGCCATGACGACCATCTCCTTCTGCCTTGGCCGCATCATTGCCGCGGCTGAGTCGGGCAGGCCGTTCTCGGTCCCCGGCTCCATACAGAAGATGCGTTTCCCTGTCAGCCAGTGGGTCATGCTCGGTGTGATCTTCGCCACTTGGTCCGGGCTCAAGGAGGTCTATGCCAATCAGGTTTTTTGGGCGTGGCAGATCCTCGGGTCGAGGACCTTCGCGTGGCAGAAGGACGCTCCGCTCTGGAAGAACCTTGTCTACAATCTGGCCAACTTCAACGTCCTCTATGCGGGGCTCCTGGCTTTCGTGATCGTGACATTTTTCATGGCCGGGGCTTTGAGCCCCCTGACCTTCCTGGCCTTGGCCTTCGCGCCTGAGCGAGCGGCTCTAGCGGCGGAGGCGCTCTTGGGCAAGCTTCTGCCCAAGTCCGAACCGGCGCCATCGACGGGCGTCGAGCCAGTGGCTGATCCCTCCACGACGGCTGATGAGCCCGTGAAGCGGCCTCAGTTCCATTATTGGCTCAAGACCCTCTCGGCTGTCGCCTCCATCGCCGTCCTGGGCCTGTGCCTGGGGACTTGGGCGTATACCTGGAAGAACTTCGCCAAGACTTTCGGCATGGCTTCTCTGATGGCCATCGGGCAGTTTTTCGGCTCCAAATATCTCATCAAGCGCCTCATGAACACGACTCCGGCCGATGAGAAGAATAAGGATGATCAGAAGGTCTTCGCTGTCCGCAACGATCTGATGCGGCGCATCAACGACGGCCGCGTGCGCAGGGGCAAGAAGCCCATCGACGACGCTCACCGGCCCGAGCTCGTGGATGATCCCAACCTTCTTCCCAACGCCTATGCCACGGGCTGGGGTCCTTCCCATGCTCTGATCGGCGTGACCAAGGGCATCAAGCTGATGCTCTTGGATCCGGAGAATCTGCGCCAGGGGCTTTTGCGGCTCATGGCTTCCTGCGACGCGGAGACCAAGGCCTTCAAGCTCTTCCGGGCCGCCATCGCCGGCTCGCTGGGCAAGGACCGGATCCCGCCGGAGGCCTCGCCCTCGCAGGTGGCCGAGGCTGTCCAAAGCGCTCCTGCTGAGGCTCTCGATCTCCTGGGCGTGCGCGTCCTGCGCGGGGTGATGGCTCACGAGCTCAACCATGTGATGGATTGGCACATGGCGATCGGCGCGGCCGCCGGGGCTTTCACCTCGGCTCTGTCCATGGCGAGCTGGTCGGCCATGTGGCTCGTGGGAAAGTTCAAAGACCTGCCAAAAAAGCTGGAGGCTTGGGCCGCGGAGCCCCGGCCGTTCACTCCCATCGACCGGGTCAAGACCTGGGGGCTGCAGAGCGCCCAAGCCGTGGCTGAGCCCGTGTCCGTGGTCGTGGTCGGCGGGGCGATCGCGGTACTGGCCGTGATCAAGGCCTTCGCCATCGTCTGGGGGCCCCTGGCCGCCATTCTTTTGCAGATGGCTTCTTCGCGGGCTGATGAGGGCATGGCTGATGAGGACGGGGCCAAGCTGTCCGGTGATCCAGAAGCCCTGGGCCTGGGCTTGGGTCTGCTGATGACCTGGCAGCCGCCGAAAGGCTTTCAGGTGGATAACTTGGCGGTCATCGCGCTCAATGCGCACCGCTACACGGTCAATCCTCTCGAGCAGATGCGCAACGCCGGGGTCTTGCCCCGCTTAAGCCGCCTGGCCGAAGCGCTCGCGGGCGGCAGCGACGACTTCTTCTTCAACCTCTTCGTCACGCATCCGGACACTCTGCTGCGCATCATGCGGCTGCGCGACATGATGTCGCGCATCGACAGGCTTTCCGGAAAGTCCGTCGATGCGGGGCGGCTCAAGCCATGACAACGCATTGCCCTTTGGTCCTAGGTTCAGGGGGGTCTTTTGGCCCATCGAGGGCCCGCCAAAGGTCCCAGATGTCCTGGGTCCAATGCCAGGGCCGTCCTAGGTCCTTGGACCTGTACGCTTTCAGGACGCCGGACGCTATAATAGATGCGGAAGGTTGATACGATGGATCCAAAAAACGAGATGTTCATTTTTATCGTCGAAGACGACTCTCATTTCCGGGAGACTTTCTCGGACGTGATGTCTTTGCGCGGGGTCAAGGTCAGCGGCGCCGGCACGGCCGAGGAAGCCCTGAAGGCCTTGAAGACCCAGACGCCCAGCGTCATCGTCGTGGATGTGCGTCTGCCGGACATGCATGGCTTCGACCTGTGCCGGCGGCTGCGTCGCATGCCGGGCCTGCAGAAGACGCCCGTCATGCTCCTCTCCGGGGTTTCGCGCTACAACGATCCGCGCGACCGCGTGGAAGGACTTTTATCCGGCGCGGCCGCGTTCCTCGTCAAGCCCATCACCATCGAGGACCTCTGGGCCCAGATCTGCGCTGTTCTCGGCCGGCCGGCGACTGAATTCGCTTGACTTAGATTGTCGCGCCTGCTATCATAAGACGACGTTGGACGCAACATTCCTTCCTTAATAAATCCCCGAATGGCTGAGATCGAGGCGACGGATAAGAACTTCCAGACAGAGGTTGTCGGGAGTCCCTTGCCGGTGCTGGTCGATTTCTGGGCTCCCTGGTGCGGACCCTGCCGGATGATCGCTCCATCTATCGCCGAACTGGCCATTGAATATAAGGACCGCGTGCGCGTGGCCAAGCTCAACATCGACGACAATCCCAACACGGCGACGGCCTACCGCGTCATGTCCATCCCGACGCTCCTTTTCTTCAAGGGCGGCAAGCCCGTCGATCAGATCGTGGGCGCCCACTCGAAGGCGGAGATCAAGAAGCTCCTCGAATCCCTTCTGGCCGCGTAGATCCAATTTGAGCCGTCCCTGAAAAAAACAAACGACCTCATGAAACCCAGGCTCTACCTGGTCGATGCGCATGCCTTTCTCCACAGGGCCTATCATGCCCTGCCGCCCTTGACCAATTCCAAGGGCGAGCCCGTGGGCGCTCTCTATGGGTTTGCCCGGATGCTCCTGCAGCTATTGAAAAAAGACAAGCCGGAACGCATGGCCGTGTGCTTCGATTCGCCCGGGCCCACCTTCCGGCATAAGATCTTCGCGGACTACAAGGCGACCCGCAAGGCCATCGATGAAGACCTCGTTTTCCAGCTCAAGCTCGCCCGAGAGATGACCGAGGCCATGGGATTTCCCTGCGTGGGAAAGCCAGGCTTCGAGGCCGACGACCTCATGGCCACCTTGGCTGTCCAGGCGAAGAAAGCGGGCTATGAGGCGGTGCTGATCACCGGCGACAAGGACGTCCTTCAGATGGTGGGGCCGGATATCCGGGTCTTCAATCCTTCCAAGCAGGCCTGGATGGGAGCCTCTGAGGTGGAAGCCCGGCTCGGGGTCGGTCCTGAGTCCGTGGTGGATTACCTGGCCCTGATCGGCGACACCTCGGACAATGTCCCGGGAGTGCGCGGCATCGGCCCTGTGGGAGCGGTCAAGCTCCTTAAACAATTTAAGACGCTGGAGAAAGCGATTGCCGCGGCCAAGGCGCATGACCCGGCGATTGCGCCCAAGACGGCCCAGGCGCTCACCGATGGAGAGCAGGACGCCCAGCGCGCCATCGCGCTGATCAGGCTCGACACCCAGGCTCCGGTGGATAAAAAGTCAGCCGAGATCGGAGCGCCTGAGCCCCAGGCCGAGAAGCTCAAGGCTGTCTTTGGCCGCCTGGAGTTCGCCAAGCTCCTCCAAGAGATCCTTCCGCGCAGCGGCGACGCCGCCTTGGCTGCCTCAGAGCCCGCCAGCGCGGTGAAGATATCGATCCGGGAAGTGCCTTTTGATGAATTGCGCCAGGAGTTCTCTCGTGCCAAGACGATCGCGGTGACGGCTCGGCTCAATGCCAAGCCGGACCTGACCGAGGGCGCGGTGCTGGCCGTCCTGGGTCTGCCGGATGGAAGGGCGGCACTTTTGAATGAGCCGTTCTTGCGCCAGGAAGCCGGGCTTCTTACCCAACTCCTTTCGAGCCCGGCTTTGAAGGTGGGCTATGACTTGAAAGAGACCCGAGCGGCTCTGCAGACCGTCGGGGTTCGCGCTTCAGGCAGGTTCTTCGACACCATGCTCGCCGCCTATTGCCTCAATCCGGCTGATTCAGGCCGAAGCACGGTGGCCAAGGATATCCGACTCTCGGTGCTGCAAGCCGCAGTCAAGGCCCTGGAGCATCAGGTCCTCATCGAGGGCATGCAGAGCGCCGGAGTCCTGAAGCTTTTCGAGGATATCGAGATGCCTCTCTGCGAGATTTTGCGCGCCATGGAGGCCGAGGGCGTGGCCGTGGACCAGGCCTACCTCGAATCTCTTCTGGAGGAGTTCGAGTCCGACATCGCCGCCTTGAACAAGGAGATCGGCGCTCTGGCGGGGGCCGAGGTCAATGTCAATTCGCCCAAGCAGCTGGGGGTCCTCCTCTACGACACCTTGAAGCTTCCCGTGCCGCATGAGACGGCCAAGGGCGGCCGCTCGACGGATGAGGAGGCTCTGCAGGCCCTGGCCAAGCTCCATCCCATCGCGGCCAAGATCCTCGATCATCGGGAACTCTCCAAGCTCAAGTCCACCTATGTCGTCGGACTTTTGGAGCGGCTCGACCCCAAGACCTCTCGCGTGCACACGCATTTCGACCAGACCGGTACGGCCACGGGGCGGCTTTCGAGCCTCGACCCCAATCTTCAGAACATCCCCGTGCGCTCCGCCTCAGGCCAGAGGATCCGTCGCGCCTTCATCGCTCCCAAGGGGTGCGTGTTGGTCTCCGCGGATTATTCGCAGATCGACCTGCGCGTCTTGGCCCATGTCTCGGGAGATGAGACCCTCACGGCGTCCTTTGCCAAGAACGAGGATGTCCACACCCGCACGGCCAGCGAGGTCTTCCACGTGTCCCTCGATGAGGTCACGACCGAGATGCGCCGCCGCGCCAAGACCATCAATTTCGGCATCGTCTATGGCCAGACCCCCTTCGGCCTGGCCTCGGAATTGGGCATCCCGCAGTCCGAGGCCAGCCAAGCCATCAAGGACTATTTCGCCCGCTATCCGGGCATCCAGACCTGGGTCGCGCGCAATCTGGAGGCGGCCCGCAAGGAGGGCTGCGTGCGCACACTGGCCGGCAGAGTCCGGCATCTCCCGGAGCTGCATGCCAAGAACACGGCCCTGCGCCAGTTCGCCGAGCGCGCGGCGCGCAACACGCCGATCCAGGGAGGCTCGGCGGACATCATCAAACTGGCCATGATCGAGGTGGCCAAGGGTCTGCCTTCTCTGGGCAAGGTCAAGATGATCCTGCAGATCCATGACGAGCTCCTCTTCGAGGTCCCGAAGGCCGAGATGGAGCGTGTGGCTGCTTGGGCCAAGAAGACCATGGAGCATGCGATCGTCTTGAAGGTGCCTTTGGTCGTGGATGTGAAGGCCGGCCTCAATTGGCAGGAGATGGAGGCGGTGAAATGACCCGGTTCTTCGGCCATGAGCCCATGAGCTTGCGGCGTATGCTGCCCGGGGTCAAGGCCCTGGTCGTCGCCAATGTCGCCGTCTTTCTTCTGAGCCTTCTGGCGGGGCCGGAGTTCTATCGGCATTTCGGCCTGGTGCCGCGCTTGGTGCTCCAGGAGCGCTGGGTCTGGCAGGTCTTCACCTATATGTTCGTGCATGGCGGCTTCCTTCACCTCTTCTTCAACCTCTTCATGCTCTGGATGTTCGGCATGGCCGTGGAGGGGCAGTGGGGGACGCGCGAGTTCGTCAAGTTCTATTTCATCTGCGGCCTGGGCGTGGCCGCGGTTGCTCTCCTCATCGGTCCCAATTCCCCGATCCCCTTGATCGGAGCCTCGGGAGCCATCTACGGGCTCTTGGTCGCCTTCGCCATGCTCTATCCCGACGCGGTCGTCTACCTCTATTTCTTCCTCCCGGTCAAGGCCGCTCACATGGCGATCCTCTGCGGCGTGGTGGAATTCGTCGCCATGGCGACGGACGCGACGCCGGGGGTGGCGCGCTTCGCGCATCTGGCGGGCATGATCATCGCCTATGTCTACATCCGCTGGTGGTGGGTGCTGAGGCTCAGGCTTAAATCGGCTTTCCAGCGGCCCCCGTTCGTTGCTCAGGAGAGGCCGGTCCGACGGGCCAAGCCCCAGGCGGAGCGGCCGATCGCGGCCAGCATGGAAGACGTGGACCGCATCCTCGACAAGATCCTGGCCAGCGGCCTGGAGTCTCTGACCGATGCGGAGCGCGCGGTCATGAAGATCTATTCGGACAGGATGCAGCATTGAAGGCCTCATGAAAAAGAGAAGAATTTCTGCGGCAACTGTGTCCGGACACAGTTCGACCCACAGGTCTTTGTGCGTTGCTCTGACGGGCACGATGGGTTGCGGCAAGTCCGAGGCGCTGAAGGTTTTTCGCCGTCTGGGTGCCGCGGCCCTTTGCCTCGACGAAACGGCGCACCGGGTTCTGTCCAAGGGCGGCTCCGCGTATCAGCCGGTCCTCCGGAGTTTTGGGCCAGCCATTCTTGACCGACGCGGGCAGATCGACCGGCGGACTCTGGGCCGAATCGTCTTCGCGAAACCGGCTCTGCGCCGCAGGCTGGAGCGATTGACTCATCCGGCCATCCTGTCAGAGATGCGTTCTTGGATGCGTTCGCGTGGTCGCGGGCTCGCGGTCATTGACGTTCCGCTTCTCTTTGAAAAAGGCTTGGAAAAGGAATTCGATTTGACGATGGTCGTGGCGGCTAAAAAAACGCTTTGTTTTAAACGACTTTTACGGCGAGACGGACTGAAACTCCGAGAACTGCGTCGTCGTTGCGCGGCTCAGATGCCCTTGCCTGAGAAGATGAGCCGCGCGGATGTGGTCGTGCGCAATGAAGGTTCTTTAAAGGATTTGGCAAAAAAAATCCAAGAATATGGCAGGGCGTTCCAGCTGATACATGGAGGATAAACCCGTGGAGAACACCAGCGTCAATGCGGAAGAGAACAAGGCCGCCCCGGCCGCCGGTCCCGCTTCCAACGGCGGCGAAGCAGCGGCGCCCAGGCCTTCCGCGCCGCTCACCCAGTTGGACGTCACCCAGCTTTCCAAGATGACCATCGCGCAGCTCAATGAGATCGCCAAGAATCTCAAGCTCGAAGGCATCTCGGGCCTGCGCAAGCAGGAGATGATCGCCAAGATCCTCGAGGGCCAGCTCAAGGCCAACGGCATGATCTACGACGAGGGCGTCCTGGAGATCCTGCCCGACGGCTTCGGTTTCCTGCGCTCGCAGGAGTACAACTACCTCTCCGGCCCGGACGACATCTACATCTCGCCGTCGCAGGTCAAGAGGTTCGGCTTGCGCAAGGGCGACACGGTCGCTGGCTTCGTGCGCCCGCCCCGGGAGGGAGAGCGCTTCTTCGCTCTGCTGCAGGTCAAGAAGATCAACGGCATCGATTCCGAGCTCTTGAGGGACCGACCCTTCTTTGACAACTTGACGCCTCTGCATCCCGACGAGCGCTTCACCCTCGAGGTCGAGCGCAACGAGCTCACCACGAGGCTGATGGACCTCTTCTGCCCCATCGGCAAGGGCCAGCGCGGGCTCATCGTGGCCGCGCCCAAGACGGGCAAGACCATCATCCTGCAGAAGATCGCCAACGCGGTCGCCGCCAACCATCCGGGCGTGACGGTCATGGTGCTTTTGATCGACGAGCGGCCCGAGGAAGTGACGGACATGAAGCGCAACATCAAGGGAGAGGTCATCTCCTCGACCTTCGACGAGCCGGCGGACCGGCACGTGCAGGTGGCCGAGATGGTCCTGGAGCGGGCCAAGCGCTTGGTCGAGATGGGGCGCGACGTGGTGATCCTGTTGGATTCGATCACGCGGCTGGCGCGGGCCTTCAACACGATCTGTCCCTCCACGGGCCGGGTGCTCTCCGGGGGCCTCGAGGCGACCTCGCTGCAGAGGCCCAAGCGGTTCTTGGGCGCGGCGCGCAACATCGAGGAGGGGGGCAGCCTCACCATCATGGGCACGGCCCTGGTGGACACGGGCTCTCGCATGGACGAGGTCATCTTCGAGGAGTTCAAGGGCACGGGCAATTCCGAGATGTGCCTGGACCGCAAGCTCGCGGATAGGCGCATGTTCCCGGCCATCGACATCAACCGCTCCGGCACGCGCAAGGAAGAGCTCCTCATGTCCGAGGATGAACTCAACAAGATGTGGATCCTGCGCAAGGTCCTCGCACCCTTGGGATCGGTGGAGGCCATGGACCTGCTGCGCGACAAGCTCCTCTCAACAAAGAGCAACAAGGACTTCCTGAGGTCCATGGAACTCTCCAATCTCTCGGAGTCTGAATGAGTCTGGAACAGCGCCGCTGGAGGGAATTCTTGGCCTTGTGCTGCGCCTTGTTATTCCTTTCCGTGTATGCGCGTTCCACGCTGGCCCCGCAGGTCCCGGACCAGGCTGATTGGGAGCGCTACTCGGTCCTGACGCCGGCCGGTCCCGAGGAGCCCCGCCCCGAGGTCTTCCATAAGATCAAGCGCCTTCTGTGGACCGAGCACAAGGTGGGCCGAAACGAGTACCGGGAATCTCTGGCCAAGCTTTACCGCACGACGGTCCCGAGCCTGCAGACCACCAACAACGACGAGCTCTACATCTGCGGGACCGGCCGCAAGCTGATCGTGCACAACCAGGACGGCAGGCTCTACGAGGTCCGCAAGGATTCGGAGACCTTGGGCCATGTCTTGGCGCGCTTCGAGAGCGATGCGAAGCGGCGTCAACAGCTTCGGGGATGGGTGGTGAAGGCCAATGCCTTGCCGGGATCGTCTCTCATCGAGACTTATTATCTGGAAAAGGGGCAGCGCATCCTCCTGCCCGCGGGGCAGCCGAAATTCGACACCTTCCATTATCCGGTCTCGAGCGTCACGCGCTTAAGCTCCCGCTTCGGTCTGCGCCGCCATCCCATCTACGGCGATCGGCGCATGCACGCGGGCATCGACATCCCCAAGCCCTACGGCACGCCGGTCTATCCGGCGCGCAGCGGGATCGTGATCGAGACCGGTTGGAAAGAGGGCTACGGGCTCCTGGTCATCGTCCGCCATTCCGACGGCTGGACGACCCGCTACGGCCATCTCTCCAAGATCGAGGCCCATGTCGGCCAGGAGGTCCAGCGCGGCAAGACCCTGCTCGGCAAGGTGGGAGCCACCGGCCACGCCACGGGACCGCACCTCCACTTCGAGGTCCGCGACCGCAGCGGCAAGCCCGTCAATCCCTCCGCCAAAATCGGCCGCCGCTAATGGGGTCAGGTCTTGACTTTTGACTAAGCTTCAGTCAAAAGTCAAGACCTGACCCCCTTATGCTATAATTGATTTATGAAACCAGGAATACATCCCCTCTACAACAACGCCAAGGTGGTCTGCGCCTGCGGCACGACCTTTGCGACACGCTCCACCAAGGAGCTCATCAAGCTGGAGATCTGCTCGGGCTGCCATCCTTTCTTCACCGGCCAGCAGAAGCTCATCGACACGGCGGGCCGCGTCGAGCGCTTCCGCAAGCGCTTCGAGTCGACCGGCGGCAAGACCGTGGTGCGCGCGCCGATCAAGAGCGCAGTCAAGAGTCTCGAGCAGGTCGGCTCAGCGGCCAAGCGCAAGGTCCTGACCACCGCTCCGACCAAGGAGACCAAGCTCAAGGCTCCGGCAGCCAAGAAGCCGGCCAAAAAGGAAGCTTAGACTCCCGACACGCGTCGACCCCGGCCTTTCGAGGCCGGGGTCGTTCATTTCATGGACTCTCAACTCAAGAAGTTGGAAGCCGAGTTCAAGGCTTTGGAGGATCGTCTCTCCCGTGGGGATGTCGCGCCCGCGGAGATGAAGGACCTTTCCCGCCGGCATGCCCAGCTCGCGCCTCTCTCGGCGCGGGTCCGCGAACTCGATCGCCTGGAAGCCGAGATCCGGGATCTCGAAACCCTCCTGGATGGCACGGATCCCGAGATGAGGGAGATGGCCGCCTATGAGAAGCCCGAAGTCGCGCGCCGGGCCAAGGCTTTGGAGGATGCGCTGCGTTTGGAATTGGTGCCCAAGGATCCCAACGAGGGCAAGAACGTCTTCCTCGAGATCCGCTCGGGCGCCGGCGGCGACGAGGCGGCGCTCTTCGCCGCCGAGCTCTTGCGCCTTTACACGCGATTCGCCGAGAACCAGGGCTGGAGGGCGGAGCTCGTGGACATGAACTCCACGGGCTTGAAGGGCGTCAAGCAGGCCATCCTCTACATCCAAGGCAAGGAGGTCTACTCCTGGCTGCGCCACGAGGGGGGAGTCCACCGCGTGCAGCGCGTGCCCGTGACCGAGGGCTCCGGTCGCATCCATACTTCGACCGTGACCGTGGCGGTCATGCCCGAGGCCGACGAGGTCGAGGTGGCCATCAAGACCGATGAGCTCAAGATCGATACCTACCGCGCCGGCGGCGCGGGCGGCCAGAACGTCAACAAGGTCGAGACAGCGATCCGCATCACGCATCTGCCCACGGGAGTCGTGGTGCAGTGCCAGGACGAGCGCTCACAGCTCAAGAACAAGATGAAGGCCATGAAGGTCCTGGCCGCCAAGCTCGCCGACATCCAAAGAGAAAAGGCCGTGGCCGAGAACGTGTCGGCACGGCGCCTTCAGGTCGGCACCGGCGACCGCTCCGAAAAGATCCGCACCTACAATTTTCCCCAGAACCGCGTGACCGACCACAGACTCGAACAATCCTGGTATAACCTTCCAGCAGTCATGGAAGGCGAGATCGCGCCGATCTTCCAAGCCCTGCGCGACGAAGCCCGGCGCAAGGCCCTGGAAGGTTCCCCGTCTTGACCTTGGCCGACGCCGCCGCTTTTCTTTCCGAACATGGCGTGGATGAGGCGCAGGCCAACGCGGAGATCATCCTGGCCGCTGTCCTGAAGACCGGCCGCAATGAGGCAAAGCTCAGGGCTTCTGAGCCCTTGAGCGATGAGCAAACAAATGTTTTTCGGCGTTATGTGGAGGAACGGGCCAGCCGCCGGCCCTTGGCTTATGTCCTGGGCTCTCAGAGCTTCATGGGTCTCGACATGGCCGTCGATCCGCGCGTCCTGATCCCGCGGCCGGAGACCGAGGAACTGGTGGTCGAGGCTGAGAAATGCCTGCGTTCGTTGAATGCGCCCAAGCCGCATATCCTGGAGATCGGGACCGGCTCAGGCTGCATCGCCATCGCCTTGGCCAAGAGTTTCCCGTCCGCCGAGGTCCGCGCCACGGACATCAGCCTCGAGGCTCTCGCCGTGGCTGCACGCAACGCGCGCACCCACGGCGTGGAGCGCCGCGTCCGTTTGATCCAGGAGGATCTTTTTCAGCCTTCGGATCTGCCCGCAGGCTGGGCGCATCTCGTCGTCTCCAATCCTCCCTACATCCCCCAAGACGCGATCGAGGGGCTTGATCCCGAGGTCTGTCAGGAACCGCATGAGGCCTTGGATGGCGGTCCGGACGGCTTGGACGCCCTGCGCGTTTTGGCGCAGAAGGCGCAGCGTTGGCTGGGCTTTGATGGTTTTTTTGTGTTCGAGTTCGGAGCCGGCCAGGGTCCGGCAGTCTCTTCCATGGTTTTTTTCCGCGAGATTAGGCTGCTCAAGGATGCGCAGGGCCTAGAGCGCATCGCTGTGGCGCGTTTCTAGGTTTTTTCGGGTCTGACGGTTGAGTGTTTATGTATAATTCACGAACCTAAATATGGACCGCTTTATCATTGATGGCGGAAAATCCTTGCGCGGGACCTTGCGCGTGAGTGGTTCCAAGAATGCCGCGCTGCCCATCCTCATCGCCACGCTCTTGACGGACGAGCCCTGCCTCATCGAGAACGTGCCCACGCGTCTGCGCGACATCCGGCTCACCTTCCGCGTGCTGGAAGCCATCGGCAAGCGTGTGGAGGTCTCAGGGACCAATGTCACGGTCGTCGATGACAAGCCCCTGAAGACCCGCGCGCCCTACGAGCTCGTCAAGCAGATGAGGGCCTCGGTCCTCGTGGCCGGGCCGCTCTTGGCGCGCTTTGGCTGGGTGCGCGTTCCTATCCCGGGGGGCTGTGCCATCGGGGTGCGGCCCATCGACATCCATCTCAAGGGCTTCGAGGACCTGGGAGCTCGGCGCACCTTCGAGGCCGGAGACATCATCCTGGATTCGCCCCTGCGCCCGGGGACGATCCGCTTCAAATTCCCCAGCGTGGGCGCGACCGAGAACCTCATGCTGGCGGCCGCGGCGCTGCCGGGAATGACGATCCTGCGCAACGCCGCGCGCGAGCCGGAGATCGGGGATCTGGGCCGCTTCTTGACCGCCATGGGAGCGCGCGTGACCGGGGCCGGCACCTCGACCATCACCGTGCGAGGCGCGCGCCATTTGCATGGCGCTCGCCACGCCGTCATCGCGGACCGCATCGAGGCGGGCACCTTGATGCTCGCGGCCGCGGCTGCTCAGGGCAGCCTGAGGCTCCTGGCCGTGGAGCCGAAGCATCTTAAGGCCCTGACGGGGAAGATGCGTTGCGCCGGGGCTGTCGTCCGCGAGGAAAAAGACGGGATCTTCATGTCCATGAAGGGCCGGCCTAGGCCTGTCTCGATTGCGACTGCGCCCTATCCGGGATTTCCCACGGACCTGCAGGCGCCGTGGATGGCCTGGATGTGCCTGGCCCGCGGCCGATGCCGCGTGCAGGAGACGGTGTTCGAGAACCGCTTCCTCCATGCCGCCGAGCTCTCGCGCATGGGGGGCCGAGTCTCTCTGTCCGGGAAGACGGCGGCGGTCGAGGGCGTGCCGCAGCTTTGCGGCGCTCCGGTCATGGCCTCGGATCTGCGCGCCGGAGCGGCGCTCGTGGTCGCGGCGCTCGCGGCCCGCGGCAGGACCATGGTGCAGCGCGTCTACCACATCGATCGGGGCTATGAGCGCCTGGAGATCCGGCTCAGAGTCTTGGGCGCGAAGATCAGGCGCGTGCATCGATGACCTTCCCGTCAGCGCTGCGCCGGCTCGAGCAACGCCAGGAAGAGCGCGTGAGGCTCGGTCTTTTGCGCGTGCGCCGCGTGTTGAAGCGCCTGGGCGATCCCCAGCAGGACCTTTCCTGCCTCCATGTGGCCGGCACCAATGGCAAGGGCTCTGTCTGCGCGATCCTGGAATCAGTCCTGCGTGCGGCGGGACGCAAGACCGGGCTCTACATCTCTCCGCATCTTCAGTCCGTGCGTGAGCGCATCCAGGTCGGAGGCCGGCCGATCTCTGCGTTCGATTTTTCTCGGCTTTTCAGTGCCGTCTGGAAAGCGGACGATCGTCAGGAGCTGAGCTATTTCGAGCTTCTGACCTGCGTCGCTTTTCTCCACTTCCGCCAGACCCGGACGGAGATCGTCGTCTTGGAAACCGGCCTGGGAGGCCGTCTGGATGCGACGAATGTCGTGCCCCAACCCCTGGCCAGCGTCATCACCTCCGTGGATTACGACCATCAAGAGTGGTTGGGCTCGACCTTGTCTCTGATCGCGGCTGAAAAAGCTGGGATCATCAAGCCGGGCTGCCCGGTCTTCTGCCCGAGACTGCCTGACGCGGCTCTGCGTCCGATCCAGCGTCGGGCTCGCGCATGTCGAGCGTCCCTGAGCGTCTTGCGCCGGCCCTGGGACACGATCTCCGTGGATTGGCGCCGCAATCGTCAGGTCGTGAGCGATGGCCGACGGAGATACGTCCTGTCCCTTCTCGGTTCGTCGCAGGGCGGCAACGCCGCCCTGGCTCGGATGGTCCTGGACCGCGTCTTTCCCGTGCCTGAATCCGCTTGGCGCGCGGGTCTCTCCCAGGTGCATTGGCCCGGCCGCTTCGAGGTCATCCCCATCAACGGAAAGACAGCGATCGTGGACGGCGGCCATAATCCCGAGGCTCTCCGGGCTCTGGAGAGGACTCTGGCGCAATCGCCCTGGCAGCATCGCTCTCTGCGCTGGATCATGGGCCTGATGCGCGAGAAGGACCGCCGATCCGTTGTGGGCGCGTTGGCCCGGCGACTCAAAGACGTGGTGGTGACCCAGCCGCGTTCTCCCCGGGCCCTGGCGGCGGCGGAGCTGGCCCGTGAGATCCAGCGGCAAGCGCCCGCGGCAATGGTGCGGGAGACTGCGGATGTGCGCCAAGCCATGCGCGAGTGGCTTGCCGATCCGCAGACGCCCAAGACCGCGATGATCTGCGGCTCGTTTTATCTGGCTGCTCAGGCTCGTTGTGTTCTGGCGATGAAGAGGAGAGGCTTCCGTGAATCCGTTTTGTGATGGCGGCATGGTGAAAAAAAGAGATTATTTTTTAAGCACTTCTTTAGTTTTACCTCCACCGGTGGAGGTAAAACGGAAAAAGGCCAATGATTTAAATTTGAATTTCATCTCAAGCTACCATCTTTTTTGCGACATTGATAATTTTTTCAAGCAACTGTTGCCGGCAACAGTTGGTCGACGTTCTTGGGGATGCGTCGAAAGTTTTGGAGGTCACAATGCCTGAATCAGCTTTCGGCGTGGACGCGGGGGGGACTTTCACCAAGATCGCGGCGGTCTCAGGCCGGGGCAAGGTTCTTCGTTTGGAGGAATTTCCAACGGACCCGGCGGCGGGTCCCGGGGATTTTCTGGAGCGGGTCATCCGCGTCCTGGAACTCTGGCGCCGGCATGGCATCAAGGCTTCCAGCTTCGGACTGGGCCTAGCCGGGGATGTGGACCATGAGCGCGGCACGCTCAGGCTCACCCCCAACCTGCCCGGCTGGCAGGGATATCCTTTCGCCAAAGAATTCCACCAGCGGCTCCGCCTGCCCATGGTCGTCGAGAACGACGCCAACGCGGCGGTCTGGGGCGCCTATGTCACGCAGCTTGAGCGCCGGCCGCGCTCTGTCGTCGGCGTGACCCTGGGCACGGGCGTGGGCGGTGGCCTCATCATCGACGGCCGGCTTTACCGGGGGGCCACGGGCACCGCGGGAGAGATCGGACACACGCGGGTGGCGGCGTCCGGGGAGCCGTGCCATTGCGGGGCGCGGGGATGCCTGGAGGCCTATGTGGGCAACTACGGCATCGTGCGCACGGCCCGCAAGCTGCTGCGCGCCCGTCCGGGAAGCGGCCGCATCCTGCGCCGCTTGGTCCCGGATCTTAAGACTCTCACGCCCAAGCATCTTAAGGTTGCGGCGCAACGGGGGGATGCTCTTTCGCGCGAGGTGTGGGAGCGCACGGGAGAGATGCTGGGCCTGGGCCTTGCCAATGTGGTCATGGCGCTCAACCCGGACACGGTCGTGCTTTTAGGGGGCGTTTCCCGCGCCGGCCATTGGCTGCTCGATCCCGTGAAGCGCGTCTTCCTCGAACACCCTTTCCAAACCGCCCTGCGCCATGTCTCGCTGGGCCGAGCGGACAATCCGAATGCCGGCTGTGTGGGCGCGGCGCTCTTGGCCCGGGAGGGAGCGGGGCGTTGATCTTTCATTTTCTGCTGACGTTTTTTTTGGCGGCGCCCAGGCTCTGGGCCGCGGACAATGTCCTGCCGCCGCCGCCCGCGGCGCCTCATCTGGATTTCGTCGCCGACCATCTGGACTATGACCGTTCCGCTTCGATGCTTCACCTCAAGGGGGCGGTCGTTGTGCATGAGAGCACCTGGACTCTGAAGGGCGACGAGGTCTGGATCAACACGACGCAGAAGCGCGGCCGCTCCGAAGGCCACCTGTTCGTGGACAACGGCTTGAGCGCTGTCTCGGGGCAGGCGGGGGAGTTCGATTTTTCGGACCATTCCGGCGTCCTTTACAACGCTTCGGCCGGCTACGGTGAGTGGCGCGTGCACGCCAAGAGCATGGCCCTGGATCCGACCAAGCACCTCTATTATGCGGACGCGAATTTCACGAGCTGCTACTATGTGCCGCCCCACTATCATTTCCACGCCACCCACATGACCGTGCTTCCTGGCGATTATTTTACGGCTCGCAATGTCCTCTTCTATATCGGGCCCGTCCCGGTGTTCTACCTGCCGTATCTCTACAAATCCATCAGCGCTTCCCATCTGTTACGCTTTAAATTCCAGCCCGGCTATGACCATCGCAACGGGGCCTTCCTCAAGGGGACCCTGACCACACAGCACTCTCCGACGTGGCGCAGCAAGATCTTTTTGGATTATTTCAGCAACCAGGGGGTCGGGGCCGGCGGAGAGATCAGCCATCGCGCGGGAATGGACTCGCGCGGCATCCTCTCCGGCTACCGCATCAAGGAGGACCAGACTTCCCTGCAGCGCTGGTCCGTGACCGGGGACCTCTATCAGGGCTTTTTGAGTTCCTTCGCGGTCCAGGGGCGCCTGCAGGCCATGTCCGATCCGAACTTCAACAATGACTACGCGCGGGCCAGCCCCTTCCCCGTGACGACGAATCTTCTCAACAGCGGCGCGCTGGTCTGGCGGCTGCCGCAGGTCACCAGCCGCCTCAGCTATTCGCGCGAGGACGACGCCGTTTCCACGAGCACGTTCAAGAAAACCAGCGAGAGTTCGCCTCGGCTGGACGTCAACTCGGCCTCGCTGAAGTTTTTCGGGCTGCCCTGGCTCAATAACCTGTCGGGTTTCGCTGAAAACAACTTCAGCAACGGCCGCGACTACTTCCAAAAGACCGTGGGAGGCACTTGGCAGGCCATTCAGACCATCCCCCTGACGCAGAGCTTGAAGCTCACCCCCTCGGCGCAATACGGTCGGACCCTCTATGACAAGCTGGATACGACTTCGGGTTCCGGGCCGACCTCGAGATTCAATAATGCCCAAGTCGGTCGCTACACGCTCGCTGCCAACATGCGCTGGAGCAGTGTTCTGGGAAACCTCGATCTGGCACAGACCTACGGGGTGCGTGAAAAGGTGGATTCTTTCACCGACGATTCGGGTGCCGTGGATCATGGGGTGGAAACCAACATGCTTACGGCCCTGCATGCCTACCGGCCGTATCGCACCGTTCTCATGCGTTTTAATTCCGGCTATGATTTCCGGGTCTTTCGGGACCATGAGGTGGGTTTTCGCGACCGGGTCCAGCCCATCGTCGGCGACGTCTACTACACGCCCGCCCCTAATTTCAGCCTGACCTTGCGGGATTATTATCAGCTGCACGGCGGCAACCAGAACTGCATCCTCAACGCCACCTGGGGCGACGAGCTGGGGACTTTCCTGACGACCGGCGTGGGCTACAACCTCTCCACCGCGGATATCTACTACCTCAATACCGAGTTCGGGATATCCGACTCCACGGGGATCGGCTCCAAGGGGACCTGGCATCTGAATGCTGCCTTGCGCTCCTTGGTCGTTTCCGATGGAAGCATCGGGAATCTTCACCGTTTCCAGATTTTCGAGAAAGAGGTGGCCTTGATCAAGAACTGGCACGACTTCTTCGGCCGCGTGGGCGTGCGTTTCAGGCCCGGCAACGTCAAGGAGTTCACCGTGCGCGCGGAGATGAAATTCGGGAGTTTCGACCAGGACCGCAAGATCATCCATGACTGGGAGTCGGAGTGGTTCCCGGAGCGCGTCCATGGCAGAGAGGACAGGCCGTAAAATGGTAAAATCCAAACGCGCATGAACAAGACCCAGAGAGTCCCCATGAAGGCCCTGGTCCTCTCCGGCGGCAAGGGCAGCCGCCTGCGGCCCATCACCCACACCTCGGCCAAGCAGCTCATCCCCATCGCCAACAAGCCCATCCTTTTCTACGGTCTGGAGGCCATCGCCCGGGCCGGCATCCGGGAGGTGGGCATCATCGTGGGCGACACGGCCGCCGAGATCCGCGCGGCCGTGGGCGACGGCTCGGCCTTCGGATTCAAGGCCACCTACATCCCTCAAGAGGCGCCTCTGGGCCTGGCCCATGCGGTCAAGATCTCCAAAGAGTTCATGGGGGAGTCGCCCTTCCTGATGTTCTTGGGGGACAACCTGCTCAAGGGGGAGCTTTCGCCCTTGGTCGAGGATTTTCTCCAGACCAAACCCAATTCCCAGATCCTGGTGGCCCAGGTGCCCAATCCGTCCTCCTTCGGCGTGGTGGAACTCAAGGATGGCAAGGTCTCCCGGCTGGTGGAAAAACCCAAGGAGCCCAAGAGCGACCTGGCCCTGGTCGGGGTCTACCTCTTCGACAAGAACATCTTCACGGCCATCGATCACATCCAGCCCTCGGCGCGCGGGGAACTCGAGATCACGGATGCCATCCAGTGGCTGGTGGACCAGAAGTTCACCGTCGTGTGCAAGCGCACGCAGGGCTGGTGGAAGGACACGGGAAAACTGGCGGACCTTTTGGAGGCCAATCGTCTCATCCACGAGACCCTCGAGCCCTCCATCCACAAGGACGCCCATGTGGATGCCGGTTCTCGACTGGAGGGTCGGGTGACGCTCGAGGCCGGGGCCATCATTGAGTCCTCCATCATCCGGGGCCCGGCCGTGATCGGCGCTCGTTCGCGCATCATCCATTCCTACGTCGGCCCGTACAGTTCCATCTACTACGACACCCTCATCGAGAACAGCGAGATCGAACATTCGATCGTGCTCGAACACGCCAAGATCCGTGACATCAAGCGCATCCAGGACTCGCTCATCGGGCAGAGGGTGGAACTGCTGCGCTCGGGAGCCAAACCCCAGGCCTACCGCATCATGGTGGGCGACTCCAGCCGCATCGAGATCCCGTAAATCCCCAGGAGTGGGCATGCGAAAAAAAGAGAGTCTTTGGCTGGTGACGGGCGGGGCGGGCTTCATCGGCTCCAACATCGTGGCCGAGCTCGTGCGCCGCAAGAAGCGCGTGCGGGTCCTCGACAATCTCTGCACGGGAAAGCCGGAGCACATGGCCTCCTTCCGCGGCCAGATCGAGTTCGTGCGCGGCGACATCCGCGAACCGCGCGACTGCCGCCGCGCGGCCCAGGGCGCGGATGTCGTCATCCATCAGGCCGCCCTGCGCTCCGTGCCGAAATCCGTGGACAACCCCGGCGGTTCGCATGATTCCAATGCGACGGGGACCTTGAACATGCTCATCGCCGCGCGCGAGGCCAAGGCGAAACGCTTCGTGTACGCTTCGTCGAGCTCGGTTTATGGGGATACTCAGTTGTTTCCGCAACGGGAGGACCATCTGCCCCGGCCCGTGTCGCCTTACGCGGCCCAGAAGCTCGCGGGCGAGCACTACGCCATGCTGTTCACCAAGACCTACGGCCTGGAGACCGTGAGCCTGCGCTATTTCAATGTTTTCGGCCCGCGCCAGGATCCCGAGTCCCTCTATTCCGCGGTCATCCCGAAATTCATGGAGGCCGCCTACCTGGGAAAGACCCTGGAGGTCCACTGGGATGGGCGGCAGTCCCGGGATTTCACTCATGTGGCCAATGTGGTCGAGGCCAATCTCCTGGCTGCCGTGACCAAGACCGGTATCGGCGAGAACTTCAACATCGCCAACGGCCGCAACTACTCTCTTCTGGACATCATCCGCGTCATCGAGGATATCGTGGGACGCCGGCTCAAGCGCCACCATACCCCCATGCGCCAGGGCGACGTGCGAAAGACTTACGCGGACATCTCCAAGGCCAAGCGCCTCTTGGGCTACCGTCCCTGCATGGGCTTGGAGGAGGGCCTCCGGGATACCTGGAGCTATTTTGAGGCTGTTTATTTCCGGCATAAAAATAAGAACTCATGACAAAAAGCGTGAATTGGAACTGTGTCCGGACACAGTATCTTCGCGAGGGAACTGTGGGCGCCCACAGTGGGCCGCCTAGATGAAACTTTTGGTGACTGGCGGCTTGGGTTTCATTGGCTCGAATTTCATAAGGCATCTGCTTGCCACGCAACGTAATACTCGCGTCACCAACCTCGACCTGCGCACCTACGCGGGCAATCCGGCCAACTTGAAGGAGTTCGCCCGCGATGCGCGCTATCGCTGGGTGAAGGGAGACATCGCCGATCCTCGCGTGGTGGACCGCTGCATGACGGATGTCGACGCGGTGGTCCATTTCGCGGCGGAGACCCACGTGGACCGCTCCATCCTCGACGCCGCGGTCTTCTTGCGGACCAATGTGATCGGGACCCAGGTCCTCCTCGACGCGGCCCTGCGCCGCAAGATCGGCCGGTTCGTCCATGTCTCGACGGACGAGGTCTACGGCAGCGTGGCCAAGGGATTCTCCACCGAGGGCGATCGTCTGTGGCCCAACAGCCCCTACGCGGCCTCCAAGGCGGCCTCTGACCTCTTGGTGCGCTCCTATGTGGTCACGCACAAGTTGCCGGCCATCGTGACGCGCGCTTCCAATAATTTCGGTCCCTATCAGTATCCGGAGAAGGCTCTGCCTCTCATGATCACCAATTGGATGGATGGCGAGCCCTTCCCGCTCTACGGGGACGGCCGCAATGTCCGCGACTGGCTTTTCGTCCTGGACCACGCCCGGGCCATCGCGCAGGTCCTTCGCCGCGGTCAGGACGGCGAGATCTACAACATCGGCGGGACTTATTCCTGCGACAATCGCGAACTCGTCGCGCGTGTCAGGACTCTCATGGGCGTGGGATCAGAGCTCGTGCGCCCGGTGCCGGACAGGCTGGGCCATGACCGGCGCTATGCCTTGGATTGCGGCAAGCTCAAGGGGCTGGGATTTAAGCATGCCTATCGGTTCGAGGAGGCTTTGCGCTTGACGGTGGAGTGGTACCGCGCCCATGAGTCCTGGTGGCGCCCCTTGAAAAAAGGGGAGGGATACCGCCAGTATTACCGCGGCCAATATTCCTCTCGTTTGAAAAGGAGCTGATGGCGATGAAACGGAGATTGCAGAGCGGTAGTCACCCGGTCGCGCCGATCCATTGGGGGCCCACGGGGGGCTGGATCGAGGTCGTGGTGGGCTCCATGTTCTCAGGCAAGACGCAGGAACTCATCCGACGCCTGCGCCTGGCCACCATCGCGCGCCAGAAGGTGCAGGTCTTCAACCACGGTCTGGACACTCGCTACTCCAAGGACCATATCGTCTCGCATGACCTGACCAAGGTCCCTGCCCGGTCGGTGGCCAGGGCTCACGACATCCTGGGCTTGGTCAAGCCCGATACCCAGATCGTCGGCATCGACGAGGTCCAGTTCTTCGACGAGGACATCGTCGAGGTCTGCGAGACCCTGGCGGACCAGGGCCGGCGCGTCATCGTGGCGGGCCTCGATCAGGACTACAGAGGAGTCCCCTTTCCCGTGACCTGCCGCATCATGGGCGTGGCGGAGTTCGTGACGAAGAATCTGGCCGTTTGTTCCGTGTGCGGCAACCCGGCCAACCGCTCCCAGCGCCTCTCCTCCACCAAGAAGCTCATCGAGGTCGGGACCGCCGACAAGTACGAGGCTCGCTGTCGCGCGTGTTTTAAGCGGTGATCCTCGACGTCCTTACTGAGGCAGCCAGTTGGTGCAGGTGATCCCAGCTCCGCCGGCGTTGCAGGCGTAGGTGGGTGATCCTCCGGCCGCAGCGATGGTCATGGCCACGGAATAACCTGCCGATATGCTGGATGGGACGGACGTGGCATTCCGGGTCAATGTGATGGTATAGCCGGCGCCGGCCACCGCCACGACCGGGGCGTTGAAATATTTGAGAGCAGGCGGGGCGATGTCCAGGTTGGCCAATACCCCGGTGTACGCGCTGCCCTGCAGGTAGTATCTTTCCTCCGCTCCCCTCATGACACCGAGGCAATTGAGGGCCTCTGCGAAATGGGCTTTTTCAATGACTTGAAAGAACTGGGGCATGGCGATCGCGGCCAGGATGCCGATGATAAGAACGACCACGAGCAACTCGATGAGGGTGAAGCCCTTTTTGGCCTTCTTGAGCATTTTTTTCATGACAGCCTCCCGGCGGCTCTCATAGTATAGCCGTTGGGAGTGAATTTTGCATGGCAAAATTGTGTGCAAATTGTGAATTGTTGCTATAATGGCGGACAGCCATGCCGAAGATCCTTATCATCGAGGACGATCCTCATATCGTGGAGGCTGTGGAAAAAATCCTGAGTTTAGAGGAGGGCTTCAGCCTGGAACATGTCGCGGTCCCGGACAAAGCCCTCGCCGAGGCGGTGCGCCTGAAACCGGACCTCATCCTTCTCGACGTCCGTCTGCCCGGCGGCGATGGGCGTTCGATCCTCAAGTCCCTCAAACAGAACGCTGCGACCGGCGCCATCCCGGTGATCTTCCTCACGGGCCTGGCCGGCGAGGCGGACAAAGTCTTGGGCCTGAATCTCGGCGCGGACGACTATGTGGCCAAGCCTTTCGGCGCGCTGGAGCTTCTGGCGCGCATCCAGAGCGTGCTGCGGCGCTGTCAGCCGCAGGGTCCTGCCGGCGGGAGCATCGAGCTGCCCGGCCTGCGCCTGGATGGGGAGAACCGCGACGCTTTCGTCAACGGCAAGCCTTTGGGGCTGCAGCCCCGGGAATTCGAAGTGCTCTCCCTTCTTGCCTCCCGCCCGGGGCGGGCCTTGAGCCGCCGCTATCTCATCGAGAATACCTCCTCCTATGGGCGCGAGGTGTTCAGCCGGAGTCTGGACACCCACATCAAAAACATCCGCAAAAAGCTGGGGCCGAAGGCCGACTTAATCGAGACCGTCTCCAAGCTGGGATACCGTTTGAATCCCCATGCCTGACCGCCGCGGTTCCTATTTCGCCTTCCAGGGCCTCTTGATGGCGGTGCTTTGCCTCATCTTCGTCTATCAGTGCCGCGATGTCTCTGAATGGGCGGCGCGCCTCTCGTTCTTGACCATCGTTTTCGGATCCTCGCTGGTCTTCATCAAGATGGCTCCGATCGGGATCCTTTCGCGCTGGTATTTCCAAGCCGGACTCTTCGTGGGCGACGCCCTCCTGGCTTCCATCATCCTGCATTGGACCAATTCAGACTCGGAGCTCTATCTCATCTATTTCTTGATCATTTTCGGCACGGCTTTGACCCGGAGCTGGCTGCAGAGCTTTTTGGTGGCGTTGATCACCTCGGGGCTCTACCTGCTCTCGGCCTGGCGGCCGGTGCAGGGACTGCCGCACGAGACCGCCTTCTGGCTCCGGATGCATTTCCTATGGATCAGTTCGGTGCTGATGGCGATTCTCTCGCATGACACCCGCCGCACGCAGACAGAGGCCGAGCGCCGCTACCAGGACCGCCTGGTGCAGTTCGAAAGGCTCGCCGCCTTGGGCCAGATGGCCGGCGAGGTGGCGCACCGCATCAAGGGGCCTCTCACGACCATCATGGTCAATGCCGAGGTCCTGGCCCGGCGCGCCCTGAATTTCCCGGAGGCGCAGAAGGACCTCGACCAGATCCGCGACGAGGTGGGGCATTGCCGAGAGATCCTCAAAAGACTCCTGGATCTAGGCCGCATCGAGGAGATGGATGATGTGCGATTCGATCTTCGCGAGCCCATCCAACTGGCCTTGGCGGCCATGGAGCCGATCGCCCGACAGCGTGCCATCCGGCTGGAGGCCGCGGTCCTGTCTCAGTCGCTGCCCGCGCGAGGGGACCCTTCCCTCATGCAGGAGGCCATCGTCGCCGTGCTTTATAACGCGCTTGACGCGGTCAAGGACCGCGGCTGTGTTCGACTCAAGGCGCTGGCTGCCGCGGGGCCTTGGCGCCACTTTTTTTCCAGTCCTCGCGTCTGGCAGATCATCGTCGAGGATGACGGCCGGGGGATCGAGGCTCAGAACTTGGATCGAATCTTCCATCCCTTCTTCACGACCAAGGGCGAGGCCGGCAGCGGCTTGGGTCTTTCCGCGGCTCTGCGCATCTTCCAGAAGCACCGCGGCGGCATCGAAGCTTTCAGCGACGGCCCCGGACGGGGCGCGCGCTTCGTCCTGACGATCCCGCGGCGCTAATTCGACCAGGCCGGCGTGATCGTGTTGCCCGGGATCTCGGAGAGCCGATGGGGGGCCGAGCCATCCGCGTCCATGACGAAGAGCTCCGAGCGTTCGTGGCGCGTCGTGATGAAGGCGAGAAAGCGCCCATCCGGGGACCAGACAGGGTTTTCGTTGGCCCCTTCGCCGTGGGTGAGCTGGCGCACCTGGTTGCCGGTGACGTCCACGAGGAAGATATCGAGCCTGTCCGCGCGATGGACGCGGCCTGAGAAGGCGATCCATTCCCCGGTCGGCGACCAAGAGGGGGAGTCGCACCAGTTGAGGTCGGTGAGGCGCTTGACGCGCTGGGTGGCCAGGGCGAGGAGGTAGATCTGCGGGTTGCCGGCGCGGTCCGAGACGAAGGCCGCCTGCCCTCCGTCGGGAGAGAAGGTGGCGGAGCTGTCCGCTCCGAAGTGGTGGGTGAGCCGGGATGTGGAGCCGTCGACGAGATTCTTGAGATAGAGGTTGGGGCTCTTCTGGCGCGAGAGGGTCATGAGGAGTTGCGTGCCGTCGGGAGAGAAGCCGCCGGCTACGTTGAGTCCCTGATCGGCTGAGAGTGTACGCGAGCGGCCGGTGGCGAGGTCCAGAAGAAAGAGATCCGGGTTTTCCTCCTTGTAGCTGGTGTAAGCCAGGGATCTTCCATCCGGGGAGAAGCGCGGCAGAAGAGCGATGGAGCCGTCGTCCGTCAGGGCCCGGAGGTTGGCCCCGTCATAGTCCATGACGGAGATCTCCTTGCGGCCCGTGCGGTCATTGGCGAAGGCGATCCGGCTGTGGGCGATACCGTTCTTCCCCGTAAGGGCCAGGACGATGTCATCGGAGACCCGGTGGGCGATCGCCCGGGAGGATGACGCTTCGGACCTGTAGGTGCGCTCGAAGGCGGTTTCTCCGGAGCCGGCGTCCAGGAGCCAGACTTTCAGGGAGAGACGGTCCGTGAGGTCCGTCTGGGCAGCCAGCAGCCAGCCCGCCAGACGCGTCTTCCAGGCGGGGAGGATGTCGTTGATGTTGGCGCCGTTGAAGACAGGGCCGTCCTCCAGCAGGGTGAAGCGGCGCGAGAAGAGGAGATCGTCGCGCACGATGTCATGGAGCTCCTTGGCCAGGAGCGCGTCTGGCTTGTTCCGGGGATCGGCGGCGATGAACGGCGGCAGGCCGAGCGCCAGGGTCCGGGCCTCTCCCGTATGCCCGGCCAGGGCGATGTAGACATCCGGGGCCTGGCCGGCTTGGAGAGACAGAGTCAGGAGCGCCAGGCCGAGGAAAAGCGAGGTCACTTTTTGTGGAGCTTCTTGATCTCGAGGGCCGCGGCCTTGGCTTCGGGGCTTGCGGGGAAATCGGCGATCACGGAATCCAGATATTGCCTCGCCTCGGCGATGTCCTTCTTCATGTGGATGAGGCAGAGCGCGTACATGAGCCGGGCCGCCGGGGTCAGGCCGGTCTTCGGATATTTTTCCAGGTAAAGGGCGTATTGCCGGCCGGCCGGCTCCCATTTCTTGAGGCCGTAATAGGACTCCGCCAGATTGTAGACGGCGGCATCCGCGAGCGCCCCTTTGGGGAAGCGGGCGAGGTAATCCGCAAAGCCCTTGGCGGCCAGGTCGTAGGATTTCATGGCGAGCCGCACCTCGGCCGTTTGGAAGAGTTCGGTGGGCACACCCTGCTGGAGATCCTTGGCCAGGGCCGCTTTCTGCGCTTCGAGGCTCTTGGCTTGGGTCGCGGTCAGGTCCATGCCGATGGATGAGACCTTGGCGGTGACGACGGCGGTGAGATCGTCGATCTTGGAGGAGAGGCGGCTGAGATCGTCCTGGGATTGCTTGCGGGCCTCCATGAAGGCGGCCAGGTCTTCGTGGACCTGCTTGAATTGGGCCAGGAGGTCCGCCTGATTGGCCTGCAGCGAGGAGATGGTCCCCTTGAGCTCCGACATCTGGTTCTGCATGTCGAGGACGTCGTTCTGGGTGGCCACGCAGCCGGCCAAGGCGCAGGCGCCTAGAAGCAGCAGGATTCTCATGGAGCGGTTTTTCGCGAACGGGCTTTCGTATCCGCGCGGCGATTCTGGCGCCAGCATTCCTCCGTGGGCTGCGTGCAGATGGGATCTTCCTTGCCGTAGGAGATGGTGGCCACGGCGGTGCCTGGGAGGCCGAGACGGATGTAGTATTCGCGCACCTCTTTGGCGCGCTTTTGACCCAGAGCCAGGTTGTACTCGACGGTGCCCCTCTCGTCGCAGAAGCCGGCGGCCAGGATCTCCAGGCCGGGATGCTCCTTGAGGAAGGAGGCATTGGCTTTCAGCGTGCCCAGGGCCTCGTCGCTCAGGCTGGCGCTGTCATAGTCGAAGGTGATGCTTTGGAGGCCCTCGGCGCTTTGGAACTTCTCGCCGCGCAGGCTCGCCTCGATCACGTCGATGGGGGCGGTGGCCGTGTCGGTTGATTTTTCCACGGGCGGCGGGGTGGGCTTGGTTCGCGCGCCCGCGCAGGCGCCCAACAGCCAAGCGCCCGCCAGAGCCGCGATGGGGAGGATCAGTCTCGTTCGCATGGGGTTACCTTGACTCAGGATGTGCGGGATGGGTTTCGGAGACCAGGAGTTTGGCGATGGCCTTACGGAAATCCTGCAGGTGGATGGGCTTGGCCAGGAAGCTGGCGCCGGCCGGATCGGAGATCTCGTTGAGGATGTCATCGGCAGAGGCTTCTCCGCTCATGAAGAGGACCGGCGTCTGATGGGTCGCCTGGTTGCGCCGCAGGGATTCATAGAGATGGGCGCCGGACATGCCCGGCATATGATAATCGAGGATGACGAGGTCCGGCTTGGCGGTGCGCGCCTTCTGCATGCCTTCCACGGCCTCGTTGGCGGCAGTCACCTCGTGGCCGTCATGCGTCAGGATGTCTGTGAGCAGTTCGACGATGGAAAAATCGTCGTCGATGATGAGGATCTTCGCCATGGGAACTGCCGAGATTATACCTCTCCCTGGGGCGCGGCGTCCAGGATGCTTACGCGCGGTGCTTGTGCGCCGCTTTCATGGTGAACATGCGGCGGTCGGCCAGGCGCAGGAGTTCCGTTGCCGTGCCGACGTTGGCCGTCAGCGTCGCGGCGCCCCAACTGAAATGCGTCCGTTCGGTCTGTCGACGATGGGCCGCGGCTTCGATGCGCGCGGCCACATCGCGGGCGCGCTTCAAGCCCAGGCCGGGCAGGAGGATGACGAACTCGTCGCCCCCGTAGCGATAGGCCGAGTCCACCTCCTTGCGGATGCTGGCGTGCAGGAGGGAGGAGAACTCCCTGAGGATCTTGTCTCCGGCCGGATGGCCGAGACGGTCGTTGAAGGTCTTGAAGGCGTCGAGATCGATGAGGAGCAGCGAGAACTTCTGGCGCAAGCGGCGGGCGCGGCTGACTTCCTGGGTGAGGCGCTCATGGAAATGCCTTTTGTTGTAGAGTCCGGTCAGATCGTCCGTGATGGCCAGGTCGCGCAGTCGGGTCTCGAGTTCCACGCGCCGGGTGATGTCCTTGGCGATGCCGAGAGTGCCGATGACGTGGCCGGCCCGGTCCTTGAGCAGCGAGGCGGACATGCTGACGTGGATGGCGCGGCCGTCCTTGGAGGTGAAGACCATCTCGTGGTCCTGGATGCGGCCCTCGCGCCGCAGCCGGCCCATGATGCGCAGGGCCTGCTCGCGGCCTCCCTGGTAGAGCTCGTGGACCGGCTTGCCGCAGGCCCCCAGGCTCGAGAGGCCCAGCATGGCTTCGGCTCCGGGGCTGAAATAGATGATGCGCCCGGCGGCGTTGGCGGCGACGATGGCGTCCGTGGTCGAGGTGATGATGGCCTCGAAATACTCCTGGGCGCGCAGATAGTCGCTGGCCAGCCGGACGACTGGCCAGACCGTGGCGCCAGGTCTGAGGATGAGATCATGCGACATACACCTACAGGTTAATGGTTTCTTTAAAATACGACCAGGGACTTTAGACCTGCTCGAGGATGGGTCAAAGGGCCTAGGCGGATTGCGGCCGTTGACGGCACCAAAGGTCCAGACTGAGGAGTCGTTCTCCCCGGCGCCAGGCCTGCAGAGTCACGATGATGAGCAGCGTGTCCAGCATGAGGGCATGGGAAGGCGTGGGATGGAACCCGAAGCCGAAGCAGCCGCAGTTGGGAAGCTCCAGGCCGCGCAGCTTGGTCGAGCCGATGGCCGCGATGAAGCCCAGGAGCATGGCGCCGGCCGCTGTCGCCGCGGGCCGCGTCAAGAATCCGAAGATCAAGGCATATCCGATGATGACTTCCAACCACGGCAGGAATGCCGCCACGAACAGGATGACTTCGGTGGAGGGGATGATCCGGTAGTATTCGATGACCAGGGCGAACTCCTCCGGCGCAGCCGCAGCCTTGAGCGTGCCGGAGGCGACGAAAACGAGGCCGACGAGGATGCGCGCGGCAAGGCCCAGCGAGGAATCAGTTTTTTCCATGTCGGTTCTTGAGGAGCTTATCGATCCAGATCACGCCGCGGTCCGTGAGCTGGCGCGCGCCTGCAAAGCGTCTGCTGTTGATGAAGAAGGTGGGCGTGGACACGACCCACCGATCATCGCCTTCCTTCATGTCGCGTTCGATGGCCGCGGAGGTAGACGGGTCTTTGAGACAGGCGGCGAAGGCAGTCTGGTCGAGTTTTAGTTCGCGGGCATAGTCCTCGAGGTTTTGTCCATTGTCCTTGGTCCAGTCGGCCTGATGGCCGTAGAGCGTGTCATGAAATTCCCAGAAACGGCCCTGTCGGCCGGCGCATTCCGCGGCGATGGCCGCGGCTTTGGCCTTGGGATGCATGCGCGTGAGAGGGTAGTGCTTGAAGATCACTCTCAGGTCCTGGGCATAAAGGGATTGCAGCCCCTTCATGGGTTCGACGGCGAACCGGCAGGCCGGGCATTGGAAGTCCGAAAATTCGACGACGGTGATGGAGGCGTTGGCGGGTCCCTTCTGCCTGTAGGCCGGCGCGTCCGGAGCGTATGGCTTTAAAATCCTGCGAACGAATAAAAGTGCAACCGTAGCCCCTGAGAGTGCGAGGATCCCCACAGCACAAGTGATGCGGCGCATCATGGGCTTACTTTAGCATTTCTAAAAAAACGAGAGGAATTTATCCTCGTACTCGTCGAAGAGCCCGTATTCCCGCAGCTTGCGCCCCAGGGCCTCCAGGACCGATCGGTCTTTTCTCGCCGCGGCGAAAAGTTCCTCGATCTCTCGCCGACGGCGGCCGGCTTGCCTGCCCGTCGGATCGAAGAGTCCGCGGCGCTCGAGGTCGCGGACATGCACGGGGAAAGACCGCGCCGTGTGGTCCAGGGTGAATTTCATGAGGGCCAGGCCCCAGGCCGAGTCCGGGCAGCGGATGATGGCTTCACTCTGAGCCTCGCGTTTGCCTAGGTCAGCCTGGATGCGCTCAGCCACGTCTTGAGGAGACGCCGTGATGACACGGGTCGTGAGATCTTGGTTCTTGAAGCTGTATTCCAAAGCCCTCAGGAGGTCCCGGTAGGCGGGGGTGAGGAGTTCGGCGAATTCAGAGGCCTTGCGGCCGAAGCCCTGGAAGCGTTCCTTCAGCGCGTCGGGAGTGAGTATCTTCGGCTTTTGGGAGACGACCGTTCCGCGGCGCAGGCGCGTGCGGTCCGGGAGCTTGTCGATGGGAGAGAGCAGGTGATAGGCCAGATTCGTGGCGCCGAAGGTGGCCAGGGCATGGGAGGGCGCGTGGACGACCTCGATCTGGCGCAGGAGCTTCTGGAAGGCGGCGGTGTCCATTTTGGGACCTTGATTATACCAGAGAGTTTGGCAAAGCGTCTTGAAAATAACCTAGAATACGCCTCTCCGGAGGAGGAAGACCGATGACCCTGCGCAGAAAAAATCTTTGTGCCGTCATTCTGGCATGCTCCCTGACCGGGTGCGCGACACCCAAGCCCGCGGTGACTGTCTTCGAACTTGTTTCCAGGGCACCGGCGCAGCTGACGGCCCGTGAGGAATGCGTGGTCAAGAGCGTGATGCCGGGTTCGCCGGCCGCCCAGGGAGGGATCAGGGCGGGGGATGCCCTCACGGGGTTGAACCGGGACACCGCGCCTGCCGGGGATTTGAATTTCGAGGCGTTCCTCTCCAGCCGCACGGGGCCGTTCCAAGTCGAACTCACGCGTCAGGGAAAGCCGCTGCAGCTGGATATCATGCACACGGAAGATCTTCATCCTTTCGGGGTGACCTGCGATTTTGGCGACATCGAGGCCAGCCAGGACGAGGCGTTTGTGGCCATCAAGGGCTCGCTCGAGCTTCTGGTGCGCGCGGAAGTGATCGGTCCGGCGAGCTTCATCTGGGTCCGCCTTCAGAACCGCTCCACCAAGCCGCTCAAGGTCTCTCCGGATATGTTTTCGGCCTCGTCGGCGGATTGGACGATCTTGAACCCCATCCGCTTCTCCGACATGGTCTCCTCTCTGCAGGCGATGGAGGTCTCGGGCCGCTTCGCGGGCAAGGGGGCTGAGTCAGCGAGCTATACCTTCGGCGTGGGCGACGCCCTCAGTCAGATCCCCAACATCATCCCCATCCCGGGAGCCGGCATGGGCGCCAACTTTCTTTTGAAGAACACGGGCCTGACGGACATGGTGAATGCTCAAACATCCTCCGTGACTTCCCTGCCCTTGGGAGAGGAGAACGGGCTCGGGCCGAGGTTCCGGGGCGCCAGCAAAGGATTGGCGGCCACCTGGATCCCATCGAGCGGCAACGTGGACAGCGACCTGGCCGTGGCGGCCAACGAGATCATCCGCAGAAAACCCTTCCGGGAGACGGTGCTGACTCCGGGCTACGCCCAGGAAGGCTATCTGTATTTCGAGCAGCCGGACAAGCTGCCCTTGCGCCTGAGCCTAGATGCCGGCGAAGAGCATCTGGCGCTCCTCTTCGACGAGAAAAAATTCACGATGACCCCGCGGGAGCTGGCAGTCTACGCCCGGGGCGTCCCCGAGTTTTCGCACAAACAGGCGGTCCTGGCCGACGGCCAGTTCTTCGAAGGGGAGATCGGCGCCTGGGATCGCATGGCGCACGGATTCAAGACCCGGATCCGCAAGAACGGCCAGGAAGTGAAAAGCAAACTGCTTCTTAAGGACATCCGGATCCTGAAGGTCGCGGGCCGCAACACCATCTTGGTGGCGGAGCCGCCCAAACCGGCGAAGCCTCAGTAGCGGTAGTTGTCCGGCTTGTAGGGCCCATCGGCTGGCAGCATCCAACAGAGCTTTCAATGCGGTGCTGATCGCGCCGCATTGAAAGCAGCGCGTCCCCTTTCCGATGGGACGCGCAACAACGCAAAGGTCTTTAGAAATTCGACGCGAGTGAGGAATAGCTCTCGCGTCGGGCTTTCAGCCCCATGGAAAGCCATGGGACTGAAAGCTTTGGGACAGAATCGTGTTCGGAGGATAGTTATCCACAAACTCTTCGCGCGAAGAGTCAGCGGAGGAACTTGGTACGCACCGAGTTGGTGGCAGTCACTCGCGCTTAACTCGCCGCGCGGCGAGTCGGTGGATAAGTCTTCAGTAGCGGTAGTTGTCCGGCTTGTAGGGCCCATCGGTCGGAATGCCTAGGTATTCCGACTGCTCTCGAGTCAGGCGCGTGAGCTGGGCGCCGAGCTTTCCCAGATGCAGGCGAGCCACCTTCTCATCCAGGAGCTTGGGCAGGGTGTAGACCTGGTTCTTGTATTTGCCCTTGCCGCGGTTGGTCCACAGCTCGATTTGAGCCATGGTCTGGTTGGTGAAGGAGGCGCTCATGACGAAGCTGGGGTGGCCCGAGGCGCAGCCGAGGTTGACCAGGCGCCCCTCGGCCAGCAGGGTCAGTCTCTTGCCGTTGGGCCAGACGAACTGGTCCACCTGCGGCTTGATGTTGACCCTCTGCAGCTTCGAATCGCTGGTCAGAGAGGCCACGTCGATCTCCAAGTCGAAATGACCGATGTTGCAGACGATGGCCTGGTCCTTCATGGCGTCCAAGTGCTTGCGGGTGATGATGTCCCGGCAGCCCGTGGCCGTGATGAAGATGTCGCCCAGGGCGGCGGCCTCGTCCATGAGCACGACCTGGTAGCCTTCCATGCAGGCCTGAAGAGCGTTGATAGGGTCGATCTCGGTCACGAGCACGCGTGCCCCCATGCCGCGCAAAGACTGGCAGCAGCCCTTGCCCACGTCGCCGTAGCCGGCCACGACACAGGTCTTGCCCGCGATCATGACGTCGGTGGCGCGCTTGATGCCGTCCAAAAGCGATTCCCGGCAGCCGTAGAGGTTGTCGAACTTCGACTTGGTGGTCGAATCATTCACGTTGATGGCCGGGCACTTCAAGGTGCCGGCGGCCTGGCGCTGATAGAGCCGGTGCACGCCCGTGGTCGTCTCCTCGGAGAGGCCGATGATGTCCTTGAAGAGCTCGGGCTTCTGGTCATGGATCATGTTGGTCAGATCCCCGCCGTCGTCCAAAAGCAGCGTGGGGCCCAGGCCCTTGGGCCAAACGAGGGTCTGCTCGATGCACCAGTCGTATTCCTTTAAAGTCTCGCCCTTCCAGGCGAAGACAGGGACTCCGGCCTTGGCCACGGCGGCCGCCGCGTGGTCCTGGGTCGAGAAGATGTTGCAGGAGCTCCAGCGCACGGAGGCTCCGAGCTCGACGAGGGTCTCGATCAAGACCGCGGTCTCGATGGTCATGTGCAGGCAGCCGGCGATGCGGGCGCCTTCCAGCGGCTTTTTGCCGCGGTATTCCTCGCGCAGGGCGCTTAAGCCCGGCATCTCGTATTGCGCGATGGTGATCTCTTTGCGGCCCCAATCGGCGAGACTGATGTCTTTGACTTTATAATCCATGGTGGAGGTGGTCATGTGCCTCATTATACTTTAATTTGTTATCATCATCGACGATGCTCAGCCAAGAATTCCTAGGCAATCCCCTGGGTTCCTATCTGCTCTCCCTGGCCGCTTTCCTGGCCGTGCTCGGGGCCTGCGTTTTCGCGCGCCGGGACATGGTCGCGCGTTTGAGGAGCCTGGCCCAAGCCGCGGCCACGGACTTGGACGAACTCGTCGGCGACATCCTGGGGAAGATCCGCCTGCCGGAACTTCTTCTTCTCGCCTTCTGGGCGGCGACCAGGCATCTGCACCTGCCTGCCATCGTCAATCGCCTGCTTCACGCGCTTCTGCTGATGGTGTTGACCTACCGGTTCGTGACCATGCTCCAAGTGGCGGCGAACTACTCTCTGCGCCGTATGCTGGTCGCTGAGGAGGGGGTGGCGCGCAGCTTCTCGTATCTCGTCAGCGGGCTCCTGTGGTTCTTGGCAGCCCTCTTCGTCCTGAGCAACCTGGGCTTCAATGTCAGTTCCATGCTCGCGGGATTGGGCATCGGCGGCGTAGCCGTGGCCCTGGCGGCCCAGGCCATCCTGGGAGACCTTTTCAGCGCGTTCGCCATCTATCTCGACCGGCCGTTCGTGGTCGGCGACTTCATCGTCGTGGACACGCTGATGGGCACGGTGGAACACATCGGCATCAAGACGACGCGCGTTCGGGCTCTCTCGGGAGAGATGCTCATCATCGCCAATTCCAAGCTGACCTCCTCGCAGATTCAGAATTTCCGCCACCTCCATGAGCGCCGCATCGCGCTCTCCATCGGCGTTCCTTATGAACTGACCGAGGCCAAGGTGAAAAAGGTCCCGGAGATCCTGCGCCACGCGGTGACCTCGACGGCCAAGGCGCGCTTCGACCGGGCGCACCTCAAAGCCTTCAGTGAGACTTGTTTTTCCTTCGAGCTGATCTACTATGTCGTGGATTCGAGCTATGCCGTGTACATGGACGTCAATGAAGCCATCCACCTCGCCATACTCGAGGCTTTCCGCCGCGAAGGCATCGATTTCGCTCTGCCCACGCGCACGCTGCATCATCGCACGCCTCCACCCTCGTGAGTCGGCTCTCAGCAGGCTTTCTTCTGGTCGCGCTTCTCGGCGGCTGCCGTCATGCTGAGCCTCTGGTCGATTTTTCCAAACTGCATCCGGCGGCGGTCTTGGACATCCGCTACGCCACGTCGAATAATTTCACGCATCAGCAGGTCTATCCCGTGGCGCGCTGCCTGCTTCGGCGTTCAGCCGCTGGCCGCCTGGCAGAGGCGGTAGCGGAATTCGAGTCCAGGGGCCTGCGGCTCAAGGTCTTCGACTGCTATCGGCCTTTGTCAGTCCAGAAGAAATTCTGGGCGCTCGTGCCTGATGAGCGCTATGTGGCCGATCCGGCCAAGGGTTCGCGCCATAATCGCGGCGCGGCCGTGGATGTTACCTTGACGGACGCGAGCGGACACGAATTGGAGATGCCCACGGGCTATGATGATTTCACGGAGCATGCCCATCGCGATTGGGCTGGGGCTTCGGCTGCGGCGGCCAAGGATCGCGCACTTTTAGAGCAGGTCATGGCCCGGCACGGTTTTGTCGGGCTTGCCACAGAATGGTGGCACTTCGATGCGGCGGGCTGGGAGAGATATCCGGTCGAGGATGTCCCTTTCGACTCTGTTCCCTAGAAGCGTTTCAAGTCCGCGATGAAGGGGTGTTCGTTGATGACCAGGTTGAGGGAGAGGCCGCCGGCTTCGCCGTAGACCTCGGTCTTCTCCTCCACGCAGGCCAGCCAGTCCTTGAACAGCCCGCCGGGCCAGGCCATGATCTCGACGCGTTGGGGCCGGTCGAGCTGAGCCTCGACATCTTCCCGCAGCCTTTGGGCGTCGCGCTCGAGCTCCTTGATCACGACGATGCGTCCCTGGGGCAGTCGCCGGGTGAGTTTGGTGAGCTTGTTCATGGTCGTGGAGCCGCATTCGACCCACAGCTTGATGGTTCCGCTCTCATCGAGGCACATCAAGTCCGGCAGAAAATCGAAGTCAGCCAGGGCGGGGTTCTTGGCCCCGACGCCCATGATCGGGTCCTCGGACCAGAAGAGGAGATAGGCCGCGAGCTTGAGCGCCAGATGCGAGGCGGGTTCGTTGGGGCCGGCCACGAGGATGAGCTTGCGCGCGGCGTTATGGACGTGCAGGTCGCAGCGGATTTTCACGGAGCGATATTATAGTATAGTCGGGCGATGACGACCGGGGCGCAAGCGTATCTTTTGGCTGCCGGCATGGGCCGGCGCGCCGGCGGGCCCAAGGCGTGGCGCACTTTTGATGGCCAGCCGCTTTTGGCTCGTCAGATCGAGTTTTTGCGTGGGATATTCCCTGCGGAGCGCATCGCGGTCTCCATCCAGCCAGGGTGGGAGGAGCGCTGCCGGCTTTTGGATCCAGGAATTTGTTGGACAGCCGTGGATCCCCAGGCTCCGGCGCTGGCTTCTGTCCTGGCCTTGGCACGAACCTTGCCTTTGGATCGTTGGACCTTCCTTTATCATGTGGACATGCGGGTCTGGGAACCGGAGCTTTGGCGGTTTTTAGCTGACCGTGTTGTGGAGGCGGACAAGGACGGCTTCGAGGCCTTGGCGCCCTGTTTTCAGGGCGCCAAAGGCCATCCGATCTTGCTTTCTCCGAGGATCAAGGACGCTCTTTCGGTCTTGGATCCGGCCAAGGACCGATTGGACCATTGGCTCAGCTCCCGCAGGGTCTCCGTCGTGGAGGTCCCGTTTGCCTGCATCCGCGACAATTGGAATGAATAAATTCGCCGCAGGTCTCCTTTAAATTAGTGTTGCACTTCGAGGTTGAACTCGCACTCGGGAACTTTTGCTTTAACGTTGGGGAACGTGCCCCAGCAGGAAGGCTTCCAAAAGATTCTGGGACACGCGCAGGCGATACTCGATCGTGGAGCGCCAGTCGTCGATGGGGGAGACGTCCTTTTTGAGGAGTTCGAGCGCCTCGGAGACGATTTCAGGCGTCAACTTCTTTCCTTTCACGAACTTCTCCGCGGCTCTCAAACGCCGGACCGTGGGCGCCATGCTGCCCAAAGCGAAGCGCAGTTCTTTGACCGCGCCATCAGGCTTGAGCCAGAGAAGCCCGGCTGCCGCGGTTTTGGAGATGGTCATGGCCGCGCGTCCGCCCACTTTGCGGAAGAGCTGGCGGTCGGGGTTTTGCTTGAGAAAGGGAAGTTCGATGGAGGCGATGAGCTCGCCGGGACCCAGCGTCGTCTTCTTGACGCCGGCGAAGACCTCGCGCACGGGAATCGACCTGGGGCCATGCGGCGAGACGGTGTGGACCACGGCTTCGTAGACGACCAGGGGTGGGAAGGTGTCGCCGGCCGGCGAGGCATTGGCGATGTTGCCTGCCAGGGTGGCGCGGTTCTGGATCTGCCAGGCGCCCACGATCGAGGCTGCCTGGACCAAAAGGGGGAACTTCTCAAAGATGACAGGGTCTTTTTGAAGCTCTGAAAGCGGGAGCAAGGAGCCGATCAGCACTCCTGTCTCGGTCTTTGCGATGGCGCGCCATTCGCGGACAGCGGAGAGGTCCAGGATGGTCTTGTGGTTGAGAGTTCCTCTGTTCCAGGCGACCATGAGGTCTGTCCCGCCGGCCAGGGGGATGGCCTGAGGATTTTTTTCATAGAGCGCGACGGCCTCCGAGCCCGTCCGCGGGCCGAGTACCGTCATGCTCCCGGGATCGCCTCTCATTTGTTCCTTATGGAGTCCACGATCTGCTGGTAGCCCGTGCAGCGGCACAGATGCCCGGCCATGGCCTTTCGGATGCCGCTGTGTTTTTTTGTTTGCAGGCGCGAGGCACTCATGAGGATTCCCGGCGTGCAGAAACCGCATTGGGAGCCGCCGTGCTTGAGGAAGGACTTCTGCAGGGGGTGGAGCTTGTCCGGCCGGCCGAGGTTTTCGACGGTCTCGATGGCGCGGCCCTGCATCTGCCCGATGGGGATCAGACAGCTGGTCGCCGGCAGGTCGTCGACGAGCACGGTGCAGGCCCCGCATTCGCCCTCCCCGCAGCCTTCCTTGGTCCCCGTGAGAGCGAAGTCCTCGCGCAACACGTCGATGAGCCTCTTGAAGGCAAGGCCCTTGTAGGTCCGCTTCTTGCCGTTGATCGTGAAAGTGATCATGGAGACTTCCTCAGGAGCTCATGGCAGATCTTCTCGGGTAGGACCGGGATCTGGGAGAACCAGTGGCCGGTCGCATCCGCGATGGCCGCGACCACGGCCGGGGCCGGCAGGTCCATGGGCATCTCTCCCAAGCCTTTGGCGCCGTGGGGGCCGCGCGCATAGGGCTCCTCGACGATGGTCACGTCCATGGGCGGCGTGTCCTCGAAGGTGGGGATGAGATAGTTGGTGAGCTGGGAGTTCCTCATCCAGCCGCCCCGGAAGTCCGCATGCTCCCAAAGGGCCCACCCCAGGGCCTGGGCCGTGCCGCCCATGATCTGGCCTTTGGCGAGCCGCGGGTTGATGGCCTTGCCGATGTCCTGGGCGGTCGTGACCTGGCGCACGCGCGCCTCATAGGTGAGTTTGTCCACCTCCACCTCCACGGCCACGGCCGCGTAGGAGTAGACGCCGTAGGCCTCGCCGCGGAAGAGCTGGTCGTCCCAGGTGATGTCCGCGGGCTTCTCGAATTGGACCTCGTAGCGTTTGACGGGTTCTCCGTCGCAGAGTACTTTAGCGGCCCGCTTGAGCGCCGCTTGCGTTCTGGGCAGCGTCCGGGAGGCCTTGAGGAGATCGGCTTTCAAGTCGTGAGCCGCGCGCTCGATGAGGCCCCCGATGACCATGGTGGTACGACTCGCCACGGTAGGCCCGCTGTTAGGAACCATCGCCGTGTCCGGGGTCTCGATGCGGATGAGGCTCGTAGGCAGGCCCAAGGCCTGGGCCGCGATCTGGGCGAAGATGGTCGATGTCCCCTGGCCCAGGTCGGTCGAGGCGGCCAGGATGGTGATGAGGCCGTCCTGAGAGAGAGAGACGCCGGCCCGGCTGGCCAGGGTGACCTCGCCGCTGCCGGTGAATCCCGCGCCGTGATGGCACAGGGAGAATCCGATCCCGCGCCAGGTCGGGTTCGATCTTTTGGAGTTCCAGCGCGCGTATTCGCGCCGTTTCTGGGCATAGCGGCTTTTGGCGGCGCAGATCGAGAGGCACTTCAGGGCGCCCACGCTGTCCTTGAGATGCTGCCCCGTGGCCGTGAGGGTCCCGGGCCGCCAGGCGTTCTTGCGCCGCAGCTCCAGGGAGTCGATGCCCACGGCCAGGGCGACTTTCTCCATCTGGAGCTCGGCGGCGAATATGGCTTGCGGCACTCCGAAGCCGCGGAAGGCTCCGTTGGGCGGCGCGTTGGTCGCTACTGCGGTCGAGCGCACGCGGACGTGCAGGCATTCGTAGGCGCCGGTCGCGTGTAGGGTGGCGCGCGAGAGCACCACGGGAGAGCAGGTGGCGAAGGCCCCGCCGTCGATGGTGATCTCGATGTCCTGGGCCACGAGCCGGCCTTCCTTGGTGACCCCGGTCTTATGCCGGATGACCGCGGGATGGCGCTTGGTCGTGGAGGCCATGTCCTCCTCTCGGTCGTAGATGATCTTGACGGGTTTGCCGGCCTTGAGCGCGAGGAGCGCCGCGTGGCCCGCGATGATCGAGGGATAATCCTCCTTGCCGCCGAAGGCGCCTCCGGTCGCGGCCTGGATGATGCGGATCTTGTCCACGGGCTTGGCGAAGATCTTGACCAGGGCCTTGTGCACGTAGTAGGGGCACTGCAGGGAGCCCAGGACCGTGATCGTGCCGTCCTTCTCGACCCAGGCGGCCACGCCTTGGTTTTCGAGGTAGGCCTGTTCCTGGTGGCCGACGCGGTATTCTCCCTGGATGACGAAGTCGGCCATGGCGAAGCCTTCCTCGATGTCGCCTTTCTCGACGAGGCAGGTCTTGAGCACGTTGTCCTCGCCGCGGATGACGTGCTTCCGGGCGAGGGAATCCTCGATGGAAAGGACGGGTTCCCACTCGTCGTATTCGACCTGGATGTGCTTGAGCGCCTCGGCGGCCTTGACTCTTTGCGCGTGGGCGACGAGGAGGATAGCCTGCTGGGGATGCATGACCAGGTCCTCGGTCAAAAGAGGCTGGTCGTGTTCGATGAAGAGGACGTTGTTGGCGCCGGGGATGTCCGTGCTGCGGGCGATGACGCACTCATCCCAGGGGAAGGATGCGTCGAAGGAGATCTTGGTGATGCGGCCGCGGGCGATCGTGGTGCGCAGGGTCGCGCCGAAGAGTCCGCCTGGGAACTGATAGTCATCGATGAACTTGGCCGTGCCGCAGAGTTTCTGCGGCGCATCCAGCCTTTCGACGCTGACCCCCACCTGGGCGGAGCTCATGACCGGGGTATTCTAGCAAAGACTGGCGGATGCCGTAGAGTAATCATCAGGGTCGGGAGCCTAGGTCAAGAGACCTAGGAGGCGTAGGTCTTATGCGGGATTTTTTTTAGGCCCTTTGGCCCTTACGGTTTTTCGGAGGAGGGGCTATCCTTATGCGTATGAGAGGAACTCCTATGAAAAAGATCCGAGCCAGACTTGTTGCCATCGCGCTCTTGGCTAGTCCCGCGCCGCTTCTAGCGAAAGACGGGGGAGGCCTGGCTGCCGTCAAGAATAAGGCGGCCCGATTCTTCCAAGGAGCGGATGCCACCGCCAAGGAGACGTTCCAGAAAGCGGCTGAGGAACAAGCCCGCAGCGGCGCTCAGGATCAGGCGGCGATCGCGGCGAGCGACGAGGCGCAAGACATGCTCAATCTGCGAAGGCGTGCTCTGGCCCAGTTGGCGTCTCGGCATGTGGATGCTGGTGAGCTGACCAAGGGGCCTGACATGGACGAGATGCAGATCATCTACGGCAACAGCCCGCCGGTGGCCGCTCCTGCGGATTCCAGGCTCAATAAGTTATTCGTCGCGGAGATGGCAGGCCGCCGCCGAGTGAACATGTCCGAGAACCGGGCGACGTGTTTTTATGCTGAGACCAAGGATCACGCCTACAAGATCGTCCTGAACGATTTATTGGAGAGGAATTGGCAGGCGGCTTCAGATGCTCTTGTGAGGATTTCTCATTCAGACACCGTGGAGCGTGTGTCGCTGACCAAAAAGGTCGCGCCCTAGCTCCGGCAGTATTCCACCGCGTCCGGGTTGGGCTTTATGATCATTGAAGGTCGTGGCGCAGCTGAGCCAGGGGGATGGCCTCGACGTAACTTCCCAGTGGATATCCTTTTGTGCCGCATGAAATTTCGGATTAATACTCCGAATTTTCATTGAGAAGGCAAGCGGGTCTTTGAGGCCTTAGCCCCGGCAGTATTCCACCGCGTTGCGCAGCATCTCCAGGCCCACGGCCTGCTTGGCGAAAGTCTGGCGCGTCCAGTTGGGATGCTGGAAGGGCGTCGTGTAGCGCTCCGGATGCGGCATCATGCCCAGGCAGTTGCCCTCGGGATTGGAGAGGGCCGCGATGTTGAAGACCGAGCCGTCGGGATTGGCCGGATAGTCCGCCAGCTTGCCGTCGTCCGAGACGTACTGCATGGCGATGGACTTGTTCTTCTTGAGCTCCTCGAGTTGGCGGGGGGATTTCAAGACCAGCTTGCCCTCGCCGTGCGCGACCGGCAGCTCGATCATCTCGGGCAGGCCCTTGAAGAAGAGGCACGAGCTCTGCGTGTTGAGCCTCAAGTGCACCCAGCGCGTCTCGAAGCGCCCGGAGTCGTTGGCCGTGAAGGATGCCGTCTGCTCGCCGGAATGCATGAGGGGCAGCGCCCCGGTCTTGACCAGGGCCTGGAAGCCGTTGGAGATGCCCAGCACCGGGCGGCTCAAGCGCACGAACTGGCGCAGCTCCTTGACGTAGAGCTTGAGCTGGTTGGCCAGGATCTTTCCCGCGGCCACGTCGTCGCCGTAGGAGAAGCCGCCCGGCAGGACCAGGATGTCGTAGTCCAACAGATGAACCTTGCCCGCTTTAAGGAGATTGATGTGCACGCGCTCGGGCGCGCCGCCAACGGATGAGAAGGCCTCGGCGGTCTCCGCGTCGCAATTCGTTCCCGGAGCGCGCAGGACGAGGACCTTGGGCCTCTTCATCCCAGCCTCCGCGGCAGGACTTCCTGCCAGGCGGTCTTCAATTCTGCGAGGTCTGCTTCCATGCACACGCAGCCGTCCAGGCCCATGACCTTGAGCACCGGGTTGGCCACGGTGGTGCCCACGCGCTTGACCGCCGCGCCGCGCAGGGCCTTGAGGAAGGCCGCCTCGCGCTCCGGCGCGACCTCGAGGAGCAGGCGGCTGGCGCTCTCCGAGAAGAGAAGGACCTCGTCCGAGTAGATGGGCGCGCGGCGCGGGACCTTGTCCAGATCGAGGATGGCGCCGAATTCTCCGGAGAATCCCATCTGGGCGGCGCAGACCCCGAGGCCTCCGGCGGCCAGATCGTGAGCGGAGAGGACCAGGCCTTTGGTCATAGCTGCGTATACGGCTTTGAACGCAGCTATGGCCGAGCGCGGATCGACGGACGGGACGCTGCAGCTCCAGCAGCGTCCGCAGATCTCGTGGAAAAGAGAGGCGCCGAGCTCCTCCGCGGTTGAACCCACGAGGTAGAGGGCGTTGCCCGGGCCTTTGATATCCATGGTCAGGGCCTTTCGCGCGTCGGCGACAGGAGCCAACGCGCTCACGAGCAGGGTGTCAGGGCTTTGGGTTCGGAGGCTGAGCTTCGCTGACAACAGCGGCACGCCGTATCCCTGGGCGGCGCTGCGCAGGCCGAGCGCCGCGCTGACCAAGGCGCCGAGCCTGGCCGGATTGTCGCTGCTGCCGACGAGGTTGGCGCAGAAGGCCGCGCGCGAGACGTCCGCGCCGACGCAGAGGAGGTTGCGCAGGGCTTCATCCGCGCAGGCCATGGCCATGCGGCCGGGGTGGGACTTGCCATAGGCCGGGTTGAGGCCGTGGCTCGCCGCGAAGCCGCGCCAATCCTTGGGATCTGCGGCCGGCCGGACCACGCAGGCGTCTCCCGGGCCGTCATGGCGCACGCCTTGCAGCGGCTTGATGAGGACGCCCGCCTGCGCCTCGTGATCGTACTGGCGGATGATCCATTCGCGGCTGCAGACGCTCGCATGGGTGAGGCACTCTTTGAGGATGTGGGCGAGGGTCTTCTTGTGGCCGGGTGCTTTGGCGGGCGCTGGTTTGGCGGTTTGCCAGACCGCCCTCTGTTCAATGGCGGGGCGGCCTTCGAGCAAGAAGCGCATGTCGAGGCTGATCGCGGGCTCATGATCGAAGAAAGCCTCCAGTCGGCCGGTGGACGTGATCTCTCCTAGGACAGCCGTTTCGCAATCCTCGGAGGCGAAGAGCTCCTCGAAGGCCCTGCGCTTGGGCGCCGGCACCACGAAGACCATGCGCTCTCCTCCCTCGGAAAGCCAGATCTCCCAGGGCTTCATGTCCGCGGAGAGCTGCGGGACCTTTCCAAGGTCGATCTTGGCTCCCCGGCCGCTGGCCAGGCGCAGGATGGCCGATGCCAAGCCGCCCGTGGAGCAGAAGACCTGTCCGCGGTGGAGTTTTTTGTCGCGGGCCGCCAGCAGAGCGTCTAAGAGCTTTTTGGTGTTGAGAGGATGCGAGAGCTTGACCTCGGGGTCCGAGGCATCTCGGTCCGTGCGGCTGCCGGCGACCAGGAGGAGGTCTCCCGGTTTGGCCTTCTCTGCGGATCTGCCCGAGGGCAAGAAGCCCACGGTGCCGCAGAGGATGAGGGGGTCCTGGCGATGCGCTTCGTCGAGCCACAGGGCCCCCGAGGCCATGGGCACGCCGAGACGGTTGGTGTAGTCCCGCGCGCCCAAGACCGATTCCTGCAGGATGCGGCGCGAGGGAAGGTCGTCTGGCGGGGCGCAGAAGAAAGCGGTGGTGGCGAGCACGGGCTTGGCTCCCAGGTCCGTGGAGAGGGCTTGGCCGATGGCCGAGCCCATCGCGGCTTGGGCCGCGCCGTAAGGCTCGACCGCACAGGGAGATTGGCAAGCCTCGACCGCAAAGGTCAGCGACCCGCGGCCGAAAGGCAGGAAGCCTTCGGCCGGTTCGAAGAGATCCTTGATCAGGATGGTCTTTTTTCCGTCGTTGTAGCGGATGGGGCCCAGAGCGTCGCGGCGCTTCTGCGACCAGACTTGTGAGATGGTTTTGAGCTCGGCCAAGGTCGGCGCGCGTTTCAAGGCCTTGAAATGCGCCTGGATGGCGGCGAGTTCTTCCGTGGTCGGGGCGGTCGTCTCGGACATCCTCAGGAATCCTCGCGGACGCTGAAGCTGTGGAGGGCGGGATTGGCCAGCAGGCGGTTGACGGCTTTCTCAAGCTGGACGCATCCGCACCGGCCCGAGATGTGGTAGGCCAGGCCGCAGCGCACGGCGAGGGGCTGGGGGACGCCGAGCTCCAGAAGGGCATGAGCGGCGCTTTCTCCCCGCGAGTCCGCGAGAGTGGATTTGAGCCAGACCTCCACGCGCCAGGCGTTGCCGCCGTTGGAAGACGGCGCGGCGGAGCTCAGGATGCGGAAGTCCTGCGTCACGCAGTCGCACAAGAGCTCGCGCGCCGCGGTCTGGGCGTGGCTCAGATTGAGCGCGCCGCGGAGCTCATAGAGCTTGCCCACGCGCACGCGATGCGCGGTGAAGACGCCCGCCGCGCGCAGCAGTTCCAAGGCCCGGGCCCCGTCGACGTCGGGCAGTTCGGGCTTCAAGGTCGCTTCCACGACGTATCTCCCGTTGGCGAGAGCGGGGCGGCGGGTGATTTCAGGAAGGGGGGAAGGGAGGACGGCGGGGTCGGAGCTGGGGCTCTTTCGGTCTCGGCTTGCGATGGGCGACACGCTGCACCTCCCGGGCCGGCTCGGCGATTTGCGAATGGATAATTTATCAATTTTGGAGTGGACTGGCAAGGACGGCCGGGCTTCTGCTAAGATATTTGCGCTCACCGATCGATTGCGGGATGGTGAAATGGTATCACGGGTGGCTCTGAACCACTTATTCTAGGTTCGAATCCTAGTCCCGCAGCCACTTTAGTCGTTATAAGGACTGCTGAACAAAAAGCCCTCCGAAAGGAGGGCTTTTTTGTATCATTATTCATGTTTCGGTTCGCGTTGGGCCTCGCGCTTCTCTTCCCGTTGATCGGCTGCTCCGGCACGCAGCTACGGGAGGAGGAACGCCAACCTGTCCGCCTCGATATCGGGCTCATGCCCCTCCTCAGCAGCGGCGCTCCCGTTGAGCCGAAAGACACCGACACCCTCATCGCGCGGCTCCAAGCCATGAGCATCTTCGATTCGGTCCGCTCGGTCGACTCGTCACACTCTCCCGATGTCGATCTGGTTCTTGCGCTGGAGGCGCACCTGGCCTCGGTGTCTCTGCGCATCTATGGAGCGGCTTCCCAGGAACAACTCTACGTCGGGAAGCTCCGGATGGACTGGAACGCCGATTACGGCATCAATGCCGTCTATGTGGCGCGGGAAATCATCGGGAAGTTCGGCCCCGGAACGCCGGAATTCAAAAAACTCATCGCCGCCCGCGCGACGCGTCCCGCGCGGCAAGCGCCCGGTCTCGAAACCCCCCATCTGTTCCAATCGGACATCGACCGGCCGGGCTACCGCATGGCCGAACACCCCGACGATTTCGCCCTTGTCGTGGGGGTCGAGAAGTATTCGGACCTGCCGGAGGCCCGGTTCGCTGGACGTGACGCTGAGGCGGCCAAGGACCACTTGCTGGCTCTTGGCTTCCCGAGCCGGAACATCGTCCAATTGAGCGACGACAAGGCCGGCTACAAGAGCATCGAAAAATATCTGGAAACCTGGCTGCCCCGGAACAGCAACGAGAACAGCCGCGTCTTCTTCTACTTCTCGGGCCATGGCGCCCCGGATGTGCGGACTGGGCAGGCATATCTTCTCCCCTGGGACGGAGACCCGGGCTTCCTGGAGACAACCGGCTATCCGGTCAAGCGTCTCTATGAGAAATTGTCCACGCTCAAGGCCAAAGAGGTCATCGTGGCTTTAGACGCCTGCTTCTCGGGGGCGGGCGGACGGTCGGTCCTGGCCAAAGGGGCTCGGCCTTTGGTTATGAAGGTGGACACCGCGACAGCGCCTCAAAACCTGACCGTGTTCGCAGCGGCCTCGGGCGAACAAATCACCAGCACGCTCGAAGACCAGGGGCACGGGACCTTCACCTACTACTTCCTGAAAGGCTTGAGTGGTGGAGCCAAGGACGCCTCCGGACGGGTCACGACGCAGGCCCTTTACGACTACCTCAAGCCCAAGGTGCAGGACGCGGCCCGGCGGCAGAACCGAGACCAGGAGCCGGTCCTGCACGGCCAAGGCGACCGGGAACTCGTTCGGTTCTGATAGCGTCCTATTCGGGTTGCGGACAACTCGGCAGAATTTTAAGTCGCTTCTTCTCGCCTGACTAGATGAAGTCTCCGCCGCCGTTGATCGTGCCGCGGATGGATGAGTGCTCGGAGCTGGCGCTGAATTTCTTGACGATCTCCGGCGGCCAGCCTCCGGACTTCGGGAAGTTCAGCACGTGTCCGGGCTGGAAGGCGTCGTTGATGTCCTCCGTTTGGATCGCGAGGAAGATCGTGTTGATGTCGTCGATGGAGAAGCCGGTCTTATGCGCCAGTTCCCCCACGAGGGCGCCGTACCTGGGGTCGTTCAAAAAAACCGGCAGTTCATTGATCGCTCCATGGCATTGTCAGGTCTGAGATTTGCTGTAATCTCCTTCTTCCAGGAGGAAACGATCATGCCGATCAAGGGCGCTGAGCTGGCGTTGGGCCTGACCCTTCTGTTGTGCGCGCACGGTGCGTGGGCCGAGCCGGCGCATGCCAAGTACGGGCTCTCAGCCGTCCCCTTGGCCCAGGAGCATTCCTATCTCCAGGATCCCAAGCAGCCGGCGCCGGATTTCTGGAACTTGAACGCCTACTATGTGTCGCAGCCCGATGAGAGCGCCTGCTCGGCGGCCGCGGTCTCCATGGTCCTCAACGCCTTGCTCAACGCCGAGCGGCCGCGCGGCGATCAGGAACGCAACATCACGCCGGCGGGGCTCCTGAAGAAGATCCAGGGGGATTGGAAGCCGCGGCTCGCGCCGAAGGGTTTGGACGGCCGCCACGGCGTCACTCTGGGACAGCTCGAGATCTTCCTCAAGGCGGGCCTCAGCGAATACTCCCGATTCCCATTCATTGTGGAAAGGCATGAGGTCGCGGCAGTCGATGCCCAGGGGCTTGAGCGCCTGCGCGAGGCCCTGCGCGAGAACGAGAGGAATGCGCACGACTTCATTCTGCTCCATTTCGTCCAGGACGAACTGACCGGGGCGCCGGGCGGACCGTTCCCCCATGTCTCCCCGGTCGGGGCCTATGACGCGGTCCGGCGGAAGGTCCTGATCTTCGACGTGGATCGAGATTGGTACGAGCCTTATTGGGTCTCGGATGAGGATCTGCTCCGGGCGCTGGCGCATCCCACCAAGGCTTTCGGCCGCGGCGGCGTCCTTCGGGTCGGACGCGCTCCGTGAATATTTTGTATAAGAATATTGATTTCCAGGAAAGTTCAGTCAAAAGTCAAGACCTGACCCCAAGGAGGGGCGATGAAACAATCCGCGTTGCCTGAAGTTTTCCAGTTTGCGTTGAAGATGGAAGCCGACGGAGAGAGGCTGTATCGGGCTATGGCCGCCAAGACGGCGGATGCCGGGGTGAAGAGCATCTTGAACGGCCTGGCCGACGACGAGATCAAGCATGCGCGCATCATCCGCGAGATGGCCCAGGGCGCCGTCCCTGAGATGGCGCAGACCCATATCCTGCAGGACGCCAAGAACGTGTTCTCAGGCTTGGACGTGAAAAAAGGCTTTGAAGCCGCGGGGGCCGATCAGGTCGCGCTCTACCGGCAGGCGCTGGATGTGGAGACCAAGTCGCGGGACTACTACAAGGCCCAGGCGGCGCAGGCCCAGGAGAAGGGCGCCCGGGATCTCTTCGAGAGGCTTTCCGCAGAAGAGGCGCGGCACATGTTCCTCGTGGACAACATGCTGCAATTCATCCAGCGGCCCAAGATGTGGCTCGAGAACGCGGAGTTCAACCACCTCGAAGAGTATTAGTCACAGCACTCGGCACCAAATGACCTTGAGGTACTCTCCTTCCGGAGAGTCGACCGCTACGGGATGATCCGGTCCGGCGCCGCTTTTGCGCAGGATCTCCACGCGCCGGCGCGCTGAGCCGGCCGCGGTGCGCAGGGCCTGCAGGAAATCCTCCCAGCCGAGAAGACCGCTGCAGGAGGCTGTCACGAGGAAGCCGCCTTCCTTAATAACGGAGAGAGCCAGACGGTTTAAATCAACGTATTTCTGCCTTCCGAGCGTATAGCCCTCCCGCGAGGCGATCATCTTGTAGGGGTCGAGCACGACCACGTCGTAGGTCTGATGGTTGGCCGCCATCTGGCGCAGGTAGGGGAAGGCGTCCACGCAGACGGTCTCGATGTCGACCTTGTTGAGCCGGGCGTTCTTCTTGCAGAGCTCGCAGGCTTCGGGGTCGAGCTCCACGGCCGTGACCTCCTGGGCGCCTCCCAGCTTCTTGGCATAGAGCCCGAAACCGCCGGTGTAGCTGCACACATCGAGCACCTTGCGTCCTGGACAAAAGGGCACAAGGGCGCTGCGGTTGTCGCGCTGATCGCAGAAGAAGCCCGTCTTGTGCCCTGTCGCGAGGTTGACCTCGAAATCCACCCCGTTTTCCGTGACGCGGGTGAAGCTCGGACCGCTGGGCTTGAGCCGGAAGCCTTCCATGCTCTCGGTATGGCTGCTGGCCCGGTGGAGGAATTTCGCGTTGGGATAAAGAGAGGCCAAGGCTCTCTCGATGCGGGCCGCCTGCTTGAACATCCCCAGGGAATAGAACTCGAGCACGAGGAAGTCCCCATAGCGGTCCACGATGAGGCCGGGCAGGCCGTCGCCCAGGTCATGGACGATGCGGTAGGCATCGGTCGCGGCGTCGAGCTTGAGGATGTCGCGGCGCAGCTCGACTGCGCGGCTGATGCGCCGGCTGAAGAAGGCCTCAGCGTCGAAGTGCGCTAAATCGCGGTCCACCAGCCTCAGGGTGATGAGGCTTTTGGGATTGTAGAGGGCCACGCCGTAGGGCGCGTCCGCCTTGTCGTAGACCGCGACCAGGTCGCCCGCCTTGGCCTTGGGATCGGTCTCGTCGATCATGCGCTTGAAGATGTTGGCCGAGGCCGAGGCGGAGCGCAGCTTGACCCACGGCAGGGGAGAGATGTGTCCGGCGGGCGCGGGCATGGTCAGCTCAGGGCGAAGAGGCGGCGGATGCGGGAGAGCAGGTCTCCGCGCGCGTCTTCGAGCCGTCGGCGGCCGGCGTCTTCCTGCAGGGCCGCGCGCGCGGTCTTCAGCTCCCCTTGGCGCTGGGCCAGGGTCGCCGAGATGCTCACCGCGATCTCCGGCCGCTTTTTAAGGATGTCTTTGAAGTCCTCGCGCTCGAGCCTGTAGGCGAGCACGTCGCTCAAGGCCACGATGGTCGCCGAGCGCGGCTCGCCGGTCATCAGAGACATCTCGCCCGCGAAGTCGCCGGGCTTCAGGCGCGCCACGCTGCGCGAGCGTCCGCCTTCCTCCAAACGCACCTCGGCCTCGCCTTCCTGGATGAGGAAGAACCAGTCCGCCGAGCCGCCCTGGCGGGCGATGGCTTCCGTGCGGGCGAAGGGCGCGGGCTTCAATCGTTGGGCCAGGGTCTCGATCTCCTCGTCGCTCAGGGCCTTGAAGATGTCCACGCCGCGCAGGGCCTGGCTGCGGCGCTGGAGTTCCGCATCCAGGGAAACGGCCTGCGGCGCGACTGTGAGGCAGCGCGCCGGGACGGCTAGGGAGATGCCGGCGCGGGTCAGGGCGAAGAAGGCGCGCAGCCGGACCTCGGAGGCGACTTCCTCGGACCGCGCCAGATCGCTCAGCCAGAAGCGGGCTCTATAGGACGCGTGGCTTGCCGTCAGCGCATTGAGGAGGCAATCCGGCGGCGGGTCAGCGGCCACGCCCGGGGGCGGGTCCTCGCGCAGGGCGGACTCCACGACGCCGATGACCTGGGTGGGGAGCCGGCCGGCATCAGCCTCGAAGTCGACTTTCATGAGACGAGGAGAGACTCGTCCCTGCCGGCGGCCCAGGACCATGACCACGCTCTTGATGAGGGTCCCGTTGGGGATGATGACCGTATCTCCGCCATCCGTCTCGATCGTGGTCTGGCGCCAGCGGATCTCGCGGACCACGCCCTCATCGACTCCCATGCGGATGCGGTCTCCGGGGGAGAGGGAATTTTCCAGGTGCAGGACCATGCCGCCCAGGATGTTGCCCAGCGTGTCCTGCAAAGAGAAGGCGATGACGGCCGTCACGACCGCCGAGGTCGCCAGGATCCCGGTGAGGTTGGCTCCCTCGTGAGAGAGCACGGTCAGGGTGATGGCGACATAGGCCCCGGCCAGGATGAGGTCTTGGATGAGAGCCGCCAGGGTCAGCCGCAGTCCCAGGAGGATGAGGTCGAAGGCGACGGCCGCCGAGGTGTTGACCAGGGCGAGAGCCAGCAGGATGTGAGAGAGGCCGCGTACGATGCGGCAGAGGCCCGAATCCAGCGGAAGGCCCATGCGGCTGAAGATCGCGGCTGCGAAAAGTCCCGCAGCGGAAATCAGCGCGAGCAGAGCCGCCGCGGCGACGCGCCGGCGGGTGGCCGGCGCCAGGAGGTAGAGGAATCCCAGCGCGACCAGAAAGAGAGGGATGAACCAGAGATGGAGGAAGTTCATAAGTATATTCTAGCTAAAAGTCCCTAGCCTTGTGACTGTGTCCGGACACAGTCACTGATTTTTTGAACCGACTGTGGTCGACCACAGTCCATGGATCTTAAAGTCTTCCTCATTCAGCAGGGAGACGGTCCCGAATTCTCCGTCAAAGCCAGGCTGGACTGAGACCTGGCCTGCGCGCATGCGTTTCAAAGCGAGCGCGAGCAGTGGGTGTCCTTCCTCATCTATTCGGTCGACTGGGAGCTCTCGCAGGATGGAGAATTCGTTGCCGAAACGCTCCAGAAGCTTGTGATAGAGCGCGTCCACCTTGACGCTTTGCACGCCCACGCGTAGGACCTGGCCCAGGACCTCTTTTAAAGGAAGGAGATGCTCAAAACCCGTACCGCCTCCCGGCTGGGCGCCTGGACTCCTGTCAGCAAGCTTCATGACGCGGCTCAGGACGCCGACGGTCACCGGCTTCTTGCAGGAGGGGCAAAGGCCGCCTTGCCGCAGGGTCTCCGCTGGCTCGAGCCGCGCGCCGCACGCACGATGCCCGTCCATATGGTATTTGCCTTCTTCCGGGAAGAACTCGAGGGTCTTTAGGAATCTCTTGGGATCGCGGCTGCGGATGGAGGAGAAGATATCGGCATAGGAGAGTCCGCAGTCGAAAAGGTTGGCCTCCCGGCCGAGTTTCTCCGGCGAGTGCGCGTCCGAGTTGGAGATGAGCGCGATGCGGTCCAAGGCTGAGAGCCGCCGATTCATGGGAGGGTCGGAGGAAAGCCCGGTCTCGATGGCGAAGATCTCCTTGGTCAGATCTCCGAAGCATTCTTCCAGCGTGTCGAAGCCGGATTGCGAACCGAAGACCGCGAAATGAGGCGTCCAGGCGTGAGCCGGGATGAGATAGGCCTCGGACGATGTCTCGCGGACCAGGGCCAGGAGTTTTTGGGAGTCGAGGCCCAGGATAGGGCGGCCGTCGGACTTGAGATTGCCGATCTTGGCCAGCTTCGCATTGATCTTCTCGACGACCTGGAAGGAAGGGGCATAGACGAGGTTGTGGACCTTGCGTGTGCGTCCGGCCCTCTTGTAGATGGTCGAGATCTCGGTCTGCAGGAGAAAGCGCACCGGAGCCCGGCAGGATGGGGGGACCTTCTGCGCCTTGGCCAGGCCGGGTTTCAAGGAATAGAGTCCAGGCTCCGCCTCCACCAACTTGGACTTGAGTTCCGCGAGCCATTCTGGATGGGTGAAATCAGCGGTGCCGAGGATCGAGATCCCCTTGAGCTGGCACCAGCGGTGCAGGTTCTCTGGATTCAGCGAGGGGCTGCAGGCCCGCGAGTAGCGCGAATGGACGTGGAGGTCGGCGATGAGGCGCATGGCCTCAAGGGTACAGCAGGTATTTTTCGCGGGTCTGGGCGAATCGCCGCCAGCTTATCTCGTATTCCGACAGGAGGTCTTGCGGGGTTTTTTTAGAGTTGAAAGCGGCCTGGAAGATATTGGCTCCCACCACGTTGGTGGAGCCTGTTTCCCGCATGTCAAAGCCTTTTTGATGGCGCAGGGCGTAGACAGCATGGACGAATACGTCGAGACTGCGCACCTGGCGGCGGTCGCGGACTTTGAGCGCCACCCCGCGGCAGGCGTGGCCGGCATAGGGTTCCTCGCTGGGGGTCCGCTTTTCAACCGCGAAATCCATGCCGGCGATCTTAGCGGCCTTCAAGGCCTTGACCACTTTCTTGGCATCCATCCAAGGCGCGCCGAACCAGAGGAAGGGCGAGTCGGTCCCCCGGCCCACGGAGATGTTGGTGGCTTCAAAGCAGCCGATGCCGGGATAGACGATCGCTGCGTCCAGATCTTTGATGTTGGGAGACGGCGCGATCCAATCGTAGCCGGTCTGGTCGAAGAGCATCTCCCGGTTCCAACCTTGCAAAGCGATGATCGTCGGCTTCTGGAGTCCTTTCACATCGGCGTTGAGCCGGGCCATCTCCGCCGGTGTGAGGCCGTGGCGCGTCGGCACTGGGAAATAGCCGGTCGGGTCCTTGGGATCGGGATCCTCCAGGACATGGCCTTCCATCACCGTGCCGCCGATGGGATTGGGGCGGTCCAGGACCACGAATCCTATATGGCGCTTGGAGGCTTCTTCTTGGGCCATGGCCATGGTGGCGAGATACGTGTAGAAGCGAGTTCCCACGTCCTGGATGTCGAAGACCAGAGTGTCTATCCCGCGCAGCATCTCATCCGTGGGCTGTTTGGTCTTTCCGTAGAGGCTGTAGATGGGCAACCCGGTCTTTTTATCCTTAGAGTCATCCACCGGCGCGCCGGCTGGTTGATCGGCGCGCAGGCCGTGCTCCGGACCGAAGAGCGCGACGAGAGTGAGCTGGTCTGAAGCGAAGAGAACATCGATCGCGCTCCTGCCGGAGCGGTCCACGGCGGTCTTGTTGGTGATGAGCCCGACCCTCTTGCCCTTGAGCTGCTGGAAGTGGTCGCGCTCAAGGACGTCGAGGCCGCTCATGAAGCCCGAGGCCGGCTGCGCCGCGCAGAGCGCCAACGAAAGCAGAGGGAGGAAGAGCTTCATGCGTGCGTTTGATTCTACAAAATTCGTATCATCTCCCCAGGCACTCAGGAGAGACCATGAAAATTGCCGATGACATCACCCAATTGACGGGCCGCACGCCGCTGGTGCGCTTGAAGCGCCTGGCCGCGGGCCTGCCGGCCGAAGTGGCGGTCAAGCTCGAATCTTTCAACCCCTGTTCCTCGGTCAAGGACCGCATCGGCGTGTCCATGATCGACGCCGCCCAGCAAAAAGGGCTCATCCAGCCGGGGACCGTCCTCATCGAACCCACCAGCGGCAACACCGGCATCGCTCTGGCCTTCGTGTGCGCGGCGCGCGGCTTAAAGCTCATCTTGACCATGCCGGACACCATGAGCGTGGAGCGCCGCAAGCTGCTCAAATTCTTCGGCGCCGAGCTCGTGCTCACCCCGGGAGCCGAGGGGATGAATGGGGCCATCAAGAAAGCCAAGGAACTCGTGGCCGCTGATCCGCGGGCGCTGATGCTTCAGCAGTTCGAGAATCCGGCCAATCCCGACATCCACCGCCGCACCACGGCCGTCGAGATCTGGGACGACACGGACGGCAAGGTGGACATCGTCATCTCCGGCATCGGCACGGGCGGGACCATCACGGGGGTCGGCCAGGTCTTGAAGAAAAAGAAGCCCTCGGTGCGCATGGTGGCCGTGGAGCCTGAGGCTTCGCCGGTGCTCTCCGGCGGCAAGGCCGGTCCACACAAGATCCAGGGCATCGGCGCGGGCTTCGTGCCCCAGGTGCTCGACTGCGGCGTCATCGACGAGATCGTGAAGGTCTCCAACGAGAACGCGGGCAAGTCCGCCCGCGAGCTCGCCCGCCAGGAGGGGATCCTGGTCGGCATCTCCTCGGGCGCCGCCCTGTGGGCGGCTTTGGAAGTCGCCAAGCGGCCCGAGAACAAGGGCAAGCTCATCATCGCCATCCTGCCGGACACGGGCGAGCGCTACGCCAGCACCTGGCTTTTCGAGGAGGCGGCATGACGGAGAACAACTTTTCCGGAATCGTGGAAGGGCTTTCCGCCCACATCAGCGATCCGACCAGCCCCTTGCAGAGGCGCCACGCGGAGATCCCCTTGCCCAGCCGCGAGGAGGTCAGCCGCGTGGTCGAGATGCTCCGCTCGGCGCTCTTCCCCGGCTACTCCGGCGCGCCGCAATTCCCGGCGCAGAACACCTCCTACTACATGGGCGCGACGCTCGACGCCGCGGCCAAGCTCTTGGCCGAGCAGGTGGAAAGGAGCTTCTGCTTCTTCTGCGAGTCGGGCAGCTGCGCTGAATGCCGCACAAAGACCTCGGAGATCATCGTCGCTTTCTTGAAGACCCTGCCCGAAGTGCAGAGGCTGCTCATGACCGACGTGCAGGCGGCCTATGAGGGCGATCCGGCCGCGACCTGCCCGGCGGAGACGGTGTTCTGCTATCCCGGCATACTGGCCGTCACCAACCAGCGCATCGCCCATGAGCTCTACAAGCTCAAGGTCCCGCTCCTGCCGCGCCTCATCACGGAGCTGGCCCACTCGGCCACGGGCATCGACATCCACCCCGGCGCCTCCATCGGCGAGAGCTTCTTCATCGACCACGGCACGGGTGTGGTCGTGGGCGAGACCACGACCATCGGCCGCCGGGTGCGCCTCTACCAGGGCGTGACCCTGGGCGCCAAGAGCTTTCCCTTGGACGAGCAGGGCCATCCCATCAAGGGCGTCAAGCGCCATCCCGACGTGGAAGACGACGTCATCATCTATGCCGGAGCGACGATCTTGGGAGCCATCCGCATCGGCAAGGGCTCGAGCATCGGCGGCAACGTGTGGGTGACCCATGAGGTGGCGCCGGGCAGCAAGATCACCCAATCCGGCGGCTGAATTCCGGGGACACCATACCTAATTAGTCTCCGAGATTGTTGCCGCACTGCGGTGATGCTAAAGAGAAGATGAAGAGATAACTGGTATAATAGGATTTAGGTGAGCCCGACCGTCTTTCGATACAAGAGTTTCAGGTTTTTCTTCTTCTCCCGAGAGGAAAAGCGCATGCATGTGCATGTCTCTTGTCCGGACGGAGAGGCGAAGTTCTGGTTGGAGCCTGTCGTATCGATGTGCCATAACTATAGGCTTTCTCCCCGAGCTTTAAGAGAACTGCAGAAAGTGGTTGAGAGGCGAAAAGATGAAATCATGCGTGCTTGGGAAGAATACTTCAAAGGCTGAAGTCCAGGATATTTCCAGACACGGCATCTGGCTCTATGCCCAGGGGCGGGAATTTCTGCTGTCGTTCGAGGAGTATCCCTGGTTCAAAGATGCCAAGGTCTCCGCGATCTACAATGTAAGATTCCTGAACCGAACCCACCTGTTTTGGCCTGATCTGGATGTGGACCTAGATATCGACTCGCTTGAGCATCCAGAGAATTACCCACTTATTGCCAAAAGGCATTCCTAACATCCGCTGCCGCCGCGTTAGATAATTCTGGGGACACCATACCGCAGTAGCCTTTCCTGAGATTGTTGCCGCACTGCGGCATCAATCTAACCTCATTTTTTGGGAACTTTTTCGCCCCTCGATCGTATAGTGAGTGGTAGTCACTCAAGGGGGGCGAAGACAATGTCTAATTCTTTAAAGCCGTCCGTTGATCATCTGTTGGGAGACATCCGTGCGCTGATAGAGTCCGCTCGCGGGAAGGTGGCGCAGGTCGTGAATGCCGGGCTGGTGACGCTCTATTGGAGCATCGGAGACCGGATCCGGCGAGAGGTTTTAGGAGACAAGCGTGCCAAATATGGGGACCAGATTGTATACGCACTGAGTATACAATTGGCTCGGGAATATGGCGAAGGGTTCGGAGCTAAAAATCTCTTCCGCATGCTCCAATTTGCGGAAGTTTTCCCCGACCCCAAGATTGTCGCCGCACTGCGGCGACAATTGACCTGGACCCATCTCAAAACCATCATTCCTATCAAAGACCCCCTCAAGCGGGATTTCTATGCCGAGATGTGCCGCATCGAAGGCTGGAGCACCCGCGCGCTTGAGAAAAAGATCGCCGGCATGCTTTTCGAGCGCACGGCCTTCTCCAAGCAGCCGGAGAAGCTCGCCGTCCTTGAGCTCAAGAAGCTCCGCGAGGACGACAAGCTCTCCGCTGACCTGGTCTTTAGGGATCCCTACTTCCTCGATTTCCTCAATCTGAAAGGCGCTTACCAGGAAAAGGACGTGGAAGCCGCCATACTCAGGGAGATGGAGGCGTTCATCCTGGAGTTGGGAGGCGGGTTCACGTTCGTGGCGCGCCAGAAGAGGCTGCACATCGGAACCAGGGACTATTATCTGGATCTTCTCTTCTATCACCGCAAGCTCAGATGCTTGGTGGCTATCGAGCTCAAGCTCGATGAATTCAGGCCGGAATTCAAGGGGCAGATGGAGCTCTACCTGCGCTGGCTGGAGAAGCATGAGCAGTCGCCCGAGGAGAATGCTCCCATCGGGCTGATCCTTTGCGCCGGCAAGAACCATGAGGAGATCGAGCTGCTGCGGCTTGGGGAGAGCGGGATCAGGGTCTCGGAATACATGACGGAGCTGCCGTCGCGCAGGGAGCTTGAGAGGAAATTGCGCCGGGCCATCGTCGCCGCCCGCGCGCAGTTCGCGGCTTGAATCGCATGTCTTGTGGAGAGGTGCGCATGGAACCGATAAGGATCAGGCCTGGAGAGGCGGGCAGGCTCATTGTGATCCTGCCCTATTCCCCCGAGCGCGTGGCAAAGATAAAGACCATGCCCGGCCGGCTCTGGCATGTGGTTGAGAAGCACTGGACCGTGCCGCATGACGATGCGACACTCAAGCGCCTGCAGGAACTCTTCGCTGCGGACGGCGTCGAGCTTTCCCCGGCGCTGAGTCCAGGCGCGGCCGCGACGGGAGGGGCTAGGTTCGGGTCTCTCCTTGAAAGGCTCCGGCAAGCGATCCGCGCGCGCCACTACAGCCCGAGCACGGAGCAGACCTACGCGGCCTGGGCGGAGCGCTTCCTGCGCCGCAACAGCGCCGTACCGCCCGAGAGCTTGGGCGAGGCTCAGATCGCCCGCTTCCTGTCGAGCTTGGCCGAGGACTCCCGCGTGGCCGCCTCCACCCAGAATCAGGCCCTCAACGCCCTGCTCTTCTTCTTCAAGGAGGTCCTGGGCAAGGAGATCGGCCTCATCAACGGCGTGGTGCGCGCCAAGAGGCCGGCGCGACTGCCGGTGGTGCTCAGCCGCGAGGAGGTGAGGGGCGTCCTGGGGCGGATGGACGGCGCGCCCCGGCTGATGGCCATGCTCCTCTATGGCGCCGGCTTGCGTCTCATGGAATGCTGCCAGCTGCGCGTCAAGGACCTGGATTTCCAGCAGAATCAGATCGTGGTGCGGGCCGGCAAGGGTGACAAGGACCGCTACACCATGTTCCCGGCATCCACCCAGGAGCCTTTGCGCAAACATCTGGAGCGGGTCCGGCGCCAGCACGACGAGGACTTGGCCAAGGGCCTGGGCAATGTGGAACTCCCCAACGCCTTGGCCAGGAAGTATCCGAACGCGCCCAAGGAGTGGGGTTGGCAATGGGTGTTCCCGGCCACGTGCCACTACGTCATCCGGGAGACGGGCGAGCGGCGGCGGCACCACCTGCATGAGTCGGTCCTGCAGAAGGCTTTCAGGGAGGCGCGGCTCAAGGCCGGGATTGCCAAGCCGGCTAGTTGCCACACCTTGCGTCATTCCTTCGCTACGCACCTGCTCGAGGACGGCTACGACATTAGGACCGTGCAGGAGCTGCTTGGGCACGCCAATGTGACCACCACCATGGTCTACACGCATGTGCTCAACCGGGGAGGGAGGGGGGTGCAGAGTCCGGCCGACAAGCTGGGGCTGGGTTGGGAAGGGGGCGGCGCATGATATGCCGTCCTGGCCGGACGGCCTTTGCTGCAAGTTGAATCATCTGTCCGATTGCTTAATGTAGGAGGGTGAAGTACAATTTGCATTGATGAGCTTTCGCAAGCTCATGCTATACAGTTCGGCAGACTCATACGTTCGACGGACCATAAACAGAATCAGTGGGGAGGCCGAATGATTCCTCGGGGTCGGATTGTGGAACGAGTGTTGAATATCGCGTTTGTGGGGTATCCCTTCGCACTATTGCTGATAGTCCTGAGCCTATTGTTCCCATCCTCCGCAGTCGCCGAGAAGCTTTTCGTCGGATTTCCCCTTCATATAAAGTATGGGATGACTCGCATTGACGTTGAGACAATCATTGGAACGAAGGCAGATAGTGGCACCAACCGCTGGCCGATACCGGGACAAATCACTTACAAGAGCTTCCGTCCATCGCATGTCGTAGTCTTTTTCAAGGCCGACAAGAGGGAATCAGACGCTTGGCGGAAAAATATATTTGCACGCTTCAGGAAAGCGAAGACGGACGCGGAACGGCATGCGATAATGGATGCCCCGATGCCTGAATTCAAGACGAATCAAGCGACTTCAATAAATCTCTTCCAACAAGTGGCCGACTGCGACGAGCTTCATTCAATATTCTCCGATGCCTTTGAATTTGTTACGACGTCGTATGACGTCAGACAAAAAAATCAGGTTACCGACGATCTCCTAAGATCGTGGAGCTGCCTGAACGGGAAGAGCCATTTCACATTTGTTGGTTCAAACGGGTACGGCATCGAGCTAAAAGCCGAAGATGACCCTGCGGGAGGCGGCGGATTCTATGTAAATATTACGTATTCAAAAGGTGCGGGATCTTTGGATAAGGACCATGAGAAAACAAATCCGAATCTGTGACAACGGCGGTGACGGAATCCGAATAATGGGAGTTGCGCCGTCGAACATCCGGTTCTGCGGGCGCGCGCAGGTGCGGAACCAAAAGGGGGCGGCAATGCGGCGCACACATAGCGCGCACCGCAGACCTACACGTTAGGCGAATCAAGAGGTTTATCATGAAGATTATCCGCGCACTACTCGTCCTGCCGGCCATGTTTTTGGGGGGCCTAGTGGCTGCTCTTGCTGCGACCATCTATAACATGCCCTTAATCTTTATTGCATGGCTCGATAAACGCATGGGCGGTTGGAGCCTCGGCACCATTCTCCTCGGGCGCGCTCTAAGTGACCGAATTACAGATTGCATTTGTGCCGTTTTTTCTGGAATTTTTGTATCGGTTATCGCCCTCGTTTTCGCACTAAACATGTTTCCCTTTATTCGCCATCGAAGAGGCGCGGCATACCTTTTCTTCACACTTCTGTTCTTGAATTATGCGTCACCACATCAAATCGCGATTTATGGCAGTCGATACGTTTATGGCGCAAAGTTGTTGGGGGTGGTTATCGGGTTCGTCGGTCTGCTCAACCTCTTGGCAAATCCAGAGGCAGCTGGACTCTTTTCGTATGTGGACCGCAAACTTGGCATCCAAGCGTCGCCTAACCAAGGGTTAGTGCCGACCGCCAAACCCAATATCGGAGGCGATGCAGCCTGATTATTAGGCGCAAGTCCAAGAAAGATGCGACCAGCACCAGGCGACTACCAGGCTGAGGCCCTCGACTTCCTAACCCAATCCCTTAAGGATTTTGAGGACCGTAAATGGAAATACTCGGTGCTTCACGCCGGGATGGCAGTTGAAATGTTATTGAAGGAACGTTTGGTTAAGGTCAGTCCCGGAGTCGTTTTAGAACGGATCGACGAGCCCGACTGTCGTACGACTGTCCGGATGAGCCGAATCATTCCACGTTTGGAGACGCTCGGAATCCGGCCCGAGCAGTCCGACTGCAGGCTCATTGGGAAAATTGCGGAATGGAGGAATGATGTAGCACATTGGAAACTTCGGGCCACTGAATCAGATGTTCGGCGAGAATTGTCAGCAATTTTTAAATTCTTCTCGCGGTTTTTGCTGGCCGAGTTGGGTGCAAGGATTAATGAGAAACTTGGTGCGACTGAGTATCGGAAGTTTAGGGAGCTGCTTCGTGAGTGGGATGATGTAGTTAAAGAGGCCCAAGAAGAGGCGGCGGAGGCTGGTCATGTCGATGACCACATGCCGCCCAATACATATGACTGCCCAGAGTGTTGGGGGCCTCCACAAACCGTGGCCATTAAGGATGGAAAGGCGCACTGCTTTCTTTGTGATCAGGATTTTGAATCCACCAGCTGCTCTCGGTGTGGAGAAGCAATTATTGGAGAGAAGGAGTCACTCGAAGAGGGCCCCACTTGGTGTGAGAGTTGCACTGAACATGTTTTTTCCGCTGACTGACAGTCGATCGCCTAACATTCGCATGAGCCGCCCGCCAAAGCGGTCGGCCCATGCACCCGGCGGCGGCTCAGCGTCTCGTTCGACGGATGAGACAATCAGTGTTGGTGAGAGCGCAAGAGAGGAGAATTAGCTGATGAGTATTTTGTTCGCGTTGGTGCTAATGATTTTGACGTTCTTTTTGGGGCATTTATTTTGGCAACTCATTAAGGCGAAGCGCCTCATGAAGAGGATGCTTAAGGAACCGAAGTCCTTAAGCATGTTCGTTTCGAACCTAAAAAAAACGGGGTATTATTCGAAGAAAGCCGTAGAGGCCAGCGAAACGGGAGGAATGTGGAGCAATTTGCTCTCTAAGGGGGCAGGGTACGACGTCCTAATAGGTTTTGAAGAAAAATCCAGTGCGGGCTCATTCAGTGGTCCGAGGAATATTATTTTTGTCCTCATCCTAATCATTTTTGCGCTTGGCCTTCTCTGTTTGCCATATAGCCTAATCGTTCTACCTGTTTTTATTCTGACCTACTTCATCCCGTTATCTGAGTCGGGCATGACGAGGGTGAATCAAGAATTGACAGCCATGTCTTGGCTTCTATACCAGTTCAATAAAGCGAACCCGACAGGCTGCAATAAGTTCATTGAGCACGCAATTCATTTGAAACTTTTTCACGGTGCTATTGCTCAGCTGGATTAGGCTCGATATTATGGGTTGCACGGAATGGGGGCACAAAACACCGTCGAACATCGGCTTCGGTGGTCGCGCGCAAGAGCATCGATCGCCAACGTGGGGCTGGCCTCAGCGGCACGCGCATAGCGCGCGCCACCGAGCCCAGCGTTATGCGTACAAGTAAAGGACGACTGTGAAGCCGAAATTGACGAACAAACGGACAGGGGGGGGGCCAGCTATGAGAAATTTGTTCATGGTATTCGCGCTAGCGGTTCTTTTTCCGCAGTTAGTCGGAGCGAAGGAGACTGACTTTAAGCAGAAATTACTTGGCCATTGGACTTGCCATGAGAAGAACCTGAGGTCTGGGAAAAATGACAGGGAAGAGATTTATGTTACCCCAGAGACAATTGTTCTGTTCACCTACATCAACAATGAGCAACCCGCAGAGGCCGCAACCCCGAGGCGTTATTCGCTTGTCGTTTTGAATGAAAAGGCTCGCAAGGTCAAGCTCACGACTTACTCAAGTAATAGAGAAATAGAGATGGAGGAGGCGTTGACCTTTTCAAAAGATTGGACCTCTGCCCGACATGATTACATGAATGGCAATGTCATTGATAAGACCATACCGACAACGACTTGGAAGCATGTTGATAATCGCCAGCGGCCTTAGAAGATCCTGTGAACAGCCGGGGAGATAGGTGACGCATAACATCGGCTTCGGCGGTCGCGCGCAAGGGCGGTGCGGGTTAGGTGGGCCTCAGCGGCACGCGCATGGCGCGCGCCGCCGAGCCCGGCGTTAGAGTGCCAATGACTTTATGTCCTTCTCATTAGAAAGAAGCCGAATCGACAAGCTCTCAAAGGATTTCGTACTTGATGAGCTGCGTCGCGTTGGGGCTCAGCGAGGTTCGCGCTATTTTACAGGGCGTGAGTTCAACCAAACGTCTACCAAGTGCAAGCACACCACGGTGCTTCGCACCTTTGGTACTTGGCAAGCGGCACTCCAAGCTGCGGGCATTGACTCCACACCCAAAAGGAAACAACGCGCTGACGCCATCCCCGTTCCCGCGCTTTTTGAGGAACTCGGGCGTGTCTGGAGATTGATCGGACATCGGCCATCAAAACTTGAATGGGAGGCTTCAACCCCGAAGTATTCTTACAAGACTTATAGAGAACGTTTTGGCGGTTGGGTCAATGCATGCGCGCAGTTCATTGAATTCAGATCAAATCCACAACCAGAACAAAGTCTCAATAGCGCACCAAGAAGCCCTATCATAAACAAGGAAGCTGGAAGGACCATTTTGGAGTCCGAAAAGCGGAACATCCCACTCAAGCTGCGGCTTGAGGTTTTCAAACGAGATCAATTCCGGTGCATTTTTTGTGGTCGGAGTCCCGCAATGGAAAACGGAGTTGCCCTTCATATCGATCACAGGATTCCCTTTTCACAGGGCGGGAAAACCGAATTGGAAAATCTTCAAACTCTATGCCGGGATTGCAATTTAGGAAAAGGCGGGGCACTCTAACATCGGGTAGAGCGGTCGGGGGCTCGGTGAGGTATTCCGATAGCCGCCGCCGCTCACCCATGCGTTAGACGGAGAAGTAACGGATTAGAAAATGAACTATTGGATTTTTTCAAACAAAGTGGCCGACTACTATGAAGCTAGCAAGTGGGACACCGGTTCCATCTTAAAATCGAAACGTTGGTATTTTGGCGAAGATAACCCAAACGTTGGGAATGTGGAAGACGGGGATCAGGTTATTTTCCGAATCTACAGCAACGAATACATTGCCCGCTTCAAGGTGCGCGGTGGATTTACCCGAGATCGGAGCGATCGAGGCGTCGGCTACTTTAGAATGGCGGGCCTAACGATGTACGACCCGGGACTGCCTCAGCAACTTATTCAGGCTGAGATTTCAAACCAGAACGTCAGAAACAAAATTATTCGCGTCACTAAAGAAGACTTTGAACGAATCGAGCTGGCTCATCGGGTTTACACGAAGATGGTGGGCTTAGGTAAGCCTTTTCCCGGAATCAATGAAATCAATCACAGTTTCTCGGTCCTGGAGAAGATATTTGAGGTTGGCCGAATTGATTGGAGAGCAGCCCTAATGGATTTGAAGGCGGTTTATCTGATCACAGATACATCGAACGGCAAGAAATATGTCGGCTCGGCTTATGGCGACACCGGTCTATGGTCAAGATGGGGCTGTTATATTGGCACCGGGCACGGCTGGAACGACGAATTGGTCAGACTAATCCGCCGTAGGGGCTTAAAATACGCGCGCAGGAACTTCAACTTTTCAATTTTAGAAGCCATGGCCAAAGGCACGGCTGATGACGCGGTGATCGGTCGGGAATCGCACTGGAAGCAGATTCTCCTCACGCGCGATCGAGACCATGGTTACAATCGAAATTAGATCGCGGCTGCCCCCGTCTAACCATTCGATTCTGCTGACCGCCGCCTCGTTTGGGTGGACAGTTGAAGCGGCGGCAGCAGATCGTCTGCGTTGGGCGGATATGAGATTCAAAATCCATGTAGGAGTAACGCAACCAAATGACTGACTTGCCCCTTACCAAGGACTACAAACCCGACGGGGTTTACCGAATACTAGCCCTCGACGGCGGCGGCGCCAAAGGGTTCTACTCTCTTGGTGTTCTTAAAGAAATTGAAGCAATGCTGGATTGTCCTCTTCATAAGCGTTTCGACCTGATCTTTGGCACAAGCACGGGCGCGATTATCGCCGCGCTCCTAGCTCTTGGGCGCAAGGTCGACGAGATTCATGAACTCTATACCAAGCATGTTCCGAAAATCATGTCCGAGTCATCGCCGAATGCCAAATCGTCGGCGCTAAAGAGCCTTGCGGATACCGTCTTCGGGAAGCAGACATTTGGGGAGGTGAAGACTGGGATAGGAATCGTAGCCACCAAATGGATTATCGAAAGGCCGATGATCTTCAAGGGTGATATCGCTCAGGCACATGGTCGCAAGGGCACATTCGCCCCCGGATTTGGCGTAACCATATCCGAGGCAGTCCAGGCGTCATGTTCCGCTTATCCATTTTTCAACCGAAAACTCGTTTCGACCAGCACTGGCGACCAGGTTGAATTAATCGACGGCGGCTATTGTGCGAACAACCCCACGCTCTATGCCATCGCCGACGCTGTCGTTGCCCTCGGTAAGGAGCATCGCAATATCCGTGTAGTAAATGTCGGCGTCGGAACTTACCCGGAGCCACGCCGTGGTGTCAGGATGTGGTTTGCGAAGAAGTACGTCCTCAGCGTTCAGCTTCTACAGAAAACCCTGGAAATCAATACTCAGTCCATGGATCAATTGCGCGAGCTACTTTTTAAGGATGTCGCGACCATCCGAATAAGCGACACCTTCGACCAGCCTGAAATGGCTGCGGATCTCCTTGAAAATGACCTTGCCAAGCTCAATTTACTCCGCCAGCGAGGACGAGAATCGTTTGCGAGCCGCGAGGCTCAGCTCAAAGCTATTCTCGTGTAAAGCGCTATGGCTATTCCCGAAAGACAATTAGAAACCTGGACCTCACAAGGGTCTGTCACACAATCCAGCAACACGTACAACACGATAAAGAGGGTCCTTGAGGACCAATCGACGCCCTACTTCGGTAAGAAGTATTCAGTCTTCCTGCAAGGCTCGTATGGCAACGACACAAATATTTATGCAGAGAGTGACGTTGATATCGTCATTCAGCTGGACGATTGCTGGCAAAGCGATCTCAGCCGGATCTCTGATGAAGAGAAAACTGCCTACAGAAACGCCTACGTCGATGCAACGTATACCCATCGAGACTTCAAACGGGATGTCTTGAAAGTTCTCTCAGATGTGTATGGCAATGATGTGAAGGCGGGTGACAAGGCCATTGCCATCGCTGCAAGCGGTAACCGGCGCAAGGCAGACGTGATTGCCGCAATCCAATTTAGGCGTTACTACAAATTTCGGGGCATTTATGATCAGAACTTCACTCCGGGAATGTGTTTCTATAACGCTACAGGCGAACAAATCGCCAATTATCCTAAGGATCACTCTGAAAATCTCACGCGCAAGCATCAAAGCACCGGTAACCTCCTTAAACTAACAACACGCATGTTTAAGAACCTTCGCGGCAAGTTGGTCGATGATGGGAAACTGAAGGCTGGCGTAGCCCCGTCGTATTTCATCGAAGGTCTTCTTTATAACGTGCCTGATTCCAAATTCAGCAATAACCGCCAAGACACTTTCGCGGCCTGCATGAGATGGCTTCAGGATGACGCTGACAAGTCGAAGCTGCTTTGTGCTAATGAGCAGTATTACTTGCTTTGGGATAACTCCCACACGGCTTGGCCGAAAGCAAATTACGAGACCTTTCTGTCGGCCGCGACAGACTTGTGGAATAATTGGACGTAGAGCGGAGTGTTACCCAATGAATATCACCACAGGGGAGGAGGAATGGCGCAGTATCCCAATCGACGGGTTTCGAGACCGCTACGAAGCAAGCGATTTCGGACGCATTAGAAATATCCAGTTCCCCAAAGTGCTCTCACCCAAAATTTCTACGACGGGCTACAAGACCCTCAAGCTGCACTCTGACGGGAAGGAGACCCAGTTCAAAGTTCATCGGCTTGTGGCGCTGGCTTTCGTGCCCAAGCCTCCAATGGATAGGGATCTGCTCGTAAACCATATCAACGGTGACAAGCTTGATAATCGTGCGACAAACCTGGAATGGGCGACGAAGAGTTCCAATGCAGCGCATGCCCACGCACACCTCCGCCACCGCAAGCGTAGGGGGATCATCTATGCGCCGTCATCCAATGAACTCGGCGATGAGACTTGGCTCGGGATAAATCATCCAAAGTTTCCCCTCCTTCAATCACGATACGAAATCAGCAATTTGGGGCGGGTGAGAAGACTGAGTTCTGGTCGGGGGACCAGTTCTGGCAAACTCATCTCAAATCACGAGCTCGGCGGGTATATTGGCATAACCTTGTTACCAACCAAGGGAAAGGCCAAGACCTTTCATCTCCACTTGCTCGTAGCATGGACCTTCCTCCCGCCACCGGAGGTGGAAAGCGGGAAGCCCATAGTGGACCATATTGATTCGAATCCCATGAACCCACGCGCCAGCAATCTGCGATGGGTCACCTATCGGCAGAACGCGGTCTACGGTTTTGGAAAACTGACCCCAGGTCATGTCGATGAAATACGCAAAGCATACGCCTCCCGGGCAATGAGCCAAAACGAGTTGGCCCTGAAGTTCGCTATTTCCCAACAACAGGTCAGCAAGGTGCTGCGCGGCAGACAGCGGGGACTATCAGCGATTACGCAGGATTTAAGGACAAGTGTGACCCCAGAGCAAGTAAACGAGATTCGCCGCCTAGGCGCCAAGGGGGACCTTACCCTGATAACCATTGCAGCAAGGTTTGCAGTCACTGCCAATCAGGTCGCCAATATTCTCTCGGGCAGGTGCTGGAGTGGCATACCTTATTCGGATGGGAACCCTTGGGAGCCCATCCCAAGAAGAACGCTCCGGAGAACTAACCCCCGAAGGAAGCTGTCACAGCAAGATGTGGAGGCAATTAAACTTGCCTATCTGCCGGGCGAGACGACGCAGGAGGACATCGCAAAGAAGTACGGGGTTGACCGCACAGTGATTAGCCGCATCGTTGGTAAATCCCGAAGGAGAATCAGATAGCTCCATCAATGAAGGGGCGAGCTTATGCCTATGCACCGCCCAACATCGGGTAGAGCGGCCGGCGGCTCGGTAAGGTATCCCAATAGCCGCCGCCGCTCACCCATTCGTTAGCCGGACATAGTCGACGGGAGAAGAACAATGAGAAATATTCGCGAGCTCTTCTTGCCTTACTGCCTTAAGAAGCAGTCGGACGGGCGATACATTGTTTTGAACCGAGCCTACGAACCTCTGGGATTTCATCAGAAGCGAAAAAGCGAGGGCGAAAGCGAGAGTTGGCCCAACAATCCAGCGCCGCCTGTCAAACTCCGCATCCGATCCAAAACGGCCGCAAAGCTATCACACCTTGGCGATCCGGATACTGAAGAGATTTTTCTCTACGCAGACGCATGCATTCGCACCAAGACGCATATGAAGGCCTATTTGGAGCGATTAGAATTGCTATCAAAGTTGAAAGTAATTCGGAATAGGCGGGAGTGGTAGTGAAAATAGAATTAGGACGCATGGGGGCATTATGCGTGCGTGGTGTTTCATTGCATTAATTGCATCTGCTTTGGGATGCGCTACACCACCGACATGTCTAATGGTGGGTGGATGGGAAGGATCTCCCCGAAGGCAAATGTGCTGGAATACCGAACAGGAAGCCATGGCAGCCCTCACGCAAATGAAAAGGGAAGCGGAAGAAGACAATGCCCGAAGAAGGAAAGAGGCGGCAAAAGAACGTGCGCGAAAAAACGCAGAATGGTTGGCGAAACAAACTCCCAAAGTGCAGAAGGAATGGGCGGAGTTGCAAGCGGAGCAGGAGAAGTACTCGATGGAACTAGAAGCGGAGCAATCGTCAAATAATACCACCGAAGAGGAAGTGGAAGATGATAGTGCCCGAAAGGTAGCGGAACAAAAAGCGGCGCTTCGCGCTATGATGGACTCCGCAAACCGACTTGCGCATTCGAGCGATGCTGCAATGGACTCCATATCGGATTCCTCACAACATTTCAATCAAACAATGCGCAGAATGGAATCCGAGCGCCTTAAAATCGATCCATCTCCGCGTTTCGAGCAAGGTACTCCATTTGGGCGCTCGACTTTACCATACGGAATCCAAGGCGGCGAAGTTCCGATCGAAGAACTTGATCGATATGTCCCAAGCAAATGAAAGCACCGGAGCCATTTTGCAGCCGGCTAACATCCGCTTGTGCGGCCGGCGGCCAGTGAGGTTTACCAATAGCCGCCGCGGCTCAGGCTGTGCGTTAGGCTGACGCCGCTTTAGCGCCGCACCACGCCGGCCAGATGGTCGAGGGCTTCCTTCAATCCCTCATGCACCGCCTTCACCTGCTCCGGCTTCCACTCTGACTGCTCCCCGCGAAGAAACGACGTCTTGTCCTTCCGGTTGTCAAAGCGCGCCACAGGCAGCTGATAGGACTTGCCATAGGCCTCGATCGTCGCCGTGCCCGGCTGTTTGGAATTCTTCAGCAGCCACTCCATGTCGTCCAAGCCGTAGTCGTTGAGCATGACTTCCATCGGCACGCCGTGGTGCAGGATCGACCCCGGGTCCTTCGGATTGGCGCGGGCGTCGTTCTTGCGGCGCGACTCCTCAGGCGTCACCCAGATGTAGAGGATGGAGGCCTTCTCTAGGATTGCGGGAGACAGGTACGAGAGCGAATATCTGTAGCCGAAAGGCTCGGGCAACGGCAGCGGCGAGCCCTGCGGCCCTCCCCGGGCGAATTCGATGACCAGGGTCTTGCCCTTCAAGGTGTCCGGATATCCCGCCTGCTTGTCGGCGAGAAGCTTCTTCGCTTCGGCGTTCAAAGCCTGCGCCAGCTTTTTTTGCACCGATTTCTCCAGGACGGAAAGCCGCGCCGGCACGCCGACCTTGAGCGCCGCCTTCTCCAGACGCGCCAAGAGATTCATGCCCGCCAAGGGGGGATTCAAGGGCCGCTTGGCCACCAGGTCCGCGTAGTCCTCGTTGACCAGCTCGATCAAGGTGCCCCAGTCCAGCGGGTTCTGAAAAGGTCGGTCAGGCGCATGGAAGAAGATCCTCTTCTGGCCCAGCTTGGCCAGCTCGTCGTCGACGCGGCGCATCAGGTGGACATAGGGATAATCGTCCAACTGCACGCTCGGGCCCATGTGAAAGTCCTTGGAGCGGGATTCCTGGGGCATGAGATCGAGATAGCGGCGCACCTCGGATTTGCCCGAAGCGGGCAGGGCGAGCAGAAGGACGGCGTCTAAGGTCTTATCCATGAGAGAGCCTCCGATAGAAGTCATTTCCCTTGTCGTCCACGAGGATGAAGGCCGGGAAGTCCGCGACATCGATCGCGTAGACAGCCTCCATGCCCAATTCCGGGTACTCCAACAGCTCGACCTTCTTGATGTGCTTCTCCGCCAGGATCGCCGCCGGGCCGCCGATCGTGCCCAGATAGAAGCCGCCGTGCTTCTGGCAGGCGTCGGTGACCGCCTGGCTGCGGTTGCCCTTGGCGATCATGACCAAGGACGCGCCCTGGGATTGGAAGAGATCGACGTAGGAGTCCATGCGGCCCGCCGTGGTCGGGCCCAAGGAGCCCGAAGGCTTTCCCTTCGGCGTCTTGGCCGGCCCCGCATAGAGCACCGGATGGTCCTTGAGATATTTCGGCAGACCCTTTCCTTGGTCGAGCCTCTCTTTGAATTTCGCATGCGCGATGTCGCGCGCCACGATGAGCCTGCCCGTAAGAGCGAGTTGGGTCGAGACCGGATGCAGGGAAAGATCGGCCAGGATATCCTTCATGGGGCGGTTTAAGTCGATCGGGATGCCCGAGTTCTTCTTTTTCTTGTATTCGGCCGGGATGAGCTTCTCAGGATGGCGTTCCATCTCCTCAAGCCACACGCCGTCCTTGTCGATCTTGGCGAGGATGTTGCGGTCAGCCGAGCAGGAGACCCCCATGGCGATCGGGCAGGAGGCGCCGTGGCGGGGCAGGCGGATGACCCGGACGTCGTGGGCGAAGTATTTTCCGCCGAACTGGGCGCCGAAGCCTGATTTTTGGGCTTCGATCAGAAGCTCTTTTTCCAGGGACTGGTCGCGGAAGGCGCGGCCTTTCATGTCGCCCGTGGAGGGCAGGTCGTCGTAATAGCCCGCCGTGGCGAGCTTGACCGTTTTGACGCAGGATTCAAGCGACGTGCCTCCCACCACGAAGGCGATGTGGTAGGGGGGGCAGGCGGCCGTGCCCAGACTCTTCATCGTCGCGACGAGGAATTTCTTGAGCGAGGCCGGGTTGAGCAGGGCCTTGGTCTCCTGATAGATGCAGGTCTTATTCGCCGAGCCTCCGCCCTTGGCCATGAAGAGGAAGCGGTACTCCATGCCGGGAGTCGAATAGATGTCGATCTGGGCGGGAAGGTTGTCGCCCGAGTTCTTCTCGTCGTACATGTCGAGGGCCACGGTCTGGGAGTAGCGCAGGTTCTCCTCGGTGTAGGTCTGCCGGATGCCGCGGGTCAGGGATTGCACGTCGTCCGCCTGGGTGAGGACCTGCTCTCCCTTCCAGGCCGAGACCAGGGCCGTGCCCGTGTCCTGGCAGAAGGGGAGCTCGAACTTGGCCGAGATGACCGAGTTCTCCAGCAGGGTCAGGGCCACGAACTTGTCGTTGGCCGAGGCTTCCGGGTCCTTGAGGATGGCGGCGACCTGCTTCTGATGCGCGGGCCTCAGAAGGAACGCGATGTCCCGCATGGCCTCGTGGGCGAGGTTGGACAGGGCCTCAGGCTCGACATGGAGCATGGGCCGCCCATCGGATTCGACCAGGCGCAGGCCATCCTTGGTCAGGAGGCGGTACCGGGGTTCCTTCATGAGGGCATTCTACAAAAAATGTTAAACTACGCAGGCAATAATACAACGTACTATGTATTTAATTCTCTCTGTTATTTTTATCCTTTCTGCGTGCCCGGCGCATGCGGGCTCGCCGGAACGGGAGGCCGCCGCGCAGTCCTCCGCCTGGTCCAGCGGCTCCGTGGGCCAGCAGTTCCAGGCCGCCCTGGGTGACAACCGCGTCGAGGAGACGCGGCGTCAGATCCAGAACCTCACGCGCTCTGTGGATGGATATTGCATCCTTCTGAAGATCACCGAGTCAGAGATGGAGTCTTTCGCGCGGCCCACCGAGAGCCTGGAAAGGATCTCCGAAAGGGTCAGGCGGACCACGGCGCTGATGGACTCATCCCTGACGGACTTCGCGGCGCCGCAATCGGCGCAGAGAGTGCTGGAGCAGCTCTTGCGGGATCCCGCCGGCTTGAGGGATGAGCGGATCCATGAGGAGGCTCGCGGGCTCGACGAGAGCGTGCGGCTCGTCGACCTTTTTCCCTTGGAGCAAGCCGTCAGACAGCTCTCTTCGGCTCTTTTCAGCCGGCACGCGCCCTTGGATCTGCTGGATGACGTCAGCCGGCTCATGGAACAGATCCAATCCCACCGCCAGACGCTGCGTCAGGTCGCCTGGCTTTCCGGGCAGCTGGAGCGCGAGAGCCGGAAGTTTTCTTTGAGTCATTAAAGAGCATGGGCATGCTTCTTGTCGTTCTGACAGCGGCGCTTTCGCCTTTGGCCGCCGAGACGATCGGGCTGGCGCCGGTCCCTCCCGCTGAGGCCGACCTGGCGCAGTGCTATGCCTGGGCCAAGGTCCAAAGCGAGTCCTTGCACATGCAGGAAGAGCAGATCGAGCAGCTGCGCCAGCAATACAAGCAGGTTGTGGGCGCGGTGCTGCCCAACGTCGGCTATAACTACTCCACGAAGTTCCAGGACACCTCGGGGGCGGGCAGTTCCTCGTCGGGGCCCTTCTATCAGAGCCCCCAGCCGCAGGCCAATTTCACCTTGAGCCAGCTTCTGTTCTCGGGTTTCAAGGAACTTTCGGCCATGAAGTCCTTCAAGCATCAGGAGAAGGCGGGCAAGCTCCAGCTGCAGCGCGGCTACGCCCTGCTCTATCAGGACGTGTCCAACGCCTTCTATCTGATCATCAACCTGGAGACCCAGCTGGCCAACGTGAACACGGCCATGGACTTAAGCGAGAGCCGCATCAAGGAACTGCGCAGCTGGGAGGACCTGGGCAAATCCCGCCACAGCGAGGTGGTTTTGGTCGAGTCTCAGAAGGCCGCCTACGAGGCCCAGGCCGAGGGCTTGAAGGGACAGATCGACGTGGCGCGCGACCTGCTCTCTTTTTTGACCGGCCAGCACCTGGGCAAGGCCAAGCTGGTCGACCGGTTGGAGCGCGTGCGCGAGCTCGAGGCCGAGGAGCTCGTGCTGGGCCTGGCGTCCACGCGCTCGGACGTGCGTTCCCTGCAGGAGGCGGTGGACGCGCAGAAGTCGCAGATCACGGTCGCCCGGGCCGGCTGGTATCCGACCGCGACGGCGACGGCCGACTATTACAACTACCGCATCTCCTTTTACCGCCCCATCCACTGGGATGCCATGCTCACCGTCAATCTGCCCCTCTTTTCAGGCGGCTCCACCGTGGCGGCCACCGAGCAGGCCAAGTCCCAGCTGAGCCAGGCTCAGTACAATTTCGAGCTCGGCCTGCGTCAGGCGCGCTCGCAGATCCACAGCGCCTACGCGACTTTGCGCTCGTCCATCGCCCAGGCCGTCGCGGCCGAGAAGTCCTTCCGGAAGGCCGACGAGTGCTACAAACTTCAGCTTAAGGAATACCGCCTGGGCCTGGTGAGCAACCTCGACGTGCTGACCGCGTTGGCCGCCCTCTTGAACGCCAAGCAGATCTGCGACCAGAGCGTGATCCAGAGCAAGCTCAACGTCCTGCTGCTCAAAGTCGCCGACGAGCAACTTCCATGACACTCTCCGACATCTCGATCAAGAACCCGGTCTTCGCCTGGATGCTGATGACCGCCTTCATGGTCTTCGGTTGGATCGGCTTTCACCGCATGGGCATCAGCCAGCTGCCCGACGTGGACTTCCCCGTGGTCAACATCACCGTCACCTGGGAGGACGCCGCGCCCGAGATCATGGAGACCCAGGTGGCCGACCTCATCGAGGACGCGGTCATGAGTGTCGAAGGGGTCCAGGACGTGTACTCGACCTCCAGCATGGGCCAGACCAACATCACGGTCGAGTTCAACCTCTCGCGTAACATCGACGCCGCGGTCCAGGACGTGCAGAGCCACATCGCCCAGGCGCAGAGGAACCTCCCCCAGCAGATCGACCCGCCCATCATCCAGAAGATCAATCCCGAGGACCAGCCCATCGTCTGGCTGGTCCTGAAGTCCAAGCCGGGCGCCGACGTCCCCCTGGTGGATCTCTGCCGCCACATCAGCGAGCATTTGAAAGACGACCTCGCCATGGTGCCCGGCGTGGGCAACATCTTCTTGGGCGGCTACGTGGACCCCAACCTTCGGGTCTGGCTCAATGCGGATGAGATGGCCAAGCGCGAGATCACGGTCGAGGATATCTTGGACGCCATCTCGACCGAGCACTCCGACGTCCCGGCCGGCTGGATCGACGACGGGCCCAAGGAGTTCAACGTCCGGGTCTACGGCGAGGCCTACACCCCGGAGGAATTCTCGCACCTCGTCATCCCCAACCGCGTGCGGGGCGCCTCGCGCTACCGGATGTTCCGGTTCAAGGACATCGGCACGGTCGAGGATGGCCTCAACGACGTCCGCCGCATCTCGCGGGCCAGCGGGAATCTCGCCGTGGGCATGGGCGTGGTCAAGCAGAGGGGGACCAACGCCGTGGCCGTGGCCGACGCGGTCAAGAAGCGCATCGAGGAGCTCCGGCGCACCTTGCCTGCGGGCATGGACCTCGGCGTCGTCTTCGATTCCAGCCAATTCATCAAGGACTCGGTCCATGAGCTCGACCTGGAGCTGATGCGCTCGGTCATCTTGACCTCGCTGGTCTGCCTCTTGTTTTTGGGCTCCTTGAGCGCGACCTTGAACGTGCTCTTGGCCATCCCGACCGCGATCTTGGGCACCTTCATCGTTCTCTATTTCTGCGGCTTCACGGTCAACAGCTTCACCATGCTGGGGCTCTCGCTCGTCATCGGGATCATCGTGGACGACGCCATCATGGTGCTGGAGAACATCACCCGCTACCGCGAGCAGGGCCTGCCCAAGGTGCGCGCGGCCCTGGTCGGCGCCCGCGAGATCACGCCCGCGGCCATGGCCGCCTCCATCGCGATCTTGGCCATCTTCATCCCCGTCATCTTCATGCAGGGCATCGTCGGCAAATTCTTCTTCCAATTCGGCGTGACCATCTCGGTGGCGGTCGCCGTCTCCCTGATCGAGGCCTTGACCATCGCGCCCATGCGCTGCTCGCAGTTCCTGGAGGTGGGCCGCACCAACGCGCTCACCCGGGGCATGGACAATCTGATGAACGCTCTGCGCCGGGCCTACGGCCGGGGCCTGGAGCGGTGCTTGAACCACCCGAAGACGGTCCTCTCCAGCGCGGTCCTCATCTTCCTCGTCTCCTTGAGCCTGCTCCGGACGCTCAAGAAGGAGTTCATCCCGTCCCAGGACCAGGGCCGCTTCTTGGTCAACCTCACTCTGCCTCTGGGCGGTTCCTTGGATCAGACCGACAGCGTTTTTAAGTCCGAGATGGAGCCCTGGCTTAAGACCCGGCCTGAGCTCGCGATGTACTACGCCATCGTCGGCGGCTTCGGCGGGGCCACGAGCGGGGTCAACACGGGCGCCTTCATGCTGACCTTGAAGCCCAAGGACGAACGGCCCCTGGTGGACGGGCATCACGAGACCCAGCAGGAATTCATGGCCCTGGTGCGTCAGAAGTTTTCCACGATCCCGGGCGTCCAGCGCGTCTCCATCCTCGATTTCTCCCAGGGCGGATTCTCGGCCAAGCGGGGCTATCCTGTGCAGTTCATGGTCCAGGGACCTGATTGGGAAAAACTAGCGGAACTTTCAGGCACGGTCATGCAGAGGATGAAGGATTGCGGCCTCATGGTGGACGTGGACACGGACTACAACCCGGGCATGCCGGAGCTGCAGATCCATCCGGACCGGGACAAGACCTCGGCCAGCGGCATCACCTCCCTGGCCATCGGCCAGACGATCAACGCCATGTTCGGCGGCTTGAAGTGGGGCAAGTTCACCAACAGGGGCAAGCGCTACGACGTGCGCGTGCGCCTGGCCGACAAGGACCGGCACACGCCCAAGGACTTGCATCGCATCTGGGTGCGCGACAACTTCGGGCAGGTGATCCGCCTCATCGACGTGGTCAAGTACGAGATCAAGCCGGCGCTTTTCGCGGTGACGCGCTACAACCGCGAGCGTTCCGTCACCCTCTACGCCAACCCGGCCAAAGGCCATTCCCAGGGAGAGGCCTTGGATGCCGTCAACAAGATCGCCAAGGAGGTCCTGCCCGAGGGCTACCACATCGTGATGGCGGGCAACGCCCAGCTCTTCGCGGAATCCTTCCAGAGCCTGGGTTTCGTGCTGCTCCTGGGCATATTCGTGGCCTACATGGTCCTGGCGACCCAGTTCAACAGCTTCATCCATCCTCTGACCGTGCTCATGGCGCTTCCCTTCAGCGTGACCGGGGCTCTTTTGGCCCTGGCTTTGACGGGACAGAGCCTCAACATCTACAGCATGATCGGCCTCATCCTCTTGATGGGCATCGTCAAGAAGAACTCGATCTTGCTCGTGGACTTCACCATCGAGCGGCGCAGGCACGGCCTGCCCTTGCGCGAGGCGCTCTTGGAGGCCTGCCCCATCCGTCTGCGGCCGATCCTGATGACGTCGGTGGCGACGATCGCGGGCGCTTTGCCCGTGGCTCTGGCCCGCGGCACCGGCTCGGAGCTCATGGTGCCCATGGCCGTGACCATCGTGGGCGGGGTGATGGTCTCGACCTTCTTGACCCTTTTCGTCGTCCCCTGCTTCTATCAGCTCATGAGCCGCTTCGAGAGCCATGCCCACGATCGGGAGCTCAAGGAAGCCTTGGTCGAGCTGGGCGAACTGCCTAAGCCGGGTTAAAAACCTTCCGGCCCATGGGCGGCGAAATCCGCGTCGTCGATGAAAAAGTTGGCTTCCTTGACTAGGGATGCCGAATAAGCCCCCGGGTTGACTTTAGACATTACAATGATTTCAGCCACGGCATGGATGATCGCCCCTGCCCGGCCGTTGGCTTCTCCGCCACACTGGTGCATGAAAACATTTTTGAGTTTCGCCATGGCCTGGAGTTGAGCGGTGTCCTGCCCGCCGGCAGTCTTCATGATTTCTATGAGGCAATCGGTGGCCAGTTCTGAGCCCTTGCCATTCTCTTGCGCATAGAAGTAGAGGGCGTCAATGGCCGGTTTGGCGTTAATGGCATTCTGCACGGAATGCTGTATGGCCCTTACCACGGCATCTTTGAGTTCAACCATGTTTTGCCTGAAATTTGGCTGGTCCAAGAGAAAGCTGCAATCGCGGATCTCAGCGCCGATCTTTGCTGGCGCCTTCTGCATGGGGGCTGCAAGGTTATAGCTGGCCGCTAGATTTTTCATATCTGCCGCTAATCGATCGCCATACTCGATGCAGGCTTGGCGCTGGGCTTCTTCTTGGCGCTGACGGATTGTCTTTGAAAAATCTTTTTTGATGGCGGCATCTTTCATGGCCCTTTGGAGCGCCTCCTGCTGCTCGGCGCTCTGCCGTTCCTGGCTCTTGGCACCCTCTCCTTGCTCGGCGAAAACAGCGGCCGACAGGCACAACGAAATCGACAGGGTACTCAATAGGATCTTAGTCATGGACTGGTCTCCTTTCCCATCAACGACGGTTTTTATCATACCATTCGGTCGAATTTTCCCTATGGGTCTTTGGTCCTAGGATCTCCGCGGCAAAAGACCTAGGATTTTTGCCCGAAAGACCCATGTAAAATGTCGTCAGTAAGACTATCCTGTACTTAAGGATTCTTTGATGCGGCGATTCTTATCGATTGCTCTCGCGTTGATGCTCTCCGGCGTTCTGCCAGGGCAGGCGGGCGCTGCCTCCTCGATCAAGCCCGTCGGCGCGCCGGAGCTTCCTGGCAG
>JAHFCF010000025.1 GCA_023249645.1 Elusimicrobiota bacterium
CGCTGGATCTCGATCTCCAGGCGGCTGGTCTCATCGCGGATGGTCATGGGGGGGACCCGGCTCTCGGCCAGGCGCATCAGGGCGTAGGCGGTGCGGTCGTTGGGGTTGATGGCCAGGGCGCGGCGAGCGTCCTCCAGGGTCTTCAGATATTCCCCCAGGCCCCAAGAGGCCAGGGCCCGGGCCGCGTACGCGTTGCCGTCGTCGGGATCGAGATGCGCGGCCTGGTCCGCGTCCGCGAAGGAAGCCTTGAAATCCTTGAGCCCGTAGTGGGCGTGGGCGCGGTTGATGAGCGCGTCGGTGTCCTGCGGGGCGTAGGAGAGGACTTTGTCGGCGAGCCGACGGCTCTCCTGCCAGCGGTTGGCCCGGTTGTTGAGGTAGGCCGCGCTGTTCTGGATCTGCTTGAGCACCGAGCGCGGGACCGTCTCGGTCGTGAGGAGCTCGGCGGCGGCGGTCAGCTCGGGCAGCCGCTGGGAGACGAGGGCTTCCCGTTTGGAGGCGGGCAGCTCCTGAGCCTTGGAGTCGATGGACTGCATGAGTCCCAAGACCCTCCGCTTGGCCGTGTTCTCCGGCAGGCCCTCCATCAAGGCCTTGAGGGAGCGGATGGTGGCCTGGGCGTCGGCATTGCGGTCGACCTTGACCGTGTCCGTGGACGCGGCGGCCGCGCTGATCGGAGCGAGGCCGAAGCCCAAGAGAGCGGCGGCGCAGAGGAGGGGAGGGAGCATGGGATCCATGAAAAGTTTAAAAGGCGGACAGCGGACTGTCAAGGGCCTAGGGAGTATTGTAGACTGGTCTCGGTGCGGCTCTATTGCGTGGATGGGACCAATCTGGTCAGGGTTCTCTGGGGCTATGCGCCGGGATTCGATGAACAGGAAGAAAGCGACTCAGCGACGCTCGTCGAATCATTCGCAGAGCTCTGCCGCCGCCAGCCGGACCGCGTCGAAGTCGAGGTTTTTTTCGACGGCCCAAGCCGGCCCTGGCCGCGTCCGATCCGGCTCCCGTCCAATCTGCGGGTCAGCTTCTCCTGGGATGTCTCGAGCGACGAACTCATCCTGGACCGCGTGCGGGCGCGCGCCTTCGGCGCCGAGGGGGGCGTGAGCGTGGTGACCGGAGACGGGGAATTGGGCCGCCGGGCGAAGGAAGAGGGCGGGCAATGGCTCTCGATCCATCGCGCGGCATCCTTGGACGTCCTCCTCGCGAGCATTGAAAAGAGATTTGCCCGATGAAGAACAGCGTCATCGTCGTGGGCGGGGGCGTGATGGGGGCCAGCGCCGCCTATTGGCTCTCCACGCTGGGCCGACAGGTGACCCTGCTCGACCAGAACGAGGTCCCCAACAGGCACGGCGCCTCGGGCGACCAATTGAGAGCCCTGCGCCTGGCCTACGGCAAGGATGTCTTCTATGCGGACATGGCGGCCAAGAGCCTGCCGTTGTGGCTGGATTTTTGCCGCCAAAGCGCGGACCCCTTCCTGCTCCAGAATGGATTCATGGACTTGGCCGTCCAAGAGCACGGCTATGAGGAGCACTGCTTGAAGGCCCTGCGGGAGCTCAAGAGTCCCTGCGTCGTGCTGGGCAAAGACGAGCTGCGCCGCCATTATCCGATGATCAACACGCGCGCCGTCAGGTACGGCCTTCTTCATAAGGCCGGGGGCATGATCTGGGCCATGCGCGCGCTCAGCGCGGTCTTGAACCTCGCGCAACGCCGCGGCGTCAAGGTCAAGGCGCGCGCGAAGATCGTCGCCGTCCAGCGGTCCGGAGGGGAGATCAAAGGCCTGAAGGACTCGACGGGCAAGACCTGGAGCGCGGAGCACTATTTGTTCGCGCCCGGCGCCTGGGTTCAGGAGATCTTCCGCGGCTGGCGCATCCCGGTCGAGGCCATCCGCCGCCGCCAGCTGTATCTGTGCCCGCCAATCAACCGCGGCCGCTATCGTCCGGAGCATTTCCCGCCGTTTTCGATCGCCAGCCAGGGCTTCTGCGGATATCCTCTGCACATCCACGGCTTCATGAAGATCGCAGAAAGCCGCCGCGGGACTGTCGTCAAGGTCCCCGGCAACGCCGGCGAAGAGGCCGAGCCGGCATTCGAGAAGAAGTGCCGGGCATTCCTCAAGAAGTTCCTTCCGGAGCTGGCTGATTTCAATGAATTCGAAGGGCATGTCGCCTATTACAGCGCCACGAAGGACGGCGACTTCATCATCGACCGCTTGCCCGGCGCGGCCAATGGATTCTTGATGGCGGGTTTCGGCGACCAGGGCTTCACCTTCGCGCCTCTCCTGGGGCGGGCCGCGGCCCAGGTCCTGGTCGGCGGGAAATCGGACATCAATCTCCACCGTTTCCGGCTGGCCAGATTCTGATCGACTGCCTTATTCTGGTCTTTCCCGCACGAGGCGTTCAGTGATCCACATGCGCATCAGGGTGGAATAATTCAAGCCTTTGTGGACGGCGATATGTTTGATGGCGTTGACCGTTTCTTCCTCCAGGCGCAAAGCCACTAAACGCCGGGGTTTGGAGAAAGAGAGAGCTACGGGCTTGATTGGGCCTTCGGCGTGGAGAGATGAGTGCCTATCATAATATTCTCGCAAGGATTTGTCCTGGATTTCGATTTTCTTTTTAGTTTTTGCCATGGGGTTACCTTTAATGGGCCGTATGCCTGTGATAACGTTGTCGTTCTGCGTCGCTCATGTCGCGAGCCGTGATGACGCGGGCGCAACCTTTGCCTAGAATGCGTGTGGCAATCATGAGATACCGCCCCGCGTCCGTTTGGCCGAAAACCTCAAAGATTCCTGGGGCTCTGCCCCGGATGGCCAATCTGTGATTGTAGGCTGCTTCGTCCACTTCCCGCACCGAGACCCGATGTCTTGACCAGATGTGAAGTTCAGTCTCCTCATCGCAAGTGAGGTGGCGTATTTGCATTGGACCGTCCATATTATACATCGTTATACACTGTATATCAACCATGTCGCGTACGAGAACCATAAATATTTCTTATAATGGCAGGGTCCTCATAACCGATATTATAAGGAGACCCGATATGCCGACAACCGCCAAAAAACTCACCAAGGAAGAACTCCTGGCCAAGGCCTACAAGCCGGCGCAGGATGCCATGAAGCTGCACCCATTCTATAAGGGGAAGATCGAGGTCTCCCCCAAGTGCTGCGTGCGCGATTTCGACGATTTCGCCATCTGGTACACGCCCGGCGTGGCCGATGTCTGCAAGGACATCTACAAGAATCCGGCCCAGGTCTTCGCGCACACCAACAAGGCCAACATGGTGGCCGTGGTCTCCGACGGCACGCGCGTGCTGGGTCTGGGGGATATCGGGCCGGAGGCGGCCATCCCGGTCATGGAAGGAAAAGGCCTGCTTTTCAAATATCTGGGAGGCGTGGACGCCTTCCCCATCTGCCTCTCCACCAAGGATCCCGACGAGATCATCAAGACCGTCGAATATCTCCAGCCCTGCTTCGGAGGGATCAACCTCGAGGACATCTCCCAGCCCAAGTGCTTCTATATCTTGGACGAGCTGCGCAAGCGCTGCCACATCCCGGTCTGGCATGACGATCAGCAGGGCACGGCCACCGTGTGTCTGGCGGGTCTGATCAACGCCTTGAAGGTCGTGGGCAAGCGCATCCAGGACGTCAAGATCGTGCTCAATGGAGCGGGCGCGGCCAACATCCGCATCGGCACGGTCTATATGTCCGCCGGGGCCAGGCCGGGCAACCTCATCTACGTGGATTCCAAAGGAACGCTGCATAAGGGGCGCGCCGACCTCAAGGATCATCGCGAGAAGTGGCATATGTGCCAGATCACCAACAAGGACCAGGTGATCGGCGGCGCGGCCGAGGCTCTGCGCGGGGCGGACGTGCTTTCCGCGGCCTCCAAGCCGGGGCCGGACACCATCAAGAAGGAGTGGGTCGGCGAGATGGCCAAGGATTCCATCGTGTTTTGTACCGCGAATCCGATACCCGAGATGTGGCCGTGGGATGCCAAGGAGATGGGAGTTCGCGTGATGGGCACGGGCCGCTCGGACTTCGACAACCAGGTCAACAACTCCCTGGGATTCCCCGGGATCTTCCGCGGCACCCTGGACGTGCAAGCCAAGACCATCACGGATGAGATGTGCATCGCGGCCGCCACCGAACTCGCCAAGTGCGCCGAGGATAAAGGACTCTCCGAGAACTACATCATCCCCAAGATGGACGAGCCCGACATCTTCGCGCGCGAGGCCGTGGCCGTGGGCATGAAGGCCATCGAGCAGGGCATCGCGCAGCGCGTGCTCTCGCGCGACCAGCTCTTCAAGGTGGCGTCCGAGGCCATCGCCCGGGCGCGCAAGGAAACGGAGCTCAAGATGAAGTCCGGCATCATCGCGCGCGCGCCTAAATAAGATGGATTTCGACGTCCTCGTCATCGGCAGCGGTCCGGGGGGGGAAGGCGCCGCCATGCAGGCGGTCAAGGCCGGCCGGCGCGTGGCCGTCGTGGAGAAGTACCATGAGGTGGGCGGCGGCTGCCTGCATTGGTCCACGATCCCGTCCAAATCCCTGCGCCACACCATCTCGCACCTGGCCGACTTCCGCACCCATCCCGTCACCGCCTCCCTGGCGCAGAATCTGCACATTGATTTTCCGATCCTCGTGCGGCACGCCGAGGCCGTTATCCTCCAGCAGGCCGCCATGCGCCGGGGCTTCTACGACCGCAACGGCGTGCGTCTGCTGCAAGGGACGGCATCCTTCGTGGAGGCGCACACGGTCGCGGTCACGGACCGCTCGGGACAGGCCGAGCGCTTCACCGCGGACCACATCATCTTGGCCGTGGGCTCGCGGCCCTACCGGCCGCCGGAGGTCGACTTCACCCATCCCCGGGTCCTCGACAGCGACACGCTGCTGGGTTTGAAGAGCACGCCGGCCTCCATCACCGTCTACGGGGCCGGGGTGGTGGGCTGCGAGTATGCCTCCATGTTCTGCAACCTGGGCCTGAAGGTCAACCTGGTCAACACCCGCGATAAGCTCCTGAGCTTTCTCGACGATGAGATCATCGACGCCATCAAGTACCACCTGCGCGACCAGGGCGCGCTGATGCACCACAACGAGGAGTGCGAGCGCGTCGAGACCCGCGGCGACTGCGTGGTCCTGCATATGAGATCAGGACGCAAGCTCAAGAGCGACGTCCTGCTGTGGGCCAATGGACGCACCGGGAACACGGACGGCTTGTGCCTGGAGCGCGCGGGCCTTCAAGCCGACAGCCGCGGCAGCCTCGCGGTCAATGAGTTCTATCAGACGAAGGCGGCGCACATCTACGCGGTCGGCGACGTGTCCGGGCCGCCGGCCTTGGCCAGCGCCGCCTACGACCAGGGCCGCCTGGCGGCGACCCACCTCCTGAAGGGCGCCAGCGACGAGCGCCTGGCCCGCTTCATTCCGACGGGCATCTACACCTCCCCGGAGATCAGCTCGCTGGGCCGCACGGAGCGCGAGCTCATCGCGGCCAAGGTCCCCTACGAGGTGGGGCGTTCCCTCTTCCGCAACCTGGCCCGCGCCCAGATCAGCGGCCACTCCGTGGGCATGCTCAAGCTGCTCTTCCACCGGGAGACCTTCGAGATCCTGGGCATCCACTGCTTCGGAGGGCAGGCGGCTGAGATCATCCACATCGGCCAGATCGTGATGACGCAAAAGGGTCAGGGCAACGACCTGCGCTACTTCGTCAACACGACCTTCAATTACCCCACCATGGCCGAGGCCTATCGGGTGGCGGCCCTGAACGGTCTGAACCGGCTCGTCTGACCATGCCCTCCGTCCGCGGGGTCGTGGAAAAATGGGGGCCCCTGCTGGCCGGCCTCCTGATCCTGATCTATGGCGCTGGCTGGGCGTTCGAAGTCATCGGCTTGATCTCCTCGCCCTACCCCCTCGAATATCGCGACCTAGCGACGGTCCAACTGACGGATCTTTTCGCCAAAGGATTGAATCCTTATTCGCCGGCCAATAGCCCGCCCTTTTTCTATGACTACGGCTTTTTGTTTTCTTTGATCGCGTCCATCCCCGCACGTCTGTGTCGTTGCGATTTGTTCCTCTTGCATAAAGTGCTGATCGTCTTGTGCATCTTCGGCGCCGCGTTCTTGGTATCCCTGGAAGTCAAGAAGTATACGAAATCCAACCTTCTCCAGGTCCTCGGCTTTGCGCTGATGCTGGCCTCCAGCTGGAACACAGCGGCTTTTATCATCAGGCCGGATTCGTTGGGGCTGCTCCTGGTGGTCGCAATCGCTTTTATTCTGAGCAGAAGCGGATCTCTTCTTTCCGCCATGGTTTTATCGATCCTGACAGTGGCAGCTTTTTTTACCAAGCAGTATTTCCTTTATATCGCCTTCCCTGTTTTTCTCTATGAATACACCCGGGACAGGAAGAGGGCTTGGGTGTATGGCCTGGGCACTGTTCTTATCGGCGGCGGGGCATTCTGCCTGGTCCAGAGGATTTTCCCCTCGTTTTTTTATGAGGGGCTGATCGCCCAAGCCAACTCCAGCGGAACCCGAGGCTCTTGGAGTTATTGCGCCGAGCAAAGCATCCGGTTCGTGGAATACTACTGGCCGCTGCTGGTCTTGATGGGATATTCCCTCAGCCGTTCGATCAAGCGGCAGATCACTGGCGAGCAGGGTGGCGGGAGGGAGGGCGAATCTCTCTCTGGTTATGGCTTTATCTTTGGCGCTGCGGTCATCTGCCTTTTGTATATGGGCCGCAATCGCGGAGCCTGGCTCTCCTACTACTACCAACTGGCTCTGCCGTCGATGATCGTCCTGGGACTGAGCGCTGTTCCGAATTGCGGTCGCCGAATGGCGCAAATGGCCTGGGTCCTTGTTATTATTGGGGTCTCGCTTTTCCATGGCCATGCCGTGCCATTCCGTCCGCTCCTGACGACGGAGGAGCGGGCTTCCTGGGCGCAGGCGCAGGCGATCTTGGATGGGCACGGATCAGGGAAAATGCTGCTGTCCCCCGTGTTCGCGGACTACATCGGAAAAAACAACATAGACATCGTGGACAACGGCCACACCGGCTATTATCAGTTCCTTGGACTGACGAAGGAGCCATTGTCCTCGCGGCTCCTGAAGTGGTTTTCGCCGGAGGACCGGGGGTTCCTTGGGAGGTTCCGTGGCTGGGAGGCGGGATTGTCCCGGGCAGTGCAAGAGAGGAAGTTCTCGATCATCGCCGTGGCCAGGAAAGAGCATCCTTTGGTGTCCCAGCAGGATCTGGAGACTTATTACCTGAAAATCAATGAGGTCAATCTGAGGATAGGCCAGCAGCTGTGGCCGATGGAATTTTGGGTCCCCAACATCGATCCTCGCACGGGCAAGAGGGTGACAGCAGGAGCGGAGGAGCCGTATAAGTGGGATACCTCCGAGTGCCGGAGCAAGGACGTGCGCCTGAGCGCGGCGCTATTGGGCGCGGCAACGGAGACGGACTACCGAGGCCTTCTCCAGGAGATCGCGGGGAAATGCCAGCCGCCCCATCTGCCTCCCATCGATTTTTCCCAGCAGACGCTGGCAGGGCTGGTATTCCGGGAGGATGACGGGTGCTACCCGTTGACGGTCACGATCCAAGTGCAGCGGGATGATCAGGCGAAAACCATCCTTTACACGGAGGGGGTTCGCGGCGCCAAGGCCTGCGAGAGCAGCGTCGGCTACACGATGATTCTGTGGACGCTCATCCCCAAGCAGCCGGGGTATGCGGCTGCATTTCAACCAGAATCGCGCTGAGAGACGGGCTACTTGCGGAGGTCGATGAAATCCACGCCCTCCTGGAGGGCGAACGTCCGGAGCATCAAGCCGTCGCCCTGGACGAGGAGATAGTTCTGTTCGATGAGTTCGCTTAAGACCGCGAGATGGGCTTTCGCCCGCGTGACCGGGGAGTAAGGGTCCGATAATTCATTCATCATACCCGGGATGTCTGGATTGTCACTGCCCGAAGCTACCGCCACGTTGGCGACGATCTTGGGCGCCAACGCCGCCTCTTTTTTTGCCAGTTCTTGTGCTTGTCTCAGGACCTTCTGCGCCTCGAGGTATTGAAAAACCAATTCAGCGTTTTTCGTCAACGATTGCACATAGACGCTGAGAGTGTCGTTGCTGTCCGGCGTCATTTTCCTGGCCAGCGGGCGCAGGGGGAACTTCTCCACCTCGGGACCAGAGAGGAGATGCTTCGTTCCCACCGCAGCTGTTACCTGGAGATCCATGGTCCGCAGGGCATCAGCCATATGGAGCGAGGCGCCGGCCATGGCGCGGGTCGGGATCAAGCCGCCGACCAGCACCATCGATAGCAGCGCTGTTCCTGCGATCTTTCCATTCATCATAAAGGGTCTTCTCCTTGCTGCGTCTCTGATTTTATCAAGACTCGGGCCCAAGCGTATGGGTCTTTGGGCCCTCCCGGTTGCAGGCAAAGGGCCTAGAGGACTAGGCCTTTTGCCGGGCTTTTTCTAGGACTTTAGACCCATCCCGATGCGGTGCGATTTAAATATGATGGCTGACGGAATTAAATTTAAGTCCTCGGAGGTTTCTATGAAAGGGTCTGTGTGCTGGATGCTGATGCTTGCCGCCGTGCTGTCCTATGCGCGCATTGTCTGCGCGGATGAGCCGCCATCCGCCATCCAAGCGGTAGGCGGTGCGGCGCTCAAAAAAGAAGTGGGAGTGCTTCAGAAGACGATGAACCAGGAGACTGCGCAACAGGATACTTCCATCGTTTCGCTGCCTGTGACGGACATGTCCGCCAGTCTGGGGCAATGTATCGATGCTGGGAAATTGTCTCCTGGCGGCACGAATGATGATCCCATCAACATCGTGATAACGAATAATGCCGACTACCAACGCTTCGTGGCCCAGGAGCACAGACTCACGGAACAAGGGACTTTGGAGGGGGGCCGCGTGCCTGCATGCCAAGGATGGGAGCCTCCCGCCATCGACTTTGACCACTATGTCTTGGTTGGGGCGCGCAGGAGCACAGGCAGCTCGAGGTTTCTTGAAAGTTCACAAATGGCCTATCGTGACATTGGGCATGGCAAAATCATTTATAAGGCCACACTCTCGGTCACATCATTCGAAGATATGAGTTGGGACCTGATCCTGAAGGTGGCACTTATCCCCCGGCCGCAGGTGGATGTGCCAATCGCCATAGCGGTCGAGTACGACATCCCGCCCTATTGAGTTTTGTCTGGGAACGTCGGCCTTCTCTCCAAGTCCTTCAAGAGATCGCCGGCCTTTACCGCGCCGCGGGCTGGTGGGCGCCTGGGGACACGCCGGCCCGAATCAGGCGCATGGTCCAAGGCAGCCACTGTTTCCTCGTGGCGCGGGTCGACGGCCGCGCCATCGGCATGGCGCGGGCCGTGAGCGATCGCACCAATGACGCCTACATCCAGGATGTCTTCATCCTGCCGGAATATCGCGGACGAGGAATCGGCGCGGCCCTGGTCCGGTGCTTGAAGCGTCGCCTGCAGGCCGACGGCCTGAAGTGGATCGGGCTCATCGCGACAGGGAAGGCGCCGGCGCTTTACAGGCGCTTGGGCTTTGTCCCCATGGCGCGTCACACGCCCATGCTCCTGAGGCGCCCCTAGTGGAGTTCGAGCTCCTTCAACCCAAGCATTACTCCAAGCTGAAGCCTTTTTTTGCCGGCCAACAGCAGGCGCTGTCCATTTATTCCCTCCCTTCGCTGATCGTCTGGAGCCAGTGCATCGTGGACACGCTCTTTGCCGTGGAAGGCGATGCCGTCCTCTTCGCCGAAAGGCGCATGGACGATCCGGACCGTAAACATCTGCTCCTGCCGCTTTCGCCGGCGGGCCTGAAGTCTCCCCAGTGGCTGCGCGATGCCGCTGTCGCGGCGGGGTATCGCGAGTACCAGTATGTGCCGCAGTCCTATCTGGAGGGCGTCGGTCGGGCGGAGATCGAGAAGTTTTTTGTCGTTCAGGAACAGCCGGAATTCGAGGACTACGTGTACCGCAGTTCTGATCTGGCGGGACTGGCGGGCCGGCACTATGCCAAGAAGAGGAATCTCATCCGGCAATTCGAGCGGGACTATCTCAGTCCGGGGCGGGTGCAGGTGCAGCCCATCACCACGGCCAATGCCGCCGAGTGTCTGGCCTGCCTGGATGGCTGGCGCACCGAGAGGGGCAAGGACTGGACCGATGTGCTCGAGTGCGAGCGGCGGGCCATCGAGGCGGCTTTGAAGAATCTGGAGGCCTTGGAACTGCAGGGCTTGGCGGTGATTCTGGATGGGAAGGTCCAGGGCTTTGGCATCGGATCCTGGCTCAAGCCAGACACCTGGGTTTTGAATTTCGAGAAAGCCACGGACCGGTTCAAGGGGCTCTACCAATTCCTGGACCAATCCTGCGTCCAAAGGCTGTTTCCTGGAGTTCCTTTCCTTAATAAGGAGTCCGACCTGGGCGATCCGGGCTTGGCTAAGGCCAAGCAGTCCTATTTCCCTGTCGCGCGGGTCAAGTCCTACAAGCTGGGCTTGCGTTAACCGCAATGCCAGTCACTTAAGCAAGATTTTCGTTGTTGCGCGCATAGCCACTCATCTTGGGTTTTGGAAACATGGCGACTTTGCGAATAGATTCCGTTGGAAATTTATGTATTTTTTAAAACTTTACTTTCAGCGCTGACAGTAAAAACAAAAAAATGCTTATACAACAATCATAATTCGACAAGTAGGTCGCCATCCATCCGGATTTTTCAAGTTTGATTACAGGAATAATTTCCTTCAGTGACTGGCATTGGCGTTAACTGGATGTTTTCAAAAAAATGACACCTATTTCTAGATAAGTATTTTTTTAGAATACCGCCACCGTGGCGGTAAAACAATAAAAAATACTTATTAAATATAGACTTTTTTATTATCAAGTCACCACTTGGGAACTTTCCTTGGTTGGATTAAATTGAGGCGTCCGGCTCAAAACGCAGGAGGCAGGTTTCTCTCTTGCCTTTTCTTAAGAGGAGCCAGCGGTCGAAGATCAGGTCCGCCGCAGTGATCTTGCAGTCCGCGGTCGCTTTGCGGTTGTTGATATACAGTCCTCCCTGCTCGACGACCCGGCGCGCCTCATTACGGCTCTTGGCCAAGCCTGCGGAGATTAGGGCATCCGCCAGGGCCAGGCCTTGGGTCAATGTGGCGGCCGGCAGGGTCTTGGTCGGGGCGTCCGCGAAGACCTCGCAGAAAACCGGCTCCGGGATGGAGCGGATCTCTTCGCTGAAGATGACCTCCGAGGCTTTGGCCGCAGCTCCGGCAGCATCCTGGCCGTGTACCAGGGCCGTGATTCCCCGGGCCAGGGTCTTTTGCGCCAGACGCTGTTCCGGTTCTTTGGCTGTTGATTCTTCGAGGCGCGTGATCTCTTCACGGCTTAAGAAGGTAAATATTTTGAGGTAGGCCACGACATCGGCATCCTTGGTGTTGACGAAGTATTGGTAGAACTTATACGGCGTGGTCAGCGCCGCGTCGAGCCAGATCTTCTCGCCCGCCGCGCTCTTGCCGACCTTCTCTCCCGCCGCCGTGGTCAAGAGAGGGAAGGTCAAGCCGAACGCTTCCTTGCCGCGCAGCTTGCGGATGAGGTCGATGCCGAGAGTGATGTTTCCCCATTGGTCGTTGCCGCCCACCTGCAGGACGCAGCCGCGTTCATCGAAGAGGTGGAGGAAGTCATGGGCCTGCAGGAGCATGTAGGAGAATTCCGTGTAGGAGAGGGACTGCTCGCGCTCCAGACGGCTCTTGGCGGAGTCTTTTTCGAGCATGTCCTTGACCGTGAGGTGCTTTCCCGTCTCGCGCAGAAAATCGAGGTAGGAGAACTTCGCGGTCCAGTCGATGTTGTTGACCACGACGGCGGCATTGTCCCCGTCGAAGGAGAAGAAGCGCTCCATCTGGCTGCGGATATGCCCGAGGTTCTCGCGCACCATCTCGGGCGTGAGAAGCTGACGCTCCTCGCCTTTGCCGCTGGGATCTCCGATCATGCCCGTGGCGCCGCCCATCAGCAGGATGGGCGTGTGCCCGGCCTTCTGGAGATGGCGCAGGGCCAGCAGGGGGACCAGGTTGCCGACTTGGAGGCTGCGCGCCGTCGGATCGAAGCCCGAGTAGCACGTGACGCGCTGATGAGAGAGGAGAGACTCGATGTTGGGGCTGGTCCTCTGCTTGATGAACCCCCGCCACTCCAGTTCCTTGTAGATGGACATGGCGGCTCAGGACGCTGGATGGATGATCAAGACGATGCGGCGGTTGGCTTGGCGGCCCTCGGGGGTGTCGTTGCCCTTGAGCGGCCTGAATTCTCCCAAACCCACGGGGGAAAGATGGCGCGGATCGATGCCGGCGTGCTCATGCAGGTAGTGGGCGACGGCCGCGGCCTGGGCCGCTGAAAGCTCCCAGTGGCTGGCGAATCCGCCGAAGAGCTCCCAGGAGATGGAGGCATTGTCGGAATGGCCTTCGATGCGGATGGCGCGCGGCCCCAGGGCTTGCAGAACGCGGCCGAGCCGGTCCAAGGTCGCCACGCCGGCGTCGGTCAGCTTGGCCTGTTGGGGCTTGAAGAGGAGGGATTGCTGCAGGATGACGGTGACGGCGTCCGCATCCTGGTCGACCTTGGCGGTGCCGGCCTTGAGCTCCTCTAAGAGGCCATCGGCCACGGTGCCCATGTCTTCATGGGCTTTGGCCTCCGCCTGGTCCTGATTGTTTTTGGCCTTGGCCTGGGCGGCCGCTTGGGCCGCGGCAGCGGCTGAGAGCGCCTCATACTTGGGCTTGAGCTCTGCGAGGGCTCTCTCTCGTTTGGCCTGCAGGCGGTCGGCTGAGATCTTTTCCTTTTGGAGGGCATCCAGGCGTCGGGAGAGATCGTCTTTCTCAGCCACGATCTCCTTGACCTTGCCGGAGAGTTCTCCCTCCATGGTCGAGGCAAGTTCCTTATTGGATTTGGCGAGGGACTCGGAACGGTCCTGCTCGGCATGGAGCTTACCTTCCAGGTCCGAGATCTGGCCTTTGAGTTCCTTGATCTGGGCGTTGAGGGAGGAGACCGTGGCTTCGCTCTCCTTGAATTGGGACAGGAGCGCTTTGGAGCGGGCCTCGCAGCTCGCGAGTTCAGCCTGCTGGCGTTTGATGGTGCCGGAGGCGCAGCCAGCCAAGGAGACGGCGCCCAGGACGAAAAAGAGTTTATTCATCAAGCGCATTCTATGAAACAAAGGGTCAGCGTTCAACACGTGCAGAAAACGAAGTTGCGCTAGGCAACGGCTTAAGGGGATTGCCGCGCAGGCCCGCGCGCTGGGCCAGGGCCAGGATCGCGAAGCTAGCCTCGGTCACGACCTTCTCCCAATCCGCCTCGCCGCGCGCGATGCGGTCCAAGTCGTCTTCGAGCCGCGCGGTGTAGTTGATGTCGATGAAATTCCCCGTGAAATTGCGCACCAGAAAATCAGTGACTGAGAGGCCCAAGTCTGTGGCATGCAGCTTGCGCTTCTTTTCTTCCACATAGCCGCGCTCCAAGATCGTGCGCAGGATGTTGGCATAGGTGGACGGTCGGCCGATGCCGTCTTTCTCCAGCTTCTTGATGAGGGACGCCTGTGTGAAGCGCGGGGGAGGCTTGGTCGAACGCTTCTGAGCGGCCATGTCCAAGATCAGTAAGGTGTCCCCAGAATTAATGAGCGGCAGTTCTGCCTCTTCCTCTTCATCCTTCCCTTTAGACTTGGCTTCCTCGGTCGCGTCCTCGCCCGCAAGTTTGCGCCAACCGTCGAAGAGCGTCACCTTGCCCTTGGCTTCAAACACAGCCATAGCAACCACAGTACCGTCCGGGGTTTTATGGCCTTCCGGAGCGCAAGCTACCTGAAGGGTCGTGATCTGGTCGCGGCCAGACGCCATTTGACAGGCGATGAAGCGCTGCCAGATGAGCCGGTAGAGTTTTCCTTCGTCTCCTGTCCCTAAAGCGTCTGCCCCGGATTCTGGGTGCGTGGGCCGGATGGCCTCGTGCGCCTCCTGGGCATTGGCCGACTTGGTGGCGTGGATGATGGGGTCTTTGGGTAGATATTCTGGATGGAATTCTTTGCTGATGAGCTTTCGCGCCTCGGCGATGGCCTCGGGGGCGAGGGCTGTTGAGTCCGTGCGGTGGTAGGTGATGTTGCCTTCCTCAAAAAGATGCTGCAGGAGCTTCATGGTGACTTCCGGGTTGAAGCCCAGGCGCACGGAGGCGGCCTGCTGGACCGTCGCGGTGGAGAAGGGCGGCGGGGCGTTGCGGGAGGATTCCCGGCGATCGCACGAGATCGTTTTGAATTCCTGTTTCTTGCACCACTCCACCATCTTCTCAGCGATGGCCGCATTCTTAAGGCGTTGTTCCAAGGGTTTTCCCTGCCATTCGATGAGTCTGGCCTCGAAAGGCGGCGGAGTGCCGGGCTTCTCGAGTTTGGCTGAGAGGATGAAATAATCGATGTTCTTGAATCTGCCGATCTCTTTTTCGCGTTCAGCCACCAGGCGCAGGGCGACTGACTGAACGCGGCCGGCGCTCTTGGCCGCCTTGCCCACAGTCCGGAGGGTGGGGCTGACCAGCCAGCCTACCACGCGGTCCAGGACCCGGCGCGCCTGCTGGGCATTGACCAGACGCATGTCCATGTCCCGCGGTGCGGCCATGGCCTTTTTCACTTCGGATTCGGTGATGGCGTGGAACACCACGCGCTTGTAGGCGCGTTCGCCCAAAAGCTGGCTCACATGCCAGGCGATGGCCTCGCCTTCTCGGTCAGGGTCCGTCGCGAGGAGGACCTCATCGGCCTTCTGGGCCAGATGGGCGAGTTCGCTGACAGCTCGGGTGGAGCGCTCGATGGTGGCGTAGGTCGGTAGGACTTTGCCGTCGGTGAACGCCACGGCCAGGTCGCCCTTGGCGGGCAAGTCGCGCACATGGCCGAAGGAAGCGGCCACCTGGAAGCCGGAGCCCAGAAAGCCGCGGATCTTCTTGATCTTGTTGGGAGACTCGACGATGAGGAGTTTCATCCGATCCGGACACGCATGAGGTCTGCGGCCACGCGCCCGCGCAAGCCGCGGTGACTTTTCAGGAGAGCTCGAAGTTCCTTGGCGGAGGCTTCGGTCAGGTGGTAGAAGATGGTCTGGCGCGGAGCGATTGAGCAAGCCAAGTCCACGGCCTGCTGGGCATTGAGATGCACCGGAGCCTTGGCGTTGGATTCAAGCCCGGCTTCCAGGAGCAATGTATCGCAGCCGGCGGCGAAACGCGCGAAGGGAGGGTTGGGACCGGAGTCGCCTGAGATGACCAGACTTTTTCCTGCAGCGCTGAGGCGATAAGAGAGCGCGGGTGTGGGATGCGGGGCATGCAGGCAGTCAACACGCCAGCCGGAGCCTCGCGCTGTTTTTCCGTCTCGGAGTTCCCGGACTTCCAATCGATAGTGTTGGGGTTCCAGCCAAGGCAGGAAGGTGCGGCGCAGTCTTTTCACAAAAGCGATCGTTCCTTTCGGTCCCCAGAGGCGCAAGCGGCCGCTTTGGGGCGGTGAATCATAACGCAGGTGAAAAAGGAGAGCGGCCAAGTCGCCGGAATGGTCCGGGTGGCGATGCGTCAAGAAGACATCCGTTGCGGACTGCGTTCGCAGTCCGCAACGCGCCAGCTGCCAGACATTCCCAAAGCCCAGATCGAAGAAAATGAGGTCTTTTTTCAGGCGCACGGCCAATCCCGTGGGATTGCGGACTGCTTGCGGATGGCGCGCGGGCTTGAAAGAGCCTGAGCCAAGGATGAAGAGCTCCATGGCTAGAGGATCTCGGTCAAAAGCTCCGGCCGGGGCTGGGGAATGACGACCTTTTCGACCAAGAGGCCGCGTTTTCCGACGACCTCTGCGGCAGCAGCGACCGCCGTGTCGACCGCGGCCACGCTGCCGGTCATGGTGACGAACGCTTTGCCGCCCAGGGCCATGGCTAGGCGCACCTCGATCAGGCGGACGTTGGCGGCCTTGACCGCCGCGTCAGCCCCCTGGATGAGGGCCGAGACGGAAAAGGCCTCGACAATGCCCAAGGCTTCGAGCTTGTTGACGACCGCGGTGCCGGAGATGGCCGGAAAAACGTCGGGATGGATGTTGGGGATGACGAAGCGGTCCACCAGCGAGACGCTGCCGCGCGAGGCCCCGGCCTCCACGGCGGCCTGGACGTCGGCCACCTCGCCGGAGACCAGGACGATGTATTTTCCCGGGCAGACCGTGCGCGCCAGGACGAGTGAGATCGGCGCGGTCTTGAGCATCGTGTCCGTGACATCGAAGCCGCGCGCCATGCTGGAAAGTTCTACGCCGCCGATCGCTTTGTTCATGCGGTTATCTCCACAAAATCCTGGATCGCCGTGACCTGGCCAGAAATGCTGGCATGGATCGGCACGCCCAATCGATCCTCAGGCACGTCGCCGATCACGTCGGTGCGTTGGACCGTTTGACCGATCTTCACGGTCGGCTGGGCGGGCACGCCCACGTGCTGCTTGAGCGGGATGCGGACTTTTTTGGGCGCATACGGTTCGAGTCTTAAAGGAGCGTCATCCCCATAGCCTTCCAGCCCAAGTTTGACTTTGAGCTGAAAGGTCGGGATCTGGCGCCAGGGCCTGAGGGGATGGTCCTTGGGCGGGGCCTGGCGGTTCAGAGCCGAATTCTTCCAATTGATCTTTTCCTGGAACAGATCGGCGCGGGTCGACGCGCAGATGTCGCCGGGGTTGAGGTTCTCCGGGCAGGAGAAGAGGCTGCAGAGCTTGCACTCGCAGCACAGAAGAGACCACTGGCTCCAGGTCTTTCGATCCTGGGAAGAAAAGAGGAGGCTGCGCATGACCTTGTGCGGCTGGATGTCGTAGCCCAGGAGATAGCGCGGGCAGAGCTCCGTGCACAGGGTGCACTGGTCACAGGTGGATTTGCCTGCCAGGTCGAACGCGGCGCGTCCCGCGGCTTTCCTGCGCACCAAGGGATGGGAGCGGTCGATGATGATGAGCCCGCCGCTGGTCTTGGTCAGGGGTTTCGAGAAATCATCCACGACCTGTCCCATCATGGCCCCGCCGTCCAAGGCCACGGGGTCCTTGACCGTGGCGCCGCCGGCCAAAGCGATGGCTTCGCTCTGGGAGACTCCGATGGGCAATCGAAGAGTGCAGGGATTTTTCACGGCTCCAGTCACGGTTAAAAATGTGTCCACGACCGGGGTCTTGGCAGCCAAGGCCATGTTGTAGACCGTCTCGACATTGTTGACCACCACGCCGACCTCGAGCGGGATGCCTCCCATGGGGATGAGCTTGCCTGTCACGTCGAAGACGAGGCAGAACTCGTCGCCGGCCGGATAGACATCCCTGAGGAGATGAAGGCTCAATGCGGACTTGCCGGCGATGGCTTGAGTCAGGATCTTGACGAGATCGCCGTGCTTCTCCTTGATGGCGATGATGCCGCGCAAGGCGCCGACGGCTGAGACGAGGAGTTCCAGGCCGTGCACGACCTCGCCCGGGAAATTCAGAAGGATCTCCTGGTCCTTTTGCAGCAGCGGTTCGCACTCAGCCGCGTTGACGATGACGGTCTGGGCCTTGGAGGCGGCCTTCACATAGGAGGGAAAGCCGGCGCCCCCGGCTCCGACCACGCCGGCACGGCGAATGGCTTGGCTGAAATCGCTTGGCATCAATAGGAGACGTAGGACTTCTGCTGGCTGTCTTTGTGGCTGCAATCCACGAAGATGGCACCGCGGCAGAGAGCCGTGGGATCGGAGACATAGCCCCAGCGGCCGGTATCCAGGAGCTTGGCCGGATCCACGGCAGCGCCGGCGCAGACCGAGGCGTTGTAATCCTGGACGTCCGCCGAGAGCGGGTGGTCGCCGACCTGCAAGGGGGGCAGGGCGGGGAGGAATCGGGGGGCCAGGGCGGAGAGTTCCAGGGGAGGATGGCCGGCATTCTGCGCGGCATACTGGGCTTGGGCGGCGCGCAGGGCGGAGACGTTTCCCAGGACTTCAGCGTCCCGGCGTGGGTCCGGGCGGTTGGCCAACAGCAACGGCAGCGCGATGGCCGCGAGGATCAAGAGCGGCAGGAGGATGCCCGTGAGGATGATGAGCGTCTTGCGGACGCGGCCGACGCCGTGGATGTACACGACCCGGGTTCCCGCCACATAGTCGTGCAGGGCGCGCTTCTGTTTGGTGAAGGCCGCCATGACGAAGCCCAGGCTCAACAGAAGTCCCGAGAGAAGGTAGCCTGCCCAACGGCCCAGGCAGCGCAGATAGGTCAAAGGGGAACCGTCGATGCGGATGATGGCGATGCCGGCGGCCATCTTGCCCACGGTCTGGCCTTGGCACATCGGCGGCATGGCGACGAAATAGCCGATGGCGATGATCGCGCTCAGCAGGCGAGCCAAGAGTTCGGGCAGGCCCGCCGCGGGGAGGAGCAGCATGACAGCCGCCTGGGCCAGCGTGATGAGCAGGCCGTCGATCACATAGGCGCCGGCCCGGATCCAGAACCCGGCTGGTCCGAAATCAGCCGCAACGACCGGTTCTTGCGCGGGCATGGCGACGGAGTCTGGGTTTTCCATGGGTTCCTCCTGGGCGTGATTGAGGGTATAACTTGGGGGCTTGGGGCGTCAAGGTCAATGATAGACTTCTTTGCGGTTGCCGATCCGCAGGATGAGGATGAGGCAGACAGCATCCTCGATCTTCGAGATCAGGCGATAATCGCCGACGCGATACTTCCATAACTCGCCGAACCGCGAGCCTTTCAGCGCCTCGCCGATGCTGCGAGGATCCTCCAGTTTTGAGACGCGATCGATGAGGAATTTCAGCAGGCGCCGAGCGATCTGTTGGTCCAGTCCTTTGAGATTGCGCTTGGCTTGGTCGCTCAGCTCAACTTTCAAGGCCGAACTCTTTGGCCGCCTGGCTGAGCGGCGTGGTCTTACTGCGGCCCGCGCGGATATCTTCCAGTTCCTTTTCCGCTAAGTAGATGTCCTCGAGCTCTTCGAGATGCTCCATGATGGCGGTTCTTACATAAAAGCTTTTGGTGCGCCCGGTCATCTTGGCCAGATTCGCTAGTCTGGTTTCGATGCCAGCCGGCAGGCGAAGGGCAAACATTTTGATTTCCTCCCTTTTGTATTACTTGTATTGTAAGTATAACAGATATAACATATTTTGTCAAGAGGGGAGTTCAAGACGATCAGCGCTTGATCCATAAGTCAAAAGCTGACGGCAGGCTGATCGCCTGCTCAGGCTTGGTCCCATATGCCGCCCACAAGGCCTCTTGAGGATCCGTGAGGGGCGGCCCTTGGACGATGCGTTCAAATCCTTGGCTGGCGAGAGCGCCCCGGAGGGGGAGGTCCTTGCTCCGCAGGATCAGGACCATGTCTCCCGGGCGAAGCAATTCCTGGAGCATCTGGGCGAAGAGCGGCTGGGCGTTGTCTCTCAGATCGCGTTTGAACTCCTTGATGAGGAGCACGCGGCGGCCGCTCAGCGCCTGGACTTCGGGCGCATACTTCTCCCAGTCGTGTACATCGAAGGTCTTTTTGGTCAGGAGTTTGCGCCGAGGGCGGAACTTCTTGCTCCCCAGCAGTTGGGCGACCACGTTTCGGCCGTGCTCGAAATTCTCCGGGCTGTTTTCCAAGGGGAAGGTCCGGCGGGCGAGGGCGGGGATGGCGTCCGGCCCCATGAGAGGATAGATGAACGCCGCGTCCTGGCCCAGGGCCGAGGAGAACCGGCCCATCAGCTCGAAATAGTTGCGGAGCTGGCTGGTGTTCCAATCAGCCAAGGCCGCCGGATCCTTGGGCTTGGGCAGCATTTTCTTCTGCGAGTATTTGGCAAAAGCCCTGGCGCCCATGTTCGCGATGCGCAGAGCCTCCGTATCCGTCAAGTGGGCCGGCGGATGGCTGAGGAAGCCCTCCGCGCCCACCTGGTCGGCCAGGGCATGGTCGTCGATGAAAGGGTTGCGGTTGCCTTGGAATTTTTTGGCGATCAGGTCATTGCGCCGCTTTTCCTCATCCGTGGGGGGATGCTCGCGATTCCAGCGCAGGAACATCTCGATGCGGCTGCGGAAGAACCGCTCGTAGTCTTCAGGCGAGATGACATAGTGCTTGTAGTAGCGGGTATGGAAATAGAGGATGGCCCGGGTGATGCGGCCCTTGGACGCGTCCGGGGGCTCAAAGACGCCTTCGCCCACTTTGGCGCCTCCCGGGTCGGAGTATTTCGGCTTGCCCGTCACTTCGCCCAGGGGCAGGCTGGAGCGTTTCGTGTTGAGCTGCATGAACACAGGCGCCAAGTTGTGGACGTCGGCATTGCGGGGGAGGATGCGGCGGCCATGGGATGGCGCGGAGAGGGACTGCGGCCAGACATGTTCCCCATTCAGGGAATCTTTTCGCGTCTTGTCGACATAATTCGATCCGCGGTCTCCCTGCCCGGGGACAAAGGTCCCGGAATAGACGTCCACGATGCCGCGCACGGACTGGCCTTGCTTGTCGGTTCGTACGACATTGTCGGCCGTGGAGAACATGAAGTGTTCTCCGTCCTGGTAGCTGCCTTTCTTGTAGCCTTGGCCACTTTGCTTGTGCAAGATCTTGAAGAGCCGAGCGCCGGAGATGGGCTGCTCGGCACTGAGCGAAGCGTCGACGCCGACGGCAGAGTTCTGGCTTTTGCGTCCATCATAGAAAGTGGACAGAACTTGAGGGGCGGACGGTCCCTGCAGGACGTGGGCTGGAGCGGGGCTCCAGGACACGGCTGCGGCGGCAGGGTTGACCGAGGCAGGCGCCCACAGGGGCTGGGTCCAGGAGAGGGGAGAGGCGATGGGGGGCAGGCCCGAAGGCGCGGCGATCCAGATCGGGGCCGCGGCATGAGAGAAGATCGGGGGCGTTGTGGGCGGCAGATGCGGCAGGCCGCGGCCTGGGACTACGGCCGCGCCCGGCACGGGCAAAAGGACAGACAACAACGCGCTTCGCCAGAAGCGGTTCATGCCCCGAGTCTATCACAACCGCGCACGGGGGACATGGGACTTTGGACCTATTTTTTGCGGGCCAGAAGACCTAGGAAAATTTGTGTACAATAACGCCGTGCTTGGAAGAATGATGGCTTGTTTGCTTTTTTTGGGAGTTGCTTCAGCCAGCGCGGCGGAGACTTCCTCGTCGCTGGGTCTGGAGGACAGGCTCAAAGCCCTCGAAGACCGCCTGGCCAAGATCGAGGGAGCCCCGGCCAAGGCGTCCCTGTCCGCCTTCAACCCGGCCATGGGCATGGCCCTGGATCTGGCCTACACGCAAGGCAAGAACGGCAAGGCCGATTTCCAGTTCCGCGCCGCGGAGCTCAATGTCGAGGCTCCCATCGACCCCTTCTTGAAGGGCTGGGCCGTGATCACCGGGTCCAATCAGGGCGTGGATGTGGAAGAGGCCGCCCTGCAGACCACCGCGCTTCCTTATAATCTGACGGTGACAGGAGGGCGCCTCTTCGCCTCCTTCGGCCGCCTGGCGCATTTCCATGATCACGAGCTGCCCGTGACGGACAGGCCCAAGTCCCTGGACACCTTCATCGGTGGAGAGACCCGCGCCGACGGCGTTGAAGTCTCCTACCTATTTCCAACGGATACCTACATCTTCGCGGTGGCCGGCGCCTACAATAAGATGGGCGCCGACAACACGCGCCAGGATGACACGCAGGTGCGCACGCCGGCTGAGTTCTCCTATATGGGTAGGCTGAGCGCGTACGAAGATCTGGGCGACAACCAGTCCGTGGAGATCGGCGCGGATTCGGTCTGGACCCCGAAGCGGTTCGTGCCTTCCTCCGTGGGCGAGACGCGCAGCGATACCTGGCGCACGCTCAACGGTCTGGATCTGACCTATCGCTATCAACCGGCCCAAGGGGGCCTTTATCGGGGCGTGATCTGGGGCACGGAGATCCTCCAGAATGACGAGAAGCGCTTCGATCCTTCCAGCGTTCCGAAGGGCCGGGTCACGGCCTACTCCGGCTATTCCTACGTCTCGGTCAAGATGGGGCCGCACTGGCGGCCGGGCGTGATGCTGGATGCGACCGAAGACCTCGACAATGCCCGTCAACTGACTAAGACCTATTCGACATTCCTGACCTACGATGTCTCGGAGTTTCAGAGGCTGCGGGTGACCTATTCTCACCAGATGGACAACGTAGCCGGCACGCGCGGGGCGGACATCGTCTCCTTGCAGTGGACTGGGGTCTTGGGACACCACGTGCATGGGTTCCGCGACCGTTAGAACATGAAAAATTCAATAAAAATAATCATTATTTTGTTATTTTGTGGAGCGCCGAGCAGGGCTGCGTCCCGGAAGATCCGCGTCGTTGCCACCATCCCGGAGCTCGTGGACATCACCCAGCGCGTGGGCGGAGACCTTGTCGAGGTCGAGGGACTGGCCCGCGGAACCGAGGATATCCATCAGGTGGTCATGCGTCCGCGCTTCGTGACCAAGCTCAACAAGGCGGATGCGGTCGTCTACTTGGGTCTTTCGATCGAGCACGCTTTCCTTCCGGGGCTCTTGGATGTGTCGGTCAATCCCAAGATGCGCCAGGACCCGGTCACGCAGGGCTGCATCGGACCAGGCTGCATCGACTGCTCCGAGGGATTGAGCGTCCTGGAAAAACCTGACACCTTGAGCCGCGCCCAAGGCGAGATCCACCCGCAAGGCAACCCGCACTACAATGTCGATCCCAACGAGGGACCGCGCATCGCTCGCGTCATCGCCGCCGGACTTTCTCGAATAGATCCGGCGCACCAGTCCGAGTATGGGAAGAATCTCAAGACCTACCTGGCCGAGCTCGCACCAAAGATCATTGAGTGGCGCCGATGGGTGAGGCCGCTTCGCGGGCTCAAGGCCGTCTCCTTCCATAAGGATGTGTGCTATCTGGGCCGCTTCACGGGCCTCGACTTCATCGACACCCTGGAGTTCAAGCCCGGCATCGCGCCTACGCCGACCCATCTGGCAGCATTGATCCAGGTGATGAAGGCGCAGAGCATCAAGCTCATCGTGCGCGAACAGCAGTACGATCCCAAGGTCTGCCAATGGCTTGCGGATCAGACGGGCGCCAAGGTCGCGTCCATCGGGACCATGGCCAATGCTTTCCCCGGGACCGAGACTTTCGTGAAGTTCTCCGAGCGCAATCTGAAGAACATCCTGGACGCCGTCGGTCCGAAGCCCTGATGAAGGACCCGCTCATCCAGTTCAAGCACGCCTCTTTGGGCTATGGCCGTTATCCGGTCCTCTCGGGTGTGAATCTGTCCATCGAGCCCGGAGCCTTCGTCGGCATCCTGGGTCCCAACGGTGCCGGCAAGAGCACCTGGCTCAAGGCTCTCTTGGGCCTCATCCCCTGCCAGAAAGGGCATGTGGCGTGCCGCGAGGATCTGCGTTTCGGCTATGTGCCGCAGAAAGAGCGGCTCGATCCGATCTATCCGCTCTCCGCCCAGGATGTCGCGGGCATGGGGACGTATCGGCGATTTAGATTCTGGCCCTGGAAGGGCCGCAAAGATCGCCGGGAGCTCGTCGGCCATTGTCTCAATGCCTGCGGCGCGTCCCTCTTGAGTCATCGGCCCTACAGCGACTTATCGGGCGGCCAGAAGCAGCGGGTCCTCTTGGCGCGCGCCTTGGTCACGCAGCCGGAGGTCCTGGCGCTGGATGAGCCCTTGGCCGGCATCGATATCACGACGCAGAAATCGCTCCTGCGCCTCTTGAAGCAGTTCAAGGACGAAGGGAAACTGACCATCCTCATGGTCAGCCATCGCGTCCAGGCAGAACGAGGGCTCTTCAGCCACATCATCTGGTGCGACGAGGGCCAAGCCGTGATGGGGCCGGCCGAGGACATGCTGGCCAAGGCGCAGATCGGGGATATTTTTAAGAGCGAATTATGAGCAAGATCCTGGAGATGCTCAGACCGGATTTCGTGCTCCATCACGCGCTCTATGGAAGCGTCGTGACCGGGCTCGTCGTGCCCTTGGTCGGCGTCTATTTCCTTTTGAGGCGTCTGGTCTTCTGGGGGGTGGCGCTGCCGCAGGTCTCGGCCGCGGGCATCGCGTTCGCCTTCATGCTGCAGGGCTTCGGGTTCACGCTGTTGGCCGGCGGTGAGAGCCAGGAGCGGCATCTGGCCATCCTGGGCTCCCTGCTGTTCACAGGCCTCGCCATCCTGGTCCTGGCGTGGCTGGAGCGTCGAGGCCGGGGGATCTCCGAAGGACGGATCGGGGCTCTCTATGCCCTGGCCTCAGCCGCTTCGATCCTTTTCGTGGCCTGGAACGCTGCCGGCGAGACGGAACTGCTGGGTCTGCTCAAGGGAGAGATCGTCGCCATCTCTGAGAGGGATTTTCATACCATGCTGGATGCCTTCGCCCTGATCGCGGGAACCATGTTCCTTTTTCAAAGGGAGTTCGTGCTCGTCTCCTATGACCGTGACATGGCCGTGACCTTGGGGCGCCGCGTGCTGGGCTGGGACATCCTGCTCTACGCCATCGTCGGGCTGACGATCTCGCTCGGCGTCATGACCGTGGGGCCGCTGGTCATCTTCGGCTTTTTGGTCATTCCTCCCATGGCGGCTTTGCCGTGGTCGCGCGGCATCATGTCCTTCTCTCTCTTGGCGTCGTTCTTCGGAGGGGCCGGCGCTGCCATCGGCTTTTATCTCTCCTACGTCCAGGACCTGCCCCTGGGGCCGGTGATCGTGTGCGTCACCTGCGGCTTGTGGACATTGTCCGCACTCTTGCGCCAGATCCGGCGCTGGATCGGCGGATGACGGCCTCTTAGCAAAAGATATATATTACCTTTGCGCTATGGGCCGGCATTTTCTTAAGGACCAGGACTTCCAGGCGTTTCTTCGCGCCCTCCTGAAGGCCAAGGCCGTCGTGGGGCCCGTGGCCAAGAAGCACAAGTTCGTCTTCGCGCGGCTCGAGGCCCCCGGGGATCTTCGCCTCGATTACGACGTGACCATCCTGCCGCCCAAGAAGGAATTCAGCCCCACCAGCCAGGACCTCGTGCGCTTCGATGGTGCCAGGTTCGAGGGCTGCGTGGAGCCCCAAGAGAAGATCCTCTTCGGCGTCCATTTCTACGACGTCAAGGCGCTCGACATGACGGACCTCCTTTTTAAGGAGAAGAACGACGACCGCAACTACACGGCCCATCGCGAGGCGGCGACCATCGTCGTCTCCAACATCCAGAAGGTCGCGCCGCGGGCCTTCTGGGCGTCCATCGGCTCCGAGGTCAAGCCCAAGGGTCATGACGCCTGGCTGACCAAGATCAGCGGCGGGTATGTCTTTGAGACGCGCACAGCCAAGGGCGAAGCCCTTCTTCAATATGGGAAATTCGTGCCGGCGACAGAGGCGCAATTCAGGGCTGCGCGCCAAGCCAACGAAGATATTTTGAAGAAATGCCCGGAGAAGCTCCAGGGCTCCTCCGCCGAAGTGGCCAAGAAGGTGCGCGCCGCTTTCAGCCGAGAAGAGCTTTGGACCAAATTCGCCAAAGACTGCTTTTCCTGCGGTTCCTGCAACACGGTCTGCCCCACCTGCTACTGCTTCGACGTGCAGGACTGGTGGAACGTGGATCAGAAATCCGGGGCACGGACCCGCACTTGGGATGCCTGCTTGACCGAGGATTTCGCCAAGATCTCCCTGGGCTCTGGAGCGGCCGAGAACTTCCGCGAGGAGCGTGCCGAGCGCTTCCGCCACCGCTTCATGCGCAAATCCGCCTATTTGAACCCAAAGCTGGGCGGCCCTGCCTGCGTGGGCTGCGGCCGCTGCTCCATGGCCTGCACCGCGGACATCGCCGATCCGGTCCGGGTCATCAACGAGATCCTGGAGGCCTGAATGACGAAAGAGAACATCTTTCTTCCTCAGGAAGCCAAGATCCTCCGCGTGGAGAAGACGACCGGGCTTGAGCGGATATTCACCCTGCGTCTGGCGGATGGAAGCTCTCTGAGTTTCGAGCCGGGCCAGATCCTGGAGGTGGGGCTTTTCGGCTATGGCGAGATCCCCATCGGCGTGGCCAGCTCTCCGACGCGCAAGAAAACCTTTGACATCGTGGTGCGCTCCGTGGGCCGCGTGTCCCAGGCTCTCAACCGGCTCTCGGAAGGCGACTCGCTCTTCATCCGGGGCCCTTGGGGCAAGGGATTTCCCCTGGAGAACCTGCGCGGCCACGATCTTCTGATCATCGCCGGAGGCATCGGGCTGTGCCCCACCCGCAGCCTCATCCAGTACATCCTGGATCGTCGCCAGGAGTTCAAACGCTTCATCCTTTTTTACGGGGCGCGCGACCCGCAGCAGCAGCTCTTCGCCCACGACCTCGCGGACTGGCGCCAGGCCAAAGACGTCGAATACCATGAGACCGTGGATCGGGGAACCCCCGGATGGCAGGGCAACGTCGGCGTGATCACGACGCTCTTCTCCAAGACGCCGATCGAGGCGGACACACGCGTCGTCATCTGCGGGCCTCCCATCATGTTCAAGTTCGTCATCCGCGAGCTCGACAAGCTCGGCGTCGCGCCGGAGAACATCTTTGTGGACCTGGAGCGCCGCATGAAATGCGGGGTGGGCAAGTGCGGCCACTGCCAGATCAACGACCAATATGTCTGCACCGACGGTCCGGTCTTCTCGTTGGCCCAGATCGCGCCGCTCGAGGAGGCCATCTGATGCCCAAGCCCCGGGTGGCGTTCTTCGACTTCGCCTGCTGCGAGGGCTGCCAGATCGAGTTCACCAACTACGGCGACCCGGCCTTCCTGGAACTTTTGAAGCACGTGGACGTGGTGGAATTCCGAGAGGCCATGTCCGAGAAGACCACGGAGCCCATCGACATCGCCTTCATCGAGGGGAGCTTCACGCGGGAAGCGGACCGGGCAAGGCTCGAGGACATCCGCCGGCGCGCCAAGATCGTCATCGCTTACGGCCAATGCGCGACCACGGCGGGCATCAACGCGCTTAAGAACCACACGAAGGATTACAAGGCGTTCGTCTACGGCCAGGATGCCGGCATGCCGCACTTGGACAGCCAGAAGGCCGTGGGCATCGACCAGGCCATCCCGGTGGACTATTACGCCTGGGGCTGTCCGGTCAACAAGTACGAGGTGCTCCAGATCGTCTCGCACCTTCTGCACGGCAAGGAGCCGGTCATCCCCAACTACCCGGTCTGCGTGGAATGCAAGCGCCGCGAGACCATCTGCCGCTATGACGACGATGATTACTGCCTGGGTCCGACCGCGCGCGCGGGCTGCGGCGCGCCGTGCCCGGCGGACGGCATCCCCTGCGAAGCATGCCGGGGCTTCGTGGATAATCCCAACCACGAGGCTCTCGTGAAGGTCCTGACCAAGAGGGCGGGAATGCCCAAGGGCTGGGCCGAGGAGAAGTCCCGCATGTTCACGGCCAACCAAAGGGGCGACGCGAAATGAAAAAAACCATCTCCATCGCCGTCCATCATCTGACCCGCGTGGAAGGCCACGGCAACATCACGGTCAACGCGACCGACGGCCGCATCGAGAAGTGCGAATGGGCCGTGCCCGAGGCTCCGCGATTCTTCGAGGCCATGGTCCGGGGCCGCCATTACTCGGAGGTGGCGCGCATCACGAGCCGCATCTGCGGGATCTGCTCGATTGGCCACACCCTGGCCTCGGTCAAGGCGACCGAGCAGGCCTTGGGCATCCGGGTGACGCCGCAGACAAAGATGCTGCGCACGCTCCTCAAGCACGCGGAGAACTTCGATTCCCACGTCCTGCACGTGTATTTTTTGGCCGCGCCGGATCTCCTGGGCGCGCCGTCGGTCTTTCCCCTGGTCGCGACCCATGGGGAGGTCGTGGCCCGGGCCCTGAGGCTCAAGCGCCTGGCCCATGAATGGGGCTCCCTGATCGGGGGCCGCACCACGCATCCGACGACCGTCATCCCGGGAGGCTTCTCCAAGCTTCCGACAGTGCGGGAGCTCGAAGGGCTCAAAAAGAAGCTTTTATCAGCCGTGCCTGATCTGGCGGCCACGCTGGACACGGTCAAAGCCTTGAGCGGCGCCATCCCGGCCTTCGATCGCCCGACGGAATACATGGCCCTGCACGCCGCGGATGAGTATGCCCTCTATGACGGCCAAGTCCAGAGCGTGCTTCCGGACGGAGACAAGGCCTCCTATAAAGTCGTTGACTACAGAAAATGCACCAATGAGTACATGGTGCCGACCTCCACGGCCAAGTACACCAAGAACCGTCTGGCGAGCTACGCGGCGGGCGCTTTGGCGCGGTTCAACAACAACCACGGACAACTGCATCCCGAGGCGAAGAAGGCCGCCGCTGCCTTGGGCCTCAAGCCCATCTGCGTCAATCCCTACCTGAACACCGTGGCGCAGGTCATCGAGATCGTTCATTCCTACCACGACTCCCTGCGCCTGGTCGATGAATTGATCAAAAAAGGCATCCGGGAGGAAGGCTTGGTCAAGCCGACCAAATACTCCCGGGGGGCCGGGGCCGTCGAGGTCCCGCGCGGCATCCTCTTCCACGAGTATTCCTACGACAAGGACGGCATGTGCCTGGGAGGCAACTGCATCATCCCCACGAACCAGAACCACGCCAACATCCAAGGTGACTTCGAGGCGCTCGTTCCCCAGCTTCTCCAGGAGGGAGCGACGGAAAAGGGGATGGAGAAGCGCCTGGAAATGCTCGTGCGGGCCTATGACCCGTGCATCTCGTGCTCCACGCACTTCTTGGATGTCCATTTCGTCCGCTAGAAGTCGTCTGCTGATCGGCCTGGGCAATTACTGCGCCTCGGACGACGCGATCGGTCCGCGCCTGATCGAACACATCGCCGAGAAGGGTCTGGAGAAAGGTTTTCGCGCCATCGATCTTTCGGGCAACCCCCTCAATCTCTTGTCTTATCTGGAGCCGGCGACCGCGCGCATCCTCATCGTGGACTGCGCCCGCATGGGCCGCAAGCCCGGGAGCTGCGTCTTTTTCAAAGCCAATGACGTGAAAACTCAAAAACGTCTGCCGGGCATGAGCACGCACGAGGGAGACGTACTCAAGATTTTGGACTTGGCCGAGCAAATGAAGTATCGTATCCCGCCGCTGGAGTTCATGGGCATCGAGCCCCAGAGCACCGAGAGCGGGATCGGCCTTTCTCAGCCGCTAGAAAGCCGCTTGCCGGAGTATGCGGCGATCGCCGTCAAGAAGCTGTGCGGAGGATGAGATGGATCAAGCGCGCAAAAAGATGCTCCTCATCAATTTAGTGGCCCTGGCCAGCAGCGCCATCGCCTTGGCCGCGTCCTATTACTTCCTCGCGCAGAACCAGGCCAAGCGACAGCCGTCCGTCCAGACGCCGGTCCAGGCTGCTGCGAGGCGTTAGCGCAGCGGCTGGTGATCGTCGGAACACTTTTTCCCATCGAAAAGGGCTGAAGGGGAGAGGGTGGGAACATCGTGAAGCCGCCGGAGCGGTGCCGCGCCCCGTTCTGCCAGCTGAGCGGCGGACGTCGGGATTCGGCACAGTCCCTGGGCCACAAGGCGTTCGGCAAGGGCTGCGCGGGCCGGATTCTTGGACCCGATGTGATTGCATAGGTCCAGGGCTTCCACCATGGGCAGGACCGAATAGTACATGTCATCGCGATGGAGCACTCCCACCAAGCGGCCGGCCGCGTCCATGAGAGGAGAGCCGCTGGAGCCCGGGCCACCGGGCACCTCTTCCGGACTGCTCTCCAGGTCTTGATCCCATTCTTGAAGTCCGAAATAGGGGCGTTCTTTATCTAAGATGTCATAGTTGCTGCCGAGGAGGATTTGGACGGGGGCGTTAGGAAGAATCCGCGAGATATCCATGGAAACGGAGAGGCGTCCGGTACTGAAGACGAGAGGATCCCACTTTAAGAAGCGCAGAAGACCTTGCTTGCCTGAGTTGCGAGAGGGGTAGATCTCATTTTTGGCGTACTGGGCAGCGAAGTCAGGCGAGTAGGCTTTCGTGGGGAATCCGGCAAGGAAGACCCTCTCCCACTTGCGGGGCAGATCTGAGCGCACGGAGAGGGGGTGAATGTCCCGCCGCACATGGGAAGGCTGCAGAAGAACATAGTCATTGCCTGAGACATATTGTTCCCAGTCCGTGAAGGAAAGCAGGGTATAGCCGCCCTGACACGGGATGGCGGAGTCCTTGTTGCCTGTCTTCGGAATGGCGCATACGATCTTGGCCACATGGTAGTTCGTGATCAGAAGACCTTCCGATGAGATGAAAAATCCTGTGCCGACGTCCTGAACATTGACGAGACCTTTCGCGGCGAGGAACGGATCGAAGGAGAACGCCACGGAGCGGGCCGGATCTGCTTCCGGAGCCGTGGCGGCGAGATACTTCCAGTAGCGCGTCCAGGTCGTCAGGCAGGATTCGCGCTGAACATCCAGGCGGCGAGGCAGGGGCGTCAATGGTTCGGCGGCTGGACCGATGGGCTTCAGGACATCGGTCTGATAGCCATATTGCTTCTCGTATTTCGCCTTGAAATCAGGATCGCGGATGACTCGGCGCCAGGCAGCCTCGCCGAACTCCCGTTGGCGCTTGGGGGTCGTCCAGTAGAAAGGCCCGTCCGGGCCCGCTTCCCAGGCCACGAGGCACGAATCCCCCGGATCCGGCGCGAAGCCGAAGTTGGCCCAGGAGGGTCCGGGTTGAAAGGCGATGGCCACCAACAGGAGAAGCAGTTTTGATCGCATCCTATTCATTGTATCCTGCCATGGAAGCGGGCACCAGGACCGTTGGACCCACTCGCGAGAAGATAAAAGTCCTAGGTTGCGTAGGCCCAAAGGCCTACGCGCCTTAGGCCTTTTGACCCTGGTCTCTAGGCGTCATCGCCGCTATAATGTCTATCATGAGGCGTCTGCTTTTTCTTGTGCTGGCCCTGCCTGTGGCGGGCTTTGGCGTTGAGCCGATCCAGCCCAAGGTCGAGCCGCCTTCCTTCGCGCGCATCATCGTTCCCGGCGCTCCCCTGAAAAGTCCCGATAAGCCGGAAATCATCCGGCCCGATCTCGCGCTGCAGCTGTCGGTTCCCAAGACGGTCATCCTGCCGGCCCGGTCGCTGGTGATCCAAGCCCCGGCCCCGAAGATCATCATCGCCGCTCGGCCGCTTTCTCAGGCCGAGGCCGCTCGGCAGACGTTGCCCGCCCAGGAAGAACTCCGCAAGATGGCCGATGCTCTGACTCCTTCCAGCAATGCCGTGAACCCCAGTGAGGAGCAGGCGCGCCGCGACGGGGCTCTCGATGCCGTTTTCGACGGTATGAGGGATCCCGACGTGGCGGCTTGGGACGGACTCTCGAGGGAGTTCGCCCGAGGGCCGCTGTCTCCCGCCTTGCCCCGCGTGGAGACCGCCGCGCGCTCTCTGCTGGCCAGGCTTCTGCCGCGCTTCTATCATCGCATCCCGGTGACCTCGGTCTGCTACGGCGGCGAAAGGTCCGGCCACGCCTGGACTCCCCAGACGGGGCACATCATCCATCTTGTGCCGGCGAAAGCGGACTCCCAGGGAGAGGTCGCCAGCGCTTTTGGACTGCCCGATGCGGCCCGCGTCCAGCAAAAGATCGAGCATCTGATGGCCTACGCGCACGAGTACTTCCACGTTCTCTTCGACTCCGCGGTCCATCGCCCAGAGGCCTATCCGCTGCGCTCCGTCTACTCGGCGATGACGGAGGGTTTCGCCGTCAGCGGGGAGCAGCTGCTCTTTGAGCGCCTCATCGACCAGGCGCCGATGCTGGGCCTGACGCCGCGCGACGTGCTGGATCTCTCTTCGATGCTCCAGGCCCGCCAAAAGTGGCTGGCCGCCACGGACACTCATTATTCGGAGGGCAGTCTGTCCTGGCAAAAAGCTTATGCCGATGGCGGCGAAGCGGGGCTGTTGGCCTTTTTGGCCTTCCTGGACGCGCGCCGCATGATCGCCACATCGCGCGCCGATCCCGTTTATCAGCTGGTTTTGGGAGACTGGAAATTGCTCTCCGCTTATTTGGGAGACGATGCGGCCGTTCCCGCGCGCCGAGGACTGGAGGCGTTCGGCAAGGCCGCGCGCGGGGAGGCTCTCAGCGACGAGGAGAAGCGCGAGGCGGCTGTCGTGGTGGAGCAGGCCGGCGCGCCAGGCTGGCGGCGGCTCTTCGAGAGGACGCTTTTGGCCGATAAGCACATCTGGGAGCCTCGATCCGGCGCGCGGGGCGAGCATTGGTGGGAGAAAGCGGTCCAACCGATCGTTCCCGTGGATCCGGTCTTTGCCTTGGCGCAGCTCAGCAGCGCCGCGGCAGCCGAACTGGCGCGCTTCCTCGTTGAGACCGTCCAGGCTCCGGGCGGGGCGACGCGGCTTTTCAATCGCCCTGGGCCTAAGGAAAAATTCAGCGGGTCCAACAAAAAATTCGAAGCGGTGACTGCGGGAGCCGCGATGCTTCCCTGGA
>JAHFCF010000007.1 GCA_023249645.1 Elusimicrobiota bacterium
CGGCGGTCATCAGCAGGACGAGAGAGGTGAGCAGCGTCACAAAGGAGCGGCGCTTGAAGGACAGGTCGAGATGGATGGTTAATTCTTTGGCCATGGCTATACGGTCTCTATGCGGGCATAGTATAACAGAAGGATGCGAAATTTCAAGACCCAGAAATTAAAAAACTGGTAAACTTTATGGATATGTGGGAGGCGGTGATCGTGGGCGGCGGTCCGGCGGGGCTCTCGGCGGGACTTCATCTTTCCCGGGCCGGGCATCGGGTCATTTTGGTCGAGAAAGGCCGGCTGGGGGGGCAGGCCCGCGGCTTGGGCCGCCTTGAGAATTATCCAGGATTTTTAAGCATTAATAGTGATCGTCTCATGGATCGATGGCTGCGGCAGGCCCGGCTCTGGGGCTTGAAGACTTGTCGTGCCGAGGTACGCAGGATCCGCCGTGCGCAACAGGGTTTTCTCCTGAGCCTGGATCAGGGCCGGGGTCTGTCAGCGCAAGCCGTGGTTTATTGCCCTGGCGCGATTTTCAAAGACCTGGGAGTGCCGGGGGAGAAGCGGCTCTTGGGCCGCGGCGTTTTCCATGAAGCGGGAGACGAGGTCTCGCGCTGGAAGGGCCGCGCCGTGGTCGTGGCCGGCGGCGGCGAGGCGGCCGCGCACCAAGCCCTGGCCTTGGCCCGGTCAGCGCGTAAGGTGTTCCTCATCTGCCGCGGCGAGAAGATCAGGGCGCACCGTCTCTTGCAGAAGAGGCTCGCCTCTTCGGGCCGGATCGTCAAGGTTTTTGGGGCCGAGGTCTGCCGGGTCCTTGGAAAAAAACGAGTGCAAGCCGTCGAGATCCGCAGCCGCGCGGGGCTGACGAGGATTTCCGCGGCGGCTCTTTTCGTTTTGGTGGGGAAGATCCCCGCCCGCCTGCCCTGGAGCCGGAGCCCCGCGGGATTTTTCGTGGCCGGCGACGCGCAGGGTTGGCCTTTCCGCCAGGTCGCCATCGCCTCGGGCGACGGCATGAGGGCGGCCATGGAATGCATCCGGTTTTTGGAGAAGCCATGAAGATCATCGAACAGCGCCAAGCCCCGGGCTTGGCGACGCTCTATCTGGCCGAGCTTTCAGAAGGCCGCCGCATCGAGTTCGTAGACACCCTGGAGCCCGAGGTTCCCAAGACCTCAAAATGGGTCATGATGATCTCGACCCAAGTGGGCTGCGCCGTGGGCTGCCGGATGTGCGACGCGGGAGCCTTCGGCTATCAGGGCAATCTCTCCGCGGCGGAGATGCTCGACCAGGTCCGGTGCATCGTCGCACGCAACCCCGATCTGGATGCCAGGCGCCACCCCAAGCTCAAGGTCCATTTCGCGCGCATGGGGGAGCCTTCCTTGAACCCCGCGGTCTTGGAGGCCTTGCGGCTTTTGGCCTGGGAGTTCTCCGGCCCGGGGCTGATCGCCAGCATCTCGACCGTGGCGCCCAAGAGCCCGGCGCTGGCGTCGTGGTTTGAGGAGCTCATCCGCATCAAGGATGAATGCTATCCGCAAGGGCGCTTCCAGCTTCAATTCTCCCTGCACGCGACGGACGAGGCGGTGCGCCGCGAGATCGTTCCCATCAAGAAGTGGACCTTGGAGGAAGTGGCGGACTATGGCCGCAGGTTCGTCAAGCCCGGCGACCGCAAGGTGACGCTCAATTTCGCCCCAGGCCCTGGCGAGTCCTTGGACGCTAACCGCATCGCGGAAGTCTTCGATCCAAAGTTTTTCCTCATCAAAGTGACGCCCATCAATCCGACGCTGGCCGCGCAGAGGAGTCGGACCACGCATGTCTGGGCCCAAGCCCCCGAGTCCGTGCGTCAAGCGGCCGCGGCGCTGCAGGCGCGGGGCTTCGAGGTCATCCTCTCGCCGAGCTATCCGGAAGAGATCGAATCCGAGACTTCCTGCGGCCAGCTTTGGAGCGAGAACCTGAAGTCCGAGGCGCAGGCCGGTCTGCGCGCCGTCGAGCGCGAGAGCTCGGCCTACGCCACCGTCGATTCTCTGCCGGCCCAGACCGAGCTTTGGATGAAGGAATTATCCCGGGAACGAGCCAGGGATCTGGCGTTCATTCCGGGGAAGTCCGCGCTCCTGGTGGTCGACATGCAGGAGTTCTTCTTGAATCGGCGCTCACCGGCCTATCTGCCAGGCGCCCGTGCCGTGCTCCTGAATGTCCGGCGTCTTGTGGATGCGTTTCGCAAGGCGGGACGCCCCGTGCTTTTCACGCTCCATGCCCACGAAGAGGATGGAGGGCTCATGAAGCTTTGGTGGAATTCCGCATGTTCTGCCGGTTCGCCTCAAGCGAGGATCGCGGAGATCCTGGAGCCCCGGCCTGGCGATGTTTTTCAGAAGTCCCGCTATAGCGCGTTTTCCAATCCTGATCTGGGAAAGAGGCTGCGCTCCGAGGGGATCTCCCAACTCGTGGTGGCCGGCATCAAGACGGATCTGTGCGTGGAATCCACGGCGCGCGCGGCCTTCGATCTGGGCGTCTTGACCTTCATCCCGGCGGACGCGACCGCGGCGCGCACGGAGGATCAGCACCTGCAGGCGCTGAGATCCCTGGCTCGGGGTTTTTCCCTGGTGATGTGCACGGACCGGCTGGTGGAAGCTTTATATCAGACTCGCGGGCGAGAAATCGCAAAACAAAAAGATGTATTATGAGAAGATAGAGTCGCATCCAGGAGAAACTCCATGTCGAACCGATTTACCGAGAGAGCCCAGAGAGTCATCCTCATCGCCCAAGAGGAGGCCAAGAGGCTCAACCATGACTATGTGGGCACCGAGCACATCCTTCTGGGTTTGATCGCCCTGGGCGAGGGCGTGGCCGCCCAAGTCCTGGCCAACCTGGGCGTGGATCTGCGGCGCGTGCGCGCCGAGATCGAGAAGATCGTGGGCACGGGCGACAACATGATGCTTCTGGGTGAGATTCCCTTCACGCCCCGCGCCAAGAAGGTCCTCGAATACGCCGTCGAGGAAGCCCAGCACATGGGTCACTCCTACGTGGGCACAGAACATCTGCTTTTAGGGCTCATCCGCGAGGAGGAGGGCGTGGCCGCGCGGGTTTTGGAGAACCTGGGCCTGCGCTTGGAGGGAGTGCGCGAGGAGGTCTTGAATCTTCTGGGAGAGGGACAGGGCCAGCAGGCACAGCCTGCGCAGGGCGGCCAGGGCCAAGCCCCGGTCAAGTCCAAGTCCAAGACTCCGACCTTGGATGAGTTCGGGCGGGACCTGACGGTCCTGGCCCGCGAGGGGAAGCTCGATCCGGTCATCGGCCGCTTCAACGAGATCGAGCGCATGATCCAGATCCTGGCGCGGCGCACTAAGAACAACCCCGTACTCATCGGCGACCCCGGCGTGGGAAAAACGGCCATCGTCGAGGGCTTAGCGCAGAAGATCTCCAATGGCGACGTCCCTGAGATCCTGAACAACAAGCGGGTCATGACGCTGGATCTGGCGCTGGTCGTGGCCGGGACCAAGTACCGCGGTGAGTTCGAGCAGCGGCTGAAGAACATAATCGAGGAGATCCGCCGCGCCAAGGGGCAGATCGTCCTCTTCATCGACGAGCTGCACACGGTCATCGGCGCGGGCGCGGCCGAGGGGGCCATCGACGCCTCCAACATGATCAAACCCGCCCTGGCGCGCGGCGAGCTGCAATGCATCGGGGCCACGACGCTCGATGAGTTTCGCAAGCACATCGAGCACGACGCGGCCCTGGAGAGGCGCTTTCAGCCCATCGTGGTGGATCCGCCGACGGTCGATGAGACCATCGAGATTTTGAAGGGCCTCAAGGACAAGTACGAGGCCCACCATAAGGTCAAGTACGAGGACGGCGCCTTGACGGCGGCGGCCCAGCTGGCCGACCGCTACATCACCGAACGCTTTCTGCCGGACAAGGCCATCGACTTGATCGACGAGGCCGGCTCGCGCGCGCGCCTGCGGAGTACGCAGACCCCGCCGCAGTTCAAGGACAAGGAGGCCGAGGTCGAGAAGGTGGTCAAGGAGAAATCCGCCGCCATCTCGGGCCAGGACTACGAGAAGGCCGCCCGCCTGCGCGACAAGGAGAAAGAGCTGCGCAAGGCCCTGGAGGATCAGAAGAAGAAGTGGCGCGAGAAGACCGACCAGGCCACCCCCGCCATCACGGCCGAGGACATCGCGGTCGTGGTCTCCAAGTGGACGGGCGTGCCGGTGACGAGCCTGACCGAGTCGGAGACCGAGAAGCTCGTGCACATGGAAGAGGCGCTGCACAAGCGCATCATCGGCCAGGAGGAGGCCATCCGCGCCATCTCCCAGGCCATCCGCCGTTCGCGCGCCGGTTTGAAGGAGCCCAAGAAGCCCATCGGGTCCTTCCTGTTCCTGGGTCCCACGGGCGTGGGCAAGACGGAGCTGGCCCGCACCCTGGCGGAGTTCCTCTTCAACAACGAGGAGTCGATCGTGCGCGTCGACATGTCCGAATACATGGAGAAGTTCTCGGTCTCGCGCTTGATCGGCGCGCCCCCGGGCTACGTGGGCTACGAGGAGGGCGGTCAGTTGACCGAGGCGGTCCGCCGCAAACCGTACTCCGTGGTGCTCCTCGACGAGATCGAGAAGGCCCATCCGGACGTCTTCAACATCCTCTTGCAGGTGATGGACGACGGCATCCTCAACGACAACCTCGGCCACAAGGTGAGCTTCAAGAACACGGTGGTCATCATGACCTCCAACGTGGGAGCGCGCCTGATCTCGCGCGGCAAGTCCTTGGGCTTCATGGCCCCCGATGAGAAGAAGACCGATGAGCGCGACTACAAGAAGATGAAGGAGGTGGTGATGGACGAGGTCAAGCGCGTCTTCAACCCCGAGTTCATCAACCGCATCAACGAGATCATCGTCTTCCATGCCTTGAATCAGGACGAGATGCGCCACATCCTGCGGCTCATGCTGGTACGGGTCAACGTCAAGACCTCGGTGCAGGGCTACAAGATCGAGTTCTCCCAGGCGGCCGAGGACCATCTCCTGCAGACGGGCTTCGATCCCAACTATGGCGCGCGGCCCTTGCAGCGCACCATCCAGCGCCTCATCGAGGACCCGCTCTCCGAGGAGATCCTCTTGAAGAAGTTCGAGGCGGGAGGCTCCATCCTCGTGGACTTCGACCCCGCCGGCGAGGGCAAGATCACCTTCGCCGCCAAGCCCGTGCCGGTCAAGTCCCCTTGATCCGTCCCGAGGGCGAGCCGTTGACGCGTCTGGGCGCGCCCCATCCGGTGCGGCTGATCCGGCCGGACCTAATCCTGGTCGCCGCCATGCTCGTCGTGGCCGCCTCCTACGCCCTGGGCTACAAGCTGGATTGGAGTTCGGACCAGGGCTTCGGCTTCGTGGAGGAGGAGGAAGAAGAGACGGCCGGGGCCCAGGTCCCGGCCCCGGCCTCCTTGCAGACCGTTTCCATAGTTTCGCCGAAGATCCAGCCTGAGACCGCCATGGGCCAGGCCCCGACGCTGTCTTTGGCGCCGAACCCGGAGGAAGTGAATTGGGAGAAGATGACGGGTGAATTGACCAAACAGGTCTCCCATCATCCGGGCCGGGTCGCGGTCTTCTTGAAGGACCTCAAGACCCAGCGCGAGTGGTCCTATCATCCGGACGATCTTTTTCCAGCGGCCAGCCTCATCAAGGTCCCCGTCTTGATCTCGGCCTTCTACAAGATCCACGCGGGCGAGCTGGGTTTGAGCGACCAGCTGACCCTGCGCCGGCGCACCCGCGTGGGAGGGTCGGGGAGCCTGAAGTGGCGCCCGGACGGCACGAAGCTCACGGTCGAGGAGCTCCTCATCCGCATGATCAACGAGTCGGACAACACGGCGACGGCCATGCTCTTGGACGCCCTGGGCATCGGCTGGGTGCAGCAGCAGTTCCCGCGCATGGGGCTGCTCTACACGGGGATCTATCCCGAGGGCATGAGCATCAAGGGCGGCCGCGTGGCGCACGAGAACTATACCACGGCCCGCGAGATGAGCATGCTCATGGAGAGCATCTATTCCGGTAAAGCCGTGGATAAGGATTCGAGCATCCTTATGCTGGAGATCTTGAAGCGCCGCAAGGCCACGGCCTCTCGCCTGGCCAAGGGGCTTCCCATGGGTTGGGAGATCGCGCACAAGACCGGGCTCTTGCGCCTGGCCTGCCATGACTCGGCCATCTTCCTCACGCCTCACGGCGACTATCTCATGACGGTGCTGACGGGACAAAATCGTTCCTACCACTCGGCCAAGGACTTCATCACCAAGCTGGGCAAGATCACCTTCCGCTACTACACGGGCTCGGACCGGCTGGTCAGGAACGCCCGCCGGCGCCGGGACCTGGCCCGGCGATGAGACCTTTTTTGGCCGGCGCTCTGCTCCTTCTGTTTCCCGCGGTTCTTCTCGCGCAGGATGACGCGCCGCCGATCAGGCGCACGCTGGGCAATCTGACCCTGGGCCAGACCTTCCAGGAGGTCCAGCAGCTCTATGCTCCAGCAAAGGATTGGGCCTCCTCCATCGAGAAGCGCACGGGGGTCAGGCGCTTTCGGCTGGAGCGAACGGATGCGAAATCGTTTCCCGAGCATGTCCAGATCCTTTGGCTGAGTTTTAAGAACGGCCGTTTAGTGGAGATACAACTGGTCTATGACCGGGCCTTCACCCGCAAGAGGGCTGCGGAGAATCTGGCGGTGGATCTGGCCATCGTTTATGGGGAGCCGCACCGCAGCAGCGGGAAGTTTTGGTGGTCGGATGACCGGACCGTCCTTCGCGTCTTTGACGAGATGATCTCTGCGTCCCCAGGGAAGACTCAGGCCGTGGAGCTGCGCACGGCCATCCAGGTCCTGGAAGCCGAGATTTTCCGTCGGGCGCAGTGACGCGCAATCGTCTTTGGGTCCAAAGACCTAATCCTTTCTAGGTCCAAAGCCTTCCCCTCTTAGGTCCAAAGGCCCCTGCATGAAAATCCCGCTTCTGTTACCCTGGTCTTATGGGAAGCCCCATGAGGATCCTGAAGCTGACGATGCGATTCCTTTTACTGATTACTTTTCTTGCAATAGGTGATGTCGCTCAAGCCGCTCAGATTGGCGGCGTGGGGGAGATCAAGGCCTGGAAACTCCCCGCCACCTTTGCAGAAGCTTCGTCGGAGGAGGTGCTGGCCCTCAAGGGGCTCTCGGCAATAGTGTCCAATTTTGATGCAGAATCCCCTTTTGACCGCCAGCTCGCAGGAGTGATGGTTGCACCTTTGAGGAAATATAAGACCTGGGATTGGTCGCAGCATGTGTCTGAAGTTGTTCAGGCCACAGAGGATGCCCGTCCGTGCATAGAGTCTTTGGTCCAAGCCCGGGAAAAGGAACTGAAAGCCGCTGTCTTGCAGCCGATGCATAATTTCAATGAACAGAAGCTCAAGGATGCTGCTGCTCAAATGGCCAAGTGTAGGGTTTTTGGCGGCCAAATCATTGGAGACAGCCTCCGGACCGTATCTGGCCTGGCCAATTGCGGGGATTTAGAAAAAGCCCGCGCGTGGGCTGTCGCGCTTGGACTCATGCAGAGCGTCTCGCCGCCAGTCCTGGCGGAAGAAGATCCTGAGCCCATCATGCGCCAACACGGTCGCCTGCGACCTTTGGGAGCACACTTGAATGTGGGAAAGATCGTGCGGGAGCTGACGAATGAGCTCGGAGGGAAGCTGGATAAAATTAAATCTGCCTGGGTCATCTGTGACTATGACAACCGGCTGGAAGCTTTCGGAGCGGTTGCGCCGGACCAGGCTGGCGAATGGCGTTTAGCATTCGATGGCAGAAACTTCGTGGAAAAGGTTGCGGGCATTCTTAAGGCTCATGGGCTAATGTTCCGACGCGACCCAATTAGGAAAGGTTGGATTTACACGGTGTCCGCCTTTCGCCCCAGGGAGAAGCTAAATAGTTCTCTGCAACATTTTAATGTGGAGCGGATCATGCGAAACTTGGCGCAAGCGGTGGGCGGGGTTGCGAAGAACAGCGGCAGAGACTGGTCCATCAAGTATGATGACGAGCTGTATGGTGTTAGCAGACTCGCACCGGAGGAGGACGGTCGGTGGACTTTCGTCCTCTTGGAAAAATCACTTTTTAAACGCATCAAGCAGGTCTTCAAGACATCAGGGCTGCAGTTTCAAGTCGAAGTTTATCCAGGAGGGGCGTATTGGAGAGTTTTTCCTTTCGGCAAAGCGCCTTGATGGGGCGGCTGATCTTCGCATAAGCAATAGGACATTCTAAAGCCAAGACACATCCGAGGCTCCCTCGGTCGGGAACTTTTTCGCCCCTCGATCGTATGGTAGGTGAGGCGATTTGCTAGAATTGAAAGGCGAGTCCCCAGGAGGCATTACCATGACGACGACTGTTGAAACCGCGAAGGGCAAGGCTTTGGAGCTGGCTTTGGCTCAGATCGAGAAGGCTTACGGCCGCGAGGCCATCATGAAGCTGGGCGAGCGCGCCGCCAAGATCAAGGTGGACACTATCCCCACCGGCGTCCTTTCCTTGGACCTGGCCTTGGGCGTGGGGGGATTCCCCCGGGGACGCATCGTCGAGGTCTACGGCCCGGAGTCCTCCGGCAAGACGACCCTGGCCCTTCAGGTCGTGGCCCAGGCGCAGAAGCTCGGCGGATCGGCCGCCTACATCGACGCGGAGCACGCCATGGACCCGGCCTACACCAAGCAGTTGGGCGTCGACCTCGACAATCTTTTGATCTCCCAGCCGGACTCAGGCGAAGAAGCCCTGGAGATCACCGAGAAGCTCGTGCGTTCCAGCGCCTTGGACGTCATCGTGGTCGACTCGGTCGCGGCTTTGGTCCCCAAAGCGGAGATCGAGGGAGAGATGGGTGACTCGCACATGGGCCTGCAGGCCCGGCTCATGAGCCAGGCATTGCGCAAGCTCACGGCTTCCATCTCGCGCTCCAAGACCTGCCTCATCTTCATCAACCAGATCCGTCACAAGATCGGCGTCATGTTCGGCAACCCCGAGACCACGACCGGCGGTCTGGCGCTCAAGTTCTACGCCTCGGTGCGCCTCGACATCCGCCGCATCGAGAACATCAAGGAAGGCGACGTCGTGACCGGCATGCGCGTGCGGGTCAAGGTAGTCAAGAACAAGATCGCTCCTCCTTACCGCACGGCGGAATTCGAGATGATCCATGGGTCGGGAGCCTCGCGCGAGGCCTGCCTGCTCGACCTGGGTGTCGAATCCCAGATCCTGGAGAAGACCGGCTCGTGGTTCCTTTATAATGGCGAGCGCCTGGGACAAGGGCGGGAGAACGCCAAGGCCTATCTCAAGGCCGCCCCGGCGGTCGCGGATCGCCTGGAAAAAGCCCTGCGCGAAAAATACTTGGCCATCCCAGGGACCACGGCAACGCCTGCTCCGACCACGGCGGTCAAGCCGACGGCGAAGCTTGTGGCTGCTGGAAAAACCAAGGGAGCTGAATAGTACGCCTGGCAAGCCTCATCCCCTGCTCGAGGAATATCTCCGGTATTTGACGCTGGAGCGCGGCCTGGCCCGCAACACCTGCCAGGCCTATGCCGGAGACCTCGGGCAGTTCCTCGGCTGGGCCGCGCGGCTCAAACAGGACCCGCTCAAGCTCTCGCGCCAAGACCTGGAGGAGTTCCTTTGGGAGATCAAGTCCAAGGGGGATCTGGAGGCGTCGACCCTTTCGCGAAAGATAGAGGCTTTGCGCTCCTTCTACGCTTTTTCGGCGGCCGAACAGCGCGTGCAGACCAATCCTGCCGCCGAGCTGCGCTCGCCGCGGCGGCCCATGCGCTTGCCCGAGTGCCTCGGCGTTGCGGAGGTGCAGCGGCTCTTGGCCGCCCCCGTGGGGGCCTCGTACGAGAGGATGCGCACCCGCATGATCATCGAGCTCCTCTATGCCACGGGCATGCGCGTCTCTGAGGTCCTCTCGCTCAAGCCCGACTCTGTCAATCTGCAGGACGGCTGGGTGCGCGTGGTGGGCAAGGGCTCCAAGGAGCGCCTGATCCCGGTCCATGAGAGGGCCCTGGCGGCCTTGAAGGATTTTCTGCTTGTGCGTCAGCGGCGCTTTCCTCACGCCTTGACCAGCGAGATCTTCTTGAATCGGCGCGGCGGGAGGCTTTCGCGCGCGCAGTTCTGGCGGGACCTGCAGGCCCTGGCCAAGCTCGCGGGCCTCTCGGGGAAGGTCCATCCCCATGTCCTGCGCCACAGCTTCGCCACGCACCTTCTCCAAGGCGGGGCGGATCTGCGCAGCGTCCAGGAGATGCTCGGCCATTCGAGCCTCTCCACCACGCAGATCTATACGCATCTGGAGAGGTCCGGCCTGAAGCATTCCCATGAGCAGCACCACCCGCGTGGTTAATCTGATCCTCTCGGCATTCCTGGGACTTTCTTTGGGTTGGGCCGCCGACGCGCCGGCGGTCGTGGACAAGGACACCCTGGCCATGGTCCAGGCCTTTCTCAAGGTGCCTACGCAGAATCTGCCTGCTGAGCACGTCGAGCAGTTCTTGGCCGTGGACCCGGATTCCCTTCCCAAAAAACTGCGCACGCCTTTCAGGGCCAAACGGCTGGAACTCTACACCTTCAAGCAGATGGCTGACGGCAAACGCAAGGGCGATGTGCGCATGCCGGAGAAGGAATGCGGCATCCCCGCAGACGCCAAAAGCAATTCCGCGAAGATCCTGATGCTGGCCGGCTACGCGGAGATCTCCGAGGCGGAGGAAAAATTCGTCACGGATGAGACGCACTGCTCGGAACGGGCCCTGATGTGCGAGTTTTCTCTGCAGATCGTCGTGGAGAAGGTCGGCCGGAAGGGGGCCGCCTATCGGCGCCTATTCTTACACACGAAGGATCCCCTCTTCGGATTGGTGGGGCAGTACCGGGATGTCGGCCGCGTGCGCCAGACCCACTTCTTCGGCGAGGGGCATGCGGTCTGCACGCCGACCTCTTCGCGCTGAGAATGGTACAATCGAAAAAATCGCATGACCCAGATCGTCTTCATCGCCAGCCACTTGGGATACCCCCTGGACCGCACTCCTTTGGGGGGAGGGGCCATGGTGGCTTGGCGGCTGGTCCGCCATTGGATGAGTACTCACGCTTGCGAGCTGACGATCCTGGGCTCCGGGCCTGAATCTCCGGCCGAGGGGGCCGACTATGTCCGCCTGCCGGCGGGCGGCTCCTACGATCCGGTAAAGCTCTCGGAGTTCGAATACGCGCGCTTCTGCCGGGACTTCGAAGCAGAGACGACGCGCTGGCTTCTGGAGCGCCGCGGCCGCTTCGATCCAAGCCGGACCTGCGTCTTGGTCAACGATGTCGCCGAGGGACCCACTTTGGACAAGCTCGCGGCCGCGGGCTATCCCATCGTGTCGCTTTGGCACGTGGATGTCGTGGACTACATCAACAAAATCTATCTGCGCAGCCTGGTCGCGCCCGAGAGGCTTACCCGTCTCTATGAACGCTGCCGGCGTCTGGGGATCTCCGGCGCCGCGCCGGACCTGGTCCGCGTCATCTTCGAGAAGCAGAGCGAGACCGTGGCCTTTTCCCGGCGCCTGATCGTGCCCTCGCGGAGCATGGCCGAGACTTTGGACCGCTGCTATGGATCTTTGGCCTGCGGCCAAGGCCTGTCCTCGCGCCTGCAGGTCGTTCCCTGGGGAGCGTTCGAAGAAGATCCTGCCGCTGTCGATCCTTCCGGGGCTGACCAGCTGCGCAGCCGCTACGGCATCGGTCCCAAGACCCAGGTTTTGATGACCTTGAGCCGCATCTCGCCGGAAAAAGGCCTCCATATCCTTTTGGAGGCTTTGCGCTTGAGAGAACAGGCGAGCGCCTCTGGCGAGGACTTAGCACTCCTCATCTGCGGCGAGGCGGCCTTCATGCAGGGCGAGGCTTATAACCGCCGGGTCCGGGCCGCGGCCGGCCGTTTGAAGCGCACGCGGGTCTTCTTCCCAGGCTACCTCGATGCGCCGGCCAAACAGGCGCACTTCGCTTTGGCCCATCTCTTCGTGTCCCCTTCCATCCATGAGAGCTACGGCCTGACAGTGGCTGAGGCCATGCGGGCGGGACTTGCCGTGCTTGCCAGCGACCATTACGGCGTGCGCGAGATGCTGGATGAGGATTGCGGTCGGGTCGTGTCCTACGGTCGTTTGGCCCACGCTCCACAGCGTCTGGCCGAAGCCTTGTCCGGACTCTTGAGGGAGCGTGGGAGGCTGGCCGGCATGGGCCGTTGCGCGCGGGAACGCATCGCGGCCATGCCGTTTTCCCGAGCGGCTGACGCGGTCCTTGCGACATGCCAAGAGGTCGTGGGATGAATCCTTTAAAGGGGCGCCCGGTCTCTCTGAGGCCTTTGGTCGAAGGCGACGCCGAAGACCTGCTGGACGCTGTGAACTCCTCGCGCCAGGCTCTGAAGCGCCGGCTGAGCTGGGTGAGCGCGATTTCCTCGACCGAGGATTGCCGCGCCTTCATCCGCCAGAGTGAGGCCTTCGCCGTCATCGAAGCGAAGGACCCGGGGATGCTGATCGGGAGCGCGTCCCTTCAGGCGGCGCCGATCCTTCCCGGTTTGGCTGAGGCGTCCGTCTGGATCCGCAGCGACCGGTCGGGCCGAGGCTATGCCACGCAAGCGCTTCTTCTTCTGGAGGCGCGCGCTTTCCGTCAGGACGCCCTTCACAAGCTTTATGCTAGAATCGATCCGGCCAACCGGCCAGGCCGCAAGGTGCTTCAAAAGGCGGGGTTCGGCTATGAGGGCTGTCTGCGCCGGGAAAAATGCCTCAATGGCCGCTGGGTCGACCAGGAATGCTGGGGTCTTTTGCGCGAAGAATGGAAGAAATAGGAGGCGTCTGATGGAGGGGGTACTGGTGGTGGACGACGACCCCCACGTCCTCGATCTGTTGAGCCTGCGCCTCAAGGAGGCGGGCTACCGCGTCTTTACGGCGAGCGACGCTTGGCAGGAGATGATCCGGGCACAGGGCTTGCAGATCGGCCTGATCATCAGCGACATCCTGATGCCGGGCGTGGGCAGTGGGGTGGATGCGCTCAAACAGCTGCGGACCCTGCCGTCGATCTCCCAAAGGCTCCCCGTCATCTTCATCACGGGGATGAAGCTTGACGAGGCGCGCCGCCTCATCCCGCCGGATCCCCAGGTGCGGCTCATCAGCAAGCCCATCGATTTCGAGAAGCTCCGCGCCGCCATCCGGGAGCTTACGGGCGCGGACCGGCCCCTCTGATATGGCCCTGCCCGGCTACGTCCTTATCGTCGACGACGATCCCGCGGTTCTGGCGCTCTTGTCCGCGTCCTTGGAGGGCGCGGGCTTCCGGGTCACTACGGCGACGGACGCCTGGCAGGAGGTGGTGCAGGCCCAGGGCCTGAAGGTCGGCCTCATCATCAGCGACATCCAGATGCCGGGCGTGGGCACGGGAGTGGACGCGGTCAAGCAGATCAGGTCCTTGCCAGCCGTCTCGCCGAAGCTCCCCGTCATCTTCATGACCGGCATGAGCCCGGAAAGGGCGCAGGCGCTCATCCCCAAGGACCCGAATATCCGGCTTGTCGGCAAGCCCATCGATTTCGAGAAACTGCGCCTGGCCATCAAGGAACTGACGGGCATCGACCGGCCCTTGTAGGCTAGGCTCCCCGGTTTCCCGTGCAGGTCCTAGTCCTTGCGCCGGTCCACGACGTACTTGCTGCCCGGCTGCGCCTTGGCGTGCTTCTTGAGCTCGGCCCCGATCTCGGAGACCTGGGCCAGGGAAGCGAGCTTGCGATGGGAGTTGTGACAGATGCCGATGGAGACCGACAGGAAGGGGAACTCACGGATCTTTCCCTGCCGATCCGTGGAGACGATCTTGCCGCGCCGGCGGTCCTCCTCCTTGTAGAAGGAAGGGACGGCAGCGTCAAAGCCGGCGATGACCGCGCGGGCGGTCTCCTCCATGCGTTCGGGCGCGGTGAGCAGGATGAAATCGTCTCCCCCGATGTGCCCCACGAAATCAGGGGAGTCCTTCCAGCGCCGCGAGGCCTGCACGAGGATGTCCGCGAGAGCCCGGATGACCGTGTCGCCGGCCTCGTAGCCGTAGGCGTCGTTGTAGGACTTGAAGTGGTCGATGTCCACATAGAGCACGGCCAAAGGGCGGCACCCGGCCAGAGCCTCCTCGATGCGCGACTCGATCGAGCGGTTTCCGGGCAGGCGCGTCAAGGGATTGGCGTCGAGGCCTTGGCGGGAGCGCTTCAAGATCATGCGGATGCGCGCCAAGAGTTCGCGGATGTCCATGGATTTGGCGATGAAATCATCGACCCCCAGGTCCATCCCCTCCATCTTGGTCTCCCGGCTGCCTGAAGCGGAGAGGATGATCACGGGGAGGTTCGTGAAGAGGGGATCGTTGCGCAGCTCGCGGCACACGGAGAAGCCATCGCGTTTGGGCATCATGAGGTCCAGGACCGCGATATCCGGGGGGTTGCGGCGTATGGCGGCCAGGGCCGCTTCGCCGTCCTCGACCGCGGTCACCTCGTAGCCTTGGCGTTCCAGGGTCTCCTGCATGAGGGCGAGCAGGTCGGGCTCGTCGTCGGCGAGCAACAGGCGGGGGCGGGCGGGCTCAGGCATGTCGGATGCAGTATACAACTTTGTTCCAGGATTTGAGACAATGTCCTATCAAGGTCCCCAGGATGCCATGAAGATCTCCTTTGTCCACGATTGGTTGACCGGCATGCGCGGCGGCGAGAAGGTTCTGGAGGCCGCGTGCGAGGTCTTCCCTCAGGCTGAGATCTACACCCTCATCCATCGGCCGGAGAGACTCTCGGCTCTTCTCAATTCCAGGAGGATCCATGTCTCCTGGCTCGATTCACTGCCCGGCGCGCATCGCCACTACCGCTACCTCCTGCCCCTGATGCCTTGGGCCATCGAAAGCTTCGACCTGGGCGACTGCGACGTGGTCCTGTCCTCGAGCCACTGCGTGGCCAAGGGCGTGTCTCTGCCCGACCGCAATCGCCCTCTTCACGTCTGCTATTGCCACACGCCGATGCGCTACATCTATGACCAGTTCGAGGACTATTTTACCGGCGGGGCCAGGCCCTGGCTGAAGATGGGCGCCCGAAGCCTCAGGCCGCATCTGATGCGCTGGGACCAGAAGACCAGCCGGCGCGTGGATTTCTTCATCGCCAATAGCGAGAACGTCCGTTCTCGGATCCAAAAAGCCTATGGCCGTGAGGCTGAGGTCATCTACCCCCCGGTGGACACGGAATTCTTCAGCCTCTCCGCGGCTCCGGCCCAGCCTTCCCAGCCCTACTATCTGATGTCGGGGGCCTTGGTGCCCTACAAGCGCGTGGATCTGGCCATCGAAGCCTGCCGCCGGCTCCATGTCCGTCTCAAGATCGTCGGGGTGGGAACGGAGGAGGGGCGGCTGCGGCGGCTGGCCGGGAACGCTCCGGTGGAGTTCTTGGGCTGGAAGAGCGCCGAAGAGCTGCGCGAGCTCTACCGGAATTGCGAAGCCTTCCTTTTCCCCGCCGATGAGGATTTTGGGATCGCCGCTGTCGAGGCCATGGCCTGCGGCAGGCCGGTGGTCGCGTACCAGAAGGGCGGCGCCCTGGAGACGGTGCAGGAGGGGATGACCGGCGTCTTCTGCTCTGCGCAGACGCCCGACTCGTTGGCCGAGGCCATCGCGCGGGGACATCGCATGCGCTGGGATGGTCGGGCCATTCGCGAGCATGCCCGACGCTTCGATAAGTCCCGCTTTAAGACCCAGCTGGCGCGGTTCGTTCAGCAACGCTACGAACGCCATGCCGCGGGGGCTGCCCCGCCCCGGGGCCGGAGACTGCGCGTGATGCAGGTCATCGAATGCGGCGGCCCGGGTGGGACCGGCAATCAGGTGGCCGCCATCTGCAACGGGCTGGACAAAAGCCGCTTCGAGGTCTCCTTGGTCTATGCGGTGAGGGCGGGCTCTCCACAGGACTATGAGTCGCTCTGCCTCGGGGCCGACCGCTTCTTCCATGTACCGGAGATGACCCGAGAGATCAGCCCGCTCTCGGATGCGCGGGCCCTCTGGCGGCTGTGGCGTCTCTTCAGGGCGGAGCAGCCGGACATCGTGCATGCGCATTCCTCCAAGGCGGGATTCTTGGCGCGCGTGGCGGCGCGCTTGGCCGGCGTTGAGCGCATCTATTATTCTCCCCGGGGCTATTCGTTCCTTCAGAGCGACCGTTCGGCCTTCGCGCTCGGTTTTTATCGCCGGTTGGAGAGCTTCGCTTCCCGGATCGGCTCTGTGGTCGCGGTCTCGCCAAGCGAGGCGAGTCTGGCGCGGGAGATCAAAGCGGTCGGAGTGAAAGTCATCCGCGACGCCTATTGTGGGGACACCTTACTTAATTCGAACGAGGAGAAGCGCGGGACCGTGGTCTGCGCCTGCGGCAGGCTGAGTTTTGCCAGAAACCCCGAGGCCTTTGTGCGCTTGGCCAAGCGCTTGACGGACGCGCGCCCCGATGTCCGCTGCGTCTGGATCGGCGACGGGGAGCTGCGAGGCGTTGTGGAGCGTCTGGTTCAAGAACTGGGATTGATTGGAAAAATGGAAGTCACCGGCTGGCTGGACCATCCGCAAGCGCTTCAACGCCTCACGGTCTCGGACATCTTCGTCCATTACTCCCGCTGGGAAGGCCTGCCCAACACGGTCCTGGAGGCCATGGCCTGCGGCCTGCCTGTGGTCGCCTCGGATGTGGTGGGCAACCGCGACCTGGTCAAGCCAGGGCAGAACGGCTTTCTTGTTTCGAGTGAAGACGAGCTTTTCGAGAGGGTCAGTCAGTTGGCGGATGATCCGGAGCTCAGAAAGAAGTTCGGCGACGCAGGCGCTTCGTTGGTCCGCGCCGAGTACTCGCGTGAGCGCATGCTCCGGGAGATCTCCGAACTTTATGGGGTCAGGTCTTGACTTTTGACCGACTCGGTCACAAATCAAGACCTGACCCCAGTCAGCTGAAGAGATTGTATTTGAGGATGCAGCGCAAGGCCGAAACTCCGTCTTTCCAACCGATCTTCTTGCCTTCCTTGTAGGTGCGCCCTGAGTAGGAGATGCCGACCTCGTAGATGCGGCAGTTCAAGCGAGCAATCTTAGCCGTGATCTCCGGCTCGAAGCCGAAGCGGTCTTCCTCGATCGTTATTTTTTGCAGCACTTCCCGGCGGAAGGCTTTGTATCCGGTCTCCATGTCCGTGAGGTTGAGGTTGGTCAGCATGTTGGAGAGCATGGTCAAGAAAGTGTTGCCGAGCATGTGCCAATAGTAGACCACGCGGTGCGCGCTGCTGCCCACGAAGCGGGATCCGTAGACCACGTCGGCCCGGCCGTCGAGGATGGGTGCGATCAGCGCTGGATATTCTCGCGGATCGTATTCCAGGTCCGCATCCTGGACGATGACGATGTCGCCCGAGGCTTGTTGAAAGGCCGTGCGTAAGGCCGCTCCCTTGCCCCGGTTGACGTCGTGGTAGAGGACGCGGTCGATGGTCGGGGCGATCTCCGTTCGGAGTTTTTCCCTGGTCCCGTCGGTGGATCCATCATCGACCACGAGGATCTCTTGGTCCGGGAGGGGGGATCGGCGCACGGCTTCGATGAGGGCCGCGATGGTGTGCCCCTCATTGTAGCAGGGGATCGCGATCGTCACTTTCATGGGGTTATGTTACAATAATCCGATGATATCCGTCGTTGTCCCGACATATAAGGAAGCGGAGAATCTGCGGCCCCTGATAGATCGAATCCGCGCGTCCCTCTCCCCCTTGGGCGAGCCGTGGGAAGCCCTGATCGTGGATGATGACAGCCGCGATGGCAGCGACCTCCAGGTCGAGGCTTTGGCTGCGCAGGGCGTGCCGGTCCGATTGATCGTGCGCACCGGGGTGCGCGGTCTCTCTTCCGCCGTGATCGAGGGTTTTTGCCATGCCTCCGGGGATGTTCTGGTCTGCCTGGACGCGGATCTCAGCCATCCCCCCGAAGCCATCCCTGACATGTTGAAGTGCCTGCGCCAACAGGGCGCGGATTTCGTCATCGCCAGCCGCTATGCCCCTGGCGGAGGTACCGAGGACGGATGGGGGCTGTTGCGGTGGCTCAACAGCCAGGTGGCGACTGCTCTGGCGAGGCCGTTCACGAGAGTATCTGATCCCATGTCCGGTTTCTTCGCCCTGCCTCGCACGGTTTTCGAGCGGGCAGCGGCCTTGAATCCTGTCGGGTACAAGATCGGCTTGGAATTGCTCGTCAAGGGTGCTTGCCGGGATATCCGGGAAGTGCCCATTCATTTCGCCAACCGCCGCTTCGGCGAGAGCAAATTGAGCTTTCGGGAGCAGTTGAATTATCTCCAGCACTTGATGCGGCTCGCGGGTTTTAAGTATGGAGGAAATCATGAAAGGACCGCACGCCGGTCCGTCCCGAGTCCGGCGTGCGGATTCGAGGCGTGTCTCTCTTGCGGCGGCAAGGACTCGGAGAAGGCCTTCGATGCCGCCGAGAAGGGCTTTGAAGTGCGCCGGTGCCGCTCTTGCGGGCAGGGCTATACCTGGCCGCCTGTGCCTCCGGAGGCCATCGCCCGCTACTATCCCGAAAGCTATTACGGCAGGGAGAACGTCCGCTTCAACGTCGTCTTCGAGACCCTGACGCATCTGCTGCGCTGGCGCCGAGCGCGCGTGATCCGCCGGCGGGTCCCGCGGGGAGCGGTCCTCGACGTCGGCTGCGGGCGGGGGTTCATCCTCTCCTATCTGAGATCCTTCGGCTATGAATCACGCGGCGTTGAGTTCTCAGACACCGCAGCCTGGCACGCGCGCTATGCCCTGGGCCTCGACGTCCACACCGGGGACTTTCTCCAGCTTCCCTGCCCAGACCCCCAAGACGCCGTCATCTTCTGGCATTCCCTCGAGCACATGCCGCGCCCCGTTGAAGTCCTCGAGCATGCGGCCGGTCTGCTCAAGTCGGGCGGGCTCCTCGTGGTCGCCGTGCCCAACTTCTCAAGCCTTCAGGCCCGGCTTTTCGGCCGGCAATGGTTCCATCTCGATATCCCGCGTCATTACACTCATTTTTCAGTCGAGTCGCTGCAGGCGCTCCTTCGCCGACTGGGCTTCGAGATCGTGCAGACGGATCATTTCAGCTTCGAGCAGAACCCCTACGGATGGCTGCAGAGCCTCTACAATGCCCTGGGGTTCGATGACAACTTCCTTTATACCCTGCTCAAGAACAGAAGCGCACGGACCTATCGGATACGCCACCACCCCCTCCAGGCCGTTCTGACCGGACTGCTGTTGCTGCCGTTGACGCTCCTCAGCCTGGCGTTGACGCTCGCGGAAGCGGCGCTCAGGAAGGGCGGCACGGTGGAAGTCTACGCGGTCAAGAAATGAGCGCCTTCCTGCGAAGGCGCGGCCTGGTCTTCGCGGCGATCATCGCCGTCTCGGTCCTCATGCATCTCAAGGGCCTTGGCTCTCCCATGCTGGACTACCACCACCACCGGCAATGCAACACGGCGGCGATCGCGCGCAACTACTACGAGAACGGCCTGCATTTCTTCTCTCCCCAGATCGATTGGGAGGGCGCCTACCGGGGGCGCTCGGCCACGGAGTTCCCTTTGTATATGTGGCTGATGGGGCTTCTCTGGCCCGTGTTCGGCCTCGGCGACCTCTGGGGAAGGGTCCTGTCGATCGTTTTCTCGGCTCTGAGCGCGGTCACCCTCTTCAAATTCCTGGAGCGAAAGATGGAGGCCGAGCCCGCTTTTTACGCGAGCCTCTTCTTCTCCTGCATCCCCTTGGAGATCTATTTCGGCCGGACCGTGCAGCCCGAGGCGATCGCCCTGTTCGGCACCGTGGCGGCCTTCTATCACTGGGATAAGTTCCTCGCCGACAAGTCCTGGAGGGATTGGGCCCTGGCCATCCTGTTCTCGTTCTTGGCCATCGCCCACAAGCTGCCTTACGCGTACCTGCTGCTCCCTCTGGCAGTCCTGAGCGGGCGTCAGCTCAAGACCTCCCGGGTCCTCATCGCTCCGCTTCTCGCCCTGGCCGGCGTCTATGCCTGGTATCACTACGCGGCCACCTCGCAGATATACGTCGTTCCCTCCAGGGCCTCTGAATTCATGGGCCTGCTCACCTACCAGCATCTGCCCCGCTACATCTCCTTCCAGCTGCTCTCGCGCTTCCCGGAGCTGGCCTGCACCTACGGCGGCCTGATCCTCATGGGATTCGGAGCGCTCGAGTGGGTGCGACGGCGCCGGGAATGCCGGCCGCAGAGCCGGTTCTTCGCGGCGTGGTTCCTGTTCGTGGCCGCCGGCATCATCGCCGGCGGGGGCTACAGTTTTTCCCACGAATACACCTCGCTCCCCTTCGCTCTGGTCAATGCCGCCTTCATGGGGATGGGGTTCTATCGCCTCAGAGGGCGCGCGGTGGGCGCCGGGCCGTGGGCGCGGGCGGGACTCGTCCTTCTGGCGCTCTCGGTCCCGATCCATGCCACGCTGCGGATCAGTCATTGGTACCGTCTCAGCCATCCCTTCCTGAAATATGCCCGCAAGGCCGCCGACGCAGTCAGCCGTCCGGATGATCTGTTCGTCTGCAACGAGAGGGCCAGCTCGGTCTTCCTTTATTACATGCACCGCCGGGGCTGGTCATGGGATCTGGCGGAGGGGGGGGAGGAGAAGTTCGCGATGCTCCCGAAGAGGATCGACCAGGGAGCTAAATTCTATGTCACCGAAAAGACCCCCGGCTTCGAGAGGAGGGAGGGCCTGTACGCGAAGTTCCTTTATGCGCACTATCCCGTGGTTTATGACGCGGATGACATCCTGATCTTCCGGCTGCGATCTTCCGCGCCTGCGTCGCCATGAGCGGCGCAATGTTATAAAATTGCTCCAGTGATCAATGCCCCGGCCGTCCCCTTGCTGCCCCGCTATTTCCTGAGACTCTTCGGCCCGGTTTTTGGCTTGTGCCTGGCGATCTTCACGGGCGTGCTCTTGATGAACTACTTCATCCGGCTCTTCAATATGGCGCTCATGAAGGGGATCTCTCTTTTTTGGATCGCCGGGTGCTTCGGCCGTCTGCTGCCCTACTTCATGAGTCTGGCCGTGCCCATGGCCTTTTTGGTCGCCGTGCTCGTGACACTGGGACAGCTTTGCGAACAGGGCGAGGTCATGGCCCTGCGCGCCTCCGGGTTCTCTTTTTTGGGCATGACCTGGCCTTTTTTGGCCTTGGCAGCGCTCCTTTCCGGGGCACTTTTCTTCATCAATCACAAGATCGCCCCCGAGGGATTCCATTCCTTCCGCAAGCAGTACTCTTTCGCGGCGAATCAGCTTTCCCAAGTGGATGTCCAGCCGGGGACCTTCATGCGGCTGGGGACCTGGAATCTGTACGCGCAGAAGGCCGAGCCGGAGACCGGGCGCCTGGAGGGAGTCTATCTGGTGCGTCAGGAGACGAAAAAATCCGGCATCCGAGTGAGCGCGCCGGCGGGGCTGTTGATCCTGGAAAAGGGCAAGGCCTTGACCCTGGTGTTGGAGGGCGGCGCCCTCCAGCTGCCCAATCCCGAGCCGGAGAAGCTCACCACCGGTCGTTTCAACCGCTACCGTCTGCGTGTGCCCGTGGCAGGCAAGTCGGAGGTGGAGGTCCTGGACATTCCGGAGATCACCTCCGCGGGCCTGAAGACCCGCCTTCGCGACCCCGCGACGACTCCCGAGCATCGCAATGAGTATGCGGTGGAGCTCGCGCTGCGCAGCGCCGCGGCCCTGGCCCCCTTCATTTTTTTCTGGATCGCGGCGCCCCTGGGCATGCAGGTGACGCGCAACAGCCGCGGCGTGGGTTTTGTCGCGAGCCTGGGCATCCTCATGGCCTATTATGGGCTCGTCGCTCTGGGCATCGGCATGGGTCGGCGCCACGCGGCGCTGGCCTCTTTGGCGCCGTGGGCCGCGAATGTCGTCGGCCTGTCGCTGGGAGTCGTTCTGACTCGGAGAGCGGTCCTGAAATGATCAGCATCTTCTCGTGGTACATGGTCAAGAAGTTCTTCCAGCCCTTTTTCTTCGGGCTGGGACTTTTTGCGATCCTCATCTTCTTGGGGGACATGTTCGACCACATGCACAAGCTCATGAGCAGCCAGGCCTCCCAGGGGGCCATCCTGCAGTATCTTCTGCTCGACATCCCCTATTGGGGGGTGCGCACCATCCCCATGGCCACGCTCTTGGCGACCCTGGTCGCCATCACGGGCTTCGTCCAAAGCGGGGAGTGGCTGGCCGCCCAAGCCTGCGGCTTCGAGAGCCGGACCTTCTGGAAGCCCTTGCTGGTCTGCGCCGTGGCTGTCACGGCGCTGAGTTTTGTGGCGCAGGAGACGCTCCTGCCCTCCTGCTTCCATAAGGCCCGCCAGATCTGGCGCGAGAAGATCCATCCTGACTGGGAGTGGAATCTGTACGAAGGGATCGCCCTGAAGGCCGGCCCCCAGCGCTTCATCTCCGCCAAGAAGCTGGAGGTCGCCGAGGGGCGCCTGGAAAGGCCCGTGCTCGACGAGTTCGTGCTCCAGGGGGTCTCCAGCCAGCTGGATGCCCGGGCTGCGCAATGGGATGCGGCGATCCAGCGGTGGATCTTCGAGGACGGCGTGGAGCGCCGCTTCGTGGGAGGCCGGGCCGTGGAGACGGTCTTCAGCCGCAAGGTCTCTGAGTTCGACCTACCGCCGCGCAGCCTGATCCCGGACACGACGAACCCCGACGAGATGAGCTTCGGGGAGCTGGTGGCCTACATCCGTCAGATGCGCCGCCTGGGCGCTCCGGTCACGGCGCTCAAGGTCGCGGCCTACGCCAAGGCCGCCTACCCGTTCGCCAACATCGTCATCTGCGTGCTGGGCATCCCCATCGCTCTGCGCCTGCGCCGCAATCCCAAGGTGATCAGCTTCTGCCTGGCCCTGGCCCTTTCCTTTTTTTATCTTTGGGTCATTGAGCTGGGCAAGGCCCTGGGAACCAGCGAGTACCTGCCGCCGGCGCTGGCGGCGTGGAGCGCGAACGTCATTTTCGCCGGTCTGGCCGTATGGCTGATGAGGCGCTGGGAAGCGGCGTGAGAATCTAACGATTTTTTGGCGATGACAATCGACCATAGTCGGTTTAAAAAACCAGCCACTGTGTCCGGACACAGTCAATTCGCGATAATGATTCGTGAGCAATCCGGAAGCGTCAAATCTGTTATACTAGAGGAACCATGATAAAAACATCTTCGCTGTTTCTGTCCTTGATCTTCTTCGCCCAGACGGCCCACGCGACCGCCTGGAACATACTCGGCCCCCGCGCCATGGGCATGGGCGGAGCCGGGGTCGCTCTCGCGCAGGGAGCCGTCGGCTCCTATTGGAATCCGGCGGGTCTGGGCCAGGTGGAGAATCCCTCGGGCCTGCAGGTCCCGGTTTCAGGCCACGTCGCTTTTTCCGGCAGCCTTCTTCGGGGTCTCAATGACATCAAGACGCTCAACGACAATTGTCCCTCCGGGCCCAACTGCCAGCAGTCCGACATCAACAATGCCATCTCGGACCTCAGCGGGCCCAAGAGCGGGGTTTTGGCCGATGCCGGGGCCGGAGCCGAGCTGAAGATCAAGAAGGTCACGGTCTTCGCCAATGATTTCGTCTACGCAGCAGCCATGCCCAGGGTCGATGCGGTCAACACCGCTCCGGCCACGCTGGTCAACAATACGTCCGCCCTCCTCATCCATGCGATCTCCGTGACCGAGTTCGGCGTGGGCTACGGGCGCGAGCTCCCCTGGGTCCCCGGCCTCTTGGTCGGCGGCAATCTCAAGGTCCTCGTGGGCCGCGTGGGCTACACGAAGATCGGCGCCTTCACCGTCAATTCCAACAATCCGTTCAAGAGCCTGATGGACAACCACGCGCAGAGCGTTCAGCCCGGCATCGATCTGGGCCTGCTCTGGGACGTCAACAAGACCTTTGAGAATGCCTGGTGGAGGCCGCGCATCGGCGTGACGAGCCGCAACATCAACAACCCACGCTTCAAGGAGTCCTCTTTGGGGCAAACCGACGGGGGGTATTCCAATAAATTCTCCCTGCAGGGCAATACCCGCGCGGGGATCGCGATCAGCCCGATGCACTTCTGGAACATCGCGGCGGACATGGACCTGACCCGCAACGTCACGCCCCTGGGGGGAGTGCTCTCCCAGGAGATGGGCATCGGGACCGAGGTCAATGTCTTCAACCGGTCCTGGATCAACATCCCGCTGCGCGCGGGCGTGCGCCGCAACATCGCCCAGTCCGACGCGCACACGGCGCTGACGGCCGGCTTCGGCCTGAACTTCCTGCATCTTATCGTCGACGCGGCGGGCATGGTGACCCCGTCTTACCAGCAATCCAAGAGCGTCGGCAAGAGCGCGAGGGTACCCGCGGACATCGGCGCCGCGGTCCAGCTGGGCTTCATGTTCGGCGGGGAAGCGGAAAAGAAGCCTGAGCCCCTGCCTTAAAGGATGGAGATCGGCATCGTCGGCCTGCCCAATGTGGGCAAGTCCACTCTTTTCAACGCCCTGACCTCGGGCCACGCGCAGGCCTCGAACTATCCCTTCACCACGATCGAGCCCAACGTGGGCGTGGTGTCCGTGCCGGATGCGCGTCTCGATCGCCTGCACGAGCTTTTTTCCAGCAAGAAGACGACGCCCGCGACCGTGCGCTTCGTGGACATCGCGGGCCTGGTGCAGGGCGCCTCCAAAGGCGAGGGCCTGGGCAATAAGTTCCTCTCCCACATCCGCGAGGTGGACGCGGTCCTGATGCTCGTGCGCCTCTTCGTCGATGAGGATGTGGTCCACACCATGGGCGGAGTGGACCCCCGCCGCGACGTCGAAATCATCGAGATGGAGCTCATCTTGTCGGACTTGGCCGGCGCTGAGCTGCGCATCGAGAAGCTCGCGGGCAAGGCCAAGAGCGGGGACAAGGAGGCGCGCCAGAGTCTGACCCTTCTGGAAAAGATCCGCGCGGAGCTTTCCGCGGGCCGGCCGGTCAGGGCCATGAATCTCCCGGCCGAATCAATCAATTCCTTTGAGTTTCTTACAGGCAAACCGGTCCTTTTCGTGGGAAACACGGATGAGACGCCTGATTCCGAGCGCGTGGCGGTTCTCGAGGCTCTGGCCCGCGAGCGCGGGGCCGGTTGCGTGTGTCTGTGCGGCAAGCTCGAGGCGGAGATCTCCCAGCTGGAGCCCGAGGAGAGGAAGTCCTTCCTCGCGGAGCTGGGGCTTTCCTCGACCGGACTGGAGCGCGTGATTGTGGCGGCCTACAAGCTCCTCAACCAGCAAAGCTTCTTCACCGCTGGCGAAGATGAGGCGCGGGCCTGGACCGTGACCGCCGGGGCCAAGGCTCCCCAGGCCGCGGGGACGATCCATTCGGATTTTGAAAAAGGCTTCATCAAGGCGGATGTCTACCGTTTCTCGGACATAGACGCGCACGGCAAGGAATCGATCCTGCGCGAAAAGGGGCTGATCCGTTCCGAAGGGAAGGACTATGTGGTCCAGGATGGCGATGTCTGCTTCTTTAAATTCTCCCCGCCCGGCCGCTAGTCAGGCGTTCTGTCCTCATTTCGGCGAATGCGGCGGCTGTTCCCTGCAGAATATCTCTTACGAAGAACAGCTTAAGAGTAAAACTGCCAAGGTCGTGCAGGCCCTTTCCTTTATAAAGGGTCTGCCTGAGCCCAAGGTCCATCCTTCGCCAGATCTGCGCTATTACCGCAATAAAATGGAGTTTTCCTTTGGGGACGTCTATCCTCCGGTTCCAGGCGGGCCGACGATCAAGCTGGGATTGAAGCCCAAGGGCAACTGGCATCAGATCTTGGATCTGAAGGATTGTTTCCTTCTTTCCCCAGAGACGGCAAGCCTTCTGGCGGCGGTCAGAAAATGGGCTGAGGAAAATCATCTCTCCCCCTATAATGGTCATAAAAAACAAGGCTTTTTACGGCATCTGGTTCTGCGGGAGGCCAAGAATACGGGCGAGCGCATGGTCGTGCTCGTGACGAATGCCGGAGATTTTCCGAAGGATTCCCTTGTGGCTGCTGTCAAAAGAGCGTATCCGGCGACCACTGTGGTTTGGGGCATCCATGAGTCGGCTTCGGACACCGCGATCAGCGAGCGCATGAGCATCCTTGACGGGCCAGGACATATCACGGAGGTCTTGAGGTTCGAAGGCAGGGAACTCAAGTTCCGAATCTCGCCGCATTCTTTTTTTCAGACCAATACCAGGGCGGCCAATGTCCTCTATGGCGTTCTTCGCGATTGGGTGAGCGACGAAAAGCCGGACACGGTCCTGGATCTTTATTGCGGCGGCGGAGGGATCACGCTTTCCTTGGCTGATTTGTGCCGCAAGGTCGTGGGCGTGGAAACGAACCTTTCTGCCGTCGAGGATGCCAAAGAGAACGCGAAAGAAAACGACTTGTCCAATGCTGAGTTCTACGGCGGGACGACAGAGTTGCTTCTTCCCGCGCTCTTGGCCATGGCCCCGCAGATCGTCGTTTGCGACCCGCCGCGCGCCGGCATGCATGCGGCGGCTCGCGCGGCCTTGGCTGCCTCTGGTCCGCGGACTCTCATCTGTGTCTCATGCAATCCTGAATCCTTGGCCCGGGACCTGCAGGGGCTGTCCGCGTCGTATCAGGTGGAACGGCTCGAGGTCTTCGACCTTTTTCCGCACACCGAGCATGTGGAAACAGCCGTTTTTGGGGTCAGGTCTTGATTTGTGACTGACTCAGTCAAAAGTCAATGCCTGACCCCAGGAGATAAGTTATAATTTCATCTGCCGCGCTCGTAACACAAAGGATAGTGTCCAAGCCTGCGAAGCTTGGTATACAGGTTCGATTCCTGTCGAGCGCACCATTTTTTGTGGTCAGTCCGAAGCCTTGATGTTTTTTTGATTCCCGCCTTCCATAATATGGACACCGCCCCGGAGGATGATGTATGAAGAAACTATTTGCCGTGATGGGAGCCACGGGACACATCGGTCGCGTCCTCGTCCAGGAGCTGCTCAAGGCGGGCCACGAGGTGCGCGCCATCGGTCGGGACGCTCAGAAGCTCGAGGCGCTCAGGGCGCAAGGGGCGGCCGTCGTTTCGGCCGCCTTTGACGATGTCACCCGTCTGACGAAGGCGTTCTCAGGCTGCGACGGGGTTTTCGTGATGATCCCGCCGGACTACGCGGCCGATGATCCCGGAGTCTTCCAGGATCGGATCGGCGAGGGGATCCGGGAGGCCCTGCTCAGCTCCCAAGCGAGGAAGATCCTCAATCTCAGCAGCGTCGGGGCCCAGCATGCGGAGGGGACAGGGCCGATCAAGGGCCTTCATCGCCAGGAGTCCCGACTCAACTCCCTGCCCGGCGCCGACGTGCTCCATCTGCGGCCCTGCTTCTTCATGCAGAACTTCTTCTGGTCTGTCCCCGCGATCAGGGAGCGCGGCGTCATCGCCAGCGCGCTCAAGGGGGATCTGCCTCTGTGGATGGTGTCTACGGACGACATCGGCCGCCAGGCAGCCCAACTCCTCGCCCAAGGAGCTTTCGAGGGCAAGTCCGTGTTCGAGTTCGTGGGTCCGCGCCCCCTCAGTCAGATCGAGGCGACGCGCCTGCTGGGCGCTGCGCTCAAGATGGCTGACCTCAAATATGTCCAGCTGTCCTATGCGGATGAAGAGAAGGCTCTCCAAGGCGCCGGCATGAAAGCGGGCATCGTCCGGCTCTTCGTGGAGATGCACCGGGGTGCCAACGAAGGGCTGATCGTGCCCACGCAGACGTTGAGGCCGGAGCAGAAAGGAACCATCACCTTTGAGAGCTTCGCGCGGGAGTTCGCGGAAGCTTTCCAAGCCCACGCCGTGACCGTTTGAAATATCTTAAAATATAGAGGTGCCGGCCAAGGGAAAGTCGCCGTCGTGGAGCCATCTGGACGCCTGCGGGAAGGCCCGCATGGTCGATGTCGGAGAAAAGCCGGTGACCGCTCGTGAGGCAGTCGCCCGTGCGTCTGTGACCATGAAGCCGGGCACTATCGCGGCGATCCGGCGCGGGCGGGTGGCGAAGGGTGACGTGTTCACCGTGGCCAAGACGGCCGCCATCCTGGCCGCCAAGCGCGTGGACGAGCTCATCCCTCTGTGCCATAGCCTGCCGCTCGACTCCGTGGATGTCCGATTCGAGGTCAAGCGGGATCGCGTTCAAGTGACAGCCTGCGCGCGCACCCATTCGCGCACGGGCGTTGAAATGGAGGCCTTGACCGCCGCGGCCGTCGCCTGCCTCACCCTTTACGACATGTGCAAGTCCATGGATAGAAGTATGCTCATCGGCGGGCTCTGCCTTCTGGAGAAGAAGGGCGGCCGCTCAGGTCACTACCTCCGATGAAGATCGGCGTGCTCACGGTCAGCGATTCCTGCGCCGCCGGCACCCGGGAGGATTTGGGAGGCCCAGCCATCAAGGCTTGGGCCCTGCGTCAAAACTGGCGCGTGGCGCATCAGAAGGTGGTGCCCGACTCTCCGCGCGCCGTCAGCCGCGTTCTGCGCGCTTGGAGCGCGGCGGGGGCTGATGTGATACTGACGACCGGTGGGACCGGCCTGGGACCGCGGGATAATACCCCTGAGGCGACCGCGGCCGTTTTGGATAAGGAGGCTCCGGGCATTGCCGAGGCCTTGCGCCGCGAGGGCTGCCGACACACTCCCATGGCCGCCCTGTCCCGGGCTGTTTGTGGTTTGCGCAGGCGCACCTTGATCATCAATCTTCCCGGCAGTCCGCGCAGCCTCGTTGAATCCTTCCCGTTGCTCGAGGTTCTCATCCCCCATGCCTTGGCGATGATGGCTGGCCAGGGGCATGAGAAACATCGATGATCTCCCTGGAGGCGGCGCTTGGGATCATCCGCTCGTCCGTGCCGCTTCTGGGTGTTGAAAAAGTCCCGCTCGCCAAGGCCGCGGGCCGGGTCTTGGTCCAGGACCTTCGCGCGCGCACGCAGAGCCCCCTGTTCGATCACTCCAGCATGGACGGCTATGCCGTGTGCTCCCGGGACACGGCGCGCTCGAGCATCCGGCACCCGGCGCGCCTGGAGCTCGTCGGCCGCATCGAGGCCGGGGACGCGGGCAAGCTCCGGTTGGAGCGCGGCGAGGCCATCCGTATTTTGACCGGCGCCCCCTTGCCTCGAGGGGCTGACGCCGTGGTGATGCAGGAACTCGTGGATGCGCGAGACAAGGAGATCTGGCTGTCAGCCCCGGTCGCTGCGCGGCAGAATGTGCGTTTTGCCGGGGCGGATGTCCGCGCGGGTTCGGCGCTCCTGGAGAAGGGGCGGTCCCTTTCAGGAAGAGAGATCGCTCTTTTGGCCAGCCAGGGCTATTCACGCATTCCCGTGGTCCGGCAGGTGCGGGCGTCGGTTGTCGTGACCGGCAGCGAGATCAAGGGGCCCCAGGCAGCGCTGAGAGCCGGCCAGATCCGCAATGCCAATGGTCCAGGTCTGGCCGCAGCCCTTGGCCGTGCCGGCGCGTTGGTTCGCGATTTCGGGATCGTGCCGGATCAGCCCGCGGCCATGCGCCGGGTCCTGCGCCGGGCTCTTGCCGGCGCCGACCTGCTCTTGGTCAGCGGCGGGGTCTCCGTGGGGGACAAGGACCTCACGCGAGCGATCTTGGAAGACCTGGGCTTTCGGACCCGCTTTTGGAAGGTGGCTGTCAGGCCGGGCAAGCCGCTGCTCTTCGGGATGAAAGGCAGGACGGCCGTGTTCGGTCTGCCCGGCAATCCGGTCTCCGCCTGGGTCTGCTGCGAGGAATTCGTGCGCCCGGCCATGGACCGGATGCTTGGGCGCATTCCCTCTCCGGCTGGACGCTGGCCTTTGAAGGGCTGCGCGGAAAATGATTTTCATGTCGACTCAGGTCGCCGGCAATTCGCTTTTTGCCGGATCCTCCCGGGCTCCGGCGAGATCCGGCTGCGCCTCATCGGCCCTCACGATTCCGGAAGGCTCGCCGAGGCCTGCCGAGCCGACGCCCTGGCGCTGATCCCTGCAGGCGCGCGGCAGGTCCGCGCGGGAGCGATCCTACCGTTCCGGCTGATCGAGTGAACATGCCACCATCTTCCGAGCGCCTCTGTGATCGCTTCGGACGCGTGATCGACTACCTCCGGCTTTCCGTGACCGACCAGTGCAACCTGTGCTGCCCTTATTGCCGGCCCGCGGGGGGGCATCCGTCGAGGGCGGAAGGTCCTCTTTTGACGGACGATGAGATAGTGGGGCTTCTCCAGGAACTGGTCGCTCTGGGGATCGGTAGGGTGCGCATCACGGGCGGCGAACCGCTGCTGCGGCCCCGTCTGCCTGATCTGGTTGCTCGCATCGCCGCGATGGATGGCGTCAGAGACCTTTCTCTGACCACGAATGGGATTCTTCTTCCCGGACGCGCGGCAGAGCTGCGGCGCGCCGGCCTTCAGCGCATCAACATCAGTCTCGACACTTTGCAACGGGAGAGATTCCGGAAGATCTCGGGTCAAGATGCCCTGACGCGCGTTTTGGCCGGTGTCCAAGAAGCGCTGACAGTGGGCCTCTCGCCAGTTAAGCTCAATGTGGTAGTCATGCGCGGCCTCAACGATGATGAATTGCCCCATTTTGCGCGCCTGACGCAGGGCAGCCCCATCCATGTCCGATTCATCGAACTCATGCCCATCGGAGAGGCGCGGTCTTTCAGCGGCGAGCGCCATGTCTCCATTGCTGAGATGAAGCGCCGCATCGGGTCCCTGGAAAAGGTTTCTGATGCCGATCGGCCGACGGGCTGGGGCCCGGCCGTCTATTTCCGCAAGCCAGGGGCCTTGGGCACGCTGGGGTTCATTGGAGCCATGACGGACCGCTTTTGTCACAGCTGCAATCGGCTGCGTCTCACCTCTGGCGGCACCCTGCTCTCCTGCCTGGCCCAAAGCGGCCAGGGCATGGATCTGCGTCCGCTCCTTGGGCATCGCCGCAGTCTGCGGGCTGCGGTGAGACAGGTGGTTCTGACTAAGGGTGAGGGACATCGGATGCATCAACCTTCGGGCGAGCTTCAGCGCCGGATGTGCTCGGTGGGGGGATGATGGCGGGACAGGTGTTCGCGGTCTGCGTGGGGACGCGCAAGGGGATCGCCAAGACGCCTCAGCCGCGGGTCCGTCTCATCGCGGGCCTGGGCCTGGAGGGAGATGCGCACTCCGGGCCTGGTCTGAGGCAGGTCAGCCTTCTGGCTCAGGAAAGCGCCGACAAGATCCGCGCTCGAGGCTTGGCCGTGGCCCCTGGTGATTTCGCGGAGAACATCGCCACTTTGGGAATCGATCTTCCCTCTTTATCAGTCGCGACGCGCCTGAAGATCGGCCTGGACGCTGTTGTGGAGATTACCCAGCTAGGCAAGCAGTGCCATGACCGTTGTGCGATCTACCAGAAGACCGGAGATTGCGTCATGCCCCGGGAGGGCATCTTCGCGCGTGTATTGTGCGGCGGCTCCGTCCGTCCTGGGGATAGGATTGAAACCCTGGCATAGGCCTCTTGCCCGATTCGGGGACATCCCAGGAGCCTTCGGAGATTTGGGGACGCTGGTGCCCCTCTTCCTCGGGCTCGTTTCTTTGAACGGCCTGCCCGCGGCGCGTTCCTTGATCCTGATCGGCCTCACCTTCCTGGCTGCCGCTTATTTTTTCCGCCTTCCCATGCCGGTCCAGCCGCTCAAGGCCATGTCCGCCATCGCCATCCTCAAAGGCTTCGATATGTTCTGCATCCGCTCTGCCGCGATCTGGATGGGGGTCATCGTTCTGGGGTTGGCTTGGACCGGTGCTCTGGAGAGGATCTCCCGCTGGTTTTCCAAGCCGATCATCAAGGGCATCCAGCTGGGCGTGGGGCTGCTTCTGATCAAAGCCGGTTTTTCTCTTCTCTTTTCCGGGGCAACGCAGGCCGCGCGCCTGGCCGTTATGGCGCGGCCGCACATCCTCGCTGAGCAATGGGCCGTGCTGTGGTTTTTGGTCCTGCCGCAGCTCCCCTTGACCTTGGGCAACTCCATCTTCGCCACGCAGGATGCCGCGCAGGATTATTTCGGCCCCAACCGAGCGACCGCCAAAAGATTGGCGGCTTCCATCGGGGTCGCCAATCTTGCGGCCGGACTCTGGGGAGGCATGCCTGTCTGCCACGGTTCGGGCGGCTTGACGGCCCATTATCGCTGCGGAGCTCGCAGCGCCTGGTCCACGGCCCTGACCGGGGCGTTGTGTCTGACGCTCGGGCTTTTGTGCGGCGACCACGCGACAGCGGTCTTGCGCGCCATCCCTTCAGGGGTGTTGGCCCTGCTGCTTTTTTACGTGGGGCTTTGCCACGCCTGGCTTGTGCGAGGACTGGCTGACTGGCAGGGCAGGACCGTGGCAGCGGCCGTCGGCTTTTTGAGTTTGTGGACAGGGAGCCTGGCCCTCGCCATGGTCTGCGGTCTGCTCCTGGAGGCGACTCTGGCGGCCAGACTCAGTCAAAAATCAAGACCTGACCCCATTTAAGGTAAAATAGTCTCAGTGGAAACGTGCGCCGGCCTTGACCTGACGCAACTCAACGTGCCGCAGAAGGAAGCGGTCCTCCATCCGGAGGGACCGCTTTTGGTGCTGGCCGGCGCGGGCACGGGCAAGACCCGCGTCATCACCTACCGCATCGCGCAGCTTCTGAGCCGGGGCATCGCCCCTGAGCGCATACTCGCCGTCACCTTCACCAATAAGGCGGCCGGCGAGATGCGTCGCCGCATCGAGGAGCTCGCCCCGGGCAAGGGAGCCCTGGTCTGGGCCCACACTTTCCACGCCTTCGCCGCGCGCCTGGTCAGGATCCATCACGAGCTCCTGAAGCTGCCGCGCCACTTCATCATCTACGACCAGTCGGACCAGAAGCGCGCGGTCACCGAAGCCATGAAGGCCCTGGGCTTGAACGACCAGACGAGCAAGGCCTCCGTGTACGTCGGGATCATCTCCCGGGCCAAGGACGACCTTTTGGACGCCCAGTCCTACGCCATCCACGCCATGGCCGGCGGGGACCCCATGCGCAAGACCGCCTCGGAGATCTACGCGGCCTATCAGCGTCAGCTCGACGCCGCCGGAGCCCTGGATTTCGGCGATCTGCTCTTGAAGGTCTGTTCCCTTCTGCGCGAGCACGAGAGCGTGCGCGCCCATTATCAGGAACTCTTCTGCCACATGCTCGTCGACGAATACCAGGACACCAACCACGCCCAGTACGTCCTGACCAAGACCCTGGCGGCCAAGCACCGCAACCTCTGCTGCGTGGGCGACGACGACCAGGGCATCTACAGCTGGCGCGGCGCGAACATCCGCAACATCCTCGAATTCGAGACGGATTTCCCGGACGCCAAGGTCGTGACCCTGGAGCAGAACTACCGCTCCAGCTCCAGCATACTCGATGCCGCCAGCCATGTCATCCGCAACAACAAGTCGCGCAAGCCCAAGACGCTCTGGACCGAGAAGCCCGCCGGAGAGTCCGTCACCGTCAAGGAGCTCGCCAACGAGACGCAGGAGGCCGAGTGGACGGCGCGCCGCATCTCGGAGCTGTTGAGCCAAGGACGCTCCCTGCGCGAGATCGCCATCTTCTACCGCACCAACGCCCAGAGCCGATCCTTCGAGGAGGCCCTGCGCCGCTCGGGCATCGCCTGCGTGCTCGTGGGCGCCGCGCGCTTCTACGAGCGCAAGGAGATCAAGGACGCGCTGGCGTATGCCCGGCTCATCTTGAATCCCGCCGATGCCGTGAGTCTTGAGCGCATCGTCAATGTGCCGCCGCGGGGCATCGGCAAGACGAGTTGGGAGCGTTTCTTCCAGCATGCCCAGGCCCAGGGCCTTTCTCTGTGGGAGGCTTTCCGCCATCAGAAGGAGATTGCCCAGCTGACCCCGGCCTGCCGCCGCGCCGCGACGGAACTCGTCGAAACCCTCGAAAAGCTCCGCGCGGACACAGGAGGTCTGCACGCCTCGCGGGCTTTGGCCGTTATTTTGGAGCAGAGCGGCTACTCGCAATGGCTCACCGGTCAGGTGGAGTCCGACCCTGAGGCAGCGGGCCGGCTCGGCAACCTGCAGGAACTCGTCAACTCAGCCAAGGAATACGAGGAAAAAGCCTCCCTGGATGCGGGCCTGGACCTGGCCAGCTATCTCGAGGCCGTCTCCCTGCAGACCGACCTCGATGCCTATGATCCGGCCAAGCCGGCCGTGACCTTGATGACCGTGCATCTGGCCAAGGGCTTGGAGTATCCTGTGGTCTTCTTGACCGGGCTTGAGGAAGGGCTCTTTCCCATCGGCGGAGGCCAAGCGCCTCCTGAGGAGCTCGAGGAAGAGCGCCGGCTGTGCTACGTGGGCATGACTCGTGCGCGGGAGCTGCTGCATCTGTCCTATGCCTCGACGCGCCGCATCTTCGGTCAGATCTACGCCAATCTTCCCTCACGGTTCCTTCTAGAAGCGGGGCTTCTTTTCAAGGCCGCGCTCACGCCCCAGCGTGAAGTCATCCCCGCGGCTCCCTCGGCGCAGAAGCGCTTGGCCGCGGGCGGGGTCCGGACCGGCACGCGCGTCAGCCATCCGGAATTCGGCTTGGGCGAGGTGCTGGCCAGCGCCGGTTCCGGCGAAGCCCTCAAGGTGACGGTGCGCTTTGACGACGGCCGCATGGCAAAATTTTTGGCGCGTTATGCTCCTTTGGAGCGCATCTAGGATGCCTGAGGAAGTCCGCCGCATCGCCCAGCTCGCGCGTCTGAGGCTCTCCGACGAGGAGGCGGCGCTTTATCAGGGCCAGTTTTCCCGCATCCTAGATCTTTTTTCCCAGATCTCAAAGCTGCAAGCCCCGGCCTTGGACGGTCATGGCCAGATTCCTTCGATCCTGAGAGAAGATGAGGTCCTGCCCTTCTCCAACCCCGAAGCCTTGGTCGGTCTGGCCCCTGAAAGAGAGGGAGGCTATTACAAGGTCAAGAAGGTGATGGAGTGAATGCCTCGTCCATCGCCCGGGATGTGGCCAGCGGCAAGGTTTCCGCTCAAGAGGTTTTAAGTCGGCATCTCGGCAGCATCCGGGTCAGCGAGCCCCAAGTGGGCGCCTTCATCCGCGTCATGGAAACAGAGGCGATGGCCATGGCCAAGGCCGTGGATGAGAAGCGGCGCCAAGGCGCGCGCCTGGGCCGTTTGGCCGGCGTGCCCGTGGCGTTGAAGGATAACCTGCAGGTCAGCGGCGTGGAGACGACTTGCGGCTCGCGCATCCTCCAGGGTCATGTGGCGGCCTATGACGCGGCCGTGGTCAAGCGCCTTAAGTCCGAAGATGCTGTCCTGCTCGGCAAAACGAACATGGATGAGTTCGCCATGGGATCCTCTACGGAGAATTCCAGCTTTCATCCGACGAAGAATCCGTGGAACCTCGGTTGCGTTCCCGGAGGCTCCTCGGGAGGATCCGCCGCGGCGGTCACCTGCGGCATGGCTTCGCTGGCCCTGGGCTCTGACACGGGAGGTTCGATCCGCCAGCCTGCGGCCTTCTGCGGCTTGGTGGGTTTGAAGCCCAGTTATGGGCGGGTCTCCAGGTATGGACTGGTTGCCTTCGCCTCCTCGCTGGACCAGATCGGTCCTTTGAGCCGCACCACGGAGGACGCGGCCCTGGCCCTTTCCATCCTGGCCGGTCCTGATGCGCAGGACTCGACCTGCTCGAAAAAATCCGTTCCGGATTATTCAGCGGTTCTGGGCCAAGGAGTCAAAGGCCTCAGGGTGGGCCTGCCGAAGGAATATTTCCTGCCTGGCTTGGACGCCGAGGTCGAAGGATCCGTGCGCGGCGCTGTGGAGGTTCTGCGTCAGCTCGGCGCCGAGATCTGCGAGGTCTCCTTGCCGCACACGCGCTATGCCGTGGCCGCCTACTACATCCTCGCTCCGGCCGAGGCCAGTTCGAACCTGGCCCGCTATGACGGTGTGCGCTACGGCCGCCGCAGTCCATCGGCACGCAATCTCGAGGAGCTTTATGAGTTGTCCCGCGGCGAGGGCTTCGGTCCGGAGGTCAAGCGCCGCATCCTCCTGGGCACCTATGTCTTGAGCGCCGGCTACTGCGACGCCTATTATAACCGGGCGTCCAGGGTCCGCGGTTTGATTCGGCAGGATTTTAAAGAGGTTTTCAAAAAGGTGGATCTTCTGGCGACGCCGACGGCGCCGACGGCCGCCTTTCGTCTGGGCGAAAAATCCTCGGACCCTGTCTCCATGTATCTCTCGGATGTCTTCACAATCCCTTCCAGCATGGCGGGCAATGCGAGCCTGTCGATCCCCTGCGGAGTGAACCGCGCGGGGCTTCCCATCGGGCTGCAATTGATCGCCGATGATTTCCAGGAGCAGACCCTGCTGCGGGCGGCATCTGCGTTTGAAAAAGCCAAACCTTTTCCCCGGCCGGAGAAGTTCAGCTCATGAAAAAAAATTCTGCGGGAACTGTGTCCGGACACAGTTGCTGTAAGATCCGCCCCCCATCCATGCTCGAGGAAATTTCTTCTGGAGGTTTTGTGGTGCGTGACGGCCAGGTCCTTATGATTGAGGTGGAGAACCTCCTGGGCGAGATCGTGTGGACCTTCCCCAAGGGGCATCTTGAGAAGGGCGAGGGTCCCCGCCAAGCGGCCCTGCGCGAGGTGGAGGAGGAGACGGGCTGGGCTTGCCGCATCCAAAGCCTCCTGATGACGGCTCGCTATCATTTCCTTCGCAACGGGCAAGAAGTTTCCAAGCAGGTGAAGTGGTATGGCATGGAGCCGGTGAAGAAAACCGGCAGTCGCGACTCGGATGAGGTCATGGCCGTGAAGTGGGTCAAGCTTGAGCAAGTGCTTGCGATGCTTACTTATCCTAGTGACTTCCGGCTTTTAGACGTTTTTAAAAAATCATTCAGGGACAGACAGGCTCCACCACCAAAGCCTTAGCTTGGAATCTGTGGCAGGAGCGCCGTGTTTGGCCAGGGCGATCCTCGCATTCTTGACGTTGGCCATCTCGGAATCGGCATGCTCGGTCATGGCCGCGATAAGAGCCCTGATGGCGTAACGAGGCAGGGCGGGGCGCTCGCCCAAGTATCTGGCCGCTTCTGCTGCCACATCAGAGTCCTTGTCTAAATCTTCGACCAGCTCGCGGATACTCGGGTCAGGGATTTTTTTGGAAAGGAAAATCTGGCTCAGCGGACGCCCCGCGAGTCTTCTGATTTTCGGATCTGAAATTGAGTAGTCCCAGAAGATGGCTTCTGCCAAGAGAGTCCGGTAGTCTGGTCCGATCCTTCCCCACCCGTATCGATTTTGCAAGGGAAAATAGCGCCCGGCGGTTGCGCGCAGTCCCGCGACCGGATATTCATGGGCGAATCTTTCCGTGAGATAATCAAAAAATTGATCCCGGATCTCGAAGATTCCGTGTGTTCCTTTTCTGATCAAGTCCGGGGAGAAGCGCTTGGCCAGCCTGCGGATGTTGCGTTCTAGAAAAACGTCGAACTTCACGTGGGCCAGCTCGTGAACGAGGGCAAATGTGTCGTTATGAACACCGCCAGCATCGATCGGCCTGTCCTGGATAAAAACCGTATACGGGCTCTTTAGTTTGTGGGCAGAGATGATCGTTGCGGGGGCTGGGGTCGGTTCGGCATAGACGTTCGTCTTGTTCGGTGAAGGCGAGGATTCGGTGGCTGGAAACCGTCCGAAAGACTGGTTCTTATGGAATGTTACTGCTTCCATCAGACCGACCGAAGAAAATTCGTTCATGACGGCGTTCGTCAAGCGGGAGATGGCCACTTGATGCTTTTCTATCGAATCCCGGAGCAGCCTCTTCGTCGCTCTCGGGACCAGTGGATCCTGCATCATCCTTAGAATTTGCATTCGGATGCCCGGAACCTCAGCCAGCGCGGTTGAAATCTTCTCGGGGGAATAGCGAAAGGGGGACGCTGCTGGGGCTGCCGCTGGCGTTAGTGGGGGCGTCGCAGGCATCTGAGCGTTGCCAGGCAAGACCCCCGGCCTTGATTCGGGAGCAGAGGCGGAGCCGACGACAGAGAGCATAGCGCCGGGAGAGCTTCCTACCGGGACGTTGACTTGGTTCTGGGCAATCCGCGGGACAGAGGTAACGGCCTCCAGGCCGGGGCCCCATAACAGCAAGGCCCCGCAAAGAAAAAATGCTGCTTTGCGCATATCTGCAGTATAGAGGGAATGTCGATTCCGCGCAGGGGTCTTTTGGCCCTGCTATCCATAGGTCTATGGACCTATGCCTGAAATGATAAAATGAATCTATTCGTTAACGATTAAAATATGAGCATTCGTTATGAGATGGTCGTGGGCCTCGAAGTCCATGCGCAGCTGGCCACCAAGAGCAAGCTCTTCTGTTCGTGTCCCACGGACGGTTTCGGCGCGCCGCCCAACTCTCGCGTCTGCCCCCTCTGCACGGGGCAGCCCGGGACCCTGCCGGTCTTGAATCGCAAAGCGGTCGAGCTGGCTTTCCGCGCGGCCCTGGCCCTGGATTGCCGCCTGGCCCCGTTCTCGATCTTCGCGCGCAAGAATTATTTCTATCCGGACCTGCCCAAGGGCTACCAGATCTCGCAATATGAGCACCCCTTCGCCCAGAACGGCCGGCTCCAGGTGAAGGATAAAAGCGTGCGCATCCACCGCATCCACCTCGAGGAGGACGCCGGCAAGCTCCTGCACGCGATCGGCTCCAAAGAGCTCGACGGCACGCTGGTGGATTTCAACCGCGGCGGCATGCCCTTGATCGAGATCGTCAGCGAGCCGGACATGCGCTCAAGCGAGGAGGCTGCCGCGTATTTATCGGCCTTGAAGGAAATTGTTCAATATGTGGGAGCCTCGCGCTGCGATATGGAGAAAGGAGAGATGCGTTGTGATGCCAATGTCTCGATCCGTTCATCGGGATCCGCGGAACTCGGCGTTCGCGTGGAGATCAAAAACCTCAATTCCGTGCGCGCGGTCAAGGAGGCCTTGGACCACGAGTTCGAGCGCCAGTCAGAGCTTCTGACCTGCGGCGGCCGCGTGCTCCAGGAGACGAGGCTGTGGGATCATGAAGCGGGGACAACCCGCGCCATGCGCTCCAAGGAAGAGGCCCACGACTACCGCTATTTCCCGGATCCGGATCTGACGCCGTTGGTCGCGGATGAGGCGTTCATCGAGAAGATCCGCTCCGAGCTTCCGGAGCTGCCGGCCGCGCGGCGCCAGCGGTTCCTGTCCGAATACGGCCTCTCGGAGTATGACGCGGGACTTTTGACTTCCCAGCAGGCTTTGGCGGATTATTTCGAGGCGGCGGTCCGGGGCCGCCAAGCAGCGGCCAAGACCGCAGCCAATCTCATGGCGACCGAGCTGTTGGCCCGCCTCAATGCCGAGGATGTCGGCATCGACGCCTCGAAAGTGAAGGCGTCGGACCTCGGAGAGCTCGCCGGCTTGGTCCAGGACGGCACGCTTTCCAGCAAGGGGGCCAAGGCGGCCTTCGCGGCCCTGTGGGCAGGCGGCGATTCCCCCGCCGTCTTGGTCCAGAAGCTCGGCTTGGCCCAGGTCTCTGACGAGGGACCATTGCGCGCGTGGGTCCAGGAAGCTTTGAGTACCAACGCGCAGGCGGCGGCTGACGCGAAGGCCGGCAAGCAGCGCGCCGTAGGCGCGCTCGTGGGCGCGGTGATGAAGCTCTCGTGCGGCCAGGCCAATCCCGCGATGGTCAATCGACTCATCAAGGAGTCCTTGGGCTTATGAAAACGAATTTTCTGACACTCTTGATGGCGGTGATGAGCGCGGGGGTCTGCCCCTGGGTCGGGGCGTACGACTCGCTCGGGCTGCAGGCGCCCATCAGATCCGAACAGATGCTGCGCCCCGTGGCCGCGGCCGCGCGCGGCGAGAGGCTTTATGTCCTCGACGAGAAAAAAAGCGCGCTCCTGATCTTCGATCGCGACGGCAAGCTTTTGAAACTTGCGGGGCATCCCGGCGACGACAAGGCCTCCTTCGACGAGCCTCAAGGCGTGGCTCTCGGGCCCGACGGCAGGGTCTTTGTGGCGGACACAGGCAACTCCCGCATCCAGATCCTCGACGGCGAAGGGAATTTCCTGGGGTCTTTCGGCGTCCACGGTTCGGATCGCGGCAGGCTCAAGAAGCCATCCTCCGTCGCGGTCGGGCTTGACGGCCGCGTCTATGTGGCGGATACGGGCAATTCCCGCGTCCAGGTCTTCACCTCCGAGGGGATCCTTCTCTGCGAATTCGGCACCAAGGGCGAGGGTCTTTTGAAGAAGCCCGTCCGCGTGGAGGTCGACGCCGCGGACAACGTCTATGTCCTCGACAGCGGCAGCGAGCGCCTCTCGAAATTCGACGCGGCCGGGAAATTCACGCGTTCGATGGAGTGTTCCGGCCGCGATTTCGCCATCGACGATTATGGGTTCTTCTACGTCCTCGACTCCAAAAGCGGGCGGGTGATCGAGCAGGGACCCGACGGCGCCGTCCTGGGCCGGTTCGGGAGTTCCGGGTCGGGGGCCGGTCAGTACCGCAAGCCGCAAGGTATCGCGGCGGCTTCGGATGGGACGCTCATCATCCTGGACACGGGCAATTCCCGCGTCCAGAAAGTGGCGATAGCCAACAAACTCAAGACCGAACCAGTGGCCTCCAATCTCGGCACGAAGCTGGAGGTCTCTGGGCCCCGCCAGTCATGGCCCGTCCCGGCCACGCTTCTGGCGCCTCTCGCGGAGGATGTATACGCCTACCTGCCCGGGGCCGGAGAGTTCGTCGTGCTCGATGGCGATGGCCGCGAGAAGGTCCGCTTCGGGACGAAGCTGGGAGAGGGGCTCCATGTGACCCGCGGCACGCAGGGCTTCGCTCTCTCTTCCAAGTCCGGGCTTTATGTCTCCGACACTTCCAACGACCGCCTGCAGCATTTTTCTCTGGCAGGGGACTGGCAATCCAACATCGCCGAGAGCACCGGCTTTTTTGACTCCCGGACGAAGGAGGGGCGCTTGAAGGACCCGCGGGGCGTGGCCGTGAACGAGGCCGGCATGGTCTATGTGGCCAATGCGGGCAATCACCGCGTCGACGCCTTCAATCAGGAAGGGGTCTTCCTCTTCAGCATCGGTCCGGTCGTGGGCCCGCACGCCTTGGTCGAGCCGACGGCTCTCGCCTGGGATAAGTCTCAGTTCCTTTATTTCACGGACAAGGCCTTGAAGAAGGTGTTCAAAGTCGAGCCCTCAGGGACATTCCTCGCGGCGTGGGGGGAAGAAGGGGACGGCCCCGGGCAGTTCGAATCGCCGGCCTCCCTGGCCCTCGACGGCCGCGGCTACCTTTACGTCCTCGACGACAAGCTGGGCCGGGTCTCCGTCTTTTCCGCAGACGGCCTCTGGATGACGGATTTCTTCGCCAAGGGGAGAGGCGAGCGCGAGCTCTCCGCGCCCTCGGCGGTGGCGGTCCAGGGGAAAAGGCTTTTGATCTCAGACCACGGCAGAGGCATCCTCGTGTCCTATGACCTGCATCCCCGCCTGGCTCCGCCCGTGGCCGTGAGCACGGTCTCCAAGGGGGGAGCGGTGACCCTGTCCTGGCCCGCCGCGGCCGACCCCTGGATCGCCGGCTATCAGGTCTGGCGCTCGAGTCTGTCCGCAGGCCCATTCCTGCAGGTGGCGCGAGTCGAGACTTCCACATTCCAGGATGAAGACGTCATCCCCTACACGCCCTATTGGTATCAGGTGGCGACCATCGCCAAGACCAAGGATGCCGGACCGCTCTCTCGACCGGTGCCGGTCTACGTCACCGGCGCTTTCAACAGGCCGCCCATCGAGATATCGACCATCGCCATCGGCAACATCTTCTCGGCGAACTACAAATGGTATCTCAAGAATCCCGTGGGCAAAGCGGTGCTCAAGAACAACGTCCAGATGCCGTTCCAGAATCTGAAGTTCTCCTTCCGCTTGAAGGAGTTCATGGATTTCGCCACGGACACTCCCCTCGAGCGACTCGAGCCCGGGCAGTCCGTGGAACTTCCCCTCATCGCCACCTTGAACAATAAGATCCTCGAGGTCAGCGAGGACACGCCGGTCCAGGCCGAGTTCACGCTGACTTACTTCGAGGAGGGTCAAAGCCGGACCATCTCCCTGGGCAAGCCTCTGCGCGTCTACTCGCGCAACGCCATCACCTGGGAGAACCCCGAGCGCATCGCCAACTTCATCACGCCCAAGGATCCGCCGGTGCATGACTTCCAGGTGGAGGCTTTGCGCGACTATCCTCGTCTGGAGCGGGCCGAATTCCTGAACCGCAATCTGGTCACCGCCATGCACCTCTGGGACGCCCTCTCCGAGGCGGGGGTCCGGTTCCAGAGCAACCCGAACAGCCCCTACGAGGCCCTGCGCGAGGATTCCAACTTCCCGGTGGATTACAGTCAGTTCCCGCGCGAGACCTTGAAGCGCAAGAGCGGCCAATGCGACGATCTGGCCACGCTCCTGACGGCCATGCTCTACGGCGCCAATGTCCGCGCCGCGATCCTGGACTATCCGGGGCACATGGCCCTGATGTTCGACACGGAGACGGCCGATCCCGTGGAAGCCGGCCTGCCGGAGACGGACATGGTCCTCTATCAGGGGACCTATTGGATCCCCCTGGAGGCGACCATGCTGGGAAAGTCCTTCCCTGAAGCGTTCCACAAGGCGCTCTACGCCTACAGGAGCGAGCAGGAGAAGGGGCGTCTGCATGTCATCGATCCGCGCCAGGCTTGGGCTGATTTCGAGCCCGCGACCCTTCCGGAGGTCCATTGGACGGCGGAGGTCCCCAAGGCCGAGGCGCGCCAGAAGCGCTTTGCCGAAGAGGCGGGCGCTTTGGCGTCCGACCGCCGACAGTTCCTTAGGAAGCATTATGAGGGGGAACTGCGAGAGGATCCCAAGAACACGGATGCCCGCGTCGAATTGGGGCTTTTAGAATATCAGAACGGGAACTTGGCGGGAGCGGCAGGCGAGTTCACGAAAGCCCTGGCTGTCGATCCGAAGGAGCCCGCGGCCTTGAACAACTTGGGGGCCCTGGCTTTCTTGTCCGGCGACTATGCCCGCGCCGAGGGGCAATACCTCAAGGCGGTCGACTCGGATCCCACGAGCGCGGATTTCTGGCTCAATCTGGCCAAGACCGAGGTCAAGCTCAAGAATAGAGCGAAGGCCGAGGAATACGGACAGAAGGCGGCCGCCTTGGACGCATCCTTGGCTCCCGCCATGGAGACTCTGCTCGAAAATCTGAAGTAAAGGAGGATGGTCATGAAGAAAATCGTGCTATCGGCGGTTGTCCTGGTCTTGGGAAGCGTGGCGCTGAGGGCCGCTCCGGCGGAGAAGCCCAAGAGCGCGCTGGATTCCATCAAGGTCTATTTTCAGCATCTCAAGCAGGGCTTGACCGAATCAGCGGTGCAGGGAGACTATCAGCGCGGCCGGCACACGGCCGTGGCCGCGGTGCGCGGGGCGCCGCAGGCCGACGCTCGGGCCGATGCGGACAAGCCCGTGATGAGCCAGCCGGCACAGACGCGGCGGCAGAAGGCCGAGGCGGCGGAGAGAAGGGAGTTCGAGGGCGCGGTGGACCTGGTCGCCGAGGGGATCAAGCTCAAGAGCGCGGCCAAGGTGGATGCGGGCATCGCTGCCTTGCAGGCCTTCGAGAAGGCGCACCCCAAGAGCTTGAGGCTCGGCGAGGTCCGCGAGGCTGAGGGAAAGGCTCAGCAGCTCAAGGCGCTGCTGCCTAGCGAGGCCGTACTTCCCACTCCTTCTTCGTCATCGGGGTCTGGGGCGTCTGGAAATTAGTATCCACGGGATTGTAGTGCGGGGCATGGATCATGCTGGCTCTGAATTTCGGCCCGCAGTTCTTGATGGCCTTGTGGAATTCAAGGTGATACTTGCCCCTTTCGGTCTCGTAGCATTGCACGGGAGGGTCCTCGAGCGCGGCGCCGGCGCATAGGTCGGTGGCGTCGTCTCCGCTCAGATGCTCCTGATGCACTGCCTGCTCATAGTAGCGAGCCGTGTGTTCTCCGGTCGCGTAGCCGGAGCACAAGTGGATGGCATTTTTGAAAGTGATGGAAGTATTTTCCAGGTCCCTCGTCGCTCGTTTGTAGCAGCCGACGGGATCGCTCTGAAGAGTGGCGTCCTTGCAGAGCTGGACGGCTTCCGCCTCAGGCACGAGCGCCTGACGGGCTCGGCGATAAAAGATGGCCGTGTGCAGGCCGGCATAGGGTCCTTCGCATAACTCCTGGGAATAGGGGTAGCTGATCTTGGCGTCGAAGTTCCTGACCAGATAGGAGCAGAGGGCCGGGTCCGGACGGTAAGGACTGTACTGGCATACGATGAGCGAATCGGGAGGCAAGGAGTCTCCTTGGGCGCTGAAATTCTCGTTGTTGTTGACATTGACATGGCGTCGGACGGCGTAGTCCAGGCAGATCTGAGGTGAACCGGCATCCTTCCACAGGGCCAGCGCGTGGAGAACAAGGGCACGCTCTTCCTTGGTGTATTGGGCGAGATTGAGAGGGTCGTCTGTCGGACCGGGCGCGCTGATGGTCTGGCCGGCCGCTGCCGTGGAGGCGAGGTCCGATGGCTTGACCGGCTGGATGCTCTGGGCGGTCGCAATCGCGTCGCGGATCTGGACCGCCGCGGGGCTGTCCACGGGGACAATGGGCTGACCGTCGGACGCGAGAGCGTTCGCGGCCGAGAGGCCCAGGGCCACAAGCAACGTCGGCAGACGGAGCATCTGCAGATATTATAGCTCAAGGGTCCGATCTGGGACAGGGCCTTTTTGCCTATGCGGCGGGGGGACAAAGGACCTAGAGGGACCTAGGTCTTTTGTGGCCGCTGGGTGGGTCCAAAGACCCTGTTGCGGATTCTCAAGCGTTCTTATCCTATGTAGGAATACAATGAAACAGTGGATTCTCGTTGGTCTTCTGGCGATGCTTGCGGTTCCCATGAGCTCCGCTGCGGGCCTTCCGGATTTCGACACGGACTTGAAAGCTTTTCGCGCGAAGATGTCCAAGATGGAAGTTCCTCCTGTGCCGGAGGAAGCCCAGCTGCCGCGTTCCGTGAATGCTTTCGGTCGTTATCCGGAAAAGACGCTCAGGACTATCATCCACCGCTTAGCTGAGCGCGCGGCGCTTGGCAACATCGAGGCACGCATCTTCATCGACAGGAACAATGATTATGCGCAATTCGATTGTCTAACCCATACTCTTTGGCCGATACAAGGGCCGAATCCTGCCGCCAGTCAGGCTGCCCATTGTCGGGATGGTTATTACATCATTGCCGGGAGAATTCTCTTCAAGGACGCTCATTCCGCAGATGAGCTGTCATTCGTTATCGCCCACGAACTCGCCCACATCGCCGACAGGGATTATCGAGGGCAGTTGAGAGCGCTGCAAAAGCTTTGCGGCGTCTCGTTGATGGGTCCTGATGGTGAGCAAGTCGGCCAAAGGTGCTTGGACGCCCCCAAGATCAGCGCTCGGTTTGATGCCTTCTGCCGGAAGCAAGAGGACGCAGCAGACGCCAACGCCCTCGATCTCGTCCGGCTGGCCGGTTTCGATCCGTCGGTCGCCAAAGGCTTCTTCATCCATGATAAGGTGCGTATGGGGGTGATGGGCCATAAAGAATCCAAGGGCAGACACGACCGCCTACTCGACCGCGCCTTGAAATTGGACGGTTATAATAGGGACTGGCCGGGGGATCCAAAATGAAAAAATGGCTCCTAGCCGTTTTTGTGGCGATGCTCGCGGTTCCCATGAGTGCCGCTGCGGGCCTTCCGGATTTCGACACGGACTTGAAAGCTTTTCGCGCGAAGATGTCCAAGATGGAAGTTCCTCCTGTGCCGGAGGAAGCCCAGCTGCCGCGTACGGTGGATGCTTTTGGCCCCAATCCGGAGAAGACGCTCCGGGATATTGTCCAGCGCCTAGCGGAGCATGCGGGGCTGGGGGATATCGGCAGCCGCGTCTTCATCGATATGGCCCACGATGGGGCGGCTTTCGACTGCCAGATCCATTCCCTTTCGCTGAAAGGAGGGCCTGATTCTGCCACGATCTATTATTGCCCGGATGACTATTATCTGGTGTTTGGCAACGGCATCTTCTTGATTCGCCATTCCACGGATGAACTGGCCGCATCTGTTGCCCATGAATTAAGCCATGCAGCCACCCGGAATGCACGGCATACGCTTTCCCCGCGGCAGCAGGAGGATATGGCGGATGCCGAGTCCCTGGACCTGCTTCGCCTCGCCGGTTTCGACCCCGTTGCCGCGACAATGAAGTGTATGCATTCTAAAGAGTATTGGGATGCGCTGCAAGTGCAGGAGTACGAAGATGGCCATGATTTATTGCTTAACCGTGCTCAAAAAATGAAAGTCTATAATCTGCGCTGGCCGGGGACTTCGCCATGAAGAAATGGTTCCTGGCCGTTTTTTTGGCGATGTTCGTGTGCCCCGTGCGAGCCGGAGAGGGTCTTCCTGATTTTTCCACAGACTTGAAGAAATTCCAAGCGCAGATTTCCAAAATGGAAGTGTTGATGCTGCCTAAGCCGGAGCAGCTGCCGCGCACAGTGGACGCTTTCGGCCCCGATCCGGAAAAGACGCTCAGGGACATCGTTCACCGCCTGGCGGAGCATGCGGGGCTTGGCAGCATTGATGACCGCGTCTTCATCGATACGGCCAATCTCGTCACAAATTTCGACTGCCAGGAACATCGCGCCTCGCTGAAGCCGGGGCAGAAATTCGCTTATCCTGCCACCACGGTTGCTTGCCCGGATGGAGAGTATCTCGTGTTTGGCAGTTTTGTGTTCAAGGCCTATCATTCTACGGATGAGCTGGCCATGGCTGTCGCGCATGAGCTCGGCCACATGGCTGCCGGGCATGCCGCAGAAAGGAAGAAGATATTGACGAGTTTTTGCGAGGAGTGGGCGCTCCTCCTCAGTCGAAGCCAATACTCGGACATCGAGAAGCGGCTCCGGGCGCAGGGTGTTTCCTTGCAGGGCGAAGAGTTCCATGCGCTTGCGCGCGCGATGCTGATCGTAGGGTGTCAAGAGGAGATGTCGCACTCCTCCCCATTCCATCCTTTGTGGCAGAAACAAGAGGATGCGGCAGATGCCAATGCGTTGGATCTTCTCCGGTTGGCAGGCTACGATGCTTTCGTCGCGCAAATCTTCTTTATGCATTCCAAGGAATGTCTGGATGCTCTCCATAAACCAGAGATCGTCGGAAGACACGATTTGCTGATTCATCGTGCTGGAAAAATGGATGTCTATAATCAGAACTGGCCAAGAGCTGCTCCATGAAGAAATGGCTCCTGGCCGTTTTTCTGGCGATGTTTGTGTGCCCCGCGAGCGCCGAAGGGGGGCTTCCTGATTTTTCTCAAGACGTAAAGAAATTCAATGCGCAGATCTCCCATATGGCAACTTTGGTCTTGCCGACGCCGGCGCCGCTGCCGCGTTCGGTGGATGCTTTTAGTCCCCATCCGGAAAAGACGCTCAGGGACATCGTCCACCGCTTGGCGGAGCACGCCGGGGTGGGGGACATTGAAAACCGCGTCTTTATCGACACGACCAACGATTTCGTGGATTTCGACTGCCAGACACATGCGCCCTTTCCGCGAGGCGGCGGGTATATCGCCCTGACAGCTCTCTGTTCAGACGGCGAGTACATCGTGTTCGGCAACGCCCTCTTCACGATCTATCACTCCGTGGATGACTTGGCCTTTACCGTCGCTCATGAGTTCAGCCATGTGGCTGCCGGACATATGGCAGAGACGATGAAAATTATTTCCATGATTTGCCATGCTTGGCAGCAGGGTTCCGGTCATGACGAGGCTGCTGCAATCGAGAAAGAGATCCGAAGGACGTACGGGGTTTTGGATGAGGAGGCCTTAAAGTCCGTCGTGAGGAATGCTGTTTTTGTGCGGTGCCTGGAGAAACCGGAGAACCGCGCTCTTTTGGATGCCTTTAAGCGGCGCCAGGAGGACAGAGCGGACGCCGAGGCCTTGGACCTCCTCCGGTTGGCGGGTTTCGATCCTTTGGTCGCCAAAGCGCATTTCCTTCATTTTCTGGAGCATACGGATGCGCGGGATAAAGTGGAAACCGACGGGCAGCACGACGTGTCGCTCAAGCGCGCTGGGAAAGTGGACGGCTATAACACTCAGTGGCTTGGAAATCCGTGAGGCACAGCGCAGTCTCCTACCGGCTGCGGCCGGCCATCCTCCAGCGGGATTGCCCGCCAGGCTGAGAATCCATCCAGCTGAAGAACTGCGGGACTTTCTCGCCATCAGTCATCCGGGTCCCTCCGGGCAGATAAAAAAGAAGACCATTCTGGCTGATGGCCGGCGAGTGAGACCATCTTGCCGGCTCCTCCTCCACGGACAAGGCCGGATCATCGATGGCAAAGACGCGGTGCCGCGTCTGGCCGTTGAAAGCCCAGAAATCTTCCGGCAGCCGGAATTGGCCGAAACCCTTGTACGCCCCCGGCAGGAGGACGTGAACAAAGGCTCCGCGGTCGTAGTAATAAAGGAACATGACCGCGCTGTTGGGATTGTTGAAGACCAAGGCATCCTCGGCATGGACGGTTTCTCGGAGTGTTTGGATGATGTTCTGGGTGACTCGATATTTGGATGTCAGAAACGAAACATCGGCCTGATAGATCGGCGCGATCAGCAAGGCGATGGCGCCCAAGGCGGCCGTTGCTAAGTGCCTGGCCCCCTTCGGGAGCGCCAGGATCCCCTCAACGCCTTTGGCCGCGATGAGGAGGTAAAAAGGCAATAGGAATAAAGTGTGACGAGGGGCGAAGAAGTAATTGAAGATCCGGTCCAGGCTCAAAATGCCCAGGAAGCCTGCCGGCACCCAGCCGACCGCCAGCAGCCAGTCGGGCCGCTTGAGCGCCTGTTCTCGGCGCAGCAGGGCGAGCCCGAACGCGAAGAGGGCCATGTGCGTCAGTGCCAGGATCAGGCGTGCGTTTTTGAGCCAATCCGCCCCTTGATAATGCTGGGACATCGCCGATGTCCCGCCGAAAGCCATCAGCATGCCCCAGCCATATTCCATGGGATGCCAGCCATAGATGTTTTGAGAGTCAAAGCCATTCTTGTGGAGCAATTTCCCGCCCAGGTATAAGTGCCAAGGCAGATACAGGAGTTCCATGGCAGCCCAACAGGCGAGGAAATGAAGAAGGCTCTTCCTGTGAAAACAAAGCACCCAGGCGAACTCCAGGGCCATGACCAGATGGGCATAGAGATGGACATGGACGAATACTCCTTGGACTGCCAGGAAGGGGAGGAAGGCGGATATCCCTTCGGATTCAACGGCGATTAGCAGGGTCTCGATGGAGAGCAGGGTCAACGCGAGGAGGGGTGAATAAAAACCGATCTCCCTGGAGAAATCGATGTGCAGGGGAGATACCGCCAGCAGTCCGGCGGCGATCAGCCCCAAGCGCTGGCCGCCCATGCGGCGCCCGAGCCGGAAGATCAGATAGACGCTCAGAGTCCCCAGGAGGATGTATGGCAGGTGCAGCATCACGGGAGACGTTGAGAGACGGGCCATGGAGAAATTGCAGAAGGAATAAAGCAGCCCTCGAAGAGGATCGTCGTGGAAGACGAAATCAAGGAAATCGCGCAGAGAGGAGTGGCTGATGGCTGTGAAGGCCGCGAAGTATTCGTCGCCGAACAGCGATTGGCTGTCGATGCGCCAGCATCGCAGGGCGCCGGCGATGGCCGCCAGCGCGAAGAGAGGCAGCCAGGGGGTTTTGGGTTGCGTGGCGGTCTTGGAAGGCTTCAACTCTTGCCCTGCAGCCGCCGGATGAGAGCGGTGGTCGAGTATCCCTTCTTGAGCGCCAGGCGCGCGACCCGGCCCGCGTGAGCCGCGCCGGCGATCTCGCCCTTGCGGTAGTCCGCTCCCTTGACCAGGACGTCCGGCTTGAGTTTCGAGAGGAGCTTCTCCGGCGTGTCCTCGCCAAAGGCGATGACGGCGTCCACGGCGGATAATCCCGCCAGAATAGCCGTCCTGTCGACAAGACGGTTGATGGGGCGGTCCTTGCTCTTCCCCAAGCGGCGGGCGGACGCGTCGGAATTGATCCCCACGATAAGGATGTCTCCCAGGCCGCGGGCGCGTTCCAAGATGCCGAGATGCCCCGTATGGAGGATGTCGAAGACGCCGTTGGTGAAGACCACGGTCTTGGCTTGGCGCTTCCAGAGTCGGCGCAACACCAGGAGCCGTGGCAGAGGTATGATCTTGTTTTTCGAGGGGAGCATGTCAGTGGGCCTTGGGGGCGTTCGGGAACAGGGCTTCTTCCACGATCTCGCACCAGACGTGGATGATGGCGCCGTGCACCTCCTGGACGCGGGCCGTGGAGGCAGAGGGCGCGCAGAGGCAGAGGTCAACGGCGGCTTTGAGCTTGCCGCCGCGGCCGCCGGAGAGCCCGATGGTGGCCAGGCCCAGCTTGCGGGCCAAGGCCACGGCCTTGAGTACGCTCGGTGAGTTGCCGGAGGTCGAGATCGCCACGGCCACGTCGCCGCTCTTGGCCAGGGCCTCCAGTTGGCGGGAGAAGACCTCCTCGTAGCCGAAGTCGTTGGCGATCGCGGTCAGGTTCGAAGTGTCGACGCTCAGGGACAGGGCGGGCAATGCCGGTCGGTTGCGCTCAAAGCGCCCCACCAGTTCGGCGGCGAAGTGCTGGGCGTCCGCGGCGGAGCCTCCGTTGCCGAAGATCAGGATCTTGCGGCCCCGGCGGTAGGCGGAGAGGATCATCTCGGCCGCCCGCGCGATGTCCGCTGAGAGCTTCGCCGCGGCCGACAGGGCGCGGCCGGATTCCTTCAATCGGGATTCGATGAGCGGCTTGAGGTCTTTGGACATGGCTTCCCCCTTCAGGAGTTTTTCCTTGCGCGGATGTAATCGAGGTCCTCGGGCTTGACGCAGAGTTTGGAGGCTTCGCTTAAGTCGTGTTGGGCCTGCGGCTCGCGGTGCAAAGAGAGCAGAGCGTCGGTCCGCGCGAGGAGGATGCTGCAGCGGTCTTGGGCGGAGAGACCCTCGAAAGCCAAAAGGGCGTCGTATTCCTCGAGGGCTTCGGCGTATTTGCTGAGCGCGTTCTTGCGGGTATCCGCCAGGATGGCGTGCAGGTGATAGAGACTTTGGGGAGACAGCTTGGAGGGGGTGGTGCGGCTCAATTCCAGAGCCGCGGCGCAGGCCTGTTCAGTTTCCAACGGCGCTCGGCGGTAGTAGATCGCCTCGCAGAGGTAGCCTTGGGCCATGGGATCGCGGGGATTGATGCGCGTCGCGGCCTGCGATAGGATGAGGGCCAGTTCGGGGGTGTTCTGATCGAAGGCGGCTTCGGCTTTTTTGAGGAGGGTCCAATTGTAGGGACGCACCCAGCGGCCGCCTTCCTGCGCGAAGAAGAGGAAGTCCTCGCTCGGCGCTTGGCCTGGGATGGCAAGGCGGTATTGCACGAGGGCGTTGGCGGGCTCCAGGCGCAGGACTTGGACATCGGACCAGGACCAGGGAGGAGCCTGACGTTGAGCTTGGAATTCCTCCAGGGAGCATTGGCTCTTGGATTCCTGAGAGAGCAATTCATAGGCGGCCTGGAAATCCTGGCGTTGGAGGGCGTCTAGATATTGCGCCGCGGCTTGCCGGAGCATTTTTTCAGGCGTGTGGGAGTTGTGATAGAGCGTACCGGCCACGGCGGCCAGGGCCAGGAGCGGGAGGACGAAGAGCCAGGTCTGCCGTCTGTCTTTTTGGCGCAAGCGCGAGTAGACGGCGCCGGTGCGCGCCGGCGCTGAGGGGATCTGAAGTTGTTCTGAGGCTGCAGAAGGAGCGCCGGATTGCAGGCGGCCGGCCGGGGGGATGGCCAGGCTTAAAGGAACGCCGCAGCGGTCGCAGTAGTTCTTGGCCGCGGCATTCTCGAAGCCGCAGCTGGCGCAGACCTTCATTTCGCCCTCAGCAGGTTTCGGGGGTTGGGAGGGAGCAGTCCCGAGGCGATGGGGTCGAAGGCGGCCGGCAGCATCTTGAACACGGTCGTCTTGGTCACCCGGCGCCGGCCCGTGGCGTTGTTGAGGTCGATGAGATAGAGGACCGTGTCCTTGGTGGCGAATTCCATCATGACCTGACGGCAGGCGCCGCAGGGTTTGGCCGCGCTGGCCACGATGCAGACCGCCTTGAGCGTCCTCTCATTACGGGCCGCCGCGTTGAAGATGGCGACGCGCTCGGCGCAGATGCTCAGGCCATAGGAGGCGTTCTCCACGTTGGCGCCGGCGAAGATCCGGCCGGACTCGGTCAGGACCGCGGCCCCGACCCGGTAGCGGGAATAGGGGCAGTAGGCGTGCTTCTGGGCGGCGATGGCCGTTTCCATCAAGCGGGAGATGATGGCGGTCGTTTTCATGGATTCTTCCTCCCTGGGACATATTTCCCGACGATCAGCCCGAGTTTTCCGGCTGTGCGGCGGTCGAGTTGCGCCGGTGCGGTCAAAATGGCATGGGCCAAGGCTGAGGAACAGGGGCAGCGCCGGGGCAGGGCGGCTAGCGCCGGCACGATGGCGGCGATGAGCCGCTGGGCGTTGGCCGTGTTGGCGGCGAGGTTGTCCACGATCTGGGAGGGGGAGACCTCCGCGCCTTGCTTCCAGCAGTCATAGTCCGTGACCAGGGACATGGGGGCGTAGCAGATCTCCGCTTCGCGCGCGAGTTGGGCCTCGGGGCTGGCGGTCATGCCGATGATGTCGTAGCCCAGCCGGCGGTGGGTGAGGGATTCCGCTTTTGTGGAGAAGGCCGGGCCTTGCATGCAGACCAGGGTCCCGCCGGCGTGGGCGCGGATGCCCAGGGATGATGCCTTGGCGAACATGAGGCGCGAGAGCTCGGCGCAGAAGGGGCGGTCGAAGGTGACGTGGGCGACGATGCCCTCTCCGAAGAAGGTGGAGGTCCGGCCCTTGGTCTTGTCCACGAGCTGGTCTGGGAAGACGAAGTCGCGCGGGGCGAGCTCTTCTTTCAGCGAGCCCACGGCCGAGACCGAGAGGATGCGCTCGACGCCCAGGGACTTGAGAGCCCAGATGTTGGCGCGGCCGTTGATCTCCGAAGGAAGCAGCGTGTGGCCCGCGCCGTGGCGGGCTAAAAAAGCGCAGGGGACGTCTTCGAGGGTGCCCAACAGGATCGGTCCCGAGGGGTTGCCGAAGGGGGTCTTCACGCGCCGGACTCGGCGCGCCGAGAGCCCCGGCATGTCGTAGAATCCGCTTCCGCCGATGATTCCGATCAAAGCGTTCGTCTTCATGGGGCCTCCAGCCTCCTTAAGAGTTCCGGATAGATGGGGAATCGGTTGCAGAGCCGGCGCACCTCGTCCCGGATGGCGGTCAGTTTTTTGTCGTCGGCGCGGGCGCAGAGGGCCTCGTCGATGTGGAGGGCGATCTGCTCCATCTCATCGACCCCCATGCCGCGGGTCGTGACCGCCGGCGTGCCGATGCGGATGCCTGAGGCGATCATGGGTTTCTGGGGATCGTAAGGGATGGCGTTCTTGTTGACCGTGATGCCGGCCTTATCCAGCGCGATCTCGGCGTCGCGGCCCGTGACGTTCTTGGGGCGCAGGTCCACGGAGAAGAGGTGGCAGTCCGTGCCCCCGGCCACGATGCGCAACCCGCGCGAGGCGAGGGCCGAGGCCAGGCGCTTGGCATTGGCCTTGACCTGCTTCTGGTAGGTCTTGAATTCGGGCCTGAGGGCCTCGGCAAAGCACACAGCCTTGGCCGCGATGATGTGCATCAAAGGGCCGCCCTGGGTGCCGGGGAAGTTGATCCTGTCCACGGCGGCCGCATGGCGGGCTTGGGAGAGGATCAGGCCTCCGCGCGGGCCGCGCAGGGTCTTGTGCGTGGTGGAGGTCGTGAAGTCCGTGTAGGGGACGGAGGAGGGGTATTCTCCCGCGGCCACAAGGCCGGCGTAATGGGCGATGTCTGCCGCGAAATAAGCGCCGACCGAGTCCGCGATCTTTTTCAAGCGCGCCCAGTCGAAGACGCGGGAGTAGTTCGAGGCCCCGGCGAAGATCATCTTGGGTTTGTGCTCGTGGGCCAGGCGCTCGGCCTCGTCGTAGTCGATGAGCTCGTCGTCCTGGCGCACGTTGATGGGCACGATCTTGAAGAACTTGCCCGAGAAGTTCAGAGGATGGCCGTGGGAGAGGTGCCCGCCGTGGGCGAGGTTGAGGCCCATCACCGTGTCCCCCGGGGTCAAGACCGAGAGGTACATGGCGATGTTGGCCTGGGTCCCGGAATGGGGCTGGACATTGGCGTGCTCGGCGCCGAAGAGTTTTTTGGCCCGTGAGATGGCCAGGTTCTCGACGATGTCGACGAACTCGCAGCCGCCGTAATAGCGCTTGCCCGGATAGCCCTCGGCGTATTTGTTGGTCAAGACCGAGCCTTGGGCTTCGAGGACGGCTTGCGACGTGTAATTCTCCGAGGCGATGAGCTCGAGGTTGTCCGCCTGCCGTCGGGTCTCCCGGCGGATGGCGTCGAAGACTTCAGGGTCCTGGTTTTTGAGTTCGTCCATGGCGGGCGATCACCTCCTGGAGGGATTGCTTGATCTCGCGGCAGGCGGCGGCGTAGACCGGTTCAGGCTTGCCGATGGGATCGGCGACGTCTGTGCTTTTGAGGGGGCGCATCTTGTAGGCGACCTGGGGCCATTGGTCCAGGATGTCCTCTTGGTGGCGGCGCTCCATGACGAGGATCAAGTCCGCCTCCTCCACGAGCTCTCGGGTCACGTGCCGGGCGACGTGGAGAAAGTCCTGGATGCCTTCCGGAGCCAGGGCCGTCCTCACGGCGGGCGGCACGGGGAAATAAGGCTCCGCTTCGGTCCCCGCCGAGCCGATGGTCCAGTCCAGGCCGCGTTCCTTGGAGAGTTTTTTGAATAGGAGTTCGGCCATGAGGCTGCGGCAGGTGTTTCCCGTGCACACGAAAAGGATGTGCGGCCGCACGGCTAGGATCTCAGCGGCGGGGATCATCCCTTCGCGTAGGATGAGAACGGGCGAGGCTGCCGCGTCGACCACGGTGGATTGCCGGCCGGGCACTGGGCCGGCATCGATGGAGAAAGCGATCTTCTCGGCGAAGGCGCGCGCGATGGCCGCGCCGTCGCTGAGCGGCGGCTCGCCCGAGAGGTTGGCGCTCGTCGAGGCCCAGGGAGTCCCGGAGCGTTCGAGAAGCCGGCGGGTCATGCTCTGGGCCGGCACGCGCACGGCCAGGGTCGGGCCGGCGGAGCAGGCCAAGAGCCGTCCGGCCGGATTGGCTCGCAGCACGAGGGTCAAGCCGCCGGGCCAGAATCTCCGAACCAAGGCCTCGGCCTGCGGTGTCCACTCGACCCAGCGGCGAGCCTCGGCGCTGGAGGCCGCCAGCAGCGGCAGGGGTTTCTTCGGGTCGCGGGCTTTGAGGCGGTAGAGACTCTCGACCCCCGCGCGGCTCAAGGCCGATGTGCCCAAGCCGTAAACCGTATCCGTGGGGAACGCGACGATCTCCCCGCGCCCGGCCGCTTGGACCGCGCGATCCAGCGCTTCATCGGGCAGCGCGCCCTGCGGGTTCAGGGACAAGACTTCAGCCATGGGCCTCCTCGGGATGCAGCACCACCACGAATTCGCCGAGGATCTCCGGACGACGCACAAGATCGGCATGGACCGTTTGCGTCGTACCGCAGAGCCATTCCTCATGGAGTTTGGAGAGCTCCCGCACCACGCAGGCCTGGGCCTGGGGCCCGAGGGTCTCTAGGGCCGCGGCCAAGAGCGAGACCACGCGGAAGGGCGACTCGTAGATGACCAGGGTGCGGCCCAGGGCGGCGGTCTCCTGGAGGATCTTCTTTTTCTTCCCGTCGGAGCGGGGCAGAAAACCAAGAAAGACGAAGGAGTCCCCCGGCAGGCCCGAGCCGGCCACGGCCGCCGCGGCCGCCGTGGGGCCGGGCAGGACCGTGACCGCGATCCCGTTCTGGCGCGCCAGGGCCACCAGCTTGCGGCCCGGGTCCGAGACCACGGGCAGGCCCGAGTCCGAGACCAGGGCGAGGGCCTCTCCGGCCTTGAGGCGTTCGATCAGGCGGCGATTGTCGCGGTCGTCATACTCGTTGTAGCGCGCCACGGGCGTGTGGATGGAGAAATGGGACAAAAGAGCCCGCGTGCGCCGCGTATCCTCGCAATAGACGACGGCCGCCTCGCGCAGGGCCCTCAAAGAACGGGGAGAGATATCCTCGAGATTGCCCAGGGGCGTGGGCACCAGGGAAAGCATCAGGCCCCCGGCGCCTCGATCTTGAGGAAGGCCTCCACCACCTGGGGGTCGAATTGAGTGCCCGTGCAGCGGCGCAGCTCGAGCAGGGCTGCTTCGCGCGGCAGGGCCTTGCGGTAGGGTCGATCCGAGGTCATCGCATCCCAGGCGTCGATGACCGCGATGATGCGCGAACCCAAGGGGATGTCCTCTCCCTGTAGGCCCGACGGATAGCCGCTGCCGTCGTAGTGTTCCTGGTGGGAGAAGACGATCCGGGCGACCGGCCCCAGCGACGGGACCAGGGCGAGTATCTGATAACCGATGGCTGGGTGACGCTTGAGGATCTCATATTCCTGCGGCGTGAGAGGGCTGGGCTTGAGGAGCAGGGATTGGTCGATGGCGATCTTGCCGATGTCGTGCAGGAGCGCGGCGTATTCGACGTGGAGTGCCGTCGCGGCCGGGATCTTGAGCTCTGCGGTCAGGCGCCGGGCTTGGCTGCGGGCGCGGCCCGAATGTTCGCGGGTGTAGGCGTCTTTTAAGTCCACGGCCAGGGCCAGGGCCTCGACGAATTCCAGGGGCACGGCCGTGGAGGCGAGAGGAAGGGTCTGGCACGCGAGAAGCTTTCTGAGGGCGAGCAGAAGAGCGACGGCCAAGGCCGCGCAGACAGCGAGCAGGATCCCGTCCAGAGGGGACATGGGCTTAGGTTAGCAAATTAGGGCGCGGAGGGTGTCTGGAGCATGTCCGCGGCGGTTTTGCGGGTCTCCTCGTCCGCGTCATGGGCCGCGGCCTGTTCCAACAGGGTCTTCCTTTCAGTCGTGCCGAGCATGGGCCCCAGCTGGATGAGGCTGCCAAGCCGCAATTTGGCGTCCGGATTCTCAGCGGCCTGTTTCTTGAGCCAGGGCACCGTGCGGGAGCTGCGCGAGGCGAAGAGCGCGGTCGCGATCATGAGCTTGGCCGTCGGGTCCTGGGCGGTCTGCCACTGGGCGAGGAGCTCATCGATCTCAGGATCAGTGGAGGACGATCCCACCTTGATCGCGATCTGGTGGCGCAATTCCTTGTCAGACTTTGAGTCGTTGAGGATTTTGAGCATGTCCGGGCGGGTCGCGCGCAGCGCTGAGAGCGGCACGTCCGCGGCCAGGGCCTCATGGGCCTTTTCCTCCTGAGAGCCTCCGGCATCGGCCCAGGCGGCGATCTGGGGAAGGGATTCCTTCCAGAGGAAGAGCGCCATCAAGCGCGCCACGCCCGGGGCCTCGTCCGCCTTTTTCTCCAGAAGGGGATAAGCTTGGGGGCCTTGCCATTGGGCCAGGGCGGAAAGGGCGTCGTATTGCACCCACCAGGCGTTCTTGTCGGACAAGACAGGGCTTTCCCCCGGGCTCTTGACTTTGAATTTCTTTTTGGCGATCTCCGTGATGAGGGGCAGGGCCCTCTGGCTGCGCAGGCGCAGGGCTCCATTGATGCCGAAGATCACGGCTTCGCTCTCCGGCAGTTTGAGATACTCGATGAAGGCCGGTTCGAGAGCCGCGCTTTTGGGGTCTAGCCTTGAGAGAGAGGCCATGACGGTTGCGCGCACGGCCGGGTCGGGGAATCGCGAGAAGAGGTCGAAGAGCCAGCGGACCTCCATCATCGTCTCGGGCGTCGTGACCGCGATACGGTCCAGCACGAGCTGTTTTTGGGAATTGTCCACGGCTTCCACGAAGTCCTCGTGGAGCTCGTGGATGTTCGCGGGACGATCTACGGCCCATACTGCGCCAGCCAATGCCAAGCCGAGCACGAGGATGTTCATGGTTTCTCCTTGTCCAGAATGAGTTCGAGGGCTGCCTCGAGCTGGCAGAGGCGGTATCCCCGCGAATCAATGACCGTCACGCGTCCGTCCAAAAGATCCAAGTCGAAGGGACTGCGCATCAGGCAGACCGCGCTGCGCCGCGGCGCCTCTCGATTGAGGAGCCGGAGCACGGCTCTCTGGCCGGCGAAGCGTCTGGCCTCGAAGCAGAAGAAAACGACCTGATCCGCTTGGCGCAGGGCGTCCGGGATGAGGCCCAGATCTGAGGACTCGATCGGCGTGCGAATCAGCCGGGCGCCAAGGGCTTTCGATACAAAAGCTTCCGGCCCTCGGAATCCGTTTTCAAAGGCGAATCTTTCTTTGACCTCGGAAAAATCCGGGAAAAGGACCACGGTCTTCTTTCCCTTGATGAGAGGCAGAGACAGCGTCCCCTGGCGGATGAGCTCGACGCTTTTTTGCGCGATCTCTCGGGCCAATCGGACGCCCGCGGCCGGATTCGCCGCTCGGGATCGTTTCTGGAAACTCGATAATCTTTCGATGCGCAGCCGGGACTCGTCGAAATCCTGTCGGGCGAGGCGGGCTCTGAAAAGTTCGACGGCTTCCCTCTGCGCCATGGGCTCATGGGCGATCATGAGGATGTCGTGACCGGCCTCCCAGGCGCTCCAAGCGGCGGCTGGGACCGGGCCGCGCGATGTGATGGCCCCCATGCATAGGTCGTCGGAGATCACGGCGCCATCGAATCGCAGGCGCTTGCGGATGAGGTCATGCACGATGTGCCGCGAAAAGGTCGCGGGTTTTTTATCGAAGGCGAGACAGCGGGCGTGGGAGGTCATGAGGCTGCAAACCCCGGCGCGCGCGGCAGCGGCAAAAGGCGCCACGTGCGTGCGGAGAAGCTCGACTTCAGGCAGACGGATGGTCGGCAGGGCTACATGGGCGTCGACGGTGGCGGCACCCTTGCCGGGAAAATGCTTGGCGCAGGCGGCCACGCCGTGGTCCTGCAGGCCGCGGATGAACGCGGTTCCCAGGCGCGCGACCAGCTTGGGGTCCGTTCCGAAGGAGCGGATGCCGATGCCCGGGTTGTAGCGGGAGGTCGCGACGTCCAAGACCGGAGCCAGGTTCAATCCGATGCCCATGGCGGAGAGTTCCAGGGCCATCTGGCGTCCTACGGCATAGGCCAGGCGCGGGTCCTTGGCCCGACCCAGGGCTGCGTTGCCAGGGAAGGCGGTCACGCCGCTGGTGAAGCGCAAAACCCAACCGCCCTCGTGGTCGATGGCGAACAAGAGCGGCCTGCCGACTTTTTGGGCGAGTTCTCGGGTCAGCCGGCGCACTTGCGCCGGGCTCTCGATGTTACGGGCCAACAGCAGGACGCTGGAGGCTCCGGTGTCGCGCAAGAGTTGGACGGTCTGTCGGGTCGCGCGCTTGCCGTAGATCCCGAACATGAAGAGACAGCCGGGGTCGCTCGTCGCGCTCATGGCTCGAACATATCAAATTTGAGACGGCCGCGTCAGTTTATTGGCAGACCTATCCACCGACCCTTCGCGCGAAGAGTCGGTGGATAACTCGATCAGTTTTCAGTGGCTATTGTGCTCGATCCAGTCGATGAGCTTCTGGAAGAATTCCGGGTCAGCGAACATCTGCGCGCCGTGGCCTTGGCGCGCGGTCAGAAAGACCGCGCCTTTTGCTGAGGCCGTAAGATCCTGGGAGGATTCAAAGGCGTAGGAGTCCGCCGGCGATGCCGCGACCAGAGTGGGCACGCCCTTTGGGGGTGAAGCCAAGCGCACTCCTCGATAGTCCACGCCCGGCGAGAGCAGGACCAGAAAGCGAGGCTTGGGTTTTGCTGAGGAGACGAGGTTGGCTCCGATGGATGCGCCGATATAGCCGATGCGCGAAGCGGCGATGCCGTGCTTCTTGAGGAATGCCGCCGCAGCCTCGATATCCCTCTCTGCTTGAGCCCATTCTCCTGTCGCGTCGAAGTTCTGAAAATCGGTCTTTCCCGACGGGCCCTGCAGACTCTCTCCGTGGCCGCGCAGGTCGATGGCCAAGGATCCGATGCCGCGGCGTTCCAGTTCCACGGCAAGAGGTTCCCACTCGCCCTTGCCGGCGGCGACTCCATGGACCATGATCGCGACGGGACGATGGATGCGCGGGGCGCGGTAAACGGCGGCGATGGTCCAGCCGTCCTCGGTCTTGAACCGGGCGTTCTGGCCCTGCGAGGCCCAGGAAGGGACGGCCGCCATCAGCGCCAGCAGGAGACTGATCATCATTTGCAGCGCATGGCGAACTCGTAGGCCGCGTTGTAGACGCTGAAGACCGCGTCCTGCACGCGCGCCACGCTGCGCACCAGCTCGTCCATGCGGAAGCGGAAATTCTTGTCAGCAGCCCAGCGGTTGTCGGACACGATCTTGCGCGCGGCGGCCGCGTCGAGGTAGAGGGTGTTCAGGGAGAGCTGCAGCTGCTGGATCTGCCCCAGGATGAGCAGGCCTCCTTGGTAGAGTTCCGGATCGGGCAGGGCTTGGGAAGAAGCCAGGCGGCAGCGCGCGGTGAGGTAGTAGAGGTTGTTGCGGATCTGGTCCGCGCCGGCGCCGAGGGTCTCGAAATTGGACGCGATGGTGGATAGGCTCTGCCGCGGGTCGTCCTGGCCAAAGGCGTAGCGCAGGTTGTCCTGCTGGGCCTTCATGTAGAGGCCGATCTGGCGCAGGTTGGCGACCTGCTGGGCGACCTGGCCGGCCACGGTCTTGAGCATGGGGGAGAGCTGCGGATCGCTCTGCTGTCTGGCCATGCGGTCGCGCGACTGCAAGAGCGCGTCGAAGAAATAGCTCTCCTGCCAGAGCTGGGGACCTTCGGTCCAGGCCGCTGCCGGCCGCGGGCAGGCGAGAAAAAATAAGAATATCGAGACGATGCGAGTCATCCGTCTACAGTATAGTGGATTTTCGAAAATAAGTGTAGGCCCTCATTAGGCCTTGCGCAATTCAGGAACGGGGGCTACACTTTCGAGACCAACTATCGCGATGAAAAGATTCTCTTTAGTCATCGGTTTCTCCTTTCTGCTGGCTTCTTCAGCAGGCGCGGGAGACTCCAATCTTTCAGAGTCAGGCGCGGCGCTGGTCACAGTCGTCGGCGACATAGGCAAGGACCTGGAGCGCATCGAGCAATACGCTCGCGGGTTGGAAGAGAAGACCCCGCCGCACATCTCCCAACCCCTGTCCGATGTTTTTTCCAAGCTGCCCGAGGAGCTTGACCAGTATCAGATCAAGGTCCAGGAAGTGGTCGCTGAAAATCCTGCGGATATTGAGCGTTTCGCGCCGTTTTTCAAGATTCCCGACCCCGTCAAGGTGGTGGCGCTGATCGTCCAGCTTAAGGCCATCGAGCTTCCCGCGGCCCTCATGGACGCGAAGCCCTGTTCCCAGAAGGCCTTTGAGAGCCAGGCGTGCCCCAAGGAGCTCGGTCCGCGGCTTAAGGACGTCAGCGCGGCTTTAAGAACGATCTTGGGGCTGCCTTCTGAAGGCAGGATCCCCGATCCCAAGGACCTGAGAATTTTCGTGAACGAGTGCCAGACGCCGAATAAGACCAATGCCGCGATGGGGCGGGAGAGCGCCCAGCAGTGCGCCCGTATCCGGTTGCAGGCTCGCCAGAAGCCTGTGAGCTCGCTTGATCTGCAGAAGCTGAAGATCGGTTTTGCTTCCAAGTCCTTGGAATCCATTGAAGGCGGTGCAGCACGCCAAGTAGCTGGCGGGGCACCCGGCGTCCAAGCACCTCGTTCGGCGAGCCAGTCAGCTTTCACCGGTTCTTCCCGCGATCTGCAAAGCCTGATGTCGCAGGCGCATAAGACGCAGGTGCCTTCTCCCAGCGTTGCGGGCAGTATTGCGGATGTCTTTCACTGGGTGAACGCTCCCTCCAGGCTTGGCCTGATGAGTGGGGTAGCTTTTGTTGACAGCGTATGGAAGACGAAGCTGAAGCAGGAGGATTTGAAGGACCTCTCCGAGTCCGAGCGGCTCAAGGTCATGTCCTGCCAGCAGGCGGTTGTTGACAAGCCCCAGCTGGCGCCATGGTGTCTGGCCGATCCTGACGAGACCATGGTCACGGCAGGGGTTTATGATGCCATGAAGGAACAGGTGATCGGCCCATCGGCGGTGAAGAACTTCCTTGTCTGCTCCGCGGTCATGGCCCTGGTCACGGCATCGATAGGGACCGGCGGCGTGGCGTTGGCCGTCTCATTGCTCATCGGTCTTTTCTTCGGGTCCACGATGATCATGCAGATCGTGAACAGTTATTTGCCGCGCCTGCTGGCCGCCATCGCTGCATATAAAGCAGCTCCCGAGGGAAGCGAGGGAGACGCGACTCGCTACTACTATCGGCGGCAAATAGCCTATTTGTGGAGCACGATCATTGTCTTGGGCATTTTTGCCGGCATGGCGTTCTATGGCGCGGGCAATGGCGCGGTCAAGGGGTACCGAGCGCTCGCGGACCATGCCGCAGTCCTGCGCGCGGCCGAGCCGTCCCTGTCGCCGTTGCGATCGATGCTCCAGGCGAAGGTCTTGACTCCCGAACAGCTGAAGGCGGATGTCATCCTGCGCGCGCGCCAGGTCGGTGCCGGGCCGATGCAAAGCCGTTCCATGGTGCAGCTTCGGATCCTCAAGGCGGCGAAAATCCAGGGGGAAGACCTAGCGGCTCTCGTGAGATCCGGGGCGTTGAGCGGGGCGTTTGCACCGTCGCTCGAGGGAGAGCCTGTCGCGGTCGGGATGCGTGGAGCCGTTTTCCGCCTGCGACAATTGGGCGAACAGGCCATCGAGAAGTTTCGCGGGAGCCGAGAGAGCGCTGCTGATCAGCGAAAGGCATTAATGAAAAAAGATTTGGGCGCGTCTTTTGCCGAGATGAAAAAGGCGGGCATCACGCATCTGATCCTTTATGATTTTCCTATCGAAAAACAAGCGCTTCTGGACCAGTATCTCACGAGCCCCCACACAGGGGAAGCCCTCCTGGCTCAGCGCAGCAAGGTCGCGGGGGTTCTGGCCGAGCATTTGGCGCGTTCGGGGGAGAGTACTAGCTTTGCGAGCTGCATGGAAGTCATCGATGCCGCAAGAGGGCAGGGGGGCGGTAAGATTAAAGTCATTGCTCTGGCTAATAGCATTCAGCTGTGGCCTGACAAGGGGGAAGAAGCGTGGGTTGAAGAGATTCTGCGGGAGCCGAACGCCAAGGCTGTTTCTCTTCATAATTCCTCGGTCGTTCTCGAAGGGTCGGAGTCGGGCTCGGACGCGAAGATGGCTGTTGACCGCTTTGCGGAGCATTACGCTTCTTACCGCCAGCTGTCCGAAGTGCTCGCGGCGTCCGTGGGCCTGAAGTTCACGGAAGGCCGCGTCTCCCCAGAAGTGGCTCAAGAACTCCAGCGTTTCCCGTCCATCGAAGGAAAAAGTCTGGCGGAACTGGAACAGATGTCTGTCGAGCGGCCGGCAAAAAGGACGTCCGCGTGGATGGGCGCTGAACTGGCGTGGGATATGAATAAGGATGCTGCGGTGGGGGCGATGCGGCTTGCCGAGTCCACAGAGTTCAAGACCATTGCGCAGTCGGATGCTTCGACCGCCCAAAAACTCAAGATGGTCCGCCGGTTGGTGGACTCCTTTAAGCCTCTCAACGATAACATCCTCCCGGAGCAGCGACTGCCCGTTGCCCGAGAACTCTCATCGCGGATTGTCGCCAAGGAGGTCATTCGGCGACTGGAGAGTCTTCCCAGTGTTGCTGGTAGAACTCCAGCGGAATTCACGCAGCAAAGAGCCTCTATCCGCCCGGGCTTATTTGCCTCAAGCGTTGAGCGAGAGGCATACGCGATCTGGCTGGAAGAGAGCAAGGTCGTAGAGGTCCGGCTAGCGGGCGCCGTAAGCAAGAGAGTTGAGATAGAAGTGGGCAAGCTCGATAGACATATTAAAGAAAACGCAGCACAACGGGGGCGGGTTTTTGGCAGGTATCTGGAAAATCATTCAGACATTGATCCCTGGACGGCCAAAGTCCTAGAGGCGTATTCCCTCCTCCCGGATGCTCGCGGCAAGAGTTATGACAAGCTCTATGAAATGGAGGGGGGAGTTAAGCCGCCAGGGCGGTTTGCCAGTGAAATGCAAAAACAAGCTTTTGAACTTTGGAAGCAGCGCCTTGAGGAGGCAAGAGCGGCCGCGTTGATAGGGGAGGGAGGTAACCTTGGGAGAGCGTATGAGCTCCCGCGAGAACGATTTTTTAAAACCATATCGGATTTAAAGCTTCCTCTTGATGTAAAAAAAGACCTCGTTAGAGAGTTGATGTCTTCTACTCCGGACTCTGCTTATTTCATTGAGCAGAATGGAGGCCGGGATGCGCGCATGGCGGAAGATCTGATGGAATTTCTTCCCAAGGACAATCCGTCAGAAGCGACGGTGGCGGCGCTTGCGGGGGCGGAGATAATAAGGGGTCAGATTGTAGAACAGTTCCAAGAATCCCCGCGTGTTGGCAATAGAGAAATTTATCATGCTTCCCTCGAGGTCCGGGGCCATGAATCTATTGAGATGGCGCGCTCTTTGGAATTGGGGAAATACGTAGAAACCACAGGGCAAAACATGCACCAGCAGAGTCAGCAAATTTGCGCCTATGCTGCTTGCTTCAACATGCTGACCAGCGAAGGTGCTTTGACGAAACTCATAGGCGACCCGGACTGGGAAACCCTTATGAAGGTTCTTGGCGGCAAATTTCAAGAGGGCGATAAAGTCCAACTATGCGGTAAGGAGTATGTCGTCGGGGGCCTTAATTACCACAGAGTGTGGTCTGTCCTCGAGGGTATTGGAAAAAAGATCGGCATGCGGCCGGTGCGTGTCCCCGCGGCGAGATTGGGCGAGTATATGGCAGACACGGGCAGGCCTGTTTATGTCGGCATTGCTACAGAAAAGGGTCTGTCGGGGGGACATGCCATATTGGTCGGAGATCCGTATGTCACAGAAAATGGGAGGGGAATCAACTTCCGAACCATCGACAGCAATCTTCTCCCGGGAGAGAAGGGCATTATGCCCGCCGATTGGTTGGGTCGGATAATGGGACCGAATGGTATTGGTTTTATTGGTGAGGTAGATGGCCCAGTGCTTTTTGATAAATGGACGAAGGAGTCGTCTGATGTGCTTCCGGCTGCGCTGCAAGTGCACGGTGGCGAGAGGGAGAGTCTTGCTCCAACTGGCCAGAAGGCGATGACGTGGGTGGCGCAGATCGAGTCCAAGATCAAGCTGCAGATCGCCCTCTTCCGCCAGCAGGCGGCTGTTCCCGCCGAGGTTTCGGGGGGGGGCAATCTGTTGTCGCCAGTGCCCGGCGGCGGGTTCCTGGACGCAGTCGGTGCTCGGTTCCAGGAACTGCTCACGCCGAAGCGCGCGGGCGAGGCCGTTGAAGCGCGTCCTGGGGAGGCTGCGCCTCCCGCAGCCGCGCACGCGACTCCGATCCAGGATGTGCCTGTCGAAGCCTTGCAAGGCTGGAAGGGTCATGTGGTTAAAAACTTGCAGATAAGCGATGAGATGAGCCCTTACAATGTCCAACTGGTGGAGATGGAGGATGGGCGGCGGTTGGTTTTTAAGACGTGGGATACTTATAGGTATGGGCAAAGGGATTCCGGAGATCTTCGCAGCATGTCTCTTGCACACGAAGCCGATCGTTCGGCCCGCATCAACGCAGTTTTGAGAAACGCGAAGCAGGGAGAATTCCCCGCGGGAGTTGCAATCCAAGAAGCTGTTTTAAGGAAGGTTAAGGGGCAAGATGTCTTAGTCTCAGAATACATCCCTGGCTATACCCTGCAAGATGTCCTCAGCGGGAAAGCAGACTTCCGGCTCAGCGTTGAAGATTTGAAGCCCCTGGATGACTTTATGGAAACTCTCCACCGCAAAGGCTATGTCCACGGCGACGTCCATGCCGGCAATATCAAGGCGGACAAGGATCTGAAAACCGGCAAAGTAGAATTTAAGTTTCTCGATACACTCACTTCCGGAGAAAAGGCCAATAACGTCATGTACCCCAGCAAGAATCGAAGAACCGGAGCCTGGCAGTGGGTCTCCGAGGTGGACATGAGTTGGCCGGAAAAGCTTTGGGCGAAATTAACATCGCAGCCTGTCACCGCTGCGGAGCGGGAGAACGATTCCTGGGCGCAGATCAAGAATCAATTCGCGCTCGGCCCAGCTGAGGGAAGTCGCCCTCCGATTCGGCGCTCGCCCCAATCCGCCGCCCGCGTCCCAGAGGAGGTCGTCAGAGCCAATTTCGCGATTGCGGACCGGCAGGTCCGCAAGGCCGAGATCATCATGCAGCTCGACTTGACTGGGCTGCGCGCGCCAGCGCAGGCAGAGGCGGTTCTGCGCGCTCACGAGATTTCCTGCCCGGGCGGCGTTTGCGGGCCCAAAGAACTCCGCTTGAAGTACAAAGAGCTCGAAAAGGCAGGGCTTTCTTCCGATAAGATCCGCGATGCCATCGAACGGGGCCTGGCCGGCGGGCTGCCCTCGGCGGAGGTCCAAGAGGTTCCGCCGACTGCTTCTGTTGCCAGTCGCGAATTGATTTTGGGAGACGAACGGTCTGGGAAGGTCGAGGGATTCGATGCGCCCGCAGCCCTTTCCCGGCCGCCGCCGAAGTCCGCCGCAACTGAACGGGGGTTCTCGCGCTATTTTGAGCAGGGGGAATTCCCCCCTTATTTCTTGCCTCGGGAATATCGCAATGTGCCTGCTCAAGACATACCGGCGCCGGTCATTCAGCGCCAGGTTGAACTATTGGAGCAGGCCGTCGCCTCGGTATTGCGTCGCGTGACCTTGCCCGTGGTCAAGCCGGGCGAGACCCAGGCGCACCTGGTTCGGTATTTCGACTATGTCGAGCCCAAACTCAAGGCTCAAGCCCCGGCGCCGCTTTCGGTTATGGCCAGCGGCGGCGTGGTGCGTTCCACGATAGGATACCTCTACTATCTCGTTGAACAGCGATTGCGCATGGAGCCTGGCGTGGAACCAGACCAAGTTTTGCGTGAAGTCATAGCGGACGGCCAAGACCTCCATGGCTTGCAGATACGCGGCGTTGGTAGCGATTGGGACATGCTTCTGCGCTTGGATATGGAGCCGGGCGCGGCTAAGGATGCGGCTATGGCGCGGCTCACGCGAGAGGCATTGGAGGCCACCAACAGCGCAGAGGCGCACTATGACATGAGTGCCGCCAAAGGCGCGGTCAAGCGCGGCCTATTCGCGGTCGGCGATGTGAAGGATTATGAGAGTCAGACCCAGCGCGCTGCTCGCCAGGGGGGCAGCACCATAGACTTGCTGGCTTTCGATGTGGAGAAGGGAAAATTCGTGGAACCTTCGGACTATCCCGGCATCGTGGAGAATATGGTCAGGGGGAGGGCTTCGTATGTGAAACCGCAGGCCTCGGCCGCGGTCGAGGACGCGGCCAAGCAAACGGTGCGCGGATTGCGCGTGTTCCTGGAACTTCCATTCCTGAGCCTGCAAAATGAGGACACGCTGCGCGCCGAGCTTTCCGGCCTGCTGGAGAAAATGAAGAGCGGGGACGCTCCGTCTCCCAAGGCCAGGGAGCAGTTCGACAAGATGATTCGAAACGCGCGTTATGGCGGCGCGCACAACCGGTTCTATCGGGCTCAGCCCGGAACCATTGAGGAGCTGGCTTTGTTCGTGGCGGAAGGCTTGCGGAGCCAGAAGAACCGCGCGATGCTTCCTGAGTTCGTGGATCACTTTCTTCTGGAGGGCCGCGACGGCTCCGAGCTGCATGGTCTGCCGGAACAATTGGTGGTGCATTCCCTGCCGGCCGCCAAGTTCTATCACGGCACGCCTTCAGCCGAGAACGGCTTGGCCATACTGCGCGGCGGCCTGTTCCTCAGCAAGGACTCACAAGGTGTCGCGGTTTATGGCCGCGGCGCTTATGCCAGCCCAGCGATAGAGACTGCTCAAGGACATGCCGGCTCCTCCGGCGTGGTCTTCGAATTGGAGCTCAAAAAAGGCCGCCGAGTGAACATCTTGGACTGGGAGGCACACAAGGATGATCCGAAGATCAAGGAGATTGCAGCGCAGGCCAAGGCCCAAGGCCGCGACGCATTCGAATTCCTAGCCCGAGAGCATGGCATAGACATCATCATCAACCAGCATATACTCATCGAGAATGCGGAAGCGGTGCAGTTCCCGGCAGGCTACAAGGGTCTTGTCACAACCTATGCCCATGCGGCCCTGGATGAGAAGTCTCCGATCAGCAGCCGCAAGCTGGCCTATGATCAATACCGCCGTCTGCACGAATACGCCCAGGCTCTCCATGAGACCGGTCTCCCCGAACCAGAGGCAATCCGCGCAGGACTTGTCGCCGGACTCTCAGGCAAGCTGGCCGATGCCAAGGCGCCTGTCGATGAACGCATCAAGAGCGCGGCGCAATTATGGGAATTTGGGGAAAAAGTGGACCTCAAGAGTTTGATGGCCTTGGCGGGTCTCTACTATAGAGGCGAGTCAAAGTTGACTCACACACAAGATATTGGTTCCTGGGAAACAATGATGCAGCACTTGTTCAAGTTTGCCGCGTCCGAGCCCGGAGGCATTGGTTTATTGAAGGCCACCCTGGCCAAGGAAATGAACACGACTATCCGCGCTGACGCGGCCATGGTTTTGGGGCGGATGGGAACAAAGGAAGCGGTGGCAGCCTTGCTTCAGGCCGTATCCGAGAAAAACGCGGAATTTCTCGACCTGTCGGTCATGGATGCTTTGGTTCAGCCCCAGGCTTTGCAGTTTCCAGAAAGCCGCAGAGGGCTTGTCAAAACCTATAGCCATGCGGTGTTGGACGAGAAGGTTTCCCTCGACCGCCGCCTCTGGGCCTACGGCCAATATCTGCATTGGTACGAATACGCCAAGGCCCTCCGTGAGACAGATCTGCCCGGACCAGAGTCGGTTCGCGTCGGCATCGTCGCCGGACTTGTGGACAATCTGGCCGATCGCAACATCCCTATCGATAAACGCATAGAGCGCGCGGCGCAATTATGGCAATTTGGAGGGAAAGCAGATTTTAAAACCCTGATGGATCTGGCAGGTCTTTATTATAAAGACAAGAATCGGTTGACGCGCGCCTATGGCATCCCCATAGAAGCAATGATGCATCAATTATTCGACTTTGCAGCGTCCAAGCCTGGCGGCTGTGAATTCTTGCAGACCATCCTGGCCAAGGAAAGAAACGAAAGTATCCGTGCTGACGCGGCCATGGTTTTGGGGCGGATGGGAACAAAGGAAGCAGTAGCCGCTTTGCTTCAAGCGGCGTATGAGCGAGCTGAGTCCGAGAAGGGGCGGGCGATTTTCTTCCCGCCGGCCATAGAGGCTTTGGCCCAACTCCAGGCTTTGCCGCCGGAAGCCGTGCTATTGGTGGAGAAGTGTCTGCCCAAGACCTGGGATGCGGCCTATGGGGCCAATGAGAATAGGGAGGAGGCTGCGGCTGCGGCTATCAAGATCATCCGGAGATTCCATTTGGAGGCTCCGGAGATACGCGTGCGGTTGTCCAATCTGGCTGGATTTACTTCCATGAGCCGTATGATGATGGAGAATCAGCTCGCGGCCATGGAAGCCTTGACTGAGATGAGGCAGGGCATAGGCATTGATTCTATGCGCAACCTGGGAGACTCGTTTTATCGGGATGCGGATGAAACAACGCACTTGCGGGCTATGGCCATAGTCGAGGCCTTGGACCCATTGGTTCCCGATGATGGTCGTTTAGACTATCAATATCGCGGCATGCTGAGGCATCTGGCCATGAAAAATGAACCTCGCATCGTTGACCCGGCAAAGCGCATTCTGCAGCGTCGTGAGGCGAGGTGGTCCCAGTGGAGGAGGTTCCGCATGTGGCGTGAGGGCTGGTAAGGGCCAGATTTGAGCGCTATGGTTTGAAGCTTTAATCTTGCGTTTAAATTACGAATATCGTAATCTATAAGCACAAATGCAATCTCTCACTGAACAAATCTTTAAACTTGCGCCTCCAGGCGGATTGTTCGATGAAACAGTCATCGGCAATCTCTTCCCCGAAAGCAGCAAAGGCGCGCGCGCGCTGTTGGTGAACCGGGCTTGTCGGGCCGGCGAGGTCCTGCGCTTGAAGCCTGGAGTCTTCGTGCTGAGTCCAACGTATCGCAAATCCGAGCCGCATCCGTTCGTGTTGGCCGGCATTCTTCATGCGCCCTCCCACATCAGCCTTGAGTCCGCTCTGGCGCATCATGGCCTCATCCCGGAGGCGGTCTACCAGGTGAGCAGCGTCACGGTCGAACGCGCCAGGGAGTTCTCCACGCCGTTGGGAGTATTCAGCTTCCGCCGCGTGCCGGCACGCGCGCCGCGCGCGGGGGTCGAGGCCGTGGAGGTCGCGCGAGGCGCCTGGGCGTTCATCGCCGAACCCCTGCGCGCCATCGCCGACGCGGTTTACCTCGACAAGACGATCACGTGGCGCCGCGACGGCATCGGCTACCTGACCGAGTCGCTCCGCATCGAAGAGGACGACCTGCGGTCAATCTCCTTTGAGGCGCTTGACGAGATTCAGGACAGCATCAGAAGCCGACGCGTGCGCGCTTATCTTAAGGGGCTCAGCCATGCTGCATAAGGTCTTGAGCGCCAAGATCGGCGACTATGCGCCGGCGAATCTTCTGGAGCAGGAAAACGTGCTGCAGGAACTCATGCAGCACTATGTTCTGGCCGCTCTCTCTCGCGCCGGCATGTTCACGGCTGCCGTGTTTCACGGAGGAACCTGCCTGCGCATCGTCTACGGGATGAATCGTTTTTCGGAGGATCTGGATTTCATGCTCAAGAAGCCCGATCCGGATTTCTGCTGGCAGAACTATCTTGAGTCCGTGCGCAAGGACTGCGCGCGGGAGGGGATTGCTTTCGAAGCGCAGGACAAGTCCAAAGCCGGGACGGCCGTTCAGAAGGCATTCTTGAAGACGGACTCCATCGGCAAGATCCTGGAACTGGAATTGCCCTTCGAGCGGTATCAGGCCCGCAAGATCCGCATCAAGCTTGAGATTGACGTCAATCCTCCTGCGGGCTCGACATTCGCCACCAGCTACATCACGTTCCCGGTGACGGCGCCGCTGACGACGCAGTCCTTGGAATCAGGGTTCGCCTTGAAGCTGCACGCGCTGCTTTGCCGCTCCTACGTCAAGGGACGCGACTGGCATGACTTCGTCTGGTATGTCTCGCGCAAAACCGTCCCCCAGCTGGATCTTTTGGGCCATGCCTTGCGCCAGCAGGGACCTTGGGCCGGGCAAGAAGTCCCGGTGAGCATGCGCTGGGTCCACGAGAACATGGCGGCGGCCATCCAGCGGATCGATTGGGATGCGGCCCGTCAAGATGTTCAGCGTTTCCTGCCGTTGCGCGAGCAAGAGAGCCTCCGCTCGTGGGGTGCGGACTTCTTCCTTCAGCAACTCTCGCGCATGGCCATGCCGGAAATTTGACCGACCCGGCGGGCCTTTTGTATTCTGAATCGTGCGCCGAGAGGATGTCCTCGCTCTGGTGGGCCGTTTGCTGTTGGCCCTCGTTTTTCTAGCCGCCGCTTTCGGCAAGATCACCAATTTCGAGGCGACCTGCCGCTACATGGAGTCGCACGGCATGACCATGACCGCTTTCTTCTGCGCGTCAGCCGCGCTCCTGGAGTCTTTGGGTGCCGCGTCGCTGCTGTTGGGTTACCGCACGCGCTGGGGCGCGGGCCTCTTGGCCGCCTTCCTCCTCGTCGTGACCGGCATCTTCTACTCGGCGCCTGACCAGAGGATCCAACTCCTCAAGAACCTCGCCATCTTGGGCGGGCTCCTGCAGATCGCGGCCTTCGGCCCGGGCGAGTGGAGCCTCGACGGCCGCAGGTCCCGCTAGCCATGTCCGAGAAGAAGCCCTACCTGGTGCTGGCGCGCAAGTACAGGCCGCAGACCTTCGACGAGGTTTTGGGCCAGCCGGCCGTCTCGGTCACGCTCAAGAACGCCCTCTCCTCCAAGCGCCTGCATCACGCCTATCTCTTCACCGGGCCGCGCGGCGTGGGCAAGACCACCATGGCTCGCCTCCTGGCCAAGGCGCTCAACTGCGAGAAGGGGCCGACCCCGGAGCCCTGCGGTCAGTGCGTCTCCTGCCGGGAGATCGCCTCGGCTTGCGCCCTGGACGTCCTGGAGATGGACGCGGCCTCGCACACCGGCGTGGACAATGTCCGCGAGATCATCATCGAGACCGTGGCCCTGGCGCCCAGCCGTGACCGCTACAAGGTCTTCATCATCGACGAGGCGCACATGCTCTCCCTGGCCGCCTTCAACGCGCTTTTAAAGACCCTGGAGGAGCCGCCGCCCCATGTGGTCTTCGTCCTGGCCACGACGGAGGCGGCCAAGGTCCCGGCGACCATCGCTTCGCGCTGCCAGCGCTACAAGTTCAAGCCCATCGCGGCCGAGGTCCTGGAGGCGCATCTCAAAGCCTTGGCCGCCAAAGAGAAGATTTCGGTCGAACCCAAGGCCCTGGAGCTCCTGGCCAGGAATGCCGAGGGCTCCCTGCGCGACGCGGTGGGTCTCTTGGACCAGTGCCGGTCCTTCACGGACAAGGCCGTGACCGCCGAGCTGGTGCGCGAGATGTTCGGGCTGGTCCGCGAGGATCTGCTTTTGGGATTGGCTCAGGCCCTGCTCGGCAGGGACGCCGCAGGTTTGGCAGAACACTTGCGCAAGGTCTATGAGGAGGGCGTCGAACCCGCCCAGCTTCTGAAGGATCTGCGCTCCAACCTCCATCGGGTCTATCTGGGCAAGGTGGGCTTGGGCGAGCGGGCCGGGGAGGCCTGGGCCGAGGCTTTGAAGGGGGCTTCTGCCGAGGCTTTGCGGTTCCTTTTGGACCGGGTCAATAAGACATTGGAGGAGTTGCGTTTTGGAGATTCTCCGCGTTTAAGTCTGGAATTGGGCCTTTTTGGGAGCGTGGAGACGGCTGGGGATGTCTCTGAGTGGGTGTCCCGTTTGACAGAGCTTGAGAAGAGGCTTGCCAGCGGAGCTCCTAGCCCCGCAGCAAGGCCTCAGCCTGTGCAGGTTTCAGAGCAAAAAACCACTGTTGATATTGTAAAAAATACTGAAAATTTAAGTACTATTTTCAATAAAGCCATCGGGTTGTTCCGGGAGGATAAGCCTTCCCTGGCAGCCATCTTGGAAACCGCCTCTCCGGCGCAGATGCCGGATGGATCTTGGAAGATATTCTGCCGAAGGGCCTTTGATCTTGGTCAGATACAGAGGAATCAAGAGGCAATTGAGGCCAAATTGGCCACGCTTGGGTGGTCCTCTGGGAAGATCGTCTGGGAAGTCGGCAACCCTCCGTCCAGAGCGGCGGGCGTTGCAGCCCCCCAGGATGCGGGCGTGGAAGTCCCCGGACCGGAAGAGGTGCCTGAACCGCAGGCCGGTGTCTCGGTTGAGTCTTCCTCCTTGGACCGGGCCGGCAAGATCCTGGGCGGCACGGTCCGTTTCATCAAGAAAAAGCCTTCATGAAGAGCTGGGAAAAGCTCATTTCCGCTTTAAAGAGACTGCCGGGCGTCGGGCCCAAGCAGGCTGAGCGCTTGGCCCTGCATATCTTGCGAGCGCCGGGGCAGGATGTCGAGGACCTTCTGGCCGCCGTGCGGGAGGCGAAATCCGGTCTGCGGGCCTGTAGCCGCTGCTTTGACTTCACGGACCAGGAACTCTGCCGCATCTGCTCGGATCCGGGCCGCGACCAGGGGCTTTTATGTCTGGTCGAAGAGCCCCAGGATGTGGCGGCCATCGAGCGCACGCGGAAGTATCACGGCCTTTACCATGTTCTGCATGGAGCGCTCTCTCCGTTGGATGGGATCGGGCCGGACTCCTTGCGTTTGCGGGAGCTTCTGGCGCGGGTGGAGGCTGGCAAGGGGTCTCTGCATGAGGTCATTTTGGCCACAGACCCGGACACGGAGGGGGAGGCCACGGCTCTCTATGTGGCCAAGCTCTTAAAACCCTATGGGGAGCTTAAGATCAGCCGCATCGCCCAGGGAGTTCCCCTGGGCGGGGATCTGGACTATGTGGATGAACGGACCTTGGGCCAGGCTTTGGCTGGACGCAAGGAATTTTAAAGAAAATTATTCCTGAGCAACTGTGTCCGGACATAGTTGATGCGCGACAAAACTCGTCTGGGAAGTGGTGAAATCATAAAAAAACATCATGGGGCCCGGGCTGGACGCGGGAAATTTTAATTTGTTTGATATGAGGACATTTGCAAGGGGGAAAACTCAAGTGAAATACTGGTCAATCTTCACGACGTTGATTTTCGCAGTCACATTCGTCAGAGCGCAGGGGGATAATCCCATAAGTCCGGCTCCGGCACAGCCGCAGCCAGCCGTGGCAGCGCCTGAGGCGCCGGCGGCTCCGGTTGTTAAACCAGAGATGTCTGCGCCGGTCGAAGCCCCCAAGGCAGAGCCCAAAGCGGTGCCAGCGCCGGAGCCAAAAGCTGAACCCAAGCCGGAAGCGAAGGCAGAGGCAAATCCTGTGTCAGCGCCTGCGCAAGTGCTGGAACTCAAGGCGGAGCCTGTGGTAGCGCCGGAGTCGGTGCCGGCGCCAGAGGCCAAGCCCAAGGCCAAGCCCGTGGCCGCCAAGCCGGCGAAAAAAGTCCGCGCAGCCGCCGTCGCGCTGTCCCCCGAAGAACTCTTGGCGCGTTCTTTTCAAGCCCTCAAAGCAGCGGCAGGAGACGCGGATTCCGATCTGCGCGCCGCCGCTCTCGATGATCTGCGGGTCTTCGTGGACCAGCATCCGGACGCGGCTGACGCGCCGGAAGCCCTTTCTCTGCTGGCGCGCCAAGAGGACTACCGCCCGGCCATGGTGGATTGGCTGCGCCTGGCCTACGAATATCCGGATTCTCCGTTCGCGCAGAAGGCCAAGTCGGAATATCTCGACATCGTCAACAGGAAGATGCGCTCCAAGCTCCAGGCCGGCTTGACCTCTCTGGCCAAGACGCCGGAGGACGCGGAGAAGTCCGATCGGCTGGCGCAGATGATCTATGGGCTCTCGGATAAATCCGGCGACGCGCTTTACGACCCTTTGCTGGTCGAGGCGCGGCGCTTTGAGGTCCGCTTCCCTGATTACAAGGACGGCGACCGCATCCTCTGGAGCCTGGCCCAGCTGCACATGGCGGACGGCAAGCTTGCGGCAGTCGTTCTGGTCTACCGCGAGCTTCTGGCCCGAGAGGGCAGTCCCTTCCAGGACAAGGCCCAATTCGCCATGGCGGACCTCTACGCGGAGAGACTCAAGAAATACAAGGAAGCGGCGGACGCCTACCAGGAGTTCGTCAAGAACTATCCGGACAGCGAGCGCGTTCTCCCTGCCCTTGAGAAGCTCGCGGTGGTCTATGGGGACAGACTCGAGCAGTACCCCTTGGCCGTAGAGACCTATGAGCGCATCATCAAGCTCTTCCCCAAGAGCGACGGCGCCTTGCGGGCCTTCAACGCCGAGGCCAAGATGCAGCGAGACCGCCTCAAGCAGTCCGACGAAGCGGTCAAGACCTACGAAAGGCTGGCCGGCCAGTTCACCTATCCTCCGGCCGGCGAGGCCCTGCTCGCCGCGGCGGACATCTGCCGCAAGGACCTGCAGGACTATAAGCACGAGGTCGCTCTGCGCGTCAAGCTCGCCGCGGATTTTCCCGCGGCCAAGGAGGCGCCGGAGCAGCTCTACCAGGCGGCCGGGGTCGCCGAGGACGACATCAAGGATGAGGACGGGGCCATCAAGATCTACCGGCAGCTCGCCTCGCAATTCGCCGCGCACAAGCTGGGCAAGAAGGGCGGGGCCAGGGCTGCCAAGCTCGAGCAGAAAAGAGGCGGCGGATGAAGGGCGGCCGCGACCTGCGTTTTTCGACGATCGCCATCCACGCAGGCCAGGAGCCGGATCCGGCCACGGGCGCCATCGCAACGCCCATCTATCAGACCTCTACCTTCGTCAAGGAGGCGCCTGACCGCCACAAGGGCTACGAGTACAGCCGCACCGGCAATCCCACGCGGCACGCCATGGAGGCCAATCTGGCGGCTTTAGAGGGCGGGAGATCCGGCTTCGGCTTTTCCTCGGGCGTGGCCGCCATCTCAGCGGTCCTGCAGGCTTTAGATCCCGGCGACCACGTGCTCTGCAGCCGGGACCTCTACGGCGGTTCTTACAGGCTTTTCACCAAGTTCTTCGCGCGCTGGGGGCTGAACATCTCTTTCGTGGACGCGGGAGACTTGCATGCCTTGGATGCCGCGGCGACGAAGAAGACCAAACTGCTCTGGCTGGAGACGCCCTCCAACCCGACTTTGCGCATCCTGGACCTGCGGGCGCTCTCGGATTGGGCGCATGCGAGGAAGATCTTGGTCGCGGTGGACAACACCTTCGCCACGCCGGCCTTGCAGCGGCCCTTGGGCCTTGGGGTGGACGTGGTCGTTCACTCGACGACGAAGTACCTGGGGGGGCACTCCGACGTGCTGGGCGGCGCGGTCGTGACCGACGACGCGGAGCTGGCGGCCAAGATCTCGTCCATCCAGAAGACCCTGGGCGCCGTGCCCGGCCCCATGGACTGCTTTTTGGTCCTGCGCGGGACCAAGACCCTGGCTTTGCGCATGGAGCGCCATTCTTCCAACGCGCTCGCCGTGGCCAAGCATCTCCTGGCCCACGCCGAGACGTTGACCGTGCATTATCCGGGACTGCCCAGCCATCCGGGCTATGACTTGGCCAAGGCGCAGATGTCCGGCTTCGGCGGCGTCGTGGCCGTCGAGCTCAAGGGCTCTGCGCAGCGTGCGACGCGCTTTGTGACGCGCACGAAGCTCTTCGCCTTGGCCGACAGTCTGGGCGGGGTTGAGTCTCTGATCGGACATCCCGCGACCATGAGCCATGCTTCCATCCCGCGCGAGGAGAGGCTGAGGGCCGGCATCACGGACGGCCTCATCCGGCTCTCCGTCGGCATCGAGGACATCCAGGATCTCTTGGCGGACCTGGACCAGGCTATTTTGGCCAGCCTGAATTAGGGAGCGGGCCGGGTCAGCGCCTCAAAGCGCCGGGGATCAGCGAGAAGGGCGTGGTATTTGGGACCGTTGAGCGGGAAGGCGAGCAATTTCTCCGGATCGAGGCGGTGGAGGAAGTCGACCATGCCCTGGGTGCCGCTCTGTTCGTAAAGAGGGCGCCAAAATCGCAGAGTCCCTTCCGTGTAGGGATCCTTATCCCGCTCAAAGCTGCTGATCCGGGCGTCCATCCTGGACTGGATGTCTTGAGCATCCTCCCTTAAAAGGCCAAGCTGACGGCGATGGGAGAGAGCTCTCTCTCCGGCGATGAGTTCCAGCATGACGGCGAAGCCTTCATCCAGGGTCTTGTAGGCTGTCAACCCGGCTCCCCAAGGCGTGCCGGCCTGGCCGCCGACGGACCGATTGAAAAGAAGATGGGCGTATTCGTGGATGCCGGCGACCAGCATGCGGATGCGATGCTGGATCTCATCGCCGGCGAATAGAGAGGGGCCCTTGCTGCGTTCGTTCTGATAGGTCACGAAGTAATTGGTAAAACGGATCCGGCCCTCCCCGTCCGCGAGCAGTTCAGCTTTCGCATTGCCTCCGCTCTCGAGCGACACGTCTTGTTCATCGATCCTGATAGGCCGGATATCGTGAAAAAACTCCGGCACCAGCAGGCTGTGCGCGAGCCTGGCGCGTTCCACGGTCTCCAGATACACGCGCGCCCGGGCGGCATTGGCGGCGTGCCCGGACAGGCGTCGAACAACGGTAAAGGGAAACGTCGAGGGCTGGTTGAAGTGGTGCCAGGAGACATCCCTCTGCGGCAGGGACATCTCCGCGATCACGGCGTCTCGCTCCTGCGGAGTTGTGAAGGCAACGGCGCCGCTGCGTTCCAGGTGCGCGATGAGGGTACGCGCGAGGTCCGTGGAACGCTGCTTCCAGAGGAGGGAAGCCAAGAGGTTCTCGCTGGAGCGTTGGTTGAAGGTGGCGGTGATGACCTCGCGGGTTTTGGCGATGATGAGTTGACGGTCCGCCGCAACGCCGAGCTGTTCCACGGGTTTTTGACTGACGGCTAAATTCAAGAAAGGGATTTCGGCCAGGCGGGACAATTGATGGGTGGGATAATTCTCATAGCGGTGCGTGAAGAGGGTCGTGGGAGGGGTGAACGCTGGAACAAAAGCTTTGACTGGTTTGGCCGACATCGCCGCGGACGCGATGGAGGCATGGAGCAGGCACGCGGCCAAGAGGGCTGTATAGGCGTTGTGGCGGGCCTTCACGGTTTCCTCCGGGAGGAGAAGATGGTCAGAGCCTCCAGGCGGTGGCGCGTATCACGGTCCAAGAGCAATTGGTATGAGAGGGTTCCCAGGGGAATGCCCAGCAATCTCTTGGAATCGATTCTGTGGAGGAATTCAACCATTCCCGCGGTCCCGTTCTTTTCGTAAATAGGGCGCCAGAATTGCAGCCATCCTTCCGTGTAAGCGTTGTTTTCATGTTTAAGCCAGCGGATCCGAGATTCTGCTTCCGTCTTGAGATCATTGGCATCTGGCTCAGAGAGGCCGAGCTTGTCGGGATGGGCGACGGCTCTCTCGTTGGCTAGGAGCTCCAGGGTGACGGCGAAGCCCTCGCTCAGGGGCCTGTAGGCCGTGATCGCGGCTGGCGCTGGCGTCTCGGCTCCCCGCATGACGACTCGGTTAAAGAGAAGGTGGGCGTATTCATGGGTGCATGCGCAAAGCATGCGGATCCGATTCTGGATCTCGGGTCCTGCCACGGACACGAACGCTGAGGGGCCTGGTGTGCGTTCGTTTTTATAGGTCACGCTCACCGGGGTTCCTGGCGCAAACAGAATATATCCTCCGTTTTTATCCATCAGTCGTGATACGGCATTGTTCTCGTTGGCGAGGGGGTCGGGGAAAGATATCTCCCCGGGGATCACACTGAAATTCCTGAAAAACTCCGGCAGCATACGGAAGTGCAGGCTCTTGGTGCGTTCCAGCGTCTCCAGATAGAAGCGCGCGCGATCGGCATTGTGGGCGCGAACAACCAGAAGGTCGACGACACTGCCGGGATTCTTGTCGGCTTGGTCGAAGTGGAGCCGGGCCTGGGACTTGTCTGTCAGCGAGAGTTCCGCGATCACGGCGTCTCGCTCCCGCGGTGTTGCGAAGGAGATCGAGCCGCTGCGCGAGAGATGCTCGACGAGGGAGCGAGCTTTTTCTTCGACGCGCCGATCCTTGCCGAACGAGGTCAAGAGGACTTCGCTGGAACGATCGCTTAAGGCTGCCGCACCGACCTCGCGCGATTTGCTGATGACGTGTTGGCGCTCAGCCGGGAGGTCGAGTAGATCAACCGGTTTTCGACTGATGGCAAGATCGAGGAAAGGAAGCCCGAACGTGGGCGGCAAGTCGTGGGCGCCGACATCTCTATAGTGGGGAGCAAAGAGGTCTATGGAAGGGATCAGCGCGGGGGCAAAGGCTTTGACCGGTTTGACCGACATCGCCGCGGACGCGACGGAAGCGTGGAACAGGCAGACTAAAAAGGCTGGGAAAACTTTATAGAGGACCTTCACGGCCGCCTCCGGGAGGATGAGAGGGTCAGGGCCTGAAAGCGGCGGGGATCTCTGAGAAGGTCGTCATATTGCGGACTGGCCCGGCTGAGACCGAGCAATTTTTCCGGATAGAGTCTGTGGAGGAAGTCCGCCATACCCCGGGTGCCGCTCTTTTCGTAGATGGGGAGCCAGAAATTAAGCCATCCTTCCGTGTAATGGTTCTTTGCTAGTTTCAAGTAGCGGGTTCTGGAGGCCATCCCTATTTCAAGATCTTTGGCATCCTTGGCAGAAAGCCCGAGCTTGTCGGGATGGGCGGCGGCCCTGTCGTCGGCGAGAAGCTCCAGCATGACGGCGAAGCCTTCGCTCAAGGATGCGTAGGCCGTGCCTAAGGATGCCGGCGGGGGAGTGCCGTCCTCGTCGCGGACGGCTTGGTCGAAGAGAAGGTGGGCATACTCGTGGACGCCCATGATCAGCCGGCGGATCCGATGCTGGATCTGAGGGCCGGTGAATAGGGGAGATCCCTCAGTGCGTTCGTTTTGATATGTCGCATTGTCAGGTTCCAGCAGGATCCGTCCTGCGCCTCCTGGCAAAAGTTCTGCTGCGGTCTGGCCATATTCCTTGGTTCGTAGTGGCTGGATATCATGGAAGAATTCCGGCAGAAGCAGGCGGTGCGCGAGCTTGGCGCGTTCCACGGTCTCCAGATTGAAACGCGTGCGGGCCGCAATCTTCGCGCAATCGGTCAGACGGTCCATGACGCTGAGGCGGCTTCCATGGAACATGTTCAAGTGGTCTGTGCCGGGCCGGGACAGCTCCGCGATCACGGCTTCCTGCTCTTGCGGAGTCGCGAAAGAGATTGCGCCGCTGCTCGCCAGATGTGAGATGAGGGCGCGTGCTTGGTTTTCGACGAGCCTGTCCCAGGCGAACGATGCCAAGAGGTTCTCACTGGCCCGATCGTTCAAAGCCGTTGTGATGGCCTCGCGGGTTTTGGCGATGAGCCATTGGCGATCGGCCGGGACGCCGAGAGGGCTGATAGGCACCGGATTCGCAGACAATAGGAGCGAGGGTTCTTCCGTCCGGGCGAATAATTGATAAGCGGAATGATTTTCAAAGCGGGGCACAAAGATATCCGTGGGCGGGATAAGCGCCGGGACAAAGGCTTTGACGGGTTTGGCCGACATCGCCGCCGACGCGACGGAGGCATGGAGCAGGCAGGCGGCCAATAGGACTGCGCCGGCTTTTTGAAAAATCCTCATAACTTTCCTTAATACTTATTGTGGGGGGAAAGCAGGTCCCTGTTCAGGGCCAAAAGGCCTAGCTCGATGCGGGCTGAAGACCTAAGTCCTGCTAGGTCCTTCGACCTACGCCTCTGATCGGACGAGGGCGCCTTCTTTTTGCAGCAGACGGCGTTTGGCGGGAATCCCGCCTGGAGCTGAGAAGCCGACGAGCTTGCCATCACAGCCCACGACCCGGTGGCAGGGGACGATCGGCGCGAAGGGATTCTTGGCCAGGGCCTGGCCGACTGCGCGCGCGGCATGCGGTTTTCCGAGGCATCGGGCGACCCAGCCATAGGTGCGCACCTGCCCCCGAGGAATCTCTGCGCAAGCCTTCCAGACCGCCTGGTAAAAGGGGGGATAGTCCTTCATGCGCTTGAGGATGGCGGCGGATAGTTTCATGCCGGGATGATCTTGCCGAGGACGCGCGGGCCGCGGGCGCCCGTGGCTTGCGGGCAGTTGTTGGGCAGGCCTTGGAAGGCGCGCAGTCCCAGCCACGCGAAGCAGGCCGCTTCCTTGGCCATGACGGGAAGGCCGTAGTATGCAGAAGTCGTCACTTTCACGGGCGCCAGGAGTCGGCGCAGATGCGCCATGAGGACGGGATTGAGAGCCCCGCCCCCGCTGAGCACGACTTCCTGAATGCGATACTTGGGGAAGATGAAGCGGCGATAGGAGTCTTCGATGGACCTGGCCGTGAACAAGGTCAGGGTTGCCAGGATGTCGGGCAATCGGCGGTGCCGGGAGGGCACGTTAAAAGCGCTTTTATCCAAGGATTTCGGCGGTTGTCGGCGGAAATATTCCGTCGCCAATAGCCGCTTGATGAGGCGCTCATCCGGCCTGCCTTGGCGCGCGAGGCGGCCGTCTTTGTCCATACTTTGGCGCCCGTGCGTGGCCAGCCGCACGGCTTCATCCATGAGACAATTGCCAGGTCCGGTGTCGAAAGCCATGGCCAGTCGGCCGTGCCCCACGACCGAGATATTGCCGATGCCGCCGATATTCTGCACGCAGCGCCAGGGGCCCTGTCCGAAGACGAAAAGGTCGAAGGCAGGCACCAGCGGCGCCCCCTGGCCGCCCGCGGCCATGTCCCGGCAGCGGAAATCAGCGACAACAGGGATGCCCGTGCGTTCCGCGATGACTGACGGCTCGGCGATCTGGAGCGTGTTGGGGGGATCGTCTTGCGGTCCATGCCAGACGGTCTGGCCGTGCGAGCCGATGACCGTGACAGAGGGCCGTTCCTTGATCTTGAGGGCCGCTCGGGCAAAGACTTCTCCCAGCTCGAAGTTGAGACGGGAGAGTTCCGGCGCGGTTAAATGAACAGCGTTGAGAATGCGGCGGCGCAGGCTTGCAGGGTAGGGGAAGGTCCGGCAGTTAAGAACCTTGAGCTTATGTCTAGTGATCTCAACGAGCGCCGCGCTCACGCCATCGGCCGATGTACCGGACATCAGTCCGATGGCGTGAGGCATGGCTGCGGCTGCTTATTTGCCTTTCGGCATGGCCGCGGCCGGCATGGCATGTTCCATGGCGGGCGCCGTCATGCAGCAGCTCATGCGTTTTTGGCAGCAGTGCTGGGACACGAGATATCCGACGATCCCGCCCATGGCGAAGAGCAGAAAGGCCAGCAGGGCCTTGCCGCAACAGCATCCGCCGGTCGCGCACTTCTCTTTTTCCTGGTTTTCCATAACACCTCCGATGAATTTGCGCTTCGGTTGAGGATACTAAATTTGTTTCTTTTCTATCTTGGCCCAAGCGTCGCGCAGAGTGACTGTTCGGTTGAAGACGGGCGCACCGGGCTTGGAGTCCTGGGTGTCCGCGCAGAAATAGCCCTGTCGCTCGAATTGCCAGGCGCTGCCCGGCTTGGCCTGGGCCAGGGCCGGCTCGACTTGGCAGGTCGTGACCGTTTCCAAGGATTTGGGATTGAGGTATTTCTTGAAATCCTCGCCCCCTGGGATGTCATTTGGGTCAGCCACTGAGAGAAGGTGCTCATAGATGCGCGCCTCGGCCTTGAGCGCGTGCTGTGCCGAGACCCAATGGATGGTGGCCTTGACCTTGCGGCCGTCCGGCGCGTCGCCGCCGCGTGTCGCCGGGTCATAGGTGCAGCGCAGTTCCGTGACCTTGCCTGCGGCGTCCTTGACGACCTTCTCGAGCTTGATGAAATAGGCGTAGCGCAGGCGCACTTCTTTTCCCGGCACGAGGCGGTGGTACTTGGGCACCGGGGCCTCGCGGAAGTCGTCTTCCTCGATGTAGAGTTCGCGTCCGAAGGGGATCTTTCGTGAGCCGAGGGAGGGATCTGCGGGATGGTTGGGGGCGTCGAGCTCCTCGGTCTTGTCCGCGGGATAATTCTCAAGCACGACCTTGACGGGCTTGATGACCGCCATGGCCCTGGGTCCATGGGCGTTGAGGTCGTCGCGCAGGCAATCCTCCAGGAGCGCCGTCTCGGTCAGGCTGTTGAACTTGGTCACGCCAATGCGGGAACAGAACTCCCGGATGGCCGCGGGTGTGTAGCCGCGCCGGCGCAGGCCCTGCAAGGTGGGCAGGCGCGGGTCGCTCCAGCCGGAGACCAGCTTTTCCTCGACGAGTTGGAGCAGTTTGCGCTTGCTCATGAGCGTGTGCGTCACGGCGAGCCGCGCGAACTCGATCTGCCGGGGCCGGCAAGGCGCCGGGCCGTTCTCCAGGGTCCAGTCGTAGAGGGGCCGGTGATCCTCGAATTCCAGGGTGCAGATGGAGTGGGTGATGCCTTCGAGCGCGTCCGAGATGGGATGCGCATAGTCGTACATGGGATAGATCAGCCACTTCCCGCCCGTGCGGTGGTGCGTGGCGCGCTTGATGCGGTAGAGGACCGGGTCGCGCAGATTCATGTTGGGCGAGGTCATGTCGATCTTGGCGCGCAGGGTCTTGGCGCCGTCGGCGAACTCGCCCGCGCGCATGCGCTTGAAAAGATCGAGGTTTTCATCCACCGAACGGTTTCGGTATGGGCTTTCCTTGCCCGGCACGGTGAAGGAGCCTCGGTCGCGGCGGATCTCCTCCAAGGTCTGGTCGCAGACATAGGCCTTGCCGTTCTTGATGAGCTCGAGGGTGTAGCCGTAGATCTTCTCGAAATAGTCCGAGGCGTAGAAGAGCTTGTCCTTCCAGTCGAAGCCCAGCCACTTCACGTCCTCCTGGATGGAGTCGACGTACTCCACGTCCTCGGCGGCCGGGTTGGTGTCGTCGAAGCGCAGGTGGCAGGTGCCGTTGAACTCCTGGGCGATGCCGAAATTGAGGCAGATGGACTTGGCGTGGCCGATGTGCAGATAGCCGTTGGGCTCGGGCGGGAAGCGCGTGACGATCTTCGCGTGCTTGCCGGATTTCAGGTCAGCTTCGACGATGTCGCGGATGAAATCTGTTGCCACGGCGAGATTCTAGCAGTTTAGGGCTTTCGGTAGAGCGCCATGCGCCCCTCGACCCGCGGCACGTAGGCCTGCGTTTCCTTCGGCGCGAACTGGCGCACGAGGCCGACGACCTGGGCGTTGTCCAGGCTGTCGACGTCATTCTTGGAAGTGATGGCCTTGCGCACGGCGCCAGGGCCGCAGTTGTAGGCCGCGATCGTCAGGGTGCGGCGGTTGTCCGGGTCCTTGATCTTGCCGTAGTGCCGGGTCTCGAGCATGTGCAGGTAGGTCGCGCCCAGCAGGATGTTGTTGTCCGGGTTGTAGAGATAGTCCGGGGTGATGAGCGTCTCCTTCTTATAGAGGTACTGGTAGGCCTCGTTGCCCGCGGTCTTGGGCATGATCTGCATGAGGCCCATGGCTCCGGTCTTGGACCTGGCCTTGGGGTTGAACTCGGACTCGGTGTGGATCACGGCGTAGAGGAGCGCCGGGTCGAGGGCGTATTTCTCGGCGCAGGAGGCGATCTGCGGGGAGTAGCGGGCGGCCCGGACCTTGAGGTGATCGGGGATGAGCGAGATCTCGACTCTGACCTTCATGCGGGGCTTGCCGTCCTTGGACACGACGGGCTTTTCCTCGACGACCATCTTGGGGGCGATCTCCTTCTTGACGAAGGCGTCGGCGTTCTTCTCGGTGACGGGCTTTCCCTCCCGGGTCTGGACCTGGTCCTTGAGGACCTCGGTCTTGCCTTCATCCTTCTCAGAGAGGATCTTCTTGGTCTGGCCGCGGATCTTCTCCTCGGCGAGGGCCTGGAGCTTGGCTTTTTCTTTGTCATCGAGCTCGCTGAATCGGGGCTGGTTCTTCTTTGGTGAAATTTCCTCCACGGGCACGAGGACCTCGACAGCGATCTTGCCCTTCTCGAAGTCGACCTGGCTTAAGGCATCTCCCTTCTTGTTGTAGTCCACCCAGCTTTTGTTGGTGGACTCGTGGAAGTCCGTCCACTGCTGCTCCACGAGCTTCTTGAGCTCCTCGCGCTGCGCGTCCATCTTCCGGCTGAGTTCCTGATATTGGGCCTCCATCTGGGCGGAGAGCTTGGTCCAGTCCTCGGCCTGCTTCTGGAGGCCCGCGTCATAGTCCTGGGTCATCTTCTCTTGCGCCTTCTGCATGTCGTCGATCATCTGCTGGCGCGGGTCCTTATCGTCATTCTGCGCGCGCAGAGGCAGGGTTGCCCCGGAGACAAGGATGGCCGCGGCCAGGGAAAAGACAAAGAGTATGTGGTTGGACATGGTTTCCTCTCGTTGCCGTATAAGATAGCAAGAATGATGTAGGGGGGTCTTCAGGCCTATGCGGGCCTGGGTCTTTTGCCTTGGCCCGGATGGGCCTTTAGGCCCGTGCCGAGTCGAGAGGTTGCTGATACAATCGAGATGAAGGGACTCTCATGAAGAATAACCTTATTCTCATCTTCTTTGCCGCGGTTTTGATCCCCGGCTTTTCGCGCCCGCTGTTGGCGCAAGCGCTCTTGCCCGCGCCAGCGATGTCCTCGGCGCAAGATAATCCGGATTTGAAGTTCGAGGCGCTGCCTGAGGGTCTTTCGCCGGCACAACTCGTCCGTTTTGATGAGGTTGCCAGGTTTGTCGAGGAGAATTACGTCGACCCAGTCAGGCGGGGGCAGTTGTTGGCCGGAGCCCGCCAGGGGATGGAGAGCCTGATCGGGCCGTTCAGCCGAGAGTATCTGTTTTATGGCGCGATGCATGGCATGTTCAAGGACCTAGGCCGCTATTCCCAATTTTATACGCCCGAGGAATATAAGGCCTTTCGGGCAGTGTATCAGGGTGCTTATGCCGGCATTGGGATCATGGATGGCGACAAGGCGCCGGGGCAGGCGGTGCCTGTGGATGTCGTGCTCCCAGGATCCCCGGCGGAGCAGGCGGGGCTGCGATCCGGCGACCGGATTGTGGAGATCAACGGTGTTGATGCACGATCCTTAACGCGGGAGGAATGCAACAAGAAGTTGGTCGGTCCGAAGAATTCCCAAGTGATCCTGAAGTTTTTGCGTGGGACTTCTCCTGACGCACTGACCACGACCATCACTCGCGCTTATATTCAGATTCCCAATTCCGTCTCTAAGATGCTGCCCGGAAACCAAGGGTATGTTTACTTCAATTCTTTCCGTTGGAAGGACGCCAGTGACAATACCGCCCTGGAAGTCCTGGACCGCGTGCGCGACCTCGTCCATCAAGAGCCCGGGGCTTCTGCGATCATTTTGGATATCCGCAACAATAGCGGGGGAGATCTGCGGGCTGCCGCAGCCTTGGCCGCGGCGTTCCTCCATCAGGGGCAGGTCATCGTCACCCTGAAAGGCCGTCAAGAGGAAAAGCGTTTTGGGGTTCCACAGACCGGGGAGTTCGCGGAGATCCCCCTCAAGCTTCTGGTCAATGGCCATTCAGCCTCAGCCAGCGAGATCCTCGCAGGCGCGCTCCAAGACTACAAGCGGGCGGTCGTTTACGGCCAGCAGAGCTATGGCAAAGGTTCCGCTCAGTATGTTCCGCCGATGGCGGCTGATGGTACCAGCCTGAAACTGACCATGCAGCGTTGGTATACGCCTAACGGCCGCTCCATCGATCGCGGGTCCGACGGCAAGGGCGGGGTCACCCCGGATGTGACGGTCCCTGTCTCTGATGCGGTCGAGACGAAGGCCTTGCGCAACATCACCAAAGAGCTCTTCAAAGTATCCGTCACCGAGTCCGCGCCTGACCCGGTCCTGGAAGAGGCGTTGAAATAGGAGACATGATGATCCCGGCCTTCCTGTGCCTCGGCCTCTCCGGCGCGCTCTGGGCGCAGGTGTTCCCCGTGCCTCCGTTGGTCCCTGAGATCGAGCAGTCCACTCAGACGTTCCAGCGAGACATGCCGGCGGAGCTCCGTGCCCTGTCTTCGCAGCAACTCGGCAGCATGGAATATGTTTTTTCCTACATCCAGAAACACTACATCGAGCCGGTCAAGCAAGAGCAACTTCTGCAAGGAGCGCGCAAGGGCCTGGCGGGCAAGGTCGGCCCGTTCAGCCGGGAGCAGCTGTACTACGGCGCCATGAGCGGCGCGGTCGATACTTTGCATGACGCGCACTCGCAGTACTTCCCCCCGGAGGATACTCAGGTCCTTGAGGATGTCCTGCACGGGTCCCAGGTCGGCTTGGGCCTGACTTTGCCGCGGGGGAGGCAGGCGGGAGAGCCTCTGATCGTTTTCCCTCAGTCGGGTTCTCCCGCGGAGAAGGCCGGCATAAAATTCGGAGACGAGGTCTTGGAGGTCGATGGGGTCGCGGTGCGAGCCATGACTACCGCAGAATGCGATGCCAAGCTCAGCGGCCCTGAAAACAGCTCTGTGGTCCTCACGATCCTGCGTGAGAATGCGCCGGCCGCGCTGACCATCTATGTCTCGCGAGAAAAATTCGAAGGTCCTAACGTTTTTTCCAGGATGCTGCGCGGCAAGAAGGGGTATGTCTATCTCAATTCCTTCCGCTGGGAGGATTCCAGCCACAATACGGCGGTGGAGGTCTTGATGCACATCTACGCCCTCCAACAGGCCGGAGCTTCTGGGTTCATCCTAGATCTGCGCCACAATGGCGGGGGAGACATCAGGGCCGTCCAAGTCTTGGCCAGCGCTTTCCTTAAGAGGGGAGAGGTCTGGGTAGGCCTCAAGGACCGTCAAGGCCGGCAGAGTGTTCTCAGCCCGCCCGAGGATGGGATGTTCGTCGACCTGCCCGTCAGGATCCTCGTGGACAGCGAGTCCGCCTCCGGCAGCGAGATCTTCACGGCAGCTCTCCAGGAAAACCATCGGGCGAAGGTCTACGGCGAGAGGACCTACGGCAAGGGCAGCGCCCAGAGCCTGATCACTTTCAAGGATGATTCCGTCTTGGCGCTGACCATCCACCGCTGGTACACGCCGAGCGGTCGCTCCATAGACGGTGAGAGAGACGGCACGGGGGGCGTCTTGCCGGATGTGCTTAAAGCGGGGCAACCAAAAGCCGTGGTCAACATCCTTCTGGAGCTCAATCAGCTGCCGATCGAGGAGCCCCTGCCTGACCCGGTCCTGGAAGAAGCCTTGAAATAGGAGATACAACAATGAGACAGATGCATATTGGGAAGCGGCTCGCGTTCTCTTTTTTCTTAATAACACTGCTTTCAGGGGCCGTGATGGCCGGGGGGATCCCCCAGATCCAAGCAGCGATCCAGCCTTTAGGCGGGCGAGTCGTGAGTCAATTATCTCGTTTGCGCACCGTCGCCAGTTCACCGGCATTATTCAAGAACCTCCCGAGCCGGAGTTTCGTTATCAAAGTCACACAGACGGATAGTGCATTCGTAGCGCGTGACGCTATCGGCAATTTTCATATGTTGATTTACCAGGCTGGCAGCAAGACCGGCCCAGCCAGTTTGCATTTTTCAAGGGTGTTGGGCCACTCAACAGGACCAGGCTGGAGCGAGCGCCTTGAGGCGGTCCTTGATCCCAGCGAAGGCGCAGAGAGCTATATTCACGCAGGAACCCAGCAGGAAGCCAATCAGGTGATCACCCCGCTCGTTGGCCGGGGTCTGAGCAAGAGATTCCGTGAGGACATGACGTTCTGGCTGCAACATTTTGAAAAGAATCTTCGCGCCGCTCCCAGAGCTTTTTAACCTTTAAGCCGGGAACTTTTTCGCCCCTCGATCGTATGAGAGTATGCCCCTTTCGCACCTGCGCCGGCCGCTCTTCCTCGGTCTTGTCGCCTACATCGGCGTTTTAGCCTTCCTTCATCATCGCGGCTATTTCAGAGCCGACCCTCCTGAAGAATTGCTGCGCTTCAAGTATACCCAAGGCACAGTGCGCGGCACGGTGGCCTCGCCGCTTAAGGAGGATGGGCGGGGTTCAAAAATATTTCTTGAAGCGCAAACCTTGCGCAATAGGCCTTTTGCGCAGAAGATCTTGGTTTATCTGCCACGAGGCCATGGCCAAGAATTGCGTCCTGGCATGTCCACCGAGCTCGACGGCCGCCTGCGTCTGCCCAGACCGCCGCGCAATCCCGGAGATTTCGACGAAGAGGCCTTCCTCCAGGATCGGGGGGCATCCTGGGTGATGAGGGCGGATTCCTTGAAAATCCTTGGCTTGCCGCCGAAGAGCTATTGGCCCAAAGCTTGGGCCGAAGGCTGCCGCAGGTCTGTGGAGGATTTTTTCAGGACAGCGCTGGGAGGCGACGAAGCCCGCGTTTTCTCAGGACTCACCCTGGGCTTCAAGGGGCCGCTGCGCCGCGATTGGAACCGGGCGGTCCAGGATGCCGGGGCCATGCACCTCTTGGTCCCTTCCGGCGCCAAGGTCGCCTTCGTCATGCTGTCCGTCTTTTTTCTGGGACAGTGGCTGGGGCTTTATCCTTGGCCGCGATTCATCCTGGCGCTCCTGGTCGGCGGCTTCTATACCCTGATGGTCGGCGCCGAGGCCCCCTACACGCGGGCCTTCTGGGCGCTGGCTGCCTTGGGATTCTTCAGGCTCTCAGGCCGCGATTCAGGGATCTTCCAAGCCATCGCCTGGGCCGGTTGGGCCACGCTTCTCTGGGAACCGCGCGAGCTTTTCGGCGTGGGCTTTCAGATGACCTATGCCGCGGCCTTCGGCTTGGCCGTGGCCATGCCGCAGATCCAAGAGGAGCTCGCGGATAAGCCGCGCTGGCTGCGTCTCGTGTCTGCAACGCTCGCTGCCAGCATCATCGTCCAGCTCATGCTCTGGCCCATCTTCGCCGATGTCTTCGGCCGGGGTTCTCTCATCGGGGCTTTGGCCAACATCGTCTTGGTCCCGGCTTCGGGCGTTCTGATGGGAACCGGATTTTGCGCCTGGCTGATCGGCTTGTTCAAGCCGGCCCTTCCCTTTATAAGATTGGGCTTGGGATTCTTGGCTCAAAGTTTCATCGCGGTCTGCCGCTTCTTTGCCGGTCTTCCTTGGGCTGCCGTGGACCTATCACCCATGGGGCCAGCGGCGGTCATCATTTATTATCTGCTGGTCTTCGCCCTGCTCGTGGCCAGCCGCCGCAGGCTGGCGTTGGGCCTGGTCATGGTCGCCAGCCTGCTCGGAGTCGGCACCGCTGCGTTGGACCGATGGGAAAAGCCCCGGGTCAGCGTCCTTCTTCTGCGTCTGCCGCCGGCGCATCCGGCCGTAGTCTCATGGGCAGACGGCCGGGTCTGGCTGGTGGATCCTGGCTCCAAGGCCTCGGCTGTCCTGAAGGTCTTGAAAAACCGCGAGATCAAGACGGTGGACCGCCTGATCCTCCTGCGGCCCATGACGGCCGCAGCAAGCGCGCGCTTGAATGCCGGGCTCTGTGTGCGCGAGACGCTGCCGGTGCAAGCGCCCTGGAGTTTCTGCGAAAGGAGGATCTGCTTTGAGTTCGGCGGTCCCGAGGGGCCCCGCGTCCTGAGAGGAATGGCTCAATATAGTATAATCCCGGGACGCCTGAAGCTCGGCGCCGTCGAGGTTTCGACCGACGGGGACCGCGCGGACATCAGGTGAAGACATGGCGAGAATATCCAATCCTCCCGTCGCCCGCGTCCTGCTTTTCTGCAACGAGACCAAGCCCGATGCCCGGCGTATGGTGCGCACCATCGAGTCCCTCCTGCGCCGCAGCGGCGTCAGCGTCTCTCTGTGCCGAGACCGCTTCGCGGCCAAGTCGCACGTGGACCTCGCCATCGCCTTGGGAGGCGACGGCACCATGCTGCGCGCGGCGCGCGTCCTGGCCCCCCACTCCATCCCTCTTCTGGGCATCAACTACGGCCATCTGGGCTATCTCTCCGGGACCGATTTCCCGGGATTCTTGAAGAACTGGAAGTCCATCCAGCGCGGCAGGTTCCGCATCGAGGAGCGCTGGATGATCTCCGTCGAGCTCTGGCGCGGCTCCAGGCGCGTCTTCGGCCCGTGCCTGGCTTTGAATGACTGCGTGATCCGCTGCGGCGAGCAGGCGCGGGCGATCCTCTTGAAGGCGCGCTCAGGCGAGCGCCCCGTGGCCGACTACTTCGGAGACGGCTTGATCGCGGCCACGCCCACGGGATCGACCGCCTATGCCCTGGCCGCTTCCGGCCCCATCGTGGATCCCTGCCTTGATGTCCTCCTGGTCGCGCCGATCTGCCCGCACACCCTGACCCAGAGGCCGCTCATCGTCTCGGCCGAGGCGCCTTTGGCCGTGACCCTCTCGACCCGCCACGAGGGCGAGGTTCCCAGCGTCCTTGTGTCCTTGGACGGCCAGGTCGGCTGCCCCCTGCGCGTGGGCGACGAGGTGAGGCTCAAGCGCTACGAGACGCCCTTCCAGCTGGTCGTGGATCCCCGCTACTCCTACTTCGAGGTCCTGCGCCGCAAGCTGCGCTGGGGCTCGACCTGAGCGTGCCATGCTCCAGTCGCTTTCCATCCGTAATTTCGCGGTCGTTTCCGAGCTGAAGATCGACTTCGGCCCCGGCCTGAGCGTTTTCACCGGCGAGACCGGCGCGGGCAAGTCCATCCTCATCGAGGCCTTGGGTTTTCTGCTGGGCGCGCGGGCTTCGACGGATTGGCTGCGCGAGGGGGCGCCGCGCCTGGTGGTGGAGGGGGCTTTTCAGATGAAGGACGGCGTCCGGATCATCCGCCGCGAGCTGGATGCCGCGGGCAAGACGCGCTCGGCCATCAACGGCAAGCCGGTTTCAGTCGCCGCTCTCTCCCAGTTCGGCGACAGTCTGGTGGATTTCCACGGACAGCATGAGCACCAGACCCTGCTCAAGCCCGCCTTCCAACTCGAAGTCCTGGACGCTTACGCGGGCCTCTCCGCGAGCCGCATCAAACTCTCCGAGTTGTATGCGACCTGGACCAAGATCCAGGCGGAGCTCGACTCGGCGAGGATGTCGGATGAGGAGCGGCTTCGTCGCTTGGAGTATGACCGCTTTCAGCTGGGAGAGATCGACGCGGCCAAGCTCCATGCTGGGGTGGAAGAGGAGCTGGAGGCGGAGCTGCCCCTTTTGAAGAACGCGGACCGCATACGCGCTTTGGCGGACACGGCCTATGGATGGCTTTATGCCAAAGAGGGCGCCGTGATCGAGAACCTGCTCAAGGCCGGCAAGGCTGTCGAGGATCTCTGCCGTTATGACGAGTCCTTGTCCGCGAGCCGGGATTCTCTGGAATCCGCGCGTCTGGCCGTCGAGGATACGGCGCGGACCTTGGGCGACCTGCGCGGCCGCGCCGCCTGTGATCCCGCGAAGCTCGACGACCTGCTCAGCCGCCAAGACAAGATCTCCCGCTTGAAGAAGAAGCACGGTGCCACGGTCGCCGACATCCTGGCCCGCCGCGAGGCCTTGGCCGAAGAGATCGTGCGCTTGGAGAATTCCCAGCAGCGCATCGAGGATCTGGAGCTGGCCCTGGAGGATTCCCGCAAGAGCCTCTCGGCCGCCTGCGGCCGCATCCACAAGGCGCGCTGTGTCGCGGCCAAGAAGCTCGATGGCGCGTTCTTGCGCGAGCTCAAGGCCCTGGGCATGCCCCACGCGCGCTTTGGCGCGAGTGTCGAGATGGAGGAGGACCGATTCACGGCCACGGGCTCCGACGAAGTCGAATTCCTGATCGCCCCCAACCCCGGCGAGTCCTTGAAGCCCCTGCGCTCGACCGCCTCGGGCGGAGAGCTTTCCCGCGTCATGCTGGCCTTGAAGACCGTGTTCGCGGACTTAGACCGCGTGCCGGTCCTGGTCTTCGACGAGATCGACACGGGCATCGGCGGGACCGTGGCTCGCGCCGTGGGCGAGAAGCTTGCGGCCCTGGGCAAAGGCCGCCAGGTCCTCTGCGTCACACATCTGGCCCAGGTCGCCTGCTTCGCTCCCCGGCATTTCCATGTGCGCAAGGAGATCGACGCCGGCCGGACCTTGGTGCGCGTGGAGACCCTGGAAGGCGAGCGGCGCCTGGAAGCCGTGGCCAGCATGCTGGGAGGCCGCGCCCCGACCGAGGCCAGCCGCAAACACGCCCAAGAACTTCTGGAGAGCTCGATTTTATGAAGGGACGCTCAGTGAAAAAAAGTGGCGACCTCTCCTATGAATTATGTTTATTTTATAATCACTTTTTTTCAAATACTTTCCCCGGGGAAAGTGAAAGTCCAGAAAATAATTATATTTCCAACAGAATTTTGTTCCAAAGTCGCCATGCTGCCTGCTGATATCTGGGAGAGTCTATGAAAGAAATCGTGCGCACTCGTTTTGCTCCTTCCCCGACGGGACATTTGCATATTGGTGGTGCCAGAACCACGCTCTACAACTGGCTCTTCGCCCGCCATCACGGCGGCCAGTTCGTCCTGCGCATCGAGGATACCGACGAGGTCCGCTCCACGACGGATTCCGTCTCCGCCATCTTCGATTCGATCTCCTGGCTGGGTCTGGACTGGGACGAGGGTCCTTTGGACATGGAGCATGAAAAGGGCCCCAACGGTTCTTATTTTCAGATGAAGCGCCTGCCTCTTTATCAGGAACAGATCCAAAAGCTTCTTCAGGAAGGCAAGGCCTATCCCTGCTACTGCACGAAAGAAGAGCTGGAGGTCATCCGCAAGGACGCGCAGAAGGAGAATCGGGCCTCCTACGACGGCCGCTGCCGGCGTCTGACGGACCGCCAAAAGAAGGACTACGAGGCGTCCGGCCGAAAGCCCGCCATCCGCTTCGAGATGCCCGAAGAGGGCGAGACCGTCGTCAACGACATCATCCGTGGTCCGGTGAGCTTCACCAACCGCCTGCTGCCCGACCTCGTCATCCAGAAGACCACGGGCGGGCCGACCTATAATTTCGCCTGCGTGGTGGACGACCACGCCATGAGCATCAGTCATGTCATCCGCGGCGACGAGCATCTCTCCAACACCCCGGCGCAGATCCAGATCTACAAAGCCCTGGGCTTTTCACTGCCGCAGTTCGCGCATCTCTCCATGATCATGGGGCCCGACGGCACCAAGCTCTCGAAAAGACACGGCGCGACCTCGGTCTTGGAGTATAAGGAGCAGGGATTTTTGCCCGAGGCTTTGCGCAACTATCTCGCGCTTCTGGGCTGGGCGACGGCTGAGTCCAAGCAGCTCTTTACGCCTAAGGAGCTGATCCAGGCCTTCGACCTGGCGGGCTGCCAGAAGAATCCGGCGACCTTCGACCAGGTCAAGCTGTCGTGGATGAACGGCGAATACATGCGGGCGTTCTCGCCGGCGGACATCATCGCCCGGTCCGAGACGTTCCTCAAAGGCGCCGGCCTTTTGCCCCAGCTGCCGGGCCCTTCGCTGGAGAAGCTCGCGGCCTTGGAACGCGAGAAGTTCAAGCTCCTCAAGGATGTGCCTGACCGCATCGGTTTTTTCTATCGCGACTTCGAGTTCACGCCCGAAGCCGAGAAGGTCCTGGCCAAGCCCGAGGTGAAGGATGTGCTCTCGGGCCTCGCCGCTCTCCTGGAGTCCTTCGAGCCTTTCGAGGACAAGGCCCTGGAAGGGGCCATCCGCCAGTTCTGCACGCAGAAGGGCTTGAAGCCCGGACAGGTCTTCCATCCCCTGCGCGCCGCTGTGTCCGGACGGACCGAAGGGCCCACGCTCTTTTTGATGCTGGAGCTCATGGGCCGCGAGCTGGTGCTCAAGCGTTTGCGCCGGGCGGGTTGATGAGTTTCTCGGCGCCCAACTGTGGTCGACCACAGTGGGACTGTGTCCGGACACAGTTGCTTTCGAAAAGACAGAGACACTGAAACTCCATGCGCGTCTTTAAAATAATCCTCGCTGTGATCATCCTTTTGCCGCTGGCAATGGGTCTCTTGTTCCTTCGCGGCTGGTGGACCTTCCACCATCTGCAGAAATCCATCGTGGAGAAGATGGACCGCTACTATCTCGACCTCTCCACGCCGGGCCGTGAGGAGTACCTTCTGGAAAACGACGAGGTCTTCGAGGTGCCCTACATGGCCTCCAAGCTCTCTATCGAGGCCGCGCCTTCCCGGATCTATGATGCCTCAGGCCGACTCATCGGCGAGTTCTCCAGAGAAAGAGCCCTCTACGCGCGCAGTCCCGCAGAGCTGCCTGTTTTTCTGAAAAAAGCCGTGGTCGCGACCGAGGATGGGGCTTTCTATGCGCACCATGGCCTGGACTACCGGGCCATGGTGCGGGCCCTGTGGAAGAATCTGTCTCATCTCCGCAAGGCCCAGGGCGGTAGCACCATCACCCAGCAGCTGGCCAAGATGATGTTCACCACGCGCCAGAAGACCCTGGGCCGCAAGATCTTCGAGGCCTTCTGCGCGCGCCGGATCGAAGGTAAGTTCACCAAGGACCAGATCCTCCTGATGTATCTCAACTTCGCCTACTTCGGGCACGGCTGTTTCGGCATCGAGTCCGCAGCTCGTTTTTATTTCGGCAAGACGGTCCGGGACCTCGACCTGGCCGAAGCGGCGCTTTTGGCCGGCATCATCAACAGTCCGAACCGGTTCTCGCCGTACGAGAATCCGGCGTTGGCCCAGGCAAGGCACCGCATCGTGCTGTCACGGATGGTCAAAAAGGGCTGGGTCCCCGCGGCCCTGGCCCAAAGCGCCTGGGAGGATTTCTGGAAGTCCAAAGAGAGCAGCCTGAGGTCGCCTGAGTCGTCTTTCTGGAGGACGACGGTCAACGAGTCGCCCTATCTGATCGAGACCGTGCGCCGCGCGTTGGAGAAGGATTTCTCCAAAGAACGCATCTTGAAAGGGGGGTTGCGCGTGCGCACGACCTTCGATCTGAAGGCGCAGAAAGCGGCGGAGGCGGCCATGAGAGCGGGGTTGGCGCCGGGAGTCCAGGGAGGCTTGGCGGCGTTGAGTCCGAAAGACGGCGCGATTCTGGCCTTGGTGGGAGGCTCGGGGTTCAATTTCTCCAATCAGCTCAACCGCGCCGTGAACATCTCCCGGCCCGTGGGCTCGGCCATCAAGCCTTTCATCTATGCCGTGGCTTTTGAGTCTGGGAAGTTCACGCCTGCAGATAAAATGCTCGATGCGCCGGTTCATTTCAAGAACTGGTCGCCGCAGAACTATAACAGAAAGTATTACGGTCCGGTCACACTCGCAGAGGCGCTTCATCGCTCGCTTAATTCCGTGGCTGTCCGGCTTCTGGATTCCATCAGTATCGATGCTGTCATCAGACTGTTGTCCGAGGCGACGGGCATACCGCGCCGGGCATGGCCGAGGAACCTGACCTTGGCTTTGGGCACGGCGGACCTCTCGCCCGTGCAGCTGGCCGGTGCCTATGCCATCTTCGACAATGGCGGCCATGCGGTACGCCCCTATTTCATCACGAGCGTGGAAGACCGCGCCGGCAGCGTGCTCAAATCCGGCGGCCCGCAGGGAGAACCGGCCGAGATCTTAAGCCCGAAGACCTGCGGCGTCATGATCGCGGTCATGCAGGGAGTCTTCGGCCCTGAGGGGACTGCTCATGCGGCCGCGAGTCAAGCCGGGTTCTCCCTGCCGGCTGCCGGCAAGACGGGGACCACGAACGAGTACCGCGACGCGTGGTTCGCGGGAGTGACGCCGGATCTCTCCGCTGCCGTCTGGGTCGGGCATGACGATATGCGCGTGCCTTTGGCGAAGGGTGAGACCGGCGGGCGCTATGCCGCGCCGATCTGGATCGACTTCGTCAAGCGGTTCTATCGCGACCGGCCGACGCGGCAGTTTCCTTGAGCCCCTGCAGGATGGTGAAGTGGAACTGCGTGCCTTGGCCCGGAGCGCTCTGCACCCAGATGCGGCCGCCGTGCAGCTCGACGAGGTCCCGGGCGATCGAGAGCCCGAGGCCCAGCCCCTGGGAGTTCCTCTCCGCCGCTTTTTCCACCTGGTAGAACCTCTCGAAGATGCGCGCCTGGTGCTGCGCGGCGATCCCAGGCCCCGAGTCCTCGACGCTGAAGTGGATGAAGTCCTTTTCCGGCCAGGCGCGCAGCAGGATGCGGCCGCCGGAGGGGGTGAAGCGCAGGGCGTTGCTCAAGAGGTTGGAGAGGATCTCGAGGAGCCGGCTGTGGTCGGCGTGCAGGACGACCGACTCTTTGCCCTCCCAATGCGTGTGAAGGCTGAGCCCCTTGGCCTGCGCCTGGGTAAGGACCATGGCGGCGGCTTCGCCCAGGAACTCGGTCACGTCCAGGGCGCGGGGATTGAGCTTGATCTTTCCCGAGGTCAGGCGGGCGGCCTCCACGAGTTGGTTGATGAGCTCCTGCATGTGCGCGGCGGACTGGCAGATCTTGGCGAGGGAGTCTTTTTCCTGGGGAGGCAGGGAGAGCTCGTCGTTGGTGAGCAGGAACTCCGCGTAGCCTACGATGCTTGTCAAAGGGGTCTTGAGGTCGTGCGAGACATTGGCCAAAAACGCCGACTTGAGCTTGTCCACCTCCTGGAGGCTGGCCATCTCGTTCTGGATGCGGAGGTTGAGTCCGCGCAGTTCAGAGGTCGCCGCTTGGACCCGGGCATCGAGCTCGCTGTTGAGCGTCTCGAGCTCCTGGTTGCGCAGCTGCAATTCCTTGGTCAGGCGCTGCTTTTCCAGGCCCCGCTGCAGGCAGTTGCGCACGGAGGCCGGGTCGCAGGGCTTCAGGAGATAGCTGTAGGCGCCCAGGCGCAGGGCGTCGATGGCGGATTCCAGAGACCCATGGCCGGTCATGACGATGCAGATGACCTGGGGGTTGCGCGCGCGCGCCACCCGCAGGACCTCGAAGCCGGTGGCGCCCGGCATGACGATGTCGGTGATGACGAGGTCGTAGTGGTTCTTCTCCAGGAGTTCGATCGCCTGGCTGCCGTTGCGGGCCTCATGCGTTTGGAAGCCGTCTCCCCGCACGATATCGAGGATGGGGAGGCGGTCTTCGTCCTCGTCGTCCGCGACGAGGACCAGCTCTGTGTTGGCCATGGGTCTTTCCCATTCAACCAATTTGAGATGGATGAGACAATCCGTTTATCCGAAAATGCTTAAATCTCAGCCGCGCATGAACAAGATCCTCCTAGTGAATCCCGGCTGCGTGGACAAGGAGACTTACGGCGCCCTGGAGCCGTTCCCCGTGGCGTATCTCGCCGCCTATCTTCGGAAGCACGGCTATGAGGTCCGCATCGCGGATGAGATGGCGGGAGACGATTTCAAGCGGGAGTTCGATTCCTTCAGGCCGGGCATCGTGGGAGTGACGTCGACGACGCAGTTGGTCCGGCGCGCCTACAAGATATTGGACTATTCCCGAAAACGGGGCGCTCTGGCCGTGATGGGGGGACCGCACGCGAGCGCCTTGCCGGACGAGGCGGCGGTCCACGCGGACATCGTCGTCATCGGGGATGGGGAGAACGCGATCCTGGATATCGCGAAAGGCGACGTGCTCAGCGGGGTCATCAAGAAGCCCAACACGGAGGATATCGATCAGCTGCCGCTGCCCGCCCGGGACCTGCTGCGGATGGACTACTACTTGAACGCGAAGAGATTCTTCCCCAACCATGTCTTCCGATTCGCCCCGGACGGCTCGCGGACAGCCTCCGTGCTCACTTCGCGCGGCTGTCCCTACCGCTGCATCTTCTGCTACAACAGCCGGCGCGACAGGCCGGTGCGGAGCCGGAGCGTGGGCAATGTCCTGGAGGAATTGTCGATCCTCAAGTCGAAATACGGCGTGACCGCCCTCAACTTCGCCGACGATGAGCTTTTTTTCAATAAAAAGAGGGCTGCGGAGCTGTTCGTCCGGATGAAGGAGGAGAAGTTCGATTTCATCTGGACGGGATTCGCGCGCGCGAACTATATCGACCTCGACCTCTTGGCTCTGGCCAAGGATTGCGGCTGCCGGAAGATCAGCATCGGATTTGAGTCTGGCTCCCAGCGGATCCTCGATGTCTTGAACAAGAGAACGACCGTCGAGCAGAACCGGCGGGCCGTGGCGCTATGCAAGAAGGCCGGCATACAGCTCGGCGGTTTCTTCATGGTCGGCAGCCCCACGGAGACGCTGGAAGACATCGAGATGACGCGCCAGTTCATCAAGGATGCGGCGATGGACTATGTGGGGATCTTCCTCTGCACGGCTCTGCCGGGCACCGAATTGTATGAGAAATACGCGGACAAGAGCCATGCCGGTCCGGGGTTGTGGGAGAAGATGAATTTTTACGGCTACGAGCTCTCGGTCAATGATGTGCTGTCGAAAAAGACGATCGAGAGGGAGTATGAGCGGCTGTTGACCGAGATATACGGCAAGCGCCAGATCGACCTGCTCGACGTGATCTCCCGGCACATCCGGCATCCGGTCTACCTGGCCAAGAAGCTTGTGAACAGCCCGCGGAAGCTGGTCCGGCTGATCAAGAACGTGCTCAGCCGCTCCTGATGGGCCGCTCCCTTCTTCAAAAGTGTAGTAGAATCCAATGTCGGGCGGGTGGCGGAATTGGCAGACGCAACGGACTTAAAATCCGTCGGTCGCAAGGCCATGTGGGTTCGAGTCCCACCCTGCCCAGGATTTTAGAGCTTTCGCGGGAAGAGCAGCGGCGCCTTCTGGATCTTCCCGCCGTCCGTCTGGCGCATGCCGAGCTGGGCCTGCATCTTGGCCGAGGTCTGCGGCATGAAGGGCTCCAGCCACCCGCCGATGATGCGCAAAGATCGCACCAGGTCGAAGAGGAATCTTTGAGTCGCCGCCGGATCGGTCTTGACGAGTTTCCAGGGAGCCTGGGCATTGACCTCGGCATTGAGCCGGCCGATGGCTTCCCAGATCAGGCCCAGGGCGCCGGAGAAGTCGAGCTCTTCCATGCGCGAGGAGAGGAGCGGTTGTTTGGCGGAGAGCTCTTGGGCGAGCGGGGATTCTCCCGGCGCGGCGCGGCGGGGAAGCTCGCCAGCGAGATAGCGGTCGACCATGTCCACGGTCCGGTTGAGGAGATTTCCCAGGTCGTTGCCCAGCTCCGCGTTGTAGCGCTTCTTGAGAGAGGCTTGGGAGAAGTCTCCGTCGTTGCCGAAGGGCATCTCTCGCAGCAGGAAGTAGCGCAGGGCGTCCACGCCGAACTCGTTCGTGACCGCGCGCGGGTCCACGAAGTTGCCCTGAGATTTTGACATCTTCTTTCCCTCGACCGTCCACCAGCCGTGGGCGAACACGCTCTTGGGCAGCGGCAGGCCCAGGGCCATGAGCATGGCCGGCCAGGTGACGGCATGGAAGCGGTAGATCTCCTTGCCCACGATGTGCACGTCCGCGGGCCAGATGTCGGCAAAGGCGTCCGAGCTTTGCGGAGCGGTCACGTAATTGAGGAGAGCGTCGAACCAGACATAGACCGTGTGGGCCTCATCGCCCGGGACCGGGATGCCCCACTTGACCTTGGTCCGAGAGATCGCCGTGTCCTGCAGTCCTCCCTCCACGAAGCGCAGGATCTCATTGGCTCGGTGGGAAGGCTTCAAAAAGCCGGGATTGTCGCGATAGTGCTTCAGGAGGGGCTGTTGATATTTGGAGAGACGGAAGAAGTAGCTCTCCTCTTCGACGGCCTGCAGGGGCTTGCGGCATTCGGGGTTGGGGCACAACCGTCGGCCTTTTTCATCCGGAGCGGCGTCGGTTTCCGTCCAATAAGTCTCGTCGGAGACGCAGTAGAAGCCGCGGTAGAGGCCCTTGAACACGTCGCCGGACTTGAGCAGCTTCGAGAAACATTCCTGCACGCGGGTCTCATGGCGCGGCTCGGTGGTTCGGATGAAGTCATCGTAGCGGATGTCGAGATGATCCCAGAGCTCTTTGAACTGGGCCGAGATGTTGTCCGAGAAACGGAGCGGGGAGAGTCCGGCCGCGGCCGCGGCTTGCTCGATCTTCAAGCCATGCTCATCCGTGCCGGTCAGAAGGTGCACGGGGCGGCCGGCCGAGCGCCAGAAGCGCGCCAGGACGTCGGCCGCGATCGTGGTGTAGGCGTGGCCGATATGGGGCGGCGCGTTGACGTAGTAGAGAGGGGTCGTGAGATAGAATCTCTTCATGGGAGGCTTTGCGCGGCCAGGCAGCCCAGGGTCAAGACGGTCTTGGGGTCCGCGTTGGAGCGCAGGGCCTGACGGAGATGGGAGATCTCCGCCAGGGGCCGCTCCACCGACTCGAAGCTCCGCTGTCCGTTCAGGTGTTTGAGCCGCAGGTCCTGGGCCAGGGCGAAGAGGGCGGTCTCGACCTGGCTGCGCGCGAGATAGCCTTCGCGCGGCAGGGCGTCGACAGCCTCTAAAAAGGCCATCGGCCCGGCGGTCAGGGAGTCCGGATAATCCGAGGAGGCCAGCTCCAGGGCGCGGCTGGCCGAACCGTCGCCCAGTTCTGCCAGGCGTTCGGCGCGCGCCGGCGCGATGCCCTGCGCCTGGAGGATTTCGCGGACGATCGCCGAGGCAAGGGGCTTGAAGGTCACGCAAAAACATCGGGAGACCACGGTGCGCGGCAGGCGCTCGCGCTCGGAGCTCGCCAGGATCCACAGGGAATGGGGGGTGGGTTCTTCGAGGATCTTGAGCAGGGCGTTGGCCGCCTCGATCTCCAAGGTGTGCGCATTCTCCACGACCGCGATCTTCCAGCCTCCGGTCAGCGAACGCATCTCCATGTCCTTGCGCAGCCGCCGCAGCGTGTCCACGCGCAGGGTCTTCTGTTTGGCTTCGTCCTCGTCGAGGAGGGTGGCCTGGTAGCGCGCGTTGACGAGGGTGAGGTCTGGGTGAAGCCCTTTGTCAACAGCCAGGCAGTCGGAGCATGCGCTGCAAGCAGGGTTGTCGGCTTTGGGGCGCTGGCGGCATAAAAGCGTCTTGGCGAATTCGACAGCCATCCGGGTTTTGCCGATGCCGGCCATGCCGCAGAAAAGCATGGCCGAGGGGATCCGGTCGGTTTTGAGCATCCCAACCAACGCCTTGGCCGCAGTTTCCTGGCCTTTGACCTTGCCGAAGATCATGAGCGCAGGCCTTCGACCAGGCGGACGATCTGGGCGTGCACCTTTCGCAGGGGCAGACGGCCGTTGATGAGGGCACATCCTTTTTCGCTGCGGGCCAGTCGCCGGTAGCCTTCGCGCACCCGTTGGCGGAAGTGCTCGGATTCGAGTTCCAGGCGATCGAGCTTGCGCTTGGTGTCGCGGCTGGAAAATTCAGACTCGGGGATGTCCAAGATGATGGTGAGGTCTGGCTTGAGGCCTCCGGTCGCGATGCGGTCCAGGGTGCGGATCGTGGGCAAGGGCAGACGCCGCGCGTAGCCCTGGTAGGCCAGGGTCGCGAGGCTGTAGCGCTCACAGAGGACCCAGCACCCCTTTTTTAAAGTCGGGACTATTTTCTCCCGTGTGTGCTGGGCGCGGGAGGCTTCATAAAGGAAGAGCTCGGCCAGGGGGTCAACGGCTTGGCGGGGGTCCAAGAGGGCGCGACGGATGGCTTCAGCGAGTTTGGTCCCTCCCGGCTCGCGGGTGTGGAGAAAGGGGATCTTTTGGCGTTGCAGATGTCGAGCAAGGAGCGCGGCTTGCGTGGACTTGCCGGACTTGTCCGGGCCTTCCAGGACGATGAAGATCCCGCGCTTCGGTTTCACCCGACGATTTTAGCAAATCCGGAACTTAGGGAAGTCCGCCGGGCCAGGGCTGCACGATGTCTTTCCAGGACTGACGCGAGAGAAGGATGATCGTTGTTTGAATGTTTGAAGCGAAGGCGGGATCGTAGTAGATGTGGCCATGGGAGTTCGTGGTGATATCGGCGGTACCTTGGACAATGATGACGCCATGAAGAATGTCGCTGTTGCCGCCTCCATTGGGAAGCGTCAGGTTGCCGCCGATATACATCAGGCCATGCACGGCGGGACTTACGGCATAGGTCACATTGCTGGCCCGATAGGTGTTGTTCAGGCTGCCGAAGCAGGGCGGCTTTCCGTTGGCGTTGGCATCATAGGCTTGATAGGAGCCCCAGTCGTGGCAGTACTGTTGCCATGCCTGCGGAGGAACCGTGGCCGGATAGGAGCTCAGCGTGCTCAAAGAGCCGTTACGGAAGCTCAGATTCCCCAGGACGATGACATTGCCGACGATATCCCCGTCGAAGCTGGTCCAGTTGCCCGTTATGTAAAAGGAGTGTCCTGTGTGGTCGCTGCAGCCACCGGAGGTGGAGCCGTTGATGTAATAGGCCTTGCCGCAAGGGCTTGTTCCGCTGGCGGCGGCAGAGCTTTGATAAAAACCGAAGTCGATGGAAGGTATGGGAGGGATCTGGGAGTTATAGGAGTGCCACCACCAGCAGCTGGGTGCGTCGCAGTTGGGGGGGGTGGGGCCGTTGGCGTCGAGGTCGATGCTGCCGGCGCTCCAGTAGGAAGGGTGCACTTTTGATCCGATGGTGATGCTTTTGGGGCTCATGATGGAGCCCCATTCGACTTCCACATTGGATCCGCTCATGAGCACGCCGTTGGCCGCGGCGATGCCGGTGTTGCCGCTTACTAGGGAGTTTGTGAAGATCACCTGTAGTGCGCGCACTTCCTTGAGGTTCTTATCTCGGCCGATGCCGATGATGGTGGCCGTCTGCAAGCCCGGACCGCTGGTGACGGATATGGCGTAGGATCCGCCGCTGAGATCGGTGTAGGCTGTGTCCAGATGGAATCCTGAGAGCTGCTGGCCGGCTTGGACGGAGCCCCAAGTGGTTGTGGATTCCGTGATCTTCTGATAGCCTCGGTCCACGGCCGCCTCCGCGAGCTGGAAGGCATTGGTATTTTGTCCCTGCTTGACGCTCCAGCGCGCCTCGCTTTGGACGTAGAGGACCATGACCGGGATGATCGTGGCTAGAATGAGCAACAGCAGGAGAGTGACCACGAGGAGCTGCCCCTTTTTTTTCCTCATCTAATTCATGATCCTCACTTTTTGAATGGACAATTGAAGGGCCTTGCTGCCTCCCAGATAGGTGGATGCCTGCGCTGTGATGGCTACGGAGAGGATGCTGGTGTCGTCCGTGCGGGGGTAGGTGAAGGCGATGTAGGCGATGTTGGAGGACAGGATGGATTTCTGGTTGTTGACGGTCATGAAGAGTTTGTTCCCGTTCTGGTAAAAGGACACGGTTTGACCCTGGATGCTTGTGTAAGTGAGTCGGGAGAACGGCGGCTGATTCGTGATCTGGTCGATGACCACGGTGGCGGCCTGGGCTTGGCGCGTGAAGCGGTCGATCGTGTCCAGGCTGGCGCGCACGTCCCTCTGGATGGTGGCGCGGGCCCCCGTCAATTTCCAGAAGTTGGTCATTTGTACCAGGAGAGGAGACGCTACGCCTGCTACGGTGGCCACGATCGCGACCACGAGCATGGCCTCAGTGAGGGTATATCCTTTGGATTTCATGGCCATGAGAAGTTCTTGTTCGGGACCGTGGCCCCGGCGTTGACGGAGACCCCACTCTGGGTGTTGTGCGAGCTTGCGGGGAAGCTGACGGCCCCGGTCTTGATGTCCACCAAGGGATAGAAGGCGCGCATGTTGTAGGTGGTGGTGGTGCTGGCGCGCACGTCCAAGGAGTAGGTCCCGTCTGCCTGGCTGGAGACGGAGTAGAATATGGCCTGGGCAGGGGCTGAGGAGGCGACGACCGAGGCAGGCGGGTTCAGGATGGTGCCTGTGCTGGCAACGATGAGGACTCCCGTGGTGATCGGGTTGCTGTTGGCGCTGACGGCGCCCGTGATGGTTCCCATGGCGCCAATCACCGTGATGGTGCCGGCAAAGACCGTGCTTCCCGGGACGGTGACGATGGCCGTGAGCGGGTTGCTGGGGAGCGAGGTGTAGCTTTGCAGGGGATCGAGTTCGGGCGCGACGGTGTAGGCCGAGGCGGAGGTGGCCACGAAGATGTAAAAATACCCCGTGTTGTCCGTGGTGTCTTCATAGATTGGTCCGCCCTGCGTGGCCTGCACCGCGATATTGGGCAAGGCGCCTGTGCCGGGGGTCACATACCCCTTGATGAATCCGCCTTGCGCGAGGTGAAAATCGGGGACCGCGGTTTCCACTGACGGGAGGATGGAGACCGTGGCGTCGCTGGTCGTGTAGTTGGGGCTGTCGGAATTGTAGTTGGCCGTGATGACCGTCGTTCCCGTCGAGAGGGTCAGCACGTAGAATCCTTTTGCATCGGTGCGTGTGTTGGTGCCCGAGGCCGAGCCGACGAGTATGCCGTTGATGGGGACGAGGTAGTTGGGTCCTGCCCCGTAGACGAACCCGGAGGCGAATCCGCCGCTGTAGGATCCCAGGAGTTTGACATGGTTGAACCCAACGGCAGGCCAGATCGGTATGGTCGTGGCGCTGGCGATCAGCGTGGTGGCTCCTTGAGCCACCGTGACATTGGCGACGGCCTGCGAGGAACTGGCGGAATAGGCCTCCACGGTCCACGTGCCGGTCGCCACGCTGACCAGGGTAAAGGAAGAAAACAGGCATGTCTGTCCTTGGGGCCCGGTGACGGAACTGCTGGAGGAGAGGACGGCGGGGGAGTTGCCGTCATCCGCGAAGACGTGGGCCCCCGCGGCCGGCCTGCCGGACATGGAGCTTTGCGTGCCGGTGGCTTGGTTGAAGAGCGTGTAAAGGAGTCCGGGATTGCTTCCGCCGTCGTAGTAGAAGTTATTGGGATTGTCGTCCGAATCATAGGCCCGGCCATAGGTGGAGCCGGTGGCGCAGGCGCTTGAAAAGCGCACGATCTGGTCGCCTTGGACCAGGCCGGAAGGGTCACCGGGATTGAATTTGATGCAGCTGCTCTCGCACTGGGGTGGCGCAGGGTTTGCGTGGTGGTTCCAGCCCACGGCGTCCAGGGTGTTGCCGCTGCTGTCGGTCAGCCAGACGGCGCCATTGTGGTCGGCTTGAATGATCCTGCGGATTGTGGGGGGGGACCAGTCCGAGCCGGGCGGGGGCGTGGGCGAGCAGATGCCCGAGAGGCCGGCATTGTCCGTGTAATAGGCGTCCGCCTTGTAGACGAGACCTCCCGCGACGAAAGAGACCGTGTTGGCGATCAGATAGTAGCCGCCGGCGGCCGCGTAGCTGGACACATAGGTCAGCTGGATGTCGTCGCATTCCCGGTGGGTGCCGCATGTTGAGGTGATGTTGAGCCTGATGGAATGAGGCTGCGCGGTCCCGACGCTGGCTGCGATGGGGATCTGGGCTGTCGTGGGATTGAACAGCTCGACGAACTGTGTGTCATAGCCCGCGCCGCCGTTGGGCGTGATCGTGGAGGAGACGACCTGGCTGATGACTAGGCTGGGATTGATGGCGTAGATGCTGCTGGCGGCGATCGTTCCCGTGGCGATGGGCGTGAGGGGGAAGTCCTGCGGCGTGTAGGGTCCTTCGGTCACGGAGAGCATGCCGGTGTTCTTGGAAGTGAAGCCCGGCGTCGAGCAGATCAGGGAGTAGCTGCCCGGGGCCACTTGGAAGCTGTAGTTGCCGGTGGCGTCCGAAGTGCCGCGCCATTTGGGCTTGCCGATTACCGTGATGATGGCGCCGCTGAGATTGGCGCCAGAGATAGAGTTCGTGACATGTCCCTTGAATCCTGTGTTGAGGACGGCCACGCTGGGATTCTCATAGTAGCTTTCCAGCTGGACTTTTTTGGCCTGGCCTCTTTCCGTCCAGTAGACATAGACAGTTATTTTTTTCATCCCCGTATCGCTGGAGGTATAGGGGACGAGAGAAACGCTGGTTCCAGAGACGGACGCATAATCCACTTGGACGGCCCGCGTGAAAACAGCCCCTTTCCAGAGGGAGAGGATTTCCGGAGGGTAATTGCCCGTGTCGTAGGTGAAATTGGGATTGTAGCCGACGCTTGTCGCCGGGCTGGTCGTCACCAGCAATGTGAAGTAGGGTTTGTTCTTTAAAACCTCCATTTTTTCCTGGGCCAAATTGGTGGCAATGGTCTTGAGGCGGCTCTCGGAGATGGCCTGCGTGATGTATTTAAAGCTACCCATCCCGGCGAGCACTCCGATGGTCAGCACGGCCATGGCGACCATCAGCTCGGCCAGGGTCACGCCGCGGCGGGTCTTAAAAGGCATACGTTTCATCATAATAGCTTAACTGGGGCATCTCAAAAAACAATCAAGTGCCCGAAGGACTGAAACTCAGGGACTCAGGAACACTCGGAGAAGCCGCAGTCGTGGCAGGTGGGCCCGGAGCAGCCGGACTCATAGGCCACGTTGGAGGAGTAGCACTTGGGGCAGTACTCCGTTTTGGGGAGGATCAAGCCCTCGAGCTTGGCCTGCTGGGCCGCGTCAGCCGCCTCGCTCAGCCAGCCGGTCTTCTTGAGGTGCTTGCGCAGCACGACTGAGATGGCGTGGGCGACCGAGTTTATGCGGTTCTCTCCAAAGCCCACGGGCTTGTCTCCCTTGACGGAGTTCAGGTGCTTGAGGATCTTCAAGGGATCGCCGCCCTCGGCGAAGTACTTGGAGAGCAGGATGCCCACCAGCGAGGTCAAGGCCGAGATCTCGGTGCCCAAAGGCGGGATGTTGGAGAAGACCTGGTAGGGTCCGCGTTCATCGTAGTTGATATGCACGTGCAGGGGGCCGTAGCCGGTCTGGATCTGGTAATACTCGGAGGAGACCCCGAAGGCTTCCTGCGGGTCGCGGCGTTTGGCCCGGGAAGGGGCGGAGGTCAGGCTCAGGACCTGCTGGGCCTTGGAGCCGTCGCGGTAGATCGTGATGCCCTTGCAGTCCAGCTCGTAGGCCAGGCGATAGGCATGGCGCACGTCCTCGACCGTGGCCGTGGAGGGCAGGTTGATCGTCTTTGACACGCCGTTGTCCGTGTGCTTCTGGAAGGCGGCCTGGATGCGGACATGGAAGTCCACGCTGACGTCGTGGGCGGTCGGAAAGACCTTCTGGATCTCGGTCGGGATCTCGGCGATCCCCCGCACGGACTTGTGGTTCTCGTTGATGCGGTTCCACAGGTCTTTTTCCTCCAGACCGAAATAATTATTTTTCTCAGCCACGGCGGCGAAGAGCGGGTTGACCTCGAAGAAGACGTCGTCTGTCCTGGGCGTTTCTCCCTTCTTGACGGCCTCCAGGGCTTTGGCGTTGTAGCGGGTGTAGGCGATGGCGAAGAAGGGCTCGATGCCGCTTCCCTGCAGACCGGCCGCGATCGCGATGGTGCCCGTGGGAGCGATGGTCGTGCGGGCGCAGTGCCGCGGCGAGCGGCGCTCGCCGCGGAAGTGTGATCCCCCAGAGTCATAGATGGAATCCTTCCAGTTGGGGAAGACTCCGCGTTCCTTGGCCAGGGCCTCGGAGGCGGCCAGAGCCTTGTCGTTGATGAAGCGCATGAGCTTGGCGGAGAATTCCAGGGATTCTTGCGAGTCGTAGGCAATACCGAGTTTGACGAGAGCCTCGGCCAGGCCCATCACGCCCAGCCCGATGCGGCGGTTGGCCTTGGCCAGGCGTTCGATCTCTGGCAAAGGGTAGTTGTTGACCTCGATGACATCGTCGAGGAATCGGACCGCGGTCTCGACAGCCGCGGCCAGCCGCTTGAAGTTGAATTTTCCTTTGAGGAGTTCTCCCTCCACGAAGTTGGCCAGGTTCAAGGATCCCAGGTTGCATGGCTCCCACGATTGCAGGGGCTGTTCGCCGCAGGGGTTTGTCGCTTCGATGGGCCCGATAGCCGGCGTGGGATTGGAGCCGGACTGATTGATGCGATCGAGGACGATGAACCCGGGGTCCCCGGTTTTCCAGGCGCACTCGACCATGAGATCGAAGATCTCCTTGGCCCGGGCCTTGCCCATGGTCTCGTGGGTGCGCGGGTTGAGGAGGTCATACTCGGCATCGGCCTCCACGGCCTTCATGAATCTCTCATCGATGGCGACCGAGATGTTGAAATTCTCCATGACCCCGGTCTGGGACTTCATGGCGATGAAATCCTTGATCTCGGGGTGGGTGTAGTGGAGCACCCCCATGTTGGCGCCTCGGCGAGCGCCGCCCTGCTTGATCACATCGGTCATCTTGTCGAAGAGCGCCATGAAGGAGAGGGCGCCTGAGGCCACGCCGTGGGTCTTCTTGACGAGGTCGTCCTTGGGCCGCAGGCGGCTAAACGAGAATCCCGTGCCGCCGCCGGACTTCTGGATGAGGGCCTGCGCTGAGAGGGCCGCGCTGATGCCCTCCATGGAGTCGGGCACGGGCAGCACGTAGCAGGCGGAGAGCTGCTGGAGCTCGCGGCCCGCGTTCATGAGTGTCGGCGAGTTGGGTAGAAAGTCCCAGGAGGCCATGGACTCGTAGAACTTGTCGCGCCAGAGGTCGGCCGCGCGGCGCGCCTTGGGATGGACGGCGTAGATGGCTTCGAGGTTCTTCATCAGGCGCGAGAAATTAGCCTCTCGGGAGGGCGATTCCAAGAGGCCTTCGTGGAAAAGCACGAGGCGGTTGGGGTGGATGCGGACTTGGATGCCTTCGAAGACGCCCCAGGATTTCGCGTCAGGATGCGCCAGGATCTCGGCAAGCGCGATGTTGTGCGCGACGCCGTCAAGCCATGCCTCGACGGAGGGGGCGTGGCGCAGGTATTTATCCTTGATGACCTTGAGCTGGTTCTCGGAGACGTCGAGCTTGGGATGTTTGGGCGCGGCGTAGCGGGTCGGGGGCTTGTTCTTCAACGCGGTCTCTCCCTGCGGCGAAATTGGAACTGCTCAGAGTGTAACAGCAAGCCGGCGGGATGTCAAATATCCCGTCGGATCATGCCTGGAATTTTTTAAAAGTGAATGTCCTGGATGTGGGTTTACTCATGACAGGCAACTGTGTCCGGACACAGTTGCCTGTTCTTTGAATGAACTGTGGTCGACCACAGTCGGCAATCCGAATCAGGGGAAGGCGAGCAGGCCCAGGGCCGAAATTCCAGCGCAAGCGGCCCCGAGCAGGAACGGTGCTTGGGGCGAGACATGGCTCCATAGCCAGCCGGCCGCAACGCTCGCGATCAGGGCCAGCAGCCCGCAGCCGCCTTGGAAGAGTCCCATGATCGCGCCGCGGTTTTCAGGCGCGCTGCGCTCGGCAATCGCGGCTTTCAAAGAGCTTTCGGCTGCAGCGCCGTAGAGGCCGTAGACGGCGAAGAGCGCCCAGAACCACGGACCGTGCCCGATTTGAGCAAAACCAAAGTAGGTCGCGGCGAAGACAGCTAGGCCCATGGCCAAGGTCTTGTCGCGGCCGATCTTGTCCGCCAAAGCCCCGGCCGGAGTCGCTGTCAAAGCATAGACTCCGTTATAAAGGACATAGGCCAAGATGACTTGCGTCGGGCTCAAGCCTCCCTGCGCTGCTTTTAAAAGGAGGAAGACGTCGCTGGAATTTCCCAAAGCGAAAAGCCCGTAGATGCAAAAGAAGCGTTTGAGTTCTGGGGAGAAGGATGGAAGGCTGAATGGTTTGGTTTCGGAGAATTCAACCACCCTGTCTTCCACTTGCGCTGCCAGGACCCAGACTCCCAGGGCCGCCGGGATGGTCGCCAGCAGAAACAGGCTGCGGTAACTCAGACCGCACAGAGAGAGGAGCAGGATGCTCAGGAGCGGGCCGATGAAGGCTCCGGCCGTGTCCATGGCGCGGTGGAAGCCGAAGGCCGTGCCCCAATTCTCGGGCTCGGTCGAGGCGGCCAAGAGTGCGTCTCGGGGCGAGGTGCGGATCCCTTTGCCCGTGCGGTCGATGAAGCGGCAGACGAGCACGAAGGGCCAGGCCCCGGCCAGGGCTAGAAGGGGTTTGGAAATGGCCGATAGGCTGTAGCCGCAGACGACGAAGGGTTTGCGCCGCTGCCAGCGGTCGGACCATATCCCGCTGGCCGCCTTGAAGAGGCTCGCCGTGGCCTCAGCTACCCCCTCGATAAGGCCTACAGAGGTCATGGGCGCGGCCAAGACCCGGGTCAGGAAGAGCGGCAGGACCGGGTAGAGCATCTCCGAGGAGATGTCCGTCAATCCGCTGACGATCCCCAGGAAGACCACGTTGCGGCTGATCTTTTTCACGAGGAAGATGATATCAAACGCGCCCCTCGTGCTGGATCAAAAATCAGTTTTTACTCATCGCAATTGATGCCATCCAGCACGTGCTGGCCGGGGTGTTCCCTCATGTAAGCGTCGCAATACTCCACGCAAAGGCGGCGGAGTTTTGCCTGCGCCAATTTTCTTTCAAAACGGATTCTGACTTCCCGGGCGAATTTCCCTCCGCCGCCGCAAGCGGCGTACTGCGCCGCCATTTCTGCTTGGGGCCAGCCTGCCGCGCGCTGGGCAAGGGTACTTTGCAGGCAGGCCTCGACGCCTGCCACGCTATTGCGCATCAGGTCTTCTTGGTGTCCCACAATTCCGAAGAACAAGGGCGACAAGGTTTGGTCTTCATAAGCCTGGCATTGCTGTATTGATCCTTTAACCATATCCAGAAGTAGCTTTAAGGATTTTTTATCCTTGGTCTCCCAGCAAAGACCTTTCCATTCACAGAGCCCTTGAGATGCGCCACAAGTTCTCTCGAAATGCGGTGTCTTTAAAACAAGGTCTAACTTGTCCCGCAGGAGCATGAGCCGGTAGAGAGGATGTCCCTCCGTGCCTGAGAACGGGCCGGGGAGAGAGTCTCTCAGCTCCTGGAAGGTCTTAGCCCACTTCTCCATGAGCTTCTCCGAGAGCAATATTTCCTCGCGGTGGTTTACATATTCTTGAAGTTGCGTCTCGATCGCTTGTATGCGAGATGAATCCGGCTTCCTTTTTTCCAGGTCGGCTCTCAATGTTGAGACGATTTGGACGAGATCCGGGCAGTTGGCCGGGATGTCTTCAGCAGAGAATGCCCTGCCAGGCCACAGCAGCAAGACAGACAGGATCAGCGTCCCCAGCGACCCCTTCATGATCGGTTTCATCAGACTCCTCCTTGTGGCAATAAAAAATCCTTAGTCCCATTGGGACTAAGGATTGCACCCTGCTTACTTGTTCCTCGGCATTCGTCGCAGGCAGGTCTTCTGGCTCCTGGATCACTCTCCCCCTGCGCCTTCCCGATCTCACCGGATCAGTGGCACCTTCCAAGGTTCGTCCCCAGTTACAGCGGCGGGACCGTTCCCGATTCACACGGGATTCCCTCTTGTGCCCTAGCGGGCACCTGCAACATGAAGGCTCAAAGAACTGCGTCTATTTTAACATATCTGGACCCATCTGATTTATGTTCCTTGATAAGGAAGCTTCGGATTTGATACCTTATCCTTCCTATGTACGCCATCATCGAGACAGGCGGTCGGCAGTTCTGGGTGGAGCCGGGCGAGACCATCCGTGTGGAGAAGCTCGAGGCCGAGACAGGCAAAGAGCTGACCTTCCCGGCCCTTTGGGCCGTGGGCGAGGCCACCGAAGGTTCGCGCAACGGCCAGGTCACGGCCGAGGTCGTCAGCCAATGCCGCGGCCCCAAGATCCTCGTTTTCAAGAAGCGGACCAAGAAGGCTTACAAGAAGCTTCAGGGGCACCGCCAGTATTACACCGACATCCGCATCAAGGCGATTTCCACCAACTGATATGGCACACACAAAAGCGCAGGGTTCTTCCACCAACGGGCGAGACAGCCACGGACAGCGTCTGGGCGTCAAGCGCTACGGCGGCCAGCAGGTGCTCGCCGGCATGGTGATCGTCCGCCAGAGGGGCACGAAGTTCTTGCCCGGCCTCAACGTGGGGCGCGGCAAGGACGACACGCTCTTCGCCAAGGCCAAGGGCACCGTCGCCTTTCAGTGGGCGCACAAGGACAAGAAGCGCATCAGCGTCCTGCCGTCCGCCGCCTAGCCTTTCCCGGCTGTTTCGCGACCGATTGTGGATTTCATAGACAAGACCCGACTCTTCGTCTTGGCGGGCAACGGCGGCAACGGATGCCTGTCCTTCCGCCGCGAGAAGTTCATCGAGTTCGGCGGACCCGACGGCGGCGACGGAGGCCGGGGCGGGGATATCATTTTCGAGGCTTCTCCCCAGCTGACCACGCTCTCCGAGCTCTCCCGCAATCCTCATCTGCGCGGCCGCGACGGCTCTCCGGGCAAGGGCAGCGCCAAGACCGGGGAATCCGGGACGGATATCGTCATCCCCGTGCCTTTGGGCACCTTGGTGTTCAAGGAAGGGGTCCTGTTGGCGGACCTGGCGGAACCGGGGCAAAGGCTTCGGGCGGGCCGCGGAGGCCGCGGGGGGCGAGGCAACCTTTCCTTCAAGAGCCAGCGCCGCACGGCCCCGCGCCTGTGCGAGAAGGGCGAGCCGGGGGAGAAGGCGACCTTGACTCTCGAGCTCAAGCTTTTGGCGGACGTCGGGTTTCTGGGATTCCCCAATGCGGGAAAATCGAGCCTGCTGGCGCGTGTCTCCCGGGCCAGGCCCAAGGTCGCGGACTATCCCTTCACCACGCTGAGTCCCAACCTGGGCGTCGTGGAGCACAAGGGTGTGAGCTTCGTCGCGGCCGACATCCCCGGACTGATCGAGGGCGCGCACTCCGGCAAAGGCCTGGGTATGGCTTTTCTGCGCCACATCGAGCGCACGCGCATCTTGGTGCACCTCATCGACCCACAGGGATACGGCAGCCGCTCTCCTGCGGCGGGGATCAAGGATATCGAGGCGGAGCTCAGGGCCTTTTCCCCGACGTTGGTGGCCAAGCCGCGGATCCTGGTCGTCAACAAGATGGATCTGCCGGGGGCGGCGGAAGTCTTCAAAACCGTCCGCCGCCGGTATCCGCGCCGAGCTTTGGGCATCTCGGCCGCGACCGGCCAGGGCGTGAGCGCGCTCCTGGACCGGATCATCCGGGAGCTGGCCCATCGGCCGCCGGTCGTCTTCGCCGATCCGGAAGATCGCCATGTGCGCCTGGATCCGGGCTTCAGTGTCCGGGCCTTGGGATTAGGCCTCTTCGAACTGGAGGGCCGATTCGTGCGGCGCGCCACGGCCATGCTGGAGGCGACGCTGCCGGAGGCGGTCCATCGCTTCCAGGGGTCCTTGAAGCGCATCGGCGTGGACCGGGCCTTGAGGCGCGCCGGCATCCGGTCGGGAGACAAGGTCCGCTGCGGGAGCTTCGAGTTCGAATGGAGCGATGCTGTTCATCGGGCCCTGCCCACCTTGAAATCCGATCCACGCACGCGCATCGGGATAGGGAAAAAATGAGCCTGCGCGCCGAGGCCGACGCCGTGGTCACGGACGCGTCGGAGCTCTCTTCGGCCCAGGCGTTCTGCGCGGATCTTTGCCGGGGGTTGTCCTCCGAGTTCCCCGCGGCCCTGCCCCTCCTGCCCAGGCGATTGCGCCCCCCTGTGAACGTCGTCTCGGCTTTCGCCCTTCTCGCTCAGGCTTTTGCGCGCGCGCCGGAGTTCGAGGGAGAGCGCGAGGCTCGGCTGGAGGATTGGCGCCTGCGGCTGGCGAAGGGCGACACGCGCCACCCGGTCTTCTTAGCTTTGGGGAGCATGCAAGCGGAGCTTCATCTTCCGCCGGAGTTGTTCGAGGATATCATCGGGGCCGCGCTCCAAGATGTCCGGCAGAAGCGCTACGCCACTTTCTCGGAGCTTTCGGATTTCTGCCGCCGCAGCGCCGCTCCCTTCGGCCGGCTGGTGCTCATGATGCACGGCTACCGAGCCGAATCGGTCTTCCGTCCCATGGATTCTCTTTGTACGGGTCTCAAACTCGCCCGGCTCTGGAGGGACCTCTCCGTCGATCTCCAAGAGGACCGCATCTATATCCCGGAGGAGGACTTCAAGGCTTATGCCTACGGAGAGGCGGACCTGCGCATGGGCGTGTGCAACGAGAAGTTCATGGAGCTCATGAAGTTCGAGGTCAACCGCAGCCGCGCCTTTTTCGAGGAGGCCCGTCCTCTCTTGAATCATCTGCGCCGGCCCCTGCGCTGGGCCGTGTGCGTGAGCTGGTACGGCGGCCGCGAGACCCTGCGCCAGATCCGCAAGAACGGCTTTGACACGCTGACGCACAGGCCCGTGCTCAAGGGCTGGGACTGGCTGCCGCTCATCGTCAGGACGGTCTTGAAGCCGTGAACCGCCCGGGCGAGCGCAGTTCCAACTTCTTCCTGGCGTTCCTCTTCCTGCCGAAAGACAAGCGCGAGGCGCTTTCCGCGGTCTATGCCTATTGCCGATCGATCGACGACATCGCCGATTCGGGCAGGCTCTCCCAGGAAGAGGCCAGCCGCATGCTGGAGTTCTGGCGCGCGGAGATCACGCGCCTCTTCGACGGCACGCCCACGCATTCCACGGCCGCGGGACTTCTGCCGCATATCAGGCGATTCCAGCTTCCGCAGGAGCCCTTCCTGGAGATGATCCGCGGCTGTTCCATGGACCTGGAAGGCCGCCGTTATCAGACCGTCGAGGAGCTGGAGAGCTACATGGCCGCAGTCGCCTCTTCCGTGGGAGCGCTCTGCGTGCGCATCTTCGGCTGCCAAGCCACCTCTCCTGAAAAGGCCGGCGAATTCGCCAAGCTCTTCGGCTATGCCTTCCAATTGACCAACATCATCCGGGATGTGGGCGAGGACTTGGAGCGCGGCCGCGTCTACATCCCGGCCGAGGACATGAAGCAGGCGGGTTATTCGGAGCGTTCCCTGCTTCTGCGCGAGCACAACGAGGCGTTCGAACGGCTCATGGACATCCTCTACGGCCGGGCGAAGACCTATTATCGCCGGGCGCGCAACCTGGTGGACTTCCGGGATCGGCCGGCCCTGCTGCCGGCCGAGATCATGGCCCATGTCTATGAGGGATTGCTCGATCATATGAAGGAGAACGGCTTTCGTGTGCTCTTTGGGCGCTATCGTCTGCCGGCCTGGCGCAAGGTCCTCGCGGCAGGCCAAGCCTGGCTCTTCTGCCACGGGATCCACTTGTGAATGCGTTCCTGGGACTGATTCTCTTGCTGGCCGGTTTTTTGGGAGCCGTGGACGAGGATTCCCATCGGGCCCCGGTGAAGAGTCTGGCCCGGCCGGCGGTCGATGAGCGGCGCGCGATCCTGGCCGAGATGTGGCAGCGGGGGCTGGTCGCGATGGATCGCAATTCCTGGGGCTCTCAAGACCAGGTGCTTTTGGAGCGCATCCGCCGGGCCGAGGCCCAGGGCGCGGCGGAGTTCGTGCGCAGGCGCGTGGCGAACTCCCAGGGGTTGGTCCTCCGGGACCGGCCGAGCGGTTCCGCGCCGATCCGCAGCCGGCTCACCCGCCGGGGCTTCGAGCAGTATCTGCGCTTGAGGACGCAGGAGGCCTTGGACTATTTCGCGTCCAAGGAGATCGAGACCAAGTGGGCCTACGGCCTGACCGACAGGCAGGGCCGCGCCCTCTTCGACAAGGACAAGGGCCTGCTCACGGACGCGGGCGACGAGCTTTACAGCCGCGCGCTTTTGAACCAGCCGGTGTTCTGGAAGATGCAGGATGGCTCCCTGATGGGAAACCGGTCCGTGCCGGCGAAGTGATTGAAGATCATCTATCTGGTCGGCATGATGGGCAGCGGCAAATCCGCCGTCGGGCGGGTGCTTGCCCGCCGCCTGGGCTGGGAGTTCATCGACATCGACCGCTCCATTGAAAAAGCGCATGGGCGGACCGTCCGGAGGATCTTCGCTGAGTCCGGAGAGATGGCCTTCCGCCGGTTGGAGCGAAAAGCGATAGCTGCATCTTTTCGAGGAACCAGGAGGGTGATCGCCACGGGCGGTGGGGCTGTCCTGGACGCGTCCAATCGAGCCATCATGAAGCGGACGGGGATCGTGGTTTATCTGCAAGTCTCGGTCAAGTCCGCTTTGCAGCGTGTTCAAGGGCGAGGCATCTCTGTCAGGCCTCTTCTAGCCAAAAGACCACTTCATTCCATGAGGCGTCTTCTGGATGCGAGGCGGTTCTTGTACTTGGGGTGCTCCAATTTGCGGATTCGTTCTTCTTCTGGCCGTCCGGGAGCGATTGCCGAGCGCATCGCCTGCCGACTGTGTCCGGACACAGTCGGCAGAAAATCTTGAGAAGTAGGCCGGAAATCTTGATTATGGTAAGCTTGTAGAAGAGAGAAGGACGATGAAAGATCTCAAGCTGGCGGCGCGGCAAGGCAAGGAGAACACGGTCGTCCCCGTGGAGGGCGTCCGGTTCGGGGAGGGCTTCGTCCTCGTCGCTGGTCCGTGCACCGTGGAGACGGAGAAGCAGACCATTGAAACCGCCATCGCTGTGAAAAAGGCGGGCGCCGACGCCCTGCGGGGTGGGGCCTTCAAACCCCGCAGCTCGCCCTACGCCTTCCAGGGGCTCGGCCTCAAAGGCCTTCAGATCCTGAAAAAAGCGAAGGCCGAGACCGGCCTGCCGATCGTGACCGAGGTCGTCGACGCACGCGACGTCTTCTGGGTCAGCGAATACGCCGACGTGCTCCAGATCGGGGCGCGCAACATGCAGAATTTCTCGCTCCTGAAAGAGGCGGGCAAGTCGCGCAAGCCGGTCCTCTTGAAGCGCGGCATGAACTCCACCATCGAGGAATGGCTCAATTGCGCCGAATATGTCCTGAGCGAAGGCAACCCCCATGTCATCTTGTGCGAGCGGGGCATCCGCACCTTTGAGAAGTACACGAGGAACACGCTGGACTTGAGCGCCGTGCCCGCCATCAAGGAGTTGAGCCACCTCCCCATCGTCATCGACCCGTCTCACGCCACGGGCAAGGCCTCGCTGATCCCCGCCCTGTGCTTGGCGGCGGTCGCCGCCGGCGCGGACGGGCTGATCATCGAAGTGCAGGTCGATCCCTGCCAGGCGATGTGCGACAAGGACCAGACCCTCTCCCCCGAAGACTTCGCGGCTGTCGCGAAAAAGGTGCGGGACCTGCATCGATTCATGACGGATCGTCCGTGAAGCGGCTTTTCATCGACGACTCGATCGGCCGGTTGGCATCCTTATCTCCGGCGAAGAAGAATCTGATCGTGACGGACCGCGAGGTCCGACGGCTCCATGGCCGAAACTTCCCCGCCTGGCCGGTGATCGAGATCGGGCGAGGCGAGTCGTCCAAGACGCTGGCCACGGTCGAGGCCCTCTACGAAGAGTTTCTGAAGCACGAGATCGACCGGTCGAGCTGCATCGTCGCCATCGGCGGAGGCATCGTCTGCGATGTGGCCGGTTTCGCCGCCTCTACTTTCATGAGGGGCCTTCCCTTCGGATCCGTCCCCACCACGCTGCTGGCCCAGGTCGACGCCAGCGTGGGGGGAAAGAACGGCGTCAATTTCAAAGGCTACAAGAATCTCGTGGGGACTTTCACCCAACCCTCTTTCGTGCTCTGCGATTTCAGTGTCCTGAAGACCCTGCCTGAAGACGAGCGAAAGAACGGCTTTGCCGAGGCCATCAAGCATGGGGCCATGGGAGACGCCCGTTTGTTCGCCTATCTGGAGAAGAATACTGAGAAAGCCTTCGCCTTCGCCCCGGAGGCGCTGCAGCGCATCGTTGGGGACTCGATCGTCTTGAAGAGCGGCATCGTCCAAAGGGATGAAAGGGAGAAGGGCGAGCGGCGCAAGCTCAATTTCGGCCACACGATCGGCCATGCCCTGGAGAAGAGCGCTTGCTTGGCGCACGGCCAGGCGGTGAGCATCGGGATGGCCGTTGCCTCCCGTCTTTCCGTGGCGAAGCGGCTGCTCAGCGCAGCGGAGTCCCATAGGATCGAGCGGCTCCTGCGCGCTTTCGGACTTCCCGTGGCGATGCCGGTGCGCGTCGATGCCTTGATGGACGCGCTGGCCAAAGACAAGAAGCGAGAGAACGGGATCATCCATTTCGTCCTGCTGGAACGCATCGGGAAGTCGGTGACGATGCCGGTGCGATTTTCGGAGCTCAGAGAGGTCCTCAGTGAAGTGCGTGACCCCCTCCACGATTAACGGGACGGTGCAGGCGCCCGCGTCCAAGAGCATGACGGTGCGCGCCGTGGCGGCCGGCCTGCTCGCCGACGGGGTCTCGCAGATCCGCTACTTCTCGCCGTGCGACGACGCTCTCGCGGCCGTCGGGATCGCGAAAACCCTGGGAGCCGTGGTCCAGGACGACGGGCGGTCTCTCGTCGTGCACGGCACAGGCAGGAGCCGGTTGAAGCCGGCCCGCGCCGCGCTCGACTGCCGGGAGTCCGGACTCTGCATGCGCCTCTTCGCCCCGATCGCGGCGCTCAGCGAGCGGGGGGTTGTTCTCAAAGCATCGGGGTCGCTCAAAGCGCGGCCCATGGCCATGCTGGAGGACCTGCAGCGCCTCGGGGTCTCCTGCCAGACTGCGGAGGGCTTGGCGCCAGTCCGCGTCCAGGGTCCCTTGCGGGGAGGGCGGATCGTCACCGAGGCCTCGCTCACCTCGCAGTTTCTCAGCGGCCTGCTCATGGCCCTGCCGCTCGCTGAGGAGGATTCCGACATCTCCGTGCGGTCTCTGCGGAGCTCGCCCTATGTGCGCATGACCCTGGGGCTCTTGAAGGATTTCGGCATCCGGTTCAGCCATGACGAGGGTTTGGAGAGGATCTTCATCCCCGGCCGGCAGTCCTACCGGCCCCATGCCCACGCCGTGGAAGGCGATTGGTCGGGAGCGGCCTTCCTTCTGGTGGCGGGCGCGTTGGCCGGACGCGTATGCGTCCAGGGTCTCGATGCCGATTCCCTGCAGGCCGACCGGGCGGTGCTGCAGGCCCTGGAGCAGGCGGGCGCCTCCGTGTCCGTCGATATCCATGGCGTCACGGTCGAACGAAAGGAGCTGAAGCCTTTTCGCTTTGATGCCTCCTCATGTCCCGACCTCTTTGCGCCTTTGGCGGCGCTGGCGAGCGCCTGCCACGGGACCAGCGTCATCTCCGGGGCCGAGCGCCTCGTCCACAAGGAAAGCGACCGGAGCAAGGCGCTGATCTCCGAGTTCGGCAAGCTGGGCGTGGACATCACGGTCGTCGGCACGAACATGGCGATCGCCGGTGGGGATGTGCAGGGAGGGACCGTGGACTCCCACCAGGACCACCGCATCGCCATGGCCTGCGCCACGGCCGGACTGATCGCCTCGGACAAGGTCTGTATCGCGGGTTGGCAGGCCGTTTCCAAATCCTATCCTGATTTCTTCACCCATCTTGAGGCCGTGAAGGAGTGACCATGAACACATTCGGCAGGCTTTTTAAAGCGAGCCTCTTCGGCGAATCCCACGGCTCCTGCGTGGGGGTCTTGATCGACGGCTGTCCGGCGGGCCTGGCCCTGAGCGCGGATGATTTTCTGAAGGATCTGGAGAGGAGAAAGGGCGGCAAGGCGGGGACGACGGCGCGGCGTGAGGATGACATCCCGAACCTCGCTTCAGGAATCTTTAAAGGCAGAACCACGGGAGCTCCTCTGCTCATCACCTTCGCCAACCAGGAGGCGGATTCCCAGGCCTATGAAGCCATCAAGGACACGCCGAGGCCGGGGCACGCAGACTTCGTCGCCCATCATAAGCAGGGCGGATTCAATGACTACAGGGGCGGCGGTCCTTTCTCCGGAAGGCTGACGCTGGGGTTGACGGCGGCCGGGGTCATCGCGAAGAAGCTGATGCCTGCCGTGAAGGTGGAGGCTCGTCTCATCGAGGCAGGAGGCTCCTCGGACATCGGCAAGGCCATCCAGTCCTCCGCGCAGGCCCAGGACTCCATCGGAGGCTTGGTCGAGTGCCGGGCCAGCGGCCTGCCGGTCGGTTTGGGCGAGCCGTTCTTTGATTCCGCGGAATCGCTCCTCAGCCATGCGGTCTTCTCCATCCCCGGCATCAAGGCCATCGGCTTCGGCGCCGGCTTTGAGGCGGCCCAAATGAGGGGGAGCGGCTATAATGATAGAATCCTCTCGCTCAAAGGACGGACGCAGACGAACAATGCCGGCGGCATCAACGGCGGGATCACCAACGGCAATGACCTGGTATTCACCGTGGCTGTCAGGCCCGCGGCCAGCATCGCCTTGCGCCAGAAGACCATCGATCTCAAGACAGGCAAGACGAGGGCCCTTTCGGTCAAGGGACGCCACGATGTCTGCCTGGCGCTCCGGGTGCCGGTGATCCTCGAGGCGGCCTGCGCGGTGGTGCTGGCGGACTTGATGCTGGCCGGGCAGAAGATCCCGCGGATATTGAGGTAAGAGCATGGACCTGAAAGGAATACGGAGATCCATCGACGCCCTCGATTGCGAGGTGGTCCGGCTTTTCAACCGGAGGATCGAATACGCCCTGCGGCTCAAGCGGCTCAAGGGGAGCATCGCGGAGCCGCAAAGGGAAGAGGAAGTGCTCCAGCATGTCCGGGGATACGCCAGCCCCTTGTGCGGCCCGGATCTCATGGAGAAAGTTTATAAGACGATCATGGAAAGGAGCCGGGAGGTTCAGGGCAAGCCTCTCCAACTGGTCGGCTTCCAGGGAGAGCACGGCGCCTACAGCGAGGTGGCTGCCCAGGCCTACGGATTCGACCTCGTCCCTATCCCCTGCGAGGATTTTCGCGAGGTCTTCGCGGAGGTTTCCTCGGGCCAGCTCGATTTTGGCATCGTCCCCGTGGAAAACTCCCTGGAAGGCGCGGTGACGGAGGTGAACGATCTCCTCGTGGAAACGGACCTCAAGATCGTGGGCGAGGCCCGCATCCCCATCCACCACTGCCTCTTGGCCCTGCCGGAGCAGGATTACCGCGACCTGCGGCTGGTCTATTCGCATCCCCAGGCCCTCGCCCAGTGCCGGGGCTTCATCGTGCGCCACAAGCTCGAGCCGCGCCCCTATTACGACACGGCCGGAGCCGCCATCATGCTTCGGGAGCAGCGTCCCAGCGCCACGGCCATCATCGCAAGCGCCCTGTGCGCCGAACTCTACGAGCTTCAGGTCATCAAGGAGAACATCGAGGATCATGATTCGAACACGACCCGTTTCCTGGTCCTCGGCAAGGAGCCGAGCAGGGAAAAGGGGGACAAATGCTCGGTCATCTTCTCCGTGACGCACCGGCCGGGCGGACTTTTCTCGGCGCTTCAGGTGCTCAACGAGGAAGGCATCAACATGACCCGCATCGAATCGCGCCCCTTGCGCAAGAATCCCGACCGCTACGCTTTCTTCGTCGATTTCGAGGGTTCCGACAAGGACGCGAAGGTGAAGCGCGTGCTGGACGTCCTGGAGAAGAACTCGAACAATTTTAAATTCCTGGGCTGCTACAAAGGAGCCAAGATTTGAGGATCGCCATTCTGGGCGCCGGGCACATGGGTTCCTGGCTTGCCCAGGAGCTCCTGGCGGAGCATCAGGTCGCTGTGTATGACAAGCAAGCGGCCCCGCTTGGGCGCCTTCCCCATGCGGTCCGGGTCTTGTCCGCGTTGTCTGAGATAGAGATTTTTAAACCAGATTTTCTCATCAATGTCGTCAGCCTTAAGAACACGGTGGCGGTTTTTCAAGAGGCAGCCCCATACCTCCCTAAAAGCGCCGTGATCTGCGACATGGCGTCCATCAAGGGGAAGATCGCCGACTGTTACGCCTCGTCCGGATTCAAGTTCGTCTCGGCCCATCCCATGTTCGGACCCACCTTTGCCGACATGCAGAAGATCAAGGAAGAGAATGCCGTCATCATCGCCGAGTCCTGCGAGGAGGGGAAGGAATTCTTCAGCCAGTTCTTCCAACAGCGCGGCTGCCGCATCTTCGAGTACACTTTCGAGGAGCACGACCGCATGATGGCCTACTCTCTAGCCACGCCCTTCGTCTCCTCCATGATCTTCGCCGCCTGCGTGGACAGCAAGGCCGTTCCTGGGACGACTTTTAAGAGGCACATGGACATCGCCCGACATCTTCTCTCAGAGGACGACAGCCTGCTTGCCGAGATCCTCTTCAACCCCTATTCCATCGCCGAGCTGGAGAAGATCACCCGCCGGCTGGAATTCCTCAAGCACATCATCCGGGCCAAGGATCAGGAAGAAGCCCGAGGGTTCTTTGAGAAGCTGAGG